>JAVJUV010000115.1:0-5032 GCA_040220415.1 Silicimonas sp.
GGCCTGATCGACGCCCATGCCGGGGGCATCGGGTCCGTGGGAGCCAAGGGCGGGGGCGGCGCAGAGGCCAATATGGCTTACGTCTTCGGCACGTCGTCCTGCACGATGACGTCGACCCGGGAACCGGTTTTCGTGCCGGGGGTCTGGGGGCCCTATTACTCGGCGATGGTGCCGGGCCTGTGGCTCAACGAAGGCGGACAATCGGCGGCGGGCGCGGCCATCGACCAATTGCTCGGGTTTCACCCCTATGCGGCCGAGGCCCGCGCGGAGGCTGAACGCCAAGGCTTGTCACTGCCTGCCTGGCTTGCAGAGCAGGCAGAGAAGATGAGTGCGGGGCGGAACACTTTTGCCGCGCTGGCAGGCGGGCTGCACGTGGTTCCTGAATTTCTCGGAAACCGGGCGCCGCATGCCGATCCGCACACCCGCGCGGTCATCGCCGGCCTCGGGATGGAGCGCGACCTGGAGAACCTTGACGCGCTCTATGTCGCCGGCCTTTGCGGCATCGGCTACGGGCTCCGCCAGATCATCGAGACGCAGGCCCGAAGTGGCGCGCCGATCGTGCGTATCGTGATCAGCGGCGGCGCAAGCCGCAGCAATCTCGTCCGGCAGATACTTGCAGATGCCACGGGGGTAGAACTGGCCGCGCCGACAACCGAAGAACCGGTCCTTCTGGGATCGGCGATCCTTGGCGCTGTCGCGGCAGGTCTGCATTCCGACATCCACGCGGCGATGGAGGCCATGTCGTCCTTCGCGGCGCGTTACGCGCCGCAAGGCGGAGAGGTCGGTCAGACCCACGAGGCCCGGTTCACGGTGTTCGAGAAACTCCAGTCGGTCGCCCGCGACGCGGCGGCCTAGAGAAATCCAGACCATATCCGAAGGTTCACGCACCCGATACTTCGAAACCAATGACGCGGACCACCTCCGCTGGAGAGAATGCGGTCCAGATACCCTTGGATGAAGATCTTCCGCAGAACCGCCGGATGATATCCCGGACCAGGTAATCCCCGCTGGTCCAGCTCTCCAGCCGCTTGGGAAAGAGCGTCACCTGATTCCGATCGATCCCTTCGACGAAACTTGACATGCCTGCCTTGCGCGACCTCCCCAACTTGGCGCAAGGCGCGCCCTAGCTCAAGCGGATGGAAGTAACAGGCCTTTGCAGAGCGGCTCCAACGCGTGATGTCGTCAATCACCGCGCGACCATTCAGAAGGACGGGCAGTCGGTGCATGCATCAAAAGAGTTGTTCGTCCGGCGTTTCGACAAGCGGCTCAACGGGTCAATCGACACCCGATCCGCTTCCGCGCAACGCGTCAGGACGTTGCGCCGTCCGCGCGTCGTTCGTGCGAAGACCGCAAGACCACGGGGCATTTGATCCGCTCGTGCCGGACGGTATCTAGCTTTCCCTCGATAATCCTCGCGGCACACCATTGGCCCATCTCACGGTGTGGCAACAGCACGGTGGACAATGCAGGCGACAAATGCTGCGCGATCTCCTGGTCATCGTAGCCCATGACGGCGATGCTTTCACCAACCCGTTCGCCCAACTCTTTCAAGGCCTCGTAACAGCCCACCGCCATGAGATCGTTGGCGCAGAAGATTGCATCCGGTCGGCAGTCTCCGGACATCAATGCCAACGTGGCTGACCTGCCGCCAGAGGGAAGAAAGTTGCCCTCCACGATCAGCGACGGATCAACCGGAATTCCGGCGGCTCTCAAGGCGCGTTCATAGCCTTCCATGCGCTGGTCAGAAGCCTCCATCCACGGCTCGCCCGAAATGAAGGCAATTCGCCGGTGGCCTGCCTCAATGAGCGCCTGGGTCGCAAGCTCCCCCCCTCGCCGTTCCGCCGGTACGATCGAGCTGAACCGCGATTCGCGATCATGGCAATTCAACAAGACGCTGCCAAGCCGCGCCAGGCTCGGCGGTGGCGCGACTTCCCGCGTCAGGATGGACCCGTAGATGACGCCGATGACACCGTCGTGCGCCCATTTCTTCAGGACCTCGGCCTCGTACTCCGCGTCACCCCCAGTCATCACCACCTCGACGATAACGTTGCTTTTCCAGGCTTGCTCCTGAACACCTTCGATGGAGATTGACGCAAACGGACTGGTCGCGATTTCGTCGATCATCAGCCCGATAACTCTGACGCTTGTCGGCTTTGGCGGTCGGCCTGCCCCCCGAGCGCGGT
This sequence comes from Silicimonas sp., assembly GCA_040220415.1. Lineage (GTDB taxonomy): Bacteria > Pseudomonadota > Alphaproteobacteria > Rhodobacterales > Rhodobacteraceae > JAVJUV01. Next base: position 2,184 of record JAVJUV010000115.1, read on the forward strand.
ACCCAAGCTGCTCCACGGCCTCCATAACGCGCTTCCGGGTATCACGGCTGATCCGCATGTCCTCGAGCCCGTTTAGCACGAATGACACGGTGGACTGCGAAACGCCCGCCTTCCTTGCAACGTCCTTCATGGTCACCCGTGTCCTGGAAGACTTGTCCCCGGCCATCGCCTCTCTCCTGCGCTTCTTGCTCTTGCTAATAAATATTGCTAATAATATTAGCACAAGCACGAATCGCGGTGTTGTTTCGAAGGAGGAGCCGATGCGCGCAGGAAAAAGCCCATATCTGAGCCAGACACAGGCTGCCTGGCTTCTACTGGCGCCATTTCTGATCACCTACGGGCTGTTCCTGGTTTACCCGTTCTTTCGCGGGATCTGGATCAGCCTGCATGACTGGAACCTGCTGGCCGTCGCCTTCAATCCCGACGCCAAGGACTTCGTGGGATTCCGCAACTACGAGCGTGTGATGTGGGGGCGAAACATCACCTGGGGACTCCTGGCTTCACCCTTCTGGCAGATCCTCGGGCTGCTGGGTCTTGTCGCGGCCCTGGGTTTAGGGGCGTTCGGCCGGATGAGCCGTCTAAACGCTGTCGCCCTGGGGGCGGCATCGCTTCTGCTGATCGTGCTGACCGGATTCCATCCCGGAGAAGAAGGACGCTGGTACGACCGGCGGTTCTGGCCAACGGTTGGCAACACCATCCTGTTCGTGGCGCTCGCGGTGCCCGGCGTGACGATCTCTGCCCTGCTTCTTGCCGCCGCGCTCAACCGTGAGACCAAGGCGATGGGTATCATGCGCACGCTGTTCTTTCTCAGCCAGGTCCTTTCGGTCACGGTCGTTACACTGATCTGGCAAATCATGTTCTCGCCACGGCAAGGTCTGATCGCCAACATCACCGAGGCATTCGGCGGCACGCCGATCAACTGGCTGACCGACCAACATTTCGCCATGGCGGCCATCGTGATCGCAACGATTTGGTGGAGTCTCGGCATCGCCATGATCCTGTTCCTGGCAGGCCTTCAGGACATCAGCCGCGACATCTATGAGGCTGCTGCGCTGGACAATGCACGCGGCTTGAAAGCCTTCTGGTATGTCACACTGCCGAACCTTAAGCGTACCATCACGCTTGTCATTGTCCTGCAGATCATTCTGCACTTTCAGGTCTTTGGCCAATCGCACCTGATGACACAGGGCGGGCCGAACGACACCACCCAGGTCCTGGTGCGATACATCTACCAAACCGGCTTCCGCGACAGTGAACTCGGCCGCGCAAGCGCGATGGCGGTTTTCCTTTTTCTCATAATGGGCGCCTTCTCGGTGATCCAATTCATCGTCGGTCGGGAGAAGTGACATGAACCGCAGCTACTACTGGCTCGTACTCCTGCTATCCATCCCGGCCTTTGTATGGTTGGTGCCAACCATCTGGATGGTGTCCCTGTCGCTCCAGCCCAACGAGGTGCTGGCCCGCACCACCTCGACCACGGCCTGGGGGCTAATCCCGATACCGTTCACGCTCGACAATTACGCTGCGCTTTTCACCTTTGGTCAGACTCCCTTGTGGTTTCTGAACTCCGTGATCGTGTCGCTCGGCATGACGCTGGGAGTCCTGACTGTTTCCACCACGGCAGGGTACGCGCTGGCGCGGCTGGAATTCCCGTTCAAGAAAGTCGTGGTCATAGTCTGCCTCATCGGACTGATGGTGCCCGAACAGGCGGTGTTCATCCCCCTTTACACCATGTTTGCCGATTTCGGCTGGCACAACAACTATCACGCGCTGATTTTGCCTCGCATGGCCGTACCTGTCGGCGTGTTCCTCATGATGCAGTTTTTCAAGGGTATTCCGAAAGACATCGAAGAGGCGGCGCGGCTGGACGGCGTAGGTTGGCTGCGCATCTTTTGGTACGTGATGCTTCCGCTCGCGCGGCCGGCGATGATGACCCTGGCGATCCTGACCTTTCTCTACGCCTGGAACGACTACCTCTGGCCGCTGGTCAGCGCCCAGCAACGTGAGTTCTTCACGATCACCCTGGGTCTCGCGTCGATCCAGTCGAACTTCGCACAATCGGAAGGATTGGGCCGCGTCATGGCCTCCGGCGTCATCGCCTCGCTTCCGGTCGTCATCCTGTTCCTGATCTTCCAGCGGTATGTGGTGCAAGCCATGACCGCGGGCGGATCGAAGGGCTAACCGCACATTCAAACGGGAGGAAATCCATGAAACATGTGCTTCTGATCGCGGCTGCGGCCGCAACCCTTGCTACCGGCGCCGCCGCGCAAGAGGTGACACTGGGCCGGTTCTTCGGCGATTGCGAAAACGCCGGCTCCGACACCAAGGCCAGCGTCGGCGAAGCCTGCATCATCCAGTCCATCATCAATGCCGCGAGCGCGGAAATCGAAGGCGTCACGGTGAACACCCTGCCAACGGACTGGGGCAACTACTACGACCAGATCAAGGCCGCCTATGCCGGCGGCACGCCGCCCGACATCCACGTCATGCACCGCCATCGGATCCCGGAATTCGCCGGCATCGGAGCGCTCGCCGACCTGACAGACGATCTCGAAACCGCCGGAATCGACGTCGCCGACTGGAGCGCCCCGGCGCGCGCGGCAGTGACATACAACAACAAGATCTACGGCGTTCCGATGGATGTCCACGCCAACCTCTGGCACATCAACATGGACATCATGGCTGAGGCGGGTCTTGTGGATGGCGGCAAACCGGTTCTGCCTTCCTCACCGGAGGAACTTCTGGAACACGCTCAGAAGGTCAAGGACGCCACCGGCAAGAACTACCTGGCTGCCGATTTCGCGCAGTTCCCGATCGGGGTGCGGCTGGTTCTGGCGCTGATGTGGCAG
>JAVJUV010000116.1:0-71226 GCA_040220415.1 Silicimonas sp.
AGTCCACGATCTGCCGCTCGCCATCCTGCAATATCTTGTAGGAGCAAGCCCAGCCCTCGGCCAGGATGAAGGCCACAGCGTTCGACTGACCTTCATGGATCATTTCGTGACCGGACCGGAAACTGCGGCGTCGGCGATGGAAGCGGGCCAGCGTTTCCAAGTCGACATCCGACAGGGCGACGAAGGCCGAGAGTTTTTTTGTAAGCGGGCTGTCCAGGATCGGCATGGGTCTCCATTTTGCTTGGGCTCGCAGGGTGGCCTCCCGATGCAACTAACCGATGCCGTGCAGTCGGAAACTGCTCTGTATTAGTATGTACTACCAGATCCTGCCTATGCTCGTAAAACAATCCGACCAACACAGGTTGGATCGCTTGTCCCTCATTCGAAAGCGAAATCAATCATGACCTTCCCCAATGATATTGCCGGAACAGCCGCGCTCGCCATTTGCGAGTCGTTGCTGCTCGCCCTGAACGATCACAAGATCCTTCCCGAAAGGGAAATTGTCGGTGTGCTGAAAGATGCCGCGGCGGCGCACGAAAGAGCTCAGTCAGACGATCAGGATGCGCTGCACACTGCCGTGGCCACGCTGATCAATGGAATTCTGGCCGGAGGCAATTCGGTGCGCCGGCCCTGAAGGGGGGGCGAGCCTCCCGAACTCGCCGTCGGACTCGCGGTCACGTGGACATGGTGTTTCAGGTTACATCGGGGAACTTTCCCATTCGATTGGAAAGTGAAGTTGTCCCTCTTCTCGGTTTTGAAAATCAATCGCCGACAATGACATCGAAGCGGCGGGACAGCCGATCTGCATCGCTGGCTCGTCGCAATTTGCCCGAAGTTATTGAATGAACTTTCAGTCGAAGTGCACAAGAAGACCATGCAAGATCCCCTATTCGGCTTCGATGCCTATCACATCCTGCTCGTTTCATTAGGCGCGAGCTTGATTGTTTCATACTGGCTTCCCCATTTCTTTGTGCGGCGCCCGCCAGCTGCGACCGCCCTTCTCATGGCCTGCGGCATGGTGGGTTCCCTGCTGTTTCCCAGCGTCGTTGCAGGGATCGATCCCACCGCAAGCCCGGCGCTCTGGGAGTTCGTGGCCGAAATCGTGGTGATCATCGTACTTTTTACGACCGGGCTGCAGATCGACGATCTGGGAGGGCGGCGGCTATGGTGGCCGACCGTCAGGCTTCTTGTCATTACCATGCCGATCACCATTGCAGCCGTCGCGTTTCTCGGCTGGAGCCTTGCCGGAATGACGGTGGGAGGAGCCATCCTGCTTGGAGCCGTACTGGCGCCGACCGATCCTGTACTTGCCGGCGATCTCCAGATCGGTCCACCGCTCGAGGGAAACGAGCACCCGGTTCGGTTCGCCCTGACCACCGAGGCAGGGTTGAATGATGGTCTTGCCTTCCCCTTCGTCTACCTTGCTCTTCACGTCGCCTCCCGAGGAGCGGATCCTTCGCTCTGGCTGGCGGAATGGCTCGCGTGGGACGTCCTTTATCGCATCCTCGTCGGAACCATATTCGGCATGGGCATCGGCTGGTTTCTCGGGCGCCTCCTCGTTGCGGTTCCCGGCTGGAACACGGCAGCAGCCTCGGGTCCTGGCGTGCTGGCTCTCGCCGGTGTCTTTCTGGCCTACGGGATGGTGGAGCTTGCCGAAGGCTACGGCTTCATTGCCGCCTTTGTTGCGGGGCTGGTGTGTCGGCGGGTCGAGGCCCGGCACCGGTTTCACCAGCATCTTCACGCCTTCGCACGCTCGATCGAACATTCGATCACCGCAATCCTTCTCGTGCTCCTCGGCAGCGTCATGCCCTCACTCTGGCCCCATCTCGATTGGAGCCACACGATCATCGGCTTCAGTCTGATCCTTTTTATCAGGCCGATCGCCGGAATGTTGGGACTGCTCGGAAGCCCGCTGAGCTTAGGATCCCGAGCCGTGGTTTCCATTTACGGGGTGCGCGGGATAGGGTCGCTCTACTACCTCGGATACGCCTCCACACACCTGGAGTTCATAGACGAAGGCCCTCTCTGGGCGCTCGTGGCATTCACTATCTTCGCTTCAACCCTGATTCACGGTCTGACAGCGACCACGACGGTCGAGATTCTCGAACGCGAGCACATCAACGTCGGCGATTGACATCTTGCTGCTCGTGCAGCTCCAACCGCCCCGCTTGCACCAGGGGAAGATGATTGCCCTCCCGATCAAAGAAGAAAACGTCCACATCAAACTCAACTCCAATGCCGCCCATCCAAGCGTTCTCTTTGGGTGAGGGCAGTCACTTAAGTGCCATAGGTCACGCGAGTTGCCTTGGCCCTGTGGCGAGAGCGACAGAAACGCCTTCTGCAGGCTGACGCAGATTAGTGCAGTGGGCAGCGTATCGGGCGACTATGCCTTGATACCCACGGCAGACGAAATGGCGCCGCGCCATGTCCCGTGGGTATGAGCAAAGGACCACCACGATGAATCGGAATGCAACGATTTTTGCACTGGCCACCGCGATCGCCGTGACCGGCTGCACATACAATGACGGCACGCCAAACCAACCTGCGACAGGTGCGATTGTCGGAGGCGCTGCGGGAGCTGCCCTTGGCAACGCTATCGGGGATGACACGCGTTCCACCATCATAGGTGGCGCAATCGGCGCGGCGGTGGGTGGTACTATCGGGGCCGACATGGCCCGGCAAGAACGCGAGTTGAATCAACAGCTGGCGGGCAGCGGCGCGGTAATCACCAACACGGGCAGCCAACTCCGTGTCATTCTGCCCGAAGGCGTGACCTTCTCGACGGGATCCGCCTCTGTTGCATCCAGCTTCCTTCCGGCTCTACGTGAGGTCGCCCGCTCGCTTGAAGCGCATCCGAGTTCGACCGTCCGCGTCGTTGGTCACACCGACAATGTCGGTTCTGCAGCCTACAACAACCAGCTGAGTCGGGAGCGCGCCCTGGCCGTTGCCCGTATCCTGATCAGGTATGGCGTATCCTCGACCCGAATTACCTATTCCGGACGCGGCTTCAACGAACCAATCACTTCGAACGCCACAGCCGCAGGTCGGGCGCAGAACAGACGGGTGGAAATCGTAATCACACCAACCAACTGACCTGGTCGCCCGCACAGGGGTGATTTCAAATCACAAACCACGCAATCCCCGCATCGTCCGAGAACTGACCTGCTTCAGCGCAGTCAGGGGAGAAGCGGGGAGCCCTTCAGATATCATTTTCTGGTCTGATGGTCAGACTTCAGCCGAGAGGAGAACGTTATGGACAAGGATCGGGTAGTTGGTTCCGCAAGGCTCGTAAAAGGGAAGACCAAGGCAGCCATCGGAAAGGCGATCGGCGACACGAAGCTGGAAGCGGAGGGCGAGGCCGAAAAGGTTGCGGGCAAGGTCCAGAACGCTGTCGGCAGCATCAAGGATGCGATCCGTGACGCTTAGGACCACCACACAAGCGCGCGCGACTTCACTCGGAGACGAAGGTCAAGGCAGCGCGTCATCCTACCTGACGCAATCCCCTTTGGTCCGCATGCTTCAGAAGCCAGCGAGGAACATGCAATGACTCGGAATGTCCTTCTTGTCCTTATCGGTGTGCTCGCCGTTTGCGCCGTTACGGTAGGTTACCTCTACTACCAGGAACGCCAGAGCGGAATCGACATCCAGATCGACGGCCAGGGCGTGTCAATCGACGGCAACTGAACGCAAGCCGTCCGAGGACCGCAGACGCAACCATAGGGGCTCTCGGAGAGAGCCCCACCATAGGAGCACACCATGTCAATCAGCACCATCCTGATCATCATTCTTGTCATCTTCCTTCTGGGCGGGTTCAGCGGACGTTTCGGCGGCTATGGCTACGGCTACGGTCATGCCGGGGTCGGAGTCCTGGGCACGGTACTGATCATTGTGGTCATCCTGATGCTGCTCGGTCGCATTTGACCGCAGACCTATGTGCCGTGCGACCTCAACGAAGCAGCGGTTGTGCCTACTCGGCGCGTGAATTATTCGCGACGGGTTCCAGTGGGTAGGAGAGGTTTGCCTGCTGAAAGCCGGTTGAAAGTCAGTGGGCCATTGGACGTTCTTCAGTCTCTCAGGTTTCCTGTAAGCCCTTGACATAATGGTGCCCGGGGGCGGCATAACCTGTTGTTTTTATTGTAATAAGTTACGATGCGGTGGGACTTTTTTCTTTCATCATGTTTATTGGATTTTTCAGGATATGTGTCCCACTTTTCCGGAGGGGAATAAGGTTGGAATTTGCCAGTTACGCCTGCGCAGTTCTCTCCCTGCGCCTGGACATGACCGCGGCAATCTTTACCAATGATTTGAGTAGACAAGAACGATTTGGACGAGTGTGACTAACCCACGCCTCACCTGCCCGATCTGCATGCACCGTGAGGCCGGATTGATCCCCGCCCCTCGGCATGTGCCCGCGTGGGATGACCTGACCGGCCCGGAACAGATGACCATGTTGGCCGAGGTGGGCGCCGCACTTGGTCGTGGCACGGCTGGTTTCGTTGCCTCATCCGATCACGGCCATTTTCACCTGCGGGAAGCCAGTGGCGCACGCCTGACGACCGGCGGCCGCGATCCCCTTCTGCCCCTGCTCGCCGAACGGCTCGATACGGCGCACTCGGTCGACCTGGCAATCGCCTTCGCCATGGACAGCGGCGTAGCCCTGCTTGAGCCCTGGTTCCGGGAGCTGCTGGCGCGCGGCGGGCGGCTCAGGATCGTGGTGGGCGACTATCTGGATACGACCGATCCAACTGCGTTGGCGCGCCTGCTGGACCTGGAAGGGGCAGAGCTGTTTGTGTTCGAGACCAGCGGCCTCAGCTTTCATCCCAAGGCCTGGCTGTTCCGCGCCGCGGATGCACGTGGGGCGGCGATCGTCGGCAGCTCGAACCTGTCCCAATCGGCGCTGACCGATGGCGTGGAATGGAACCTGCATTCAGAAGATGCCGCCGACAGCGTCGGAGCGGCCTTTCAGGACCTGCTGGCTCGCCCTGAAGTCAAACCCCTGACCGCCGCCTGGATCGATGCCTATGCGAAACGCCGCAGAGCTAGGCCGATGCCCGAATTCACAGCGCGCGTTGTTGCAGAGGAAGGCCCGCCACCTGAACCGCACACGATCCAGCAGGAGGCGCTTGCGGCGCTTGCGCAGAGCCGTTCGAACGGCCACCGCGCCGGGCTTGTCGTGCTCGCCACCGGACTGGGCAAGACCTGGTTGGCCGCGTTTGATACAATCCGTGCCAGGGCGGGCCGCATCATCTTCGTCGCCCATCGGGACGAGATTCTGAACCAGGCCATGGCGGCCTTTCGCAAGGTCCGCCCCGAGGCCAAGCTGGGCCGCTACACGGGCACCGAGAAGGAGGCGGACGCGGAAATCCTTTTCGCCTCGGTCCAGACACTGGGCCGCATCGGTCACTTGCGCCAGTTCGACCGAGACCATTTCGACTACATCGTGGTCGATGAATTCCACCACGCCGCCGCCCGCACCTATCAGAAGCTGATCGAGCATTTCACACCCGGTTTTCTGTTGGGCCTGACCGCGACGCCCGACCGGACCGATGGCGCGGACCTCCTCGGCCTGTGTGGTGAAAACCTCGTCTACGAATGTGACCTGTTCCGCGGGATCGACGCGGGACACCTGTCGCCTTTTCACTATTTCGGCGTGCCGGATGACGTGGATTACGCACAGATCCCCTGGCGCTCCGGCCAGTTCGATCCGACCGCGCTAGACGCAGCCCTGGCCACCGAGGCGCGGGCGCTGAACGCGCTGGACCAATACCGCAAACGCGCAAGCGGCCCCGCGATCGGCTTTTGCTGTTCCATGCGCCACGCCGACTACATGGCGGATTATTTCGGCGCCGCCGGGTTGAACGCAGTCGCAGTCCATTCGGGTCAAAGCTCCGCACCGCGGGCGAGCTCCCTCGCAGCGCTCGGTCGCGGCGAGATCGACATCCTTTTCGCGGTCGACATGTTCAACGAAGGCGTGGACGTGCCCGAGATCGGCACCGTCCTGATGCTGCGCCCCACCGAAAGCGCGATCATCTGGCTGCAGCAACTCGGCCGCGGCTTGCGCCGCGTCGAAGGCAAGGTGCTGCAGGTGATCGACTATATCGGCAACCACCGCAGCTTCCTCACCAAGGTCGCAACCCTTCTGCAGGCCGGCGCAGGGGATCGCTCGATCTCGACCAAGCTGGAGGCGCTTCAGGTCGGTGAGTTCCAGATGCCGAAGGGCTGCGAGATCACTTATGAGCTCGAGGTCATCGACATCCTGCGGAATCTTCTCCGCCCGAAAGAAGGCGCGGCGGAGCTCGAAGCCTTCTATGTCAATTTCCGGGACCGGACCGGTATCCGCCCCACGGCTGTCGAGGTCTTCCGCAACGGCTTCGACCCCCGCGCCTCCGGCCATGGCGGCTGGTTCGACTTTGTGCGGGACATGGGCGATCCCTTGCCCGAACGCCCTTTTGCCACTCACGGTCGTCTCTTGGGTGAATTGGAAAGGCCCAGTGGTTTGTCCCGATCCGCCTTGACCGGATTGCGTGACGTCGTAGCCGGGCGGCAACCGAGCGATGGCATTTCAGAACTGGCCTTCAACCCGCACCTGGCTAAGGGCAGCGACGGCTGGCGGCTGGCGCGACCTGACGCCTCCGGCGAGCTGGAACTGCTTGTGCGCGAGTTGGTCGAATGGCGCCTGGCGGAAACGCCCATCGTTCGCGAGGCCGCCGAGGCATCCGCGACCTTTGTCGGCAAACCGAAAAAACTGGCGCTTTGGCAGCGCTACTACGTGCCGAACATCGCCGAGTTCTTTGGCGAAGAATACAAGCAAAACGTCTGGCGCACCGGGATGAAAGCACTGCCCGAAAAGAAGATCATGATCCTTCTGGCCAATGTCTCGACCCAGGACCTGACCTATGAGAACGCGTTTCTCAGCCCGTCGCGGCTGAAATGGTTCAGCCAGAACCGGACACAGCAGAGCGACAAACATGGCCGGATCATCAGCGGTGAGGAAGGCCACGAGGTACACCTGTTCATCCGCCGCGGGAACAAGGTGAACGGCAAGGTCAATCCGTTCATCTATTGCGGGCAGCCCAGGTTCGCCGGATGGGAAGGCGATAAACCAATTGAAGTACAGTGGGAATTAGCTTCGCCAGCACCGCGCGAGCTTTGGGCGGAGCTCGGAATTCCAAATCAAGACTGATAGCTTAGAAAAAACCAATTTAGCGTTGCCCCTGAGGGCATAGGAACACAACAGCACATGGCAAACACGGAGCGGCAAGGGCTGATTTCACGCTTTTTCTCGCGGGCCAGCGAGACTGACCGTGACATGCGCGCGACCGAAGGGCCTCCTTCTTCCTGCCACGAGGCCTGGGGCGACAATGCAACGCGTTCGGTCAGTGGCTTGGTCAAGTCCGTTCTGCAGCAACCAAGTTGTTTGATTGTGACGGGGTATCAGGACTTCCTGTCGTCACTCACCATCTTGCTCGAAACAATCGAAAACCTTGGCGAACGCCCAGAGGGCAGTATTCGCATTGCCTTTGGTTCCAACACCGAAACACGACAGGTTTTGGGTGGCGGCGGTCGATCAGTGGCCGAAGAAGCGCGCCAGCATTTTCTTGGCGCCAGGGGCTTTTCGGTTGTTGATTTGGCCGACCTGCGCGCAGTTCTTGCAATGGACGCAATCGAGCGCGGAATTATCAAGTTCCGCATTTTCGATCCCGATCTGGCAGAAGAAAAACTAGGGCGCCGTCCACCAATGCTTCACGCGAAGCTTTTTGTAGGTGGGGACAAGGCACTTTCGGGAAGTGCCAATTTCTCGATCAACGGTTTGCGCCGCAATCTGGAATTCATGGACGACGCCGATGCCTGGCCCGAACTTGCGACTGCGCGTCGCGCGGCCGCCGAGCAGTATTGGGACATGGGGCGCGATTGGACTGAAACAGCGCTGGAAATCCTGCGAGTCCTCATCCGCCTTGTCTCACCCGAAGAGGCGGTGGCCAGAACGGTTCACGAAGCCACGACCTTCACGCCCTGGCGCGTTGCTGGCGAAACCAGCGCCGGACGTCCACCTCAACCCTTTCAGGCCGATCTCGTCTATGAGGCTGCAGGCACGGTCTATGAGCACGGCTTTGCCTTTGTCGAAGCGCCAACCGGTGCCGGGAAGACCGACATCGGAAAACACTTGGCGACGGTTCTACCAGTCAGCCATGGGCAGACGGTCTTTTCCTGGGGAGAGCGCGCCGATCAACAACGACTTGGCTCGCTCGCCCTGATACCTGCCAGCGTTCTGAAGAACTGGACAACAAACGCGCCTGCAAACTTCAAACCCATCAAGCACAGTCACCTGTCGCGGCGAGGTAAGGAGGAGACTGCAGAACTCGAAGAAATCAATCGGGCGGTCCGTTCGTCCGCATCAATGATCGTTGATGAAAGCCACAGGCTGAGCTCGCGGTACCTTGCACCATCGGCACGCTCGCTTGTTTTCGAGCGTAGCCCGGCCATTTGGACGGCCTGTTTGTCGGCCACACTCATGGGAAACCAAGGTCTGGATGGCTTGCTTGCATTCCATGAGAAGCGCGCCTCGATCTATGTCCCTCCTCCCATCACGGAACAGATCAACCAACATATGGCGAAGGTTCGAAAGCGTGGCGAACTGGTGCGCCACCTCGACCAGATGAACCGCCGGATCGAAGATCAAAGCGTACAGGACGATCTGTTCGACAGTGCGGAAAAGCTACAGGATGAAGTGAACAGTGTTGAACGCCAGCTAGAGACCGGTGGGCTGCAAATCAGTGCTCTTCAGGAAGGCTTGGCCGACGCCCTCGCCCCATACGTCGTGCGGCGCCAACGGGATTGCATTGGGGAGAGTGCAGATCGAAAAACGGGTGCTTTCGTTTACCCAACGATCCGAAGCCACCGAGAGGATACGGCGCTGAGTGATCAGCAGCGCCAAATTATTGAGCGGATCAAGGCATTGGCGGAATGCATTACGACTGGGGTGACCCTTGTGTCTGCTGATCCCCAACGCGCCGCCCACACAGAAATCAAATTCCATGACAAATCGCGTATCCACATTCGGAACTTTCTTGCACTGCTACGTGCGTCGATAACCTTTGCGCGCGAAGAATGGGCCCGCGAGCGCGACAGCGAAGCCGATCAACGAGGGCGGGCATCAATCGGTGAAAACCTAAGACGCGCCGAGAAACAGAACGCCCGCGGTATTGCCATTCCGGATGGCGCGTTAACCGAAGAAGTCGATGCCGAAGCTGAGGACAGCGAAACGCCGATTTGTGACCGGATCAGCAGGCTTCTGAATCATTCCAGCCTCGACAGCATTGATGAAGCCCGGGCCGGCGTCATGCGAGACATCCTTCGAAAGCATGGCCATGCCATCTTCCTTGCTGAGCGGGTCGGCGTGCTCGAGGTCTATGCCAGGCTTCTTGCTGGGCATCGCGGAAGAGGACCCGAAGTCTTCGTGGTCGCACCTGGTGCACGGATCAAGACCGGTAAGAAGCTGCATCACATCCGATCGGGAGCAGATGCGCAGGAGTATTTCGGCATCGATGGGAAACATGTCGACCCGCTAAAGCCACGGGCCATGTTCCTCACATTCCAGATGGCGGAAGGGATCAACCTCCAAATCGCCTCTGCGCTTGGGATCATTGGCGTCACGTCCGACGTCAAGAGCCTCATTCAGGGGTTGGGCCGGATCGACCGGATCGACAGTCCCAATTCCCGCATCCACTACTACACCTTCGACCTTCCCGGGCTGGTTCTGTCATCAGATCACAAGGCGCGCGCTCGTGTCGCTAGCATCGCGCTCCTGTCGGGTGTTGGCGCGGAAGACCTACCATCAGAGCTGGTTGAGTTTTCTGCCGGTGATCTGACCGATCTTGTTCTCGAACAGGTCAAGAAACCGCGCATCCTCCGCCCCAATAACTACTTCGATCAGCTTGAAGCTCTTCGGCGTGTATTGCCGGCAGAGGTTCTGGACCGGGTTCAGAATGCAAACCCTCGTGGCCTCTGGGGCGCCGAACTTTGCCTTCTGTCCTCAGTTGAACCAATCACCGTCCTCCTCTTGGGCGGTCGTACAGGCAGCCCCCAAGACCCTACTGTTCTACCGCCTCGCTTGATTGCCGTTCGAGATGTCGATGGGCGCGCAGAGATCATTGGCGACCAGGTAGAAGCAACTAGGCTCCTTTCCGCCGCCTATGCCGAAACGCGCCGCCGAGGCATGCAAAGCCACCGCCCAGAACTAAACGCGATATCCGCCACGTTTAGCCGGCTCGGCAGCACCCTTGCGCATCTGACCCACTGGGATGTTCGGCCAGCTCGAACGGTTTCCCTTCTCGCGTCGCTCGCTAGTTTTCTGTCAGGCCACGACACAGGTGATGCTGGTCAAGGGCTCTTCGGCTCCTTAACTCTGCCAACGCTGGAAAAGCTGGCAGAAGCCTGGGCACACGAACTCGATGTCTTCTGGATCGAGGCGAAGGAGACGGTTAGTCAAAGGAGTGCGTCTGGAGGTGAAATCCCCGACTATCTAGGGATCGATGCGATCTACCTAGCCTTTCAAGAGCAAGCAGACGATGTCCGCTCAGCTGTAAGTGAAAGGATGCAGGAACTCTTTGCTCGCTGCACGGCAATGTCGGAGGGGCAACAGATCGACGTTCTCAGCCGAGTTGCCGTCATCTTCGAAGCCAGACAGTAGGCCGAAACCTCTTCCGAGCCCTGCCACGATTGGCTTTACGGAGTTGACGCTCTCGGCCTAGACCTGCCCTTGGTTATGATAACTCGCGCTGCACTGCAGCATTGCAAGAGCAGACATTGGTTGGGAAGTGATACCCCACTTGCGAATTGGGTAGTAACTCCCAAGTCTTAGTTGCCGACCTAGACCCGGATGGATAAAATAGAACAAAATACAAACATTTCGAGCAGACACATGAGAGCTTTCATTTCTTACTCCCATCGAGATGCAGATGCACTTGGCCGCCTACATGTTCATCTTGCGAACCTTCAGCGGGAAGGTCGGATCAAGACATGGTACGACCGCGAAATCTTGGCGGGTGAGGTCTTGGATGATGAAATCAGCGAAGAGCTAGAGGCGGCTGAACTTTTCCTGCTGATGGTTAGCCCCGACTTCATAGCGTCCAACTATTGTGTCGAACGAGAGATGCAACGAGCTTTGGAGCGGCACGAAGCGGGCGTGGCACGGGTTGTCCCTATCATCGTCGAACCATGCGACTGGGCTGCAATGCCTCAGCTCCGACGGCTGAAAGCGGTGCCAAAGGACGGTCTGCCGATCTCGGAATGGACGAACGCGAATACTGCATACCTAGATGTCATTCAGGAAATTCGCCGGATAGTCGATGCAGGTGTGTCGAATGCACTCGATTCTACCGCTGATGAAACAGAGCCAGCGTCAACACAACAAGTCGCCCCCCGCTATCGCGTTCAACGCGACTTTGACGAAATCGACCACAGTGAATATCGCGACGCGGCGTTCACTACGATCAAGAACTATTTCAAGCTGGCGATTGCTGAGATAGATGCTGTCGAGGGGCTGCGGGGCCGATTTGTAGACCGTGGCGCGAACTCCTTTGGCAGCACCGTTGTCAATCGTGGCCGGCAGCATGGAACGGCGCATATCACAGTGCACTGCCGAAACGCGGGGTTCGCTTTGGGCGACATCTATTTTTCTTTTATTGAGAATGCAGCAGACAATACGGCAAACGGCGGCTTCAACGTCTCGTCCGACGAATACGAACAGTTCCTTGTTGTGACTATGTCGATGTTCGGGAATGAAACTGACCAGCTAAATCCTGAGCAAGCTGCAGAGTACTTATGGAACCAGTTTATTGAGCAAGCAGGCATCAGTCATGCCTGAGCGTGCTCGCTTTCGCTGCAACAATTGCGGTCACCGTTTCGAAACCGCGGTGCTCAGCAAGAACGAGCAACGTGAAGCTCGCCGCGATAATCGACCGACCAAAGCTGTACATTGTCCAGAGTGCCGTCGAACCGACATTCGGATGGGTTGGGATTAGTGGAGATGCTAAAATCGGAACTACTGGGCCATTCATGATCATCCCAGCTACCGCCCATGGGTTATTATTCTGAGAGAAAAAATGCTGTCGCCAAGTGAATTCACAGTCGGAAAAGTCGGTATCGCAAAGCCACTCAGCTTGATCCTGCCGACCTCGAAGTACGAGGAAACGTTACTGGTTGGCCAACTCAACGACGTGCCGACGGCGGTTTTTCTTTCAGGGCAGCATAAATCGATGTTCTTCGAGACCGAAGGCAACGATAGCTGGGGTGGACTGATCATTCCATCTGTACGAATTGAGATCGATGAGGCTAGCTTCGTTGATGAATACTCTTCTGAAGCGCCCATGCTTTCAGTGACTAGGACCGACACAAAACTTGTTGTGGCGGCGAAGGCAGAAAGATCGTTCGGCCGTCAAATCCAAATCACCTTGCACGAAGGGCTGGTTTCATCGGGAGAAGCCAAGGCTAAGTTTGCGAATTGGCAGATTGTTCTTGGGGAGGGTCAAGACAAGCGTGTCTTGTGGACTTCGACATGATCCACGTCCCATTTGAACGTCGTTTTGCACTGCCATCAGAAGAGCGACTGCGCGACCCAGACTACATGTCTATCTGGGGGAGTTATGAGCACGGTTCCCTGCGTTGGAGCGACCTCTATGCTCACCGCTGTGTCGTCGTCTTGGGTGAGGGGAAGTGCGGTAAGACCCATGAATTCAAACAGCAAAAGCAAGCGCTCCAAGATCAGGGACAAGCTGCGTTTTTTGTCCCACTTGAATTGCTTCAAGACGGAGAGTTTTTGGACTCAATCACCGCGGAAGAAGAGCAGGAATTTCAGCACTGGTTAGAGGCATCTGACGCAGAGGCAGTGTTCTTTTTGGACGCGGTCGACGAGTTGAAGTTGCGTAAGGGCACGCTGCGGCGCGCATTGCGAAAGATTCAGACTGCTATCGGAGCGCAGACACACCGGGCGCGTTTCTTCGTTTCATGTCGACCAAATGATTGGACTGACGAGCTGGATTTTCAGGTTGTGACCGCTTTGGTTGCGCCGAGAGAAAGAGCCGCCGAGGTTACTGAAGCTCCTGCAGGTGAAGAAGTTTTCACGGCAGTGATTGCGCGAGATGGCGGCCCACCCCCAAATGATGGGGAGGAGGAGGACGGCGGTAGGGAGGAACCTGTAAAGGTTCTCGCGCTTTTGCCGTTATCTAGAAATGAGATCGTTGAATTTGCGCGTCTCTACGCGGCAGACTACGCTGATGTCTTTGCCCAGCACTTGGAGGAAAAAGAGCTGTGGCACCTCTACCAATTGCCTGCGGACATCATGGCTGCGCTTGATCAGTTGGCGGCGGAAGGACATCTGGGCAACCTTCAAGAACAATTGGTCTTTGGCATTGGCCAACGGCTTCGCGAAACCTCTGACAAAAAGCGTAACGATCTGAGCGTGGGAAAAGGCATGGAAGGGGCGGAGCGGATTGCGCTTGCGCTATTTCTGATGAAGCGCAGGTCAATCTACTTTGCAGCGCCTGGGGGTGACGAAGAGGGGGTCAGTGTAGCCGACATCTTGCCGGATTGGTCGCACGATGAGCAGGTCGAGTTGCTTGGCAAGTCCTTGTTTGACCCCACAGGCGTCGGTTCTGTGCGCTTTCATCATCGATCCACGCAGGAGTTCTTGGCTGCACAACGCCTTCAGAAGTTGCGAGAGCAAGGTCTTGCGACAAGCGACCTCCATCACCTGTTGTTCGCGAGCGTCGGACACGAGCGCGTGATAGTCCCAAGTATGGAACCTGTGGTCGCTTGGTTGGCACTGTGGAACCCCGACGTTCTGACTGAGGTAAAAGAGCGGAACCCTCTCTTACTGTTCCGCCAGGGAATACCTGCGATTCTAAGCCTCGAACTGCGTGCGGAACTGTTACGCAGGTTCGTTGAGCGATATTCTGGTAGCGACTGGCGCAGGGTCGGCGTTGGGCACACTGAGCTAAAGCGCGTGTCGACACCGGAGCTGGCACCGCTGGTGCAAGAGTTGTGGGCCCAAGCCTATACAGGTCACGACACGCGAGAGCTGCTTCTCGAAATGGTGTACTTGACGCCAATGGCCGATTGCGCCGATTTGGCGTTTCAAGCAGCCTTCGACGAGAGCTTGGACTACCACCATCGGACATACGCTGTCTGGGCAGTTCTTAGATGTGGAAGCAGTCAGCAGAAACGCGAGATCGGGACTAGCATGGTGGCGGGCAATTGGCCCGAACGGGTTGTGCGCAATGCGCTGCCTGATCTTTTTCCTGAAGCAATTGAACTGGCAGAGTTTCTGGCTCTTGCAAGAACGCTGAACGAAGTACCGCGTTCCGTTCATGGCTTGGGCTATGCGCTGCTCCAGGCGATCAAGTCGGATGCCATGAGCGCAGAGCAAAGGGTTCAAGTCAGGGACGACCTGGTCGACGCAATTTGGGCGAACCGCACCGAGGGAAGTCGCGTCTACCAAGCGCATTCAAGCCATGATCACTTCGTCGATCCCGTGATAACGGCTTGTCATCTCACACCGCTGAGTACCGTTGAAGCAATCGCGAATTGGGCGTGGAGCGTGGCGGTCGCATTTCATTTTGGTGAACGTCGCAACAGCATTATTGCAAAAGACGAGACCGAAGAGCTGAGAGGGTTATTGTCGCGCGATGTAGGGCTGCGTGAGGCTTATTATTGGGCGTGCTTTGAGCTTGCGGAAGCACTCGAAGCACCAGAGAACGATAGGCAACGAGCATTTCGGACTGACTATGGTGGCACGCTCAGACCGTTCTCAGATGCAGACATTCCTTGGCTTCTTAAGGCGCTCGCGCCCGATGCGATAGCGGAACGGCGTGGGGTGGCGTTTCATATCCTTCTCTCATTCATTTGGGATGGAGAAAACCCCAACCTCGCGGCACAGATTGCGGAACTGGTTGCCGATCGGTCCGACCTGTCTGATGAGCTACAAAGAACCCTAAATCCTACACCTCAAGAACCCGACGATCACGAAATTGAACACCAAAATTGGCAGCGTGAACGTGAGATCGAAGAAGCTGAGCGGCAGGATGGTTGGAAACAATGGCGGCAGGAGGTTCTTGCTGCTGAAGATCTAATGCTGGGGGAAGTAGACCGGGAAAACACGCTATACAACCTGCACAATGTCCTGCAGCACACGGAACGCGACCACAATACGTGGGGGTATTGGGATGCACAGTTTGTTGAGACGGCGTTTTCTCCGGATTTTCTCGCTGGTGTAAGGGAAGGTCTCTCTGATTTCTGGCGACGCACCGACGTGTCGCTGTTCAGTGAGCGCGCGGAAGAAAATCGGAATAGCTATTCAGCCGCCAGCCTTATGGCACTTGCTGCGCTCAAATGTGAGGCTGAGACCGCGAATTGGGCTGAAGCCCTTTCGCATGATGAAGCGGTTAGGGCGGCGCGTATTTCAACATTGGAGCTGAACGGTTTCGGAGCCTTTCTGCCACAGTTGGAAGCGGCACACCCAAACGCCATCGAAGAAGTCGTTGGGGCTGAAGTCAACCGACAACTCGCTAATCTGATAGATGTAGGACGCGCGCCCATTTTGCACGACGCACTCCACCATGGCACACCGTTCATGCGTGACATCGCAGCCGTAGCGGCTACGGATAGCCTACCGGCATTTGAGAATGCGATGGGGCAAAACACTCAGACCGACCTCAAATACGCCTTCGAACTGATTGCTGGCCATGGCACGGATGAGGCCATTTCGAATGCCGTTGGAGCGATCCAAAATCATATCGACACATCCAGCCAGATGACTGCTGAAAGCCAGCGGTTCTGGCTGAAAGTGTTGACCCAACTGAGCCTAGAGCAAGGGTGTGAAACAGTGCTGGCAGCGACCGCTGACTTATCGACGCAAGAGTCCCGAGAAGCTGCAATTTCAATATTTGCCGCGATCTTCGGTGATCGCCACTGGGGCGGGCAACCGAGCTTTGATGGGGTGGAGAATGGCCGTCGCCTCGATTTGTTGACCCAGCTGGTTATACGAGCCTACCAAACGGTGCGCCCGCAAGAGGATCAGCACCATGAAGGCACCTTTACACCGAACACTCGAGACCAAGCCGAGGAAGCACGCGGTTACCTTCTGAGCACCCTTACTTCCACGAAGTCGCCGAGAACGCTGTCGGTGCTTTACGAATTGTCCGCAATGCCCGAATTCGCGCATCTGACTGACCGTTTGAAACAGATGGCTACAGAGTTGGCGGCGAACATATCGGAACCCGAGGCCATGAATGCCTCAGTATTCCGAATATTCGACCAAGAGCGAAACTACCGTGCCTATGACGACCCGTCGCTATTTGCGGTCATGAATCACAGGCTGGCAGACTTTAAACACCACCTGCTTAACGACGAGCAGACAACTGTAGCTACTTTGCGAAAGGTGGAAGGTGAAACAGAGCTACGTCAATTCCTTTCCTACTGGCTGACCCAAAACGCTCGAAGTGCATACATTGTCACACAAGAAGCCGTCGCAATTGCTGAAAAGCGAACAGATATCCGACTGCACGCAGCCGGTTTGGACCGATACGCATCAATAGAGGCGAAGTTAGATGACGCAAGACATCGATGGAGCGGAAGCCAACTAAGAGATGCTTTGATCGACCAACTCGTGGGGCGTTATCTGAACCATGAGCGATGTCGAGTTGGCTGCCTCTTAATCTGTATGCGCGAAACGCGGCAATGGGAGCATCCAGACACCGGCGAAAGAATGGATTTGGAAACGACGGTCGCCTGGTTGCAGAGCATTGCCAACGCCATCATGGAGGAACGTTCAGAACTGCTGCTTTCGGTGAAAGGGATCAATTACTCAGTTACCGCGAACGAGTAGATACGCGACCACCTCGGGGCTGCAGGTTGACGGTCACCGGAGCCAGGCTCAATCTCTAGCTTTGGGGCCCTTTCTTGACGAAGTTTGGCTTTCAATCTGTGGCTACAAGCCAGCCGAACGGCTCGAGGCTAGGCCCTCAATCGTTACTTCGGCTGAAAAATACAAGCTGCCGAGCGGTAGTCCTTTGGCAAAGACGCTGCACCCCATTTGCACTCTCTTTGGAACACTTCCGGCGCCTTGAACGCTCCATTTCGACAATCAGCCAAACCAACTGGCCGCTTCGCACAACTTCGAAGCCCAGGATGCAATGGCGGGAAGCGGCAGAGTAGAGCCCCCTCGGACTGCAGCGCGAAGTAAAAAGGGCAAGATAAAAGCGCCTGCCACGAATGCCGCAAGTCACTGATGTGACTGGCGTTTTCAGGTGCACGCTGAACGGTCGTGTGCAGGTTTCTTACAATTTCGCAGTGTTTTCAGATCACTAGCATGCACACTGCGGGAACCTGCTCTTGGCGGCTGCTCTGTTTAAGGGGCGAGAACTCCGAGCATCGGGAGGTAGCGTCTCGCGCTCAACAATGGGAGCGCGAGATAAAAGAGGTGCCGCACGGCTAGCTCAAGTTGCTGTTGTTTGAAGAGATTATCCGCCGCACTCACGCAGGCATTGAAGCATCAAATTCACCAAGCATCTGTTTTTCAATCGATTTTCTCGCCGCACAATGCCGATCCCACGAAAACATGCGGCTACCCCAGCCCAGCCAGGACGCCGCCCAGCAACGCCACACCCGCCGCCCGCCTGTCATTCCCCGCTACAGGCCTACCCCGCCCGGTCTCGGCTTCGTTCCTCCCTCCCTTTCCGGCATCCTCGGAGCATCCGAAACCCAAACCACTCGCCCATGCCCAAGCGCCCCATCACCCTTCCGCCCACGCTCGCGCCACGCGGTCTCTCGCGGACCGAGGCGGCGGCCTATATCGGGGTCTCGCCCACGCTCTTCGATCACCTGGTCCGCGACCGGCGCATGCCGCCGCCCAAGCGGATCAATGCCCGCACTGTCTGGGACCGGAAAAAACTTGACCGGGCGTTCGAGCTGATCCCTGATGGGGATCACTCCGACCACAATCCCTGGGACGACTGACGGCTGACGAAAGGCAGCGCGTGCCATGCCCACATTCAGGATGAGAGACGGTTCGGGCAGCATCCGCCTGAAGCACGTCATCGAGGACACCGACCGGCACGGAAACGTGCGCGTCTATCTGCGGCGGCCCGGGCACCTGAAGGTGCGGCTGCGCAGCCAGCCGGGAACGGAGGACTTCCTCGCCGAGTACCGCGCCGCGATGATGGGCGCGACGCCGCGCGCGCCGACTGGACCGCTCGAGCGGCGCGGGTCGAAGGGCAGCTTCAAGTGGCTCTGCGAGCAGTATAACGTCTCGGCCGAATACCAGCGCCTGAGCGGCCGCACCAAGTATGTCCGGCGCGGCATCCTCGACCGGATCTGCGAGAAGAACGGATCGAAGCCCTACGCGCTGATGGAACCCCGTCACGTCCGCCGCATGCGCGACGAGATGGCGGACCGACCAGAGGCGGCCAACGGCTTCGTCAAGGCGCTGCGGCAGGTCTATGCCTTCGCGGTCGAATACGAGCTGGCGCAGCGCAACCCGGCCCGCGATGTGCCCTACCTAAAGGCCAAGGGGGACGGCTTCCATTCCTGGACGATGGAGGAGGTCAGCCAGTTCGAGGACCATCACCCGATCGGCAGCAAGCCGCGCCTCGCGCTGGCGCTCATGCTCTACACGGGGCAGCGGCGGTCGGACATCGTGCGGCTTGGGCCGCAGCACATTGAGGACGGCTGGATCACCCTGACCCAGGCCAAGAACCGCGACCGCAAGCCCGTCACCCTCTCCATCCCGGTCCTGCCGGAGTTGCAGGCCGTGCTCGACGCCACGCCCACCGGCAACCTCGCCTTCCTCGTCACGGCCTTCGGCAAGCCCTTTACCTCGAACGGCTTCGGCAACTGGTTCCGCAAGCAATGCGACGATGCGGGACTGAAGCACTGCTCCGCCCACGGGCTGCGCAAGGCAGGCGCGGCACTGGCGGCCGAGAACGGCGCGACCGAGCGGCAGCTGATGGCGATTTTCGGCTGGACGACGATGAAGGAGGCGTCACGCTATACCCGCGCCGCGCGCCAGAAGGTCTTGGCGGCGTCCGGGATGAAGCTGTTGTCCCGGGGCGGAGACGGGCCGGAAAGAGGGGAAGCACGGGGTGGCGAACAGTGATACTTCGTCTTCCCGCGCCAAGACGGAAATGATCAAGAAGAAATTGGAGGCAGGCATGATCAAGACCGAGAAACTGAAGCTGGACAAAGGCGCAACCTCGACGCTTCCGCCCGAGGCGTTCGCCGAGTTCCAGCGAGCGACGGGTGCCCCAGGGGAGCGGATTCCCGGCCTCGCGCGGGCAGCGGAGAAGACGCAGGGGTTGCTCAAGGATGGAGACTGATCTTCACCCCGCGACTGCGGACGCGACGCCGCCGCCCTTCAGCCCGTTCTTGCAAAATTAGTTCTTCAAGGCTATATAGCTTCAAGGTAGTATTCACCCGATGCCGTGGACCGTATCCTTTGCCGAGGAATTCGAGCCGGAATTCGATGCCCTTCCGCAAGAGGTGCAGGACGCGATCCTCGCCCGGGCGCTGTTGCTCGAGCGGGAAGGACCCATGCTCGGGCGGCCCCATGCGGACACCCTGACAGGGTCGAAGCATGCCAACATGAAGGAACTGCGCTGCAACGCCGCCGATGGCGTCTGGCGCATTGCCTTCGCATTCGACCCCGACCGGCAGGCGATCCTGCTCGTCGGCGGGGACAAGTCGGGTGGCAGCGAGAAGCGGTTCTACAAGTCGCTGATCGCCCGGGCGGACGATCGGTTCGACCGCCACCTGGAGAGACGGAAAGGATGACGACGATGGCCCGGAGCCTGAAGGAGAAGCTGGCGACCCTCGACCCCGCCCGCCGCGCCGCGATCGAGGCCGAGGCTGATCGGTTGCATGCCGAGTACCTGACACTGCAGGAATTGCGGAAAGCCAAGAAACTGACCCAGGTTCAGCTGGCTGAAACCCTCGGCGTGCAGCAGGCCACCGTCGCGAAATACGAACGCCAGAGCGACCTCCTGCTCTCGACACTGACGAGCTACGTCCGCGCAATGGGCGGGGAGCTCAAACTGATGGTCGAATTCCCCGGTACGGCGCCGGTGGCGCTTGAAGGGTTGGGAGAGACCGAGGAACCGCGGCATGGACGTGGTATCAATAGGTTCAACAGCCGGGTACCCCAACCCTGATAAAGCTCTGACAATATGACGATTGATCAATCTGATCAGCTAAATCAGGACCTAGGCGTTTGAATGAGCGCAAGAATTCCCGTGACGAACAAGCTCGCCTGAAGGAGTTTCTGGAACGGCGTGATATCCGTGATCTCCTTGGCGGTATTGAATCAGCACGCGGGCGCTTGCGCGAGAGCGGGTCCATCGGGAATGAGCCCCCGTACGGGGCGCATATCGAATCAGACCAAGAAGAAATCGACAGCCAATTGGACGCGATCAGTAGAGCTGTAGTAGAGCTTCAAGACATCATCTCGAGAAATGAGCTTGTTCTACCTCACAGCCCAGAAGTCCGCGCCAGCCAGCAAGGAAAGTACTGGTCCCTCGGTGCGGAGACCATTCGTGGGCCTCTCATCCCTTTCCTTCGGGGAGAATTGGAACCAGTTCGCCGAGTGGTAGTTGCACCCAACTTACCCGTTCAAATCGTACTATTCTTTCTGTCCATTCCCAGACTACGGGACCTTCTGGTGAGGGAAAGGCATGGTCCCTGGGGATATCACTACCACTACCTAGACTCGAATCGCCGCCGGTCAGACACGCTCCTGACATTCGAACAACAACTCCGAAAGCTACCTGGCGGGCAACAAGCCAAAGTCCTGACCTGGGAGAGGCACTCGGAGAAAAGCCATTTCTCAGCACGCGCAGCAAGCTGGGGCGCGAAAAAGAGAGAGAGCGTCTACCAATCATGCGTAGGTGATAGCGCCAAACGAAGCCTGAGCGACTTCAAGACGCCCGGCAAGGACGCCGAGGTTGTTTGGCCGGTCTGATGACAAAATAGTCAGCCAAGCAGGTCGCAGGTCGGTATAGCTTCGAGACCGAACCGCGAACAAAAAAGTCCCACTTTTGCCAAAACGCGAAAACGGTGGGACGATTTTGCCCCGTAACCCATTGATATCATTCACACTGGGAGGTGCTTTGGTGCCCGGGGGCGGAATCGAACCACCGACACGAGGATTTTCAATCCACTGCTCTACCCCTGAGCTACCCGGGCACGGGGATCGGGGGAAAGTCCGATCGGGTCGCAGTCTTCTAATGTCGGGGCTTGTGGCTGTCCAGAGGCGAAACGGAAAAAATCAGTGGGGTTTCAATGGCCGCGCCGGGGCTTCCTGACCGTCATCGTCATCGGACCCGACGTCCTCGGCCGGCAGCGCGTAGCTGCCGCGCAACCAGTGCGCCAGGTCGACATCCGCGCAGCGTTTCGAACAGAACGGACGATAGGCCGGATCGGCGGGCTTCTGGCAGATCGGACAACTCATCCAAGCACCTCTGACAGGGGCAACCTCTCGCGTTTGCGTTGCAGTTCCATATGGCCAAGCGGCGTCCATCCGACAAGGCTCGTCTCGATCGGATCGGCGCGGAAGGCACGTGTCAGCGCCATTTCGACCTGGCGGCGGTCGCGTTTCGCCATCGGGGCGAAGTCCACGACGATCTGACCCCCAAGCCCGCGCAGGCGCAGCGCGCGGGGAAGAGCCCGAATGGCCGCGAGGTTCGCCTTCAGACCCGCCGCAGGCGAGGTGTCGCTGCCCGTGTTCACGTCCACGGCGGTCAATGCCCGGGTCGGCTCCACGAAGAGAGCGCCGCCGTCGGGCAAAGCCTCGCGCGGATGGTCGAGCGCCGAGATCGCCGCGTCGATACCGTGTCGGGCGAAACTGCCCGGATCGGCATCGCCGACATCGGGCGCGGGCCACTCCCGCCACGCCAGGGTGGCGGCGTCCGGGCCTTCCAGCAGCTTTTCGGGGACACCCGAGAGAGGCTCGGCGAGGATCTGACGGGCCAGATCCAGCGTCTGCAGGATGTCCTGCCGCACCGCCCCGTCGTCGGCCTCGGCCGAGGCGGAGCGCACGACAAGACCGATCCCCTGGTCAAGCGCGATATCCGCCAGCAGATCGTGCAGTTCGACGCGCCGCTCCTCGTCACGAATGCTGCGCGCAATGTTGGCGCCTTCGGCGCCCGGGGTCACGATGACGAAACGGCTCTTAAAGAGAAGCTTCAGCCCCGCGGGCGTCGCCTTGCCCGGCTCGGCATAGGTGCCTGTCTGAACGATGATGCTTTCGCCCTGCCCGATGCCTTTCGCCTGCCGCAGGAAGAGCGGCCCATCCGGAGTTTCCAGGATGGCGCCACCCTGTCCCTTCAGCGGCCTGCCGACCTTTGCCCGGTAAATGGTGCCCGGGCGGATCCGGTCGTCGGGCGGGTCGATGAAAAGATCGTCCAGCCGTCCATCCAGCATCCGGGCGGCGGCGGGTCTGCCCCGGTAGGTATCGAAAGCGACGACACTGCCCTTCATGCGAACGCTCCGAAAAGAGGATAGCCGGCGGCCGCAAGAAGCATGGCTGTTTCATGCGCCGGAAGCCCCATGATCGCGGTGTAGGACCCCGCAATCCAGGGTATGAACGCCCCTGCCGGGCCCTGGATGGCATAGGCGCCGGCCTTGCCCTTCCAGTCGTCGGTGTCGAGGTACCGATTCAGTTCGACATCCGACAGGCGTTTCATCCGAACCTGGCTTTCGACGCAACGCAGGATGCACCCGCGGTCCGAGCAAACGCAAACCGCCGTGAAGACACGGTGGCGGCGGCCATGCAGGCTTGTCAGGAAGGACGCGGCCTCGGCCCGGTCGGCGGGCTTGCCGAAGATGCGTCGCCCCAGGGCCACCGTGGTATCGGCGACCAGCACGATCTCGCCGGCTTCGCGCCGGACGGCCCGGGCCTTGTCTTGCGTGACACGCTCGCAATAGGCGCGCGGAAGCTCGCCCTTGCGCGGGGTCTCGTCGACGTCGGGCGGGCGTATGTCGTCCGGCGCGACGCCAATCTGGGCGAGTATCTCAAGCCGCCTCGGACTGGCCGAGCCGAGCACGAGACGGGGCGATGGTCCCGTCACTTGAAACGATAGTTGATCCGACCTTTCGTCAGGTCGTAAGGCGTCATTTCCACCTGTACCCGGTCGCCGGCCAGAACCCGGATGCGGTTCTTCCGCATCTTGCCTGCCGTGTGCGCGATGATCTCATGGCCGTTTTCAAGCTCGACCCGGAATGTCGCGTTCGGCAGGAGTTCCTTCACGACACCAGGAAATTCGAGCAATTCTTCCTTGGCCATGTTCTCTCCTTCTCACACTCGCCCGCACTTCGGACGCCGGTCTATTTGGGCTTTAAACGGGGACGAATCAAGGCCGAATCGCTTTCAAGTTCCATATGACGCGGTGTGATTCCCGGCTATTCCCGCCTGATCCGCCTGTCGGATCGCGTATCAGAGCCGGCGAATCCAGAACTGCAGATCGTGCGAGACCTCATACTCGGTATCGACTTCCTTCCAGTCGAAATGCGCAATCGCGCCGGGAATGGGCGCATAACCCCGCCGGGACCAGAAGGCGTCGAGCGGGAAATAGTCAGCCGTCCGCGCGGGATGATCCGGGGATCGCAGAACGCCGCAGAAGGCCGCGAATTCGAGACCGAGTTCGCGCGCATGCGCCTCGCGGATATCGAAGAAGCGGTGACCGACCCCCTGCCCCCTGTAGGGTTTGAGAAGAACGCTTTCGGCGCAGTAGAAGACCTTGTCGACATCGTAGCCCGCGTCCGCGACCGGTGCGGCGAATGCCGGGTCATGTCGCGCCAGAGGGGTTCCCGTCGATGCGCCGACCAGCCTGGGGCCGTCGAAGGCGCCCACGAGTATCGCACCGGGTGCATCCCGATAGGCCGCCAGATAGCGGCGTTCATAGGCCTCATCGCCATCGTAGAGATAGGGATAGTCCCGGAACACGCTGATCCGAAGCGCCGCGACATCACTCAGCGCGGCTTCCAGGGCCGCGCCGGTCAGGATTTGAACATCGAGGCTCATGATACCTGCCTCAGCCAGTCGGCCAGGTTGTAATAGGTCGTCACCCGGCTGATCCTGTCGCCCTCCAAGCTGAAGAACGATCCCGCGGGCAGGCTGTATCCTTGCCCATTCGCCTCGGGAAGACCCGCGTCCGTCTGAAGGTATGTTCCGTTGACGGTGTACTCGGCCGCTGCGCGCTGGCCGCCGTCGGCTTCGAAGATGACCATCTCGGTCAGGGTCTCGTCGTAGCATCGGCTCATGTGCTGGCAGAACGCCCGGAACGCGTCCTTGCCTTTCCGGATTCTCCCTTCGTTCACATGGTGTTCCACATCGTCGCTCAGGCAATCGATCATGCCGTCGACATCGCCCGCGTTGAAGGCTTCGAAGTATCGTTTCACCGTTGCGTTCATCATTGCGTCTCCGTCGGTGGACCAAACCGGTCCAGCAACCGTTTCCGGATCTGGTCGCGCGCCTGGCGGTAGCTGTCCAGTTTCTGTTCCCTGCCGTCGCCCAGTCCGGTCGGGTCGAGGATCGGCCAGTATTCCACATCCAGATGGAAAAACCGGGTCAGGTCGAGGGCCCTGCGCTGCGCCGCCGGAGACAGGGCCACCACCAGGTCGAACCCGGAAAGATCGTCGCCCCAGTCCTGCATCTCGTCGAAACTGCGCGAGCGATGGCGGGACAACTCGATGCCCAGTTCCTTGCAGACGGCGACGGAGAAGCCGTCGATCTCCATATCGCCCTTCACGCCGGCCGATTGCACATAGGTCTCGGTGCCATAGTATTTCTTCATCATCCCCTCGGCCATGGGCGAACGGACGGCGTTGTGATCGCAGCAGAAGAGCACCGATTGTGGCAGATCGGCCAAGCCCTCAGCCTCCGAAATGCAGCACGCATATCAGCGTGAACAGCCGGCGGGCCGTGTCGATATCGAGCTCGGCCTTGCCCTCCAGGCGCTCTTGCACGACGCGGGCGCCTTCGTTGTGGATGCCCCGCCGGGCCATATCGATCGCCTCGATCTGGCTGGGCGGCAGTTTCTTCACGGCGT
Source organism: Silicimonas sp. (assembly GCA_040220415.1). Lineage (GTDB taxonomy): Bacteria > Pseudomonadota > Alphaproteobacteria > Rhodobacterales > Rhodobacteraceae > JAVJUV01. The sequence continues at coordinate 25,095 of JAVJUV010000116.1, forward strand.
CGAAATAGCTCTCGCAGATCTGGAAATAGTCTTTCACCACCTGCCGGAAGGGCCCCAGCGACAGGTGAAATTCCGCGACGGGCTGCTGGTCCTCGGTCTGGATGTCGAATACCAGCCGCCGGTCGCGAATGGCCAACATCAGGCGGTACGGCCCATCGGGGACCGCACGGCCATCATTGTCCGGCAGGATGAAACTGTTGTCCTCGAGAAGATCGAAGATCGCGACCTTCCTTTCCTGCTCGATCTCGGGGGTGGGCGGCGGCAGCGCCGTGTCGTCTATCTCGATATGGGAGATCCTGCTCATGCCCCTCCCTCTTCGTTCAGCATGTCGAGGCGCGAGCGGATGCTGAGACCATGCGCCTCGAGACTTTCGCTCCGGGCCAGCGTTTCAGCGGCCGGACCGATGCGTGCCAAGGCGCCGGGCGACATCTTGGCAATCGTCGTCCGCTTCATGAAATCAAGCACCGAAAGGCCCGAGGAGAATCTTGCAGAGCGGGCGGTCGGCAGGACGTGGTTCGGTCCGCCGACGTAGTCGCCGATGGCCTCGGGCGTCCATGCACCAAGGAAGATCGCGCCGGCATGGCGGATGTTCTCGGACAGGGCCTCGGGATTGGCGACGCACAGTTCCAGATGCTCGGGCGCGATGTCGTCGGCCAGCGCCGCCGCCTCGCCAAGGTTCCGCACCACGATCACGGCGCCGTTGTTCGCCCAGCTCTTGCCGGCGATCTCGCGGCGCTCCAGCACCTCGAGGTATCGCTCGACCTCTGCCGCGACGTCCTTCCCGAACTGTTCCGACGTCGTGATCAGAATGGATTGCGCGCTTTCGTCGTGTTCGGCCTGGCTGAGCAGATCGATGGCGATCCAGTCCGGGTCGTTGTCGGCGTCGGCGATGACCAGTATCTCCGAAGGTCCGGCGATCATGTCGATGCCCACCTTTCCGAACACGCGCCTTTTCGCGGCCGCGACCCAGGCGTTGCCCGGTCCGGTGATCTTGTCGACAGGCCGGATGGTCCTGGTGCCGTAGGCAAGCGCTGCGATGGCCTGCGCACCACCCAGACGATAGACCGTGTCGATCCCCGAAAGTCGCGCCGCCAGCAGGACCAGCGGATTGACCTTCCCGTCGGGCGTGGGCGCCGTCATCACAAGCCGTTCGACGCCCGCGACCTTGGCCGGTATCGCGTTCATCAGAACCGATGACGGATAGCTGGCCAATCCGCCCGGCACGTACAGCCCGGCGGCCGACACGGCGGTCCAGCGCCAGCCGAGCGATGCGCCATCCTCGTCGGTCCAAGCCTCGTCCTGGGGCATCTGGCGTTCGTGGTAAGCCCTTATCCGCGCGGCGGCCACTTCCAGCGCCGCCCGCTCGGCTTTGGGCACCTCGGCGACCGCGGCGTCGATCTCGGCTTCCGAGAAAGCGAAGGTTTCCGCCGTCAGTTCAAGCCGGTCGAATTTCGCGGTCAGTTCGATCAGCGCTTCGTCGCCACGCGCCCGCACATCCGCGATGATCAGCGCGACGGCCTCGTCCACATCGGGTGCATCCTCGCGCTTCATGGACAGAAGCGCCTGGAAACGATCCTCGAAATCCTCGTCGCGGGTGTTCAGAAACTGGGGCATGGGCGTTATCCTTTGCGACCCACATAGCCGGGGTATCCAATTGCCTCAAGACGGATCGGCAGCCCCGCCAAGCGTCCGAACCATCAGGATTTCGTCGACAAACCGGTCTTGATGCCTCATGCCCGCCGGCAATCTGCCAATCGGGACGCAGCCGTTCTTCTCGTAGAAACGGAGAGCGGCGGCATTCTCTGCGCTGACAGCCAGTTCAAGCTGGGTGATCCCGGTCGAAAATGCGTGCGCTTCCACAGCGTGCCATAGCTCCGATGCCATGCCGGCCCCACGATATGCAGGCGAGACGTAAACGTTCGTCACTTCGGCCCGGTGGGCGACGCGGGAAAGTTCGAGTGGCACAAGCGACGCAAGTCCCACCGCCATCTCATTGTCGAAAGCCACAAAGGCCACACGCCGCGCCAGAACATTCTCCCAGTCACTGGCCGTGAAGTTCGCATAATCGGAAGGGTCTGCCGCGAAACTTTCCGGATCGCTTTCAATGGCTTCCAGCCTGATCCTGCCATAGATGGCCCCCTCTCCCGGCCAAAGCCGCCGGACGCTCATTCCGGGTGGCCGGGGGCCTTGCGCGACGGGGCGACATAGGGACGTGTCACATCCCGGAGAGTGACCTCCAGCGCCTCGACGTCGATGGCGATGGCGCCGTCTCCAGCCAGCGTCAGTTCGATCACGCCCGCGCCGTCATCGCCGGGGGTGAAGCCAAGCGCCAGCAGCGAGAGCACGGTATCCTTTTCCGCGCGATCGATCCCTTGTGTCTTCACCGTCATCGCGTCCTCGACGGCCAGCACGGACTGCACGCGCTCGAAATCGCGCCCGCGCCGTTCTGCGGCCGGTTTATCTTCCCAGCGAAAGCGGTTGAGAAGAATGGCGAATCTGCGCCTCGAACGATCCCAGACCATTTCGGTCGCGGGAAAAACCGAATCCTGAACCAGGGCGGAAATGACCGGCAGATCGTCCGGTTCCAGCGCCTTGAGGCGAAGCGGAGCCTCGCCTCCGTCCTCGAAGCGTGCGTCTTCGGTCATCTGTCCGTCACCCTTTCGATCAGCGCGCCGAGAGCGCCCAGCTTTTCCTCCACATGCTCATACCCGCGATCAAGATGATAGACCCGGCTGACCAGCGTCTCTCCCTCGGCCGCCAGACCCGCCAGAATAAGCGAGACCGAGGCCCGCAGATCAGTCGCCATTACAGGCGCGCCTTTCAGACGATCCACCCCTGTCACGGTCGCGGTGCCGCCATGCACCTCGATATCGGCACCCATGCGCATCAGCTCGGGCGCGTGCATGAAGCGGTTCTCGAAAATCGTTTCTTCCAGGTGACTTACACCGCTTGCCGTTGCAAGAAGCGCCATCATCTGGGCCTGCAGGTCGGTCGGAAAACCGGGAAACGGCGCCGTGGTGACGTCGACGGCCGAGACGCGTCCGTTCTTGCGCGCGACCTTCAGGCCGCGATCCGTCTCGAAGACCGAGATCCCTGCCGCGTCGAGCCTTTCGCAGAAAGCCTCCAGCAGGCCGATACGACCACCCAGGCACTCTACCTCGCCGCCGCAGATCGCGGGGGCGAGCATGTAGGTTCCAAGTTCGATCCGGTCGGTCACGACAGGGTGCGTGGCGCCGCCAAGGCGATCTACACCCTGGATCGTGATGGTCGAGGTGCCGGCACCGTCGATCTGGGCCCCCATCTTCGTCAGGCAGGCCGCGAGGTCCACGATTTCGGGCTCGCGCGCCGCATTCTCGATGATCGTGGTGCCCTTGGCCAGCGTCGCGGCCATCAGAACGTTCTCGGTTGCCCCGACGCTGGCGAAGCGCAGAGGCACCCGGGCGCCCTTCAGTCCGCCGGGCGCCTTTGCGTGAAGATAACCGTCCTTGAGTTCGATCTCGGCGCCGAGGGCTTCAAGGGCCGTGATGTGGATGTCCATGGGCCGCGCCCCGATGGCGCACCCGCCCGGAAGCGAGACCGTGGCATGGCCTTCGCGGGCCAGAAGCGGGCCCAGGACAAGGTTCGAGGCGCGCATCTTTCGGACGATGTCGTACTCCGCACGGGTCTGGACCGGACCGAGCGAGGACATGGCGATCTCGCGGCCGCCCTGAAGGCTCTGCACCTCGGCGCCGAGGGATTGAAGAAGCACCGTCATCGTCTTGATATCGCTCAGCCTGGGAGCGTTCATCAGCGTCAGCGGCTCTTCGGTCAGAAGGGTCGCCGGCATCAGCGTCAGGCAGGCGTTTTTCGCGCCTGCGATCGGGATCTCGCCATGCAGTTCGGCGCCGCCCTTCACCAGAATGGAATCCATGCTCAGCCTGCCTTGTCCTTATTGGTCCCGTCGGTCCGGGCGCGGGCCTGGGCCTTGCGTCGCTGAAGGTTCGCCTTCAGCGCGGCCTTGAGCCTCTCCTCGCGGTCAGGAGAGGACTTGCCGCCTTTCGGGGACGTGGTTTTCTTGCTCATGGCTCTCCCTACCGCAGAGGGGATAAAGCGTCCAGATTGCGCTTGCGCGGGGCGTTGAAAACCACTATCCCGCGCGGGCATTATCGCACCGGCGCTGCCGTAGCTCAGGGGTAGAGCACTCCCTTGGTAAGGGAGAGGTCGAGAGTTCAAATCTCTCCGGCAGCACCATTATCCGAAGATTGCGAATGTTTCACGCCCAAGGGCGTTAATCCTGCGTGCGCACGGTGGGTGTTGCGTGCAACTGGCGAAATCGTAAACGCCATGTTTTGCTGGGATTCCGGTCGAAATCGCAACGTCGGTATCACGTCGGTATTCTGTCGGTATTTCGTCGGTGGACGGGGCTGAATCGGGCCGTTCCTGTGCCTCGGCGGCACCGTGCGTTCACGAAGATGAACGCCGCGTTAAGGATTGGGGCCGCGCGCCCTCAGAGCGGCGGCAGGCCCGTGACCTCGCCTTCGCGGATCACCGCCGGGTCGTGGGCCTTGCGGGCGAAGACCTGGCGCACCATCGGCTCGAAATGGGAAATCGGTTTCCACGGATAGTCCGGATCGAACGAGGACTGGTCCCAGCGCTCGCAGAAGGCGGCGCAGGCGTCGAAACAGGGATGATCCCTGAACCGGTCGCGGGCATTGCGGTCCCATCCGTAGTGATGGCCGTAGTAGAGCATCTGGAAGATGCCGTGGTGCTCGACCACCCAGGCGACCTCCCACCGGACGAAGGGACGGATCACCTCGGCCGACATGCGGTCGTGGTTCTGCGGCGCCAGCCCGTCGCCGATGTCATGAAGCAGCGCACCGACGATCCAGTCGATATCCGCGCCCTCGGCCTCGGCGCGCGTGGCCGATTGCAGGCCGTGATCGGCGCGCGTGATCTTGTAGCCTTCGAACGTCATCTCGGCCTGACGGCCGAGTTCGGCCAGCACGCGGTCCGCGGTGAGTTTCAGGAACGGTTTTTCCAGTTCGGCCAGAAGCGCGTAATCCTCGGCCGTTCCGTCCTTCATGCGGGTGAATGACACTTCGCGGGTCATGGGGATGCCTTTCCTGTTGCGGCCAGAGTGAAGAAATCGGCCGAATTGTCCAGAGCCGCCTCAGGGACAGGAGAGGTCGGGAGCGCCGGTCAGCCAGGCATGGCCGTAGCCTTCCAGAAGAACCTCGCCGCCGTCGATGCACGCCTCGGACGGTCCGGCAAGCGCCGTCTTGCCACCAAATGTCACGCGGACCGGCGCGGGACAGAGGTTGAAGAGACAGGTCAGCCTGTCGCTCTCGCCGCGCCGGAAGGCCAGCAGGGGTTCGGGCAGGTCGAGCCATTCGGTGCCGGTATCCAGAAGCGCGGGCGTATCGCGATAAAAGGACAGCGTCTTTCGGTAATGGTGCAGCGTCGAGGCCGGATCGGCGGTCTGGCGGTCGACGGCGCGCGCGGCCTGGGGTTTCTTGACGGGCAGCCAGGGCGTGCCGGACGTGAAGCCGGCATGGGGCGCGTCGGCCTGCCAGACCATCGGCGTGCGGCAGCCGTCGCGGCCCTTGTATTCGGGCCAGAACTTCAGGCCGGGGGGATCGACGATCTCGTCATGGGTCAGCTCGGTCTCGGTCTGACCCAGTTCCTCGCCCTGGTAGAGGCATTTCGCGCCTTCGAAGCTGAGAAGCAGCGCAATGGCAAGACGGGCGACGGCGTCGGTATCGGCGTCGTCCTCGGCCCAGCGCGAGACGTGGCGCATCACGTCGTGGTTCGAGAAGGCCCAGCAGGGCCAGCCGCCGTCGGACTGGCGGAAGAAGCCGTCGACACACTGACGGAAATACGCAGCCGAGAACTGCGGGCCAAGCATTTCGAACGAATAAGCCATGTGCAGACGGCTGTCTCCGCGCGTGTAGTCGCCCATGATCTTCGCCGCGCCCTGCCCTTCGCCGACCTCGCCGACGCTGATGGTGCCCGGATACTCGTCCAGAAGCGCCCGGACCTTTTCCAGAAAGCCCGGCGTCTCGGGTCGTGTCTTGTCGTAGAGATGCTGCTGCACGTTGTAGGGATTGACCCAGTCGGCATCTGTCGCCTTCTTCTTCGGCGGATTGCTTCGCAGTTTCGCGTCGTGGAACGGGTAGTTGATCGAATCGAGCCGGAACCCGTCGACGCCCCGGTCGAGCCAGAAGCGCATGGCATCGAGATTGGCCTGGACCACCCGGGGATTGTGAAAGTTCATCTGCGGCTGGGAGGCGAGGAACGAGTGCAGATAGTATTGCCTGCGCCGCGGCTCCCACGTCCAGGCGGGGCCGCCGAAGACAGACATCCAGTTGTTGGGCGGGCTGCCGTCGGGCCGGGCATCGGCCCAGACGTACCAGTCCGCGCAGGGGTTGTCGCGGGACTGACGGCTTTCCTCGAACCAGGCGTGCCGGTCCGAGGTATGGCTGGGAACCTGATCGACGATCAGCTTCATGCCAAGGTCGTGCGTGCGCTTCAGCAGCCGGTCGAAATCGTCGAGCGTGCCGAACAGCGGGTCGATATCGCGGTGGTCCGAGATATCGTAGCCCATGTCCTTCTGCGGCGATCTGAAGATCGGCGAAAGCCAGACCACGTCGACGCCGAGAGACGCGATATGGTCGAGACGCCGGGTGATGCCGGGCAGGTCCCCTACCCCGTCGCCGTCGTCGTCCTGGAACGAGCGCGGGTAGACCTGATAGATCACCGCGTGCCGCCACCACTGGTCCGTTTTCATCGTCGCCCCTTTGTCCGGCTGTCCCGGGAACACTAGCGGCGTGCGCCGCCGGTTCAATAGACGACGGGCGAGACAGGGAACCTGAAGGCTGATACTCTGGCCGGATGAAAATTGCTGTTCTTCTTGCCCTGATGGCGACACCCGCGCTGGCGCAGGACGCGCCGGGGCCTTTCGCCAGTTTCGATCTGGCAAGCGAGGCGGTTCTGGCCGATCCGCATGACCTGGCGATCGGCCCGGACGGGCGGCTGTACGTGGCCGACAAGTTCGGCGCGCGCATCGCGGTCTTCGATCCCGACACGCTGGAGCTGATCGAGATGCTGGGCGAAGGGTATCTGCCCGGTGTGCACGATATTTCGTTCGGACCCGACGGCTCGGTCGCCGTGGCAGTGACCGGCGCGGGCGCGGTGGCGATCTACGAAAGCCTGGACGTGCTGGGCGATCCGCCGGATATCGGCGTTCAGGTGTCCCGTACCGAGGGGGCGCTGTTGCATTCGAACGGCGATCTTTACGCGATGGCCGGCGCGCTGGGCGCGCTGGTGCGGTTCAGGGGGCTGACGTTCGTGGCCGGCGTCGAGGGGCATCCCGGCGCGCATGACGTCGCCGAGGGGGCGGACGGCAGCGTCTGGGTCGCGGACAACTTCAACCGCCGGCTGGTCAGGTATTCGCCCGACCTGGAGAGGTTGCAGGTGCTGGACGACCGGAAATTCGGCTTTGTCGGACCGCGCTATATGGACGTCACGGAATTCGGACACCTGGTGGTGGCGGATCAGGACGCGCATCGAATTCTGCTGATAGACCCCGAAGCGCCCGAGGGCGGCGCCTTGCTGGGGGTGCTGGGCGACGGCACGCCCGGGATGGGGCCGAACCTGTTCGACGATCCCGAGGGCGTGGCGGTGGACGGGAACCGCTTTTTCATCAGCGATTCCGACAACAACCGTATCGTTCGCTATTCGGTCGTTCTGAACTGAGCCCGCGTCACTCGGCCGGGAACAGGAGCGGATCGCTCATGCTGTTGAGTTCTTCCTGGTCGCGCAGCAGCGCGGCGAAGAGAACCCCGAAGAGAACGACGACGCCGGTTATGATGTAGGCACCGATGCCGAGCAGAAGCGAGCCGGACACGTCGTAGACGGTAAAGGAAACCGCCGCTGCGGCCAGGAAGCTTACTGCCAGATAGATCAAAGCCATTTTTTCATTCCTCCAATCGCCTGTACATATTTGCCGGGCATTTTGTCCGGAATGAGACGACCGGAGGTTGAATTGTGGCAGGAATGTGGCGTTTCGCTAAAGTTTGCCGATTATTCGACCCATTCCCAGTAACCGGGAAACTCGCCCAGGATTTGCGCAACCTTTTGTTCTTCATCGGCTTTTCGACCATCGATGCGCGCAACCAGGCCCTTTTTCTTGTCTTCGACCACCTCTGCCACCCGTGCGGCGACGCCGGCTTCTTCCAGCACGCCGTCAAAAACCCGCCTTATGGCGCGGCGGCGCAGGTCGGGTTTGAAGACCTTGCCCACGGCGGTCTTCGGCAGTTCGTCCAGGATCTCGACGTACTTGGGCAGCGCCGCGCGCTCGGCGATCTTCTCGCGGGCATAATCCCGCAGTTCCTCGGGCGTGATCGAGGCACCCGAGACCAGTTCGACGTAGGCGCAGGGCATTTCGCCCGAATGCGCGTCGGGCTGACCGATGGCCCCGACCATCGCGACGGCCGCGTGGCCCGCCAGCGCCTCTTCGATCTCGGCGGGATCGATGTTGTGGCCACCCCGGATGATCAGGTCCTTGGCGCGCCCGGTGATGAAGATGTAGCCCTCAGCATCGATGCGGCCCAGATCGCCGGTGCGCAGATAATGCCGGTTGCCGACCTCGTGATAGAGATCGGCATTCTTGTCGGCCTGGGTATAGGTATGTCCGGGATAGACGCCCGGGTTCGAGACGCAGATCTCGCCCACCTCGTCGGTGTCGCATTCCTTGACGCCATCCGCGGTGCCGATCAGGATCCTGACGTCCGTGTAGGGGAACGGAATGCCGACCGAACCGATCTTCTTGGTTCCGCCAAGCGGATTGATCGAAACCAGGCACGTCGCCTCGGTCAGGCCGTAGCCCTCGATGATCTCGACGCCCGTGGCCTTTTCGAAGCGCTTGTAGAGTTCCACCGGCAACGGCGAGGAACCGGAGAAGGCGGTCTTCACCGACGAGATATCGGCGTTGACGGGGCGCTGCATCAGCGCCGAAAGCGCGGTCGGCACGCCGATGATGAACGTCACCTTCCAGCGTTCGATCAGCTTCCAGAAGTTGTCGAAGACCCCCTCGCCCCGGTAGCCCTGCGGCGTCGGGAAGACGACGTGCGCGCCCGACGACACCATCGCCATCAGGATGACGTGGCAGGCGAAGACGTGGAACAGCGGCAGCGGGCACATCACGACGCTGGTCTCGTCGAACAGAAGGCTGTCGCCCAGCCAGCCGTTGTAGACGATGCCGGAATTCAGGTGCTGGGCAACCTTGGGCATTCCCGTGGTGCCGCCGGTGTGGAAGTAGGCCGCGACGCGGTCTTCCTGGCTGTCCTCGAAATCGAGCGTGGCGTTCTGCCTTGCCAGTTCGGCGTTGAAGTCGAGAACCTTCGCCTTGTGGTGAACCGGGTTCTTCGGGCGGATCAGCGAGACGATCCAGGACTTGGGCGGGCTGAGATAACGGTTGAGATCGACTTCGAGCACGGCCTTGACGTTGGGGGCCAGTTTCACGGCCTCGGCCGCCTTCTGCGGCACGTCGGTCTTCGGGAAAGCCGTGAGCGTGACCAGCACCTTGGCATTGGTCTCGCGCAGGATCGAGGCGATCTGCTCGGGCTCCATCAGCGGGTTGATCGGGTTGGCGATGCCGGCGATGCAACCGCCCAGAAGCGTGATGACGGTTTCGGTCGCGTTCGGCAGAAGATAGGCGACGACGTCCTTTTCGCCCACGCCGAGGGACCGGAACAGGTTGGCGGCCTGCGTGGACTTGCGGTGCAGCTCGGACCAGGTGAGCGTCTCGGCGCGGTCGGCCGGTCCGGAGAGAAGCTGGTAACTGATCGCGTTCCGGTCGCCATGCTCCTTTGCCGTGCGGCTGAGCATCCCGTAAACGCTTTTTTCGGCGCCGCGCGCTTCCCACGGCATTTCGCTGTCGATTGCGTTACGCGCATCCAGCGACGAAAAATCCAGTTGCTTCATTCTGTCCGGTCCTCCCCGACCGCCTCTCTCCCGAGGCGACACAATGCGCTTTGTCCGGTTGTAAAGGCAACGGGCCGCGAAGCAAGCACGGCGCGGACGACGAAACGCAACGTCAGGGCGTCATTCCGCGGCCAGTCCTTCGGTGAACTGAAGCCGTGCAAGGCGCGCGTAAAGCCCGCCATCGGATACCAGGCTGTCGTGGGTGCCCGTCGCCACGATCCGCCCGCCATCGAACACCAGGATGCGGTCGGCCTTTTTCACGGTGGCAAGCCGGTGGGCGACGACGATGGTCGTGCGGCCCTCGGACAGTTTTTCGACCGCCATCTGCACCAACCGCTCGCTTTCGGCGTCCAGCGCCGAGGTCGCCTCGTCCAGCAGCAGGATCGGCGCATCGCGCAGGATCGCGCGGGCAATGGCGATGCGCTGTTTCTGGCCGCCTGACAGCATCACGCCGCGCTCGCCCACGTAGGTGTCGTAGCCCTGCGGCAGGGCAGTCAGGAACTCGTGCGCGGCGGCGGCCTTCGCGGCGGCCTCGATCTCGGCATCGGTCGCGCCTGGGCGACCGAAGGCGATGTTCTCGCGCGCGGTGGCGGCGAAGATCACCGGGTCCTGCGGCACCAGTGCGACGTGGCGGCGGAACTCGGTCCGGGCCACGTCTCGCAGGTCGAGCCCGTCGATGGTGATGCGGCCCGCGTCGGGGTCGTAGAAGCGCAAGAGAAGCTGGATCACGGTCGTCTTTCCCGCGCCCGAGGGACCGACCAGCGCGACCGTCTCGCCCGGCTGGATGGTGAACGTCACCTCGTTCAGCGCGGCGGTTTCGGGCCGGGCGGGATAGTGGAACACGACCTTGTCGAAGCCGACGGCGCCGGTGATCTTATCGGGCATCGGCGTGGTCCGGGGCTTGTCGGTGACGCTGTCCTCGGCGGTCAGCAACTCGACCAGGCGTTCGGTGGCGCCCGCGGCGCGCTGCAGCTCGCCCCAGATCTCGGAGAGCGCGCCGACCGCGCCCGCGACCATCACGGCGTAGATGACGAATTGCACCAGCTCGCCCACGCTCATCGCGTCGGCGCGCACGTCGCGGGCCCCGATCCAGAGCACGCCGACGATGCCCGTAAAGACCAGGCTGATGACGATCACGGTCATGATCGCGCGGGTGCCGATGCGTTTGCGGGCGGCATCGAAGGACCGTTCGGTGACGTCGCCGAAGCGCGCGCGGCTGGGCGTCTCGTGGGTGTAGGCCTGCACCGCCTGCACCGAGAGCAGCGCTTCGGAGGCGTTGCCGGAAGACGCCGCGATCCAGTCCTGGTTCTCGCGGCTGAGCACGCGCAGGCGCCGGCCGAGGACGATGATCGGCACGATGATGGCGGGCACGATCAGAAGCACCAGCGCGGCCAGCTTGACCGACGTGTAGAACAGCAGCAAAAGCCCGCCGATCAGGATCAACAGGTTGCGCAACGCGATGGAGATCGACGATCCGATGACCGAAAGGATCAGCGTCGTGTCGGTGGTGATCCGGCTGAGGACTTCGCCGGTCATGATCTTTTCGTAGAAAGACGGGCTCATCCCGATCATGCGGTCGAAAACGGCCTTGCGGATATCGGCCACCACGCGCTCGCCCAGTCGGGTGACGAGGTAGTACCTGAGCCCGGTGCCCAGCGCCAGCAGCAGCGCGATGCCGAGCGCGGCGGTGAAATACTTGTCCAGAAGCGAGACGGCCGAGGTCTCGAACCCGTCGACGACGCGGCGCACGGCGATGGGCAGGATCAGCGAGATGACGGCCGTCGACACCAGCGCCAGCACAGCGGCGAAGAGCATCGCCCTGTAGGGCGCAAGGAACGGCCAGAGGGCGCCGAGCGCCCGCACGTTCTTCGATTTGTCGCGCTCTTCGCTGGATGTCTTGGCGGTCTCGGCCATCGGGTCCCCTTGTATGCAGAATTCAATTAGCGTCAGCGGCTGCCGCTCACAAGCCGCGATGAACGCACAGCGCTCCGCACAACGTGGCAGCGCGGCGAAAAGGCAGCGCCGGGGGCCGGCGGAGCCGGTTGCCGCCGGGTCAAGGCACCGGCTCGGGAAGATTCACTGTTTTCAGAAGGTTACGGCGGAAACGTCACGCATTTCACGGGTCTTGTGGTCCAGGGGTAGTAGTTGGAGCGGGCGACGGGAATCGAACCCGTATCTCTTGCTTGGAAGGCAAGGGTCTTACCATTACACAACGCCCGCTCGGCAAGGTATGACGTATGACAGGTGCGTTCCGGGGTCAAGAAGCGACCTTGGCGACAGGAGGAAGGACGATGACGGGACATCATGCGGTGATCATCGGTGTGGGCGACGGGCTTTCGGCGGCGGTCGCGCGCGAACTGGCGTCCGACCACAGGCTGACGCTGGCGGCGCGCAGCGGTGACAGGATGAAAGAGGTGGCGGCCGAGACGGATGCCGCGACGGTGCTCTTGGACGCCACCGACGAGACAGCGGTGGCAGCGCTTTTCGACGATCTGCCCGCCCCGCCCCGCGTTGTCGTCTACAACCCCTCGGCACGGGTCCGCGGACCGATCGCCGGTCTCGATGCCGCCGCCGTCCGCAACGCCGTGGAAGTGACCGCGATCGGCGCGTTCCTGACCGGCAAGCACGCGGCGCGCAGGATGCTGCAGGCCGAGCCGACAGACGGGGTCCGGGGCACGATCCTGTTCACGGGCGCGTCTGCCGGCGTGAAGGGTTTTCCGCAGTCGGCGCCCTTCGCGATGGGCAAGTTCGCGCAGCGCGGCCTTGCCGAAAGCATGGCGCGCGAGTTGCATCCGCAAGGGATACACGTCGCCTGGATCAACATAGACGGCGCGATCCTGAACCCCGGACGCAGCGAACCCGGCGACAGGCCGGGCTCGATGCTGCGCCCCGAGGCCATCGCCCGAACCTACCGCCACCTGATCGAGCAGGATCGCTCGGCCTGGTCGAACGAGATCGCGCTGCGCCCCTGGGTCGAGACGTTCTGAGGCAAGGCGCCGTGGCGCGTATGCCCTGAGGGTGGTTCGCGCCGCACAGGTTCGCCCTATTGCCATTCCGCCGGACCGACCATTCGCAAGCGCCAGCAAATCGCGGGGCTCCTCGATCTTCGGCATGCCGGCCGAAGGTCACGACGGGCCGTTGTTTTTCGTCAATGCATGCCTGCCCTTCCACCTTTATCGAATCATGGGGCGGGCTGGCCGATGGAAAGCCGGGTGGCGCGGCGCACGCAGCATGTTCCTGGTGCATCGCCCCATGTGGCTTGAGTGCGCGCTCCGCATTCAGAATGGGAGGCACCTACTCATGAACATTTTCAGAAATCTCGCCGTTATCGGTACCCTTGCGGCAGCGATGGCAGGCCCCGCGAAGGCGGAAGGGACCGTCGAGGTCCTGCATTGGTGGACCTCCGGCGGCGAGGCCAAGGCCGTCGGGACACTTAAATCAGCATTCGAATCGCAGGGCGGAACCTGGATCGATTCACCCATTGCGGGCGGTGGCGGCGACGCCGCGATGACGGCTCTGCGTGCCCGCGTCATGGCAGGCAATCCACCCACGGCGGTCCAGCTGAAGGGACCGGGGATCCAGGAATGGGCCGAGCAAGGCGCCCTGAATGACGTGCAGGCCGTCGCCACGGAAGAAGGCTGGGACGAAGTCCTGCCACCGGCTCTTGCAGACATCATGAAATACGAAGGCAACTATGTCGCCGCGCCGGTGAACATTCACCGTGTCGACTGGATGTGGGCCAATCCGGAATTGCTGGCGCAGGTCGGAATCGAAGAGATGCCCACCACCTGGGACGAATTCAACGCGGCGGCCGACGAACTTCAATCGGCAGGCATCACACCCCTGGCGCACGGCGGCCAGCCCTGGCAGGACGCAACCCTCTTCGAGATCGTCGTGCTGGGCGTGGGCGGAGCGGATTTCTACCGCAGGGCGCTTGTCGATCTGGACCCGGATGCGCTGACATCGGACACGATGATCGCGTCCTTCGACCAGCTTCGGAAACTTCGCGGATATGTCGATCCGAATTTCCCGGGCCGCGACTGGAACCTTGCCACCGCGATGGTGATGCGGGGCGAAGCGGCGTTCCAGATCATGGGCGACTGGGCCAAGGGCGAATTCCTGGCCGCAGGAAAGGTTCCGGGCGAGGATTTCGTTTGCGCGCCGACGCCAGGCAACGGCTATGTTCTCAATTCCGACAGCTTCACCTTCTTCAAGGTCTCGGGGGACGAGAACATCATGGGCCAGCAGGTGCTGGCGAGCCTGATCATGTCGCCGGAGTTCCAGGAGACTTTCAACCTGGCGAAGGGATCGATCCCGGCCCGTACGGACGTGCCGCTGGACGCCTTCGACATCTGCGCGAAGCGGTCGCACGAAGACCTGCTTGCAGCGATCGAGAACGACACGCTGGTTCCCTCGATGGCGCACGAGATGGCAATCCCGCGCTCGGTCCGGGGCGAGTTCCTTGACCTGGTGACGCAGTTCTTCAACTCGGACATGAGCTCCGAAGACGCCGCCCGGCAACTTGCCGAAGCCGTCGCGCGCGCGATGTGAAGGTCTGGGCCGGAGCGATCCCGCCCCGGCCCGTTTTCCCTGGGATGCCATATACCGCAAAACCGGGCTTCGGGATCGGTCGCTGGCTGGAGCGGCGCTTGCCGGTCATCGTCGTCTCGCCGCTTTTCGCGCTGAGCCTGTTTTTCGTTTACGGTTTCATCTTGTGGACCGCCTACATATCGATGACGCCGTCCGGTGTGATGCCGGTCTACGACTTCGAAGGGCTGAGGCAATACGAGCGGCTGTGGGCCACCCCGCGCTGGTATGTGGCGCTGAGCAACCTCTTCATCTTCTCCGCCCTGTTCATCGCCATCTCGATGGCCATCGGGATCCTGCTGGCGATCCTGCTGGACCAGCAGGTGCGGGCAGAGGGGGTGATCCGCACCATCTACCTCTACCCGATGGCGCTGAGCTTCATCGTGACGGGAACCGTCTGGAAGTGGATCCTCAATCCCGGACTCGGGATCGAGCGGATGATCCGGCAGGCGGGCTTCGAAGGGTTCACCTTCGACTGGCTGGTGAACGCCGATTATGCGATCTACACGGTGGTCATCGCGGCGGTCTGGCAGAGTTCGGGCTATGCAATGGCGCTGTTTCTGGCCGGATTGCGCTCGGTCGACGACGAGATCCTGAAAGCCGCCGCGGTCGACGGTGCGAACCCCTGGAAAACCTATACCTGGATCGTTCTTCCGATCCTGCGTCCGGTGTTCCTGTCGACCGTGATCATCCTGGCGCACCTGGCGATCAAGAGCTTCGACCTGGTCATCGCTTTGACGGGCGGCGGGCCGGGATACGCCACGGACATGCCGGCGACCTTCATGTATGCCTTCGCCTTCCAGCGCAGCGAACTGGGCGTGGCCGCGGCCAGTGCCACGATGATGCTGATGACCGTGATCGCGATCATCGTGCCGTATCTCTATTCCGAGCTCAGGGGGACGAGCCGGTGAAGAGACGCAGCATAGGCGGCATCGTCCGCGCAAAGGGCTGGCGAACGACGGTGATGCGCGCCGGATTGTACCTGGTTCTGGGGCTGTTCTGTCTCTATTACCTGATCCCCCTCATCGTGATGGTCTCGACCTCGCTCAAGTCGCTGGCGGAGATCCGCGAGGGCACGCTTCTGAGCATGCCGCGCGAGATCACCCTGGATGCGTGGGCGAAGGCCTGGGGCACGGCTTGCGTCGGCGTGCGCTGCGATGGGCTGGAACCCTACCTCTGGAACTCGGTCGTCATGGCGGTTCCCGCCGTGCTGATCTCGACGATGCTGGGCGCCATGAACGGCTATGCGCTGACCAAATGGCGTTTTCCCGGTGCCGACTGGATCTTCGCATTGATCCTGTTCGGAGCTTTCATTCCCTTCCAGGTCATCCTTCTGCCGATGGCGCGAACGCTTGGCCAACTGGGCCTGGCCGGAACGATACCCGGGCTGATCCTGGTGCACACCGTCTACGGCCTGGCGTTCACGACGTTGTTCTTCCGGAATTTCTTTATCGGCGTTTCGGATGGGATCATTCAGGCAGCCCAGATAGATGGCGCAGGGTTCTTCGGTATCTTCTTCCGGATCGTGCTGCCCATGTCGATCCCCGCGATCGTTGTCACAGTGATCTGGCAGTTCACCCAGATATGGAACGATTTCCTGTTCGGCGTCGCATTCACCATAGGTGACAGCAACCCGGTAACGGTGGCGTTGA
This sequence comes from Silicimonas sp., assembly GCA_040220415.1. Taxonomy (GTDB): domain Bacteria; phylum Pseudomonadota; class Alphaproteobacteria; order Rhodobacterales; family Rhodobacteraceae; genus JAVJUV01. Next base: position 41,297 of record JAVJUV010000116.1, read on the forward strand.
ACAACGTGGTGAACACGTCGACGGGCGTAAAGGAATACAATGTGGACATGGCCGCCGCGATCATCGCGGCACTGCCGACCATGCTGGTCTACGTGGTCGCGGGCGCGTATTTCGTCCGCGGTCTCTCTGCCGGTGCTGTGAAAGGATAGACGATGGCCTCCGGAATCAGCCTTCGCAATGTCAGGAAATCGTTCGGCAGCACCGAGGTGATCAAGGGGATCGACCTGGAGATCGAGCCGGGCGAATTCGTTGTCCTGGTCGGACCGTCGGGCTGCGGCAAGTCAACGCTGCTCAATCTGATCGCCGGTCTGGAGACACTGACCGAGGGCGATATCCAGATTGCCGGCAAGCTGGTCAACGACGTGCCGCCGCGCGACCGGGACATCGCGATGGTGTTCCAGTCCTACGCGCTTTACCCCACGAAATCCGTCCGCGAGAACATCACCTTCGGGATGCAGACCCGGCGCATCCCCAGGCCCGCGCAGGACGCCGCCGTGGACGAGTTCAGCCGGCTCTTGCAGATCGACCGCCTGCTGGATCGCAAACCCGGCCAGCTTAGCGGCGGGCAGCGCCAGCGGGTCGCCATGGGCCGCGCGCTGGTGCGCAAGCCGGAGGTCTTTCTTTTCGACGAGCCGCTGTCGAACCTCGATGCGAAACTTCGGATCGAAATGCGCACGGAAATCAAGAAGCTGCACCAGCGGCTTGGCAAGACCGTGGTTTACGTCACGCACGATCAGATCGAAGCGATGACACTGGCTTCGCGGATCGCGGTCATGGACAACGGACATATCCGGCAATTCGGCCCGCCCGCGGAGATCTACAACAAGCCGGTCGACCTGTTCGTGGCGGGTTTCATGGGCTCGCCGCCGATGAACATGCTTCCCGGCCGGCTGCAACGCGTGGACAGGGGCATGACGGTCGAAGTCGGCCCGGATGCCGACACCGTCGCATTTCCGCTTCCGCGCGATCTTTCGGATCGGCTTTCTTCGACCAGCACCCGGGACGTGGTGCTGGGCATTCGTCCCGAGGCGATCTTCGCTGCCGGCACCGAGCTGCCGGGAGCCGAGCGTTTCGTTTTCGAGCGCCTGGTGGATGTCGTTGAACCGACGGGGCCGGACACGATGATCGTCTTCCAGATCGGAGAGACCGATCTTATTGCGCGCGTTCGTCCCGAAGACACAAGGGACGAAGGCACTCCATTCCAGTTCGAGGCCGACATGACCAAAGCGATGGTCTTCGATGCCGCGACCGGGCGGTCGCTTTAGTCACGGCTGCATTACCTGCGACTGAATCGCGCCGATGGGGTTCGTCTTTCGGAGAAGCGACACCCGGAGAGACGCCCGCATGAGGAGACCGCGGCCAATCCCGGACATCACCGGACCGCAAGCCGATCCACGACCTCCGTGACGCCCGGTACGGCCCAGGCCGCTCGCTCGGCGGTACGGCGTTCGGCAAGATGCCGGACCTTGCCTTCAAGGGTTACCGTACCACCGTCAACCTCGACACGAATGCCTGTGGCATCGAGTTCCGCGTCGCGCATAAAGGCCCGTCGAATCCGTTCCGAGACGTCCAACGGATGCACGGCGGGGTTAATCCTGATCCGGTTGTTCACGCCAGTGACGCCCGCCAGACCTCGAACAACCCCGAATGCGGCATCGGACTGGTATCGCCACTCGACAACGCCTTCCAGCGTGACGTCTCCGTTGCGGACGGTCACGCGGATCCTGTCACCCGGTACCGAGGTGTTCCAATTCAGGCTGTCCGCAGCGCGCCTTGCGATTTCGTCGTCTGCCGTGACATGAGCGCCGGCGGGGAGGACCGTGATTTCATCGACAATCGCCCGAACGCCTTTGATGCTTTCAACGATCTCGATCATCGTCCACTTGTCGGCAAACGTCGCGACGTGGCCCGCCAGGGTCACCACGGCATCATCCACCGCTGCGCGGATACCCAAGGCATCGATGCTGGGTTCGAAATCGAGTTGGTCGAGAATGTCTGCCTCAAGTTCCCTGTCGCCCATCTTGTCCTCCGTCAATGCCGTCGCGGAAAACGCAAAGGAAGCGTGGGGCAGCCTGTTCCGGGCTGTCTGTGACGACCGGCAACGGTTGCACGGAAATCGCCTGGCAACGTTTTCCACACCCATCCGGAAAAAACAGACCCCGACTGCACGGAACACGACCATAGCACTCGAGAATGTGACGTCGGGGTCTGACTGGACGCCGGACGGGGTCTCCGCGTCCAAGGGTACGGCCCCGGGACTTAGGCCGCCTTCACTTCGATCTTTCTTTCCTTCTGTTTCGCCTCAACGGATTTCGGCACGGTAACCGTGAGCACGCCGTTCGCCAGGGATGCGGCAACACCGTCGGGATCTATTCCGTCCGGCAAGGGAAGAGTCCGCTGGAAAGCGCCGTAGCGACGCTCGCTGAGAAGGTAGTCTTCCTTCTCTTCCTTTTTCTCCCGGCTTCTTTCGCCACGTATGGTCATCGAACCGTCGGACAGTTTGATCTCGACATCGTCGGCACCCATGCCGGGCACCTCTGCCGTGATGCGGTAATGGTCATCGCATTCGGCGAACTCGATCGCGGGCGAGGTCTGCCAGCCCGAGACGCCGGGCAATCCGGCAAGGGCGCCGTGCGAGAACGGCCAACGTGGGAACCGGCCGCCAAAATCATCGAAAAGCCGATCGATCTCGTTCCGCAAGGTCCTGAGCTGACGCCATTCTTCGGGCTGTGCCGGAGCAGGAGCCGCCTTCTCTTTCCTGGCCTCAACGCTCTTCTCGTTCTTCGCCATGCTGCAACCTCCGTCTGAAGTACATGTGAACATGCGAGTCCGTTCCGACTCATTCATTCATCATGCGATTCCCGACATCATCTGCATTGACGGCTCGCAAGCGTGCCTGCGCGGGAGCCGGCGCGAGACAGGCGCTTTCGGAGCGCTGGCCGGTATCCGGTTCCGAATCCAGCCCTGCAAGCGACGACAGCGCCCGCAGGTTTCTGACCCGGTAGCGGCCCGGCTCCAGGTAGGTAACCAGATCCCGTTCCGAGAGCTGAGACAGCGTCCGGCTGATCGATTCGACGGAAACATCCGACCAGGCGGCCCAGTCCTTTCGCGAAATTCCGATGTTGATGATCAGGCTGCCGTCGCACTGGTGTTCGACCGGCATGTTTTTCGCGGCCATCAGCAGAAAGGCGATGATCCGCTCCCGGCTGCTTAGCGCGCCGCGCCGCCAGATCATGTCGAGTTGAAACCCGAGTTGACGGTCGGCGGATTTCAAGAGCCGCCGGTACATTTCCCTGTTATTCTTGAGGCGTTCCAACATCCTGGGTTGGAAAATGCAGACCTCGGAATCCGCTGCCGCCTCGAGCGAGCAGACGTGGTTCCGCCGATCGAAAACGCCGAAGATGGTACCCGGAAAGACAAGTCCCAGAAGCAGTCGGTCCCCGTCCTGGCGCATGTGTTCGATGCGCAGAATGCCGCTGCGCAGAACACCGGCGAACGACGCGGTCTCGCCCTGCTGAAAGAGGATTTCGTCGCACCGCACCCGGCGAAGCCTGACCGACTGGTTTATTTCCGGCATGTCGGCGTCGACCGATTGGCAAAAGCACTTGCCGTAAAGCAGGCAATCGGCGCACTTGCCGTCGGCCGCCCTGACCGGCGTCCAGGTGTTCTGGCGACCGTTCCGTGCTGTATTGCGAAGCTCCTGCATGTTCTCCCCCTGCATCCGATCGTCAGGACTTCCTGATTGGCCGGACGCGGCTTGCGCCAGTCATTCAAGGGAAGTATGGCCCACCGATGCGCAGACCGCATTGACAGTACGCAACGGTCCGCTGGCGATGTGCGCTGAAATCGCGGATGACGTATTGCTTGCGGTCAGGGTTGAGTTCCTGTCGGATGCGTCTCTTGTATCTGGTGCATTTTTTCCCTCGGCCTGATAGGTTCCACCCAAGTCGCTTCCCGGAGTGTCAGGAATGTCAACAAATGCAGGGATGAACATCAGCTCGCAGGGCAAATGCGAACTGATGCAATTTTCCCAGTTGTCATCGCTGCCGGCAAACGTCAGCGACCGGCTTCGGACGCTGTGCAGACTTCGCACCCACAAGTCGAACGAGAGGGTCATGGTGGTCGGCGAGCGTTCGAGCTCGATCGGGCTGGTGGCCGATGGGATGCTCCGCATGGAGAAGACTGCCCTCGATGGTCGGCACCACATCGTCGGACTGCTGGTCGAAGGCGACATTTTCGGCCGCGTGTTCGGCGGGCCAGCCGAGTATGCCATCGAGGCCGCGACAGACGCCACGGTGGTCTACTTTCCGCGCGCTCAGTTCGAAAGCCTTCTGTCGGAATCGCACGAACTCGAACGCGTCGTGATGCTGAACCTGCTGAACGAACTGGATCGTGCGCGGGATTGGATGCTTATCGTGAGCAGCCCCAAGATCAGGACGCGTCTGGCAGGGTTCCTGATGATGCTTTGCACGCGGTTCGGGAATATCGACCACATTCTTGTCGCATCCGGGGGGCGGCTAAGCCTGAACATTCCGATCACACGAGCCGATCTGGCAAGCCTGCTGGGAACCCGGGCCGAGTCGATCAGCCGCGCCTTCCATACCCTGGCCGATGCAGGCACAATATCCATAAAACAACCCAACCTCATCGATATCCTGGACATCGAAAGACTTGGCGAAGAGGCCGGGGAAGACTTCCTGGAAAGCGGCCCATCGCTGACCGCATTGCTGCGGGCCGTTCGACGAAAGGCAGGCTGACTTCGGACCGAGAGCGTTTCCGGGGGTCAATCCGGTTCGACCGGGCCGCTCGACCGTCGATGGCGGTTTGCCAGTCGCAATCCGAGGCGCGTTGAACAGCTTGGGTTCACTTCGAAAGAAGCAGCGTAACTTTTGCGTTCTCCAGAAGGTGACGGGTGACCGCGCCAATCACAAGGTCGTAGACCTGCGAATGCCCGAAGGCACCCGTGACCAGAAGATCGGCATCTTCTTCGGTCGCGATCCTGAGCAGTTCCTCGGCGCGGCTGTCGGCCGTCGACATGCGTTCGATCACCGTTGCCTTGAATCCAAGCCTGTCGAGTGCGGCTGCGAAGTCCTCGTGCCCCCCAAGTCCACGCTGGTCCTCGGGACGGGACATCAACGACACGACCCGTATCGAAGCGCCTGGCTTGGCCAATAGCAGCGCATCGTGCGCGGCACGGGCGGTCTCTCTGGTATCGCTCCAACCCACGACGATTTTCCCGGCCTTGCCGGAAAACTCCACCTCGGGGTTCAGAACCAGAACCGGCCGACCCGCATTGCGGATGATCTGCGATGCAATCGCCCTGTTGTCGGGCGAGCGCGATGCCGCGCCGTTTGTTCCCATCACCACCAGATCCGCAGCGCGTACATTGCTCAGAGTGAACGCTTCGGCTCCATAAAGCAGCGTCTGCCGGCGAAACTCGGCCTGAACGTCGTTGTTCTTTGCGCTCGTCTCAAGCAGCGCCTGGATCTTGTCGGATTCGCCCGTCTCCCACTCGTGATAAGTTGGAAATATCATCGGCTCTGCCGACATGCCCGCGACGAAAACGGCAGCCGAGTATGGATGAAGCGCCAGAACGTGAGCCCCGAGGCTGGAGGCAAGGATCACGGCTTTTTCGACAAGCCATTCGGCTTCGGTCGAATCGAAGACGACAAGTGCGATGGTCTTGATGCTCACGGCGGCAGTCCCTTCGTATTTGAGAGAATCGGCTCGCAGACATCAGACAACGTCACCGGGCTGACGACATTGACCAATATCATCGTCGGTCGGTCGGTGGCTGAAGTGCCGGAGGCTTGAACACCCAGACGTCACGAGCGACCAAGGCGGGTCGCGCCATGATTGGGGTCAGTGAACCCTGCGCGTGCGGCCGTTGGCTTCTTCAGCTTCATCCTCGTCGGCCAAAGCCAGACCGTCGGCGACCATGCCCAGAATGTCCGACGCGGGAAAACCGGCACGGACCAGGTTGGCGACCATCTCGACAATCAGACGATCGGTCAGACAGTCGGGACAGATGCCCCTTTGGTGCGCGTGATGCCCCAAAAGCGCCATTTCCTCTTCGATGAAGTCGTCAAAGCCCGGCTGGCCCTCGTGAATGGTGTCGTCCTGCATCGGCCTCTCCTGTGTGGTCGGCAGTCGCTCGCATCCCGCCGTAAAAATTCTCTTGGCATGTCCCGAGCCTTCTTCTGCCCTTTCCGGGACCGGAGATGCAACAGCAGGGCATTCTTTCGCCTAGGACGCGACGTCGACCTCGGGGCGCCGAATTCGGCTTCCACCAAGGACCGTGACAGGGCAGCGCGCGGCGGCGAACAGCCGCCGAAGCTCATCTTCGCCAGACAGGGGACCCGCTTCGAAATCGGCAACCACCACACCGGCATGGCTGCGATCGACTTGAGCGATGAGAGCATCCTGGTCCGCATCGCGCGCTGGCGAGATCAGGGAGACGGATGTCGCGTTGGCCCAGGCAAGCGCATCGGCGAGACCTCGGGCGGCCACGGATGCCCCGTGTCCGGCCTCGAGCAACAGCACCTTGCCACGGCGCGGAACCACGGGGCGCTGACCCAATATCAGGATGTCGTCGTGCTCTATCGTGGCGCATGCCATGCTGACGAGTTCCCCTTCGCACAATTCGCAGGTCGATTCAGTGTTCAACTCGGTCGCCAGGCCGGCAAGCCGCGCCGCCAGCGCTTCGGCATCGCCCCTGGCAATGCGCCGCAGCCTGCCGGGCGGAGGGATCGGCAAGACCGCACCACCGGTCGAGACGAGCCTGTTCCCGCTGCCCGTCCAATAGCCCGCGCTGTCCGGGTCGATGATGCGACCCGTCGGTTTCGCGGGGCTCCATTCCAGTATCGATCTGCAGAAAGCGAGCGCGGCCTCGGCGCCGCCAAGACTTTCGGCGGCGATGACAAGTCTGCGCGCCCGCGCGGCCGCCGCACTCACGACGGCTCTCCCGGCTCGCTCTCCGCGGAACGGGACGCGAACGACTTGCGCGCCTGGGCGAATTCGCGAAGCCGGGCTTCGACCAGAGCGTTCACGCTTGCGCTTGTGAAGTTCCCGTCCGCTTCGCGCTCGCCGGCGGGAACGCCGGTCAGCAACTCGATCGCCTGATCGACCGTCGCGATCGGAATGATGTGGAATTTCCCGTCGGCGACGGCGTCGGTCACCCGGTCGCGCAGCATCAGGTGTTCCACGTTCGCGGCCGGCATGAGGACGCCCTGATCGCCGGTCAGGCCCCGTTCGGCGCAAACATCGAAGAACCCCTCGATCTTCTCGTTCACCCCGCCGATGGCCTGCACTTCGCCAAGCTGGTTGACGGACCCGGTGATCGCCAGGTCCTGACGTATCTCCTGATTGGACAACGCGGACAGAAGAGCGATCAGTTCCGCGCAGGAGGCGCTGTCGCCTTCGATGCCGCCATAGCTCTGCTCGAACACAAGGCTTGCATGCAGCGAGAACGGAACGTCCAGCGCATAGGTCGAGGTCAGGTAGCCGGACAGGATCATGACACCCTTGGAGTGCAGCGGACCGCCAAGTTCCACCTCGCGCTCGATGTCGATCAGCTTGCCGGTTCCCAGCCTCGCGCGGGCGGTGATGCGGGACGGCCGGCCAAACCGGAAGCCGCCAAGCTCGTGGACCGACAGGCCGTTGATCTGGCCTATCCTGCGCCCCTCGGTATCGATCATGATGGTCCGCCGCGCGATCGATTCCTGCACCCGGTCGCGAACCCGAGAGGCGCGCCTGTCACGCTCGGTGATGGCCCGTTCGATGTCCTGCTTGCGCACTTCCCGAAGACCTTCGGCGCGCGCATAGTGTTCGGCTTCGCGAAGGATATCGGTGACGGGGCTGAGCCTCAGCGACAGCTTTTTTGCATCTTCGGCCATCCGCGTCGCCTCGTCCAGCAGGCGCGCAAGGGCACCGTTGGCAAGTGGCAGCAGTTCTTTCTGTTCTGCGTAACGCCGCAGGAAGAATGACATTCCGGCAAGTGTCTCGGCGTTCCGGTCCACGGATTCTTCGAAATCCGCCTGCACCTTGAAAAGTTCCTGGAAGTCGGGATCAAGCATCACGAGAAGCGCGTGCAGGAAACGGTCTCCGACAAGGACAACTCGGACATCCAGCGGGATCGGGTCCGGCTCCAGCGACGTGGTCGAGAACAGACTGATGCGCTCGGCCAGCGACGTGATCGCAACCGAGCGTTTCTTGATGCTGCGCTTCAGGGCGTCCCAGGCATAGGGTTCGCCCAGCACCCGACGCGCATCCAGCACAAGATAGCCGCCATTCGCACGATGCAGCGCGCCCGGACGGATCAGCGTGAAATCAGTGACCAGCGAACCCATTTGCGAGATGTGCTCGATCCTTCCGATCAAACGATCGAACGTCGGAAGGTCCTCGACAATGACCGGCGCAACGCCTTCCGCTTCCGCCTGTTGCGCAACCATGATGTTCACGATGTAGCGCCTGAAAAGCGGGTCCAGATGCGCCTTGCCCAATGCTTCGGGGAAAGGGCTGTTCGACTGCTGGGCCGCTGCCTGCAGGAAAATCCCGGGGTTCTCGATCATGTCGTCGTGAACCCGTGAAAGAAACTCCGTGATCTCACCGTTTTTGCCCAGCGCCTTGCGCGCCTCGCCGATCCTGGCCGAAACCACGCGCCCGGCCATTTCGGCGTTAAGGGCTTCGATCCGCATCCTGTGCTCGCGTTCGAGCTTTGGTGCATTGCCGAGCACTTCGGACAACTCGCCTTGAAACCGGGAGATCCTTTCCTCGATGACGGCCTGCTCGGTCTCCGGAAGCTTGTTGAAATCCTCTGTCTTGATTACCTGGCCATCGCGTGTGGCTGCCACCATGAATCCCATGGGCGTCCTTATCAGCGCTATGTCATTCGCGCGGGCCCGGCTGGTGAAGTCCGCCATAGCCTGCTCCTGCAGCTCGCCGAACTCTTCGTCGATGGCGCGCCGCTGGGTCTGGTACTCCTCGGATTCGAACAGCGCCGGGATGTCGTTGGCCAGATCGTCCACGACACGAGCCATTTCGGCTTTCAGCCGCTCGGCCGATCCAGCGGGAAGCCGGAGAGCGACAGGTTTGTGCGGATCGTCGAAATTGTTGACATAGGCCCAGTCGTCGCAGGCTCTGCTGGTCAAGGCATGTTCACGAAGGACGGTCTCGACCGCCGTATGCCGCCCCGTCCCCTTGGGTCCCAGTACGAAAAGATTGAAGTCGTTGTGCCGGATCTTCACGGACAGGCGCAAGGCGCTCAGCCCGCGGTCCTGCCCTACCAGTTCACTTTCGCGGCCCGGGCCCGTCGCCGCAGCCTCCAGCGCCTCCGGGTCACAGTTTTGCCTGAGCATCTCGACCGGCAACGCCTTGGGAACCTCGATCGCCATTTCACCCCTCCCGGCAAGTCTGACGATATCCACGCTAGCGGGTTCCGTTTCCGCCAACGCTGATCTCGGTCAAGGGCGTCGGCTTCCGGCAAGGTTGATACTCGTCAAGGCCGGGACTGGATGCAGTCTGCAATCATTCCTTCGCACAAGCACTTCGCGGGGGGCGCCATCATCGCCGGAAATCTACCCGATCCAGACGACGGAAAGACTCCTCTGCGGCGATCGATCGGGTTGGCCGGTCTCGTGCTTTATGGCCTCGGCGTCACCATAGGGGCGGGAATTTACGTTCTTGTCGGAGAGACCGTCGTGCGCGCCGGCCCCTATGCGCCCGCAGCGTTCCTCCTTTCGGCGGTCGTCATGGCCTTTACCGCCGGTTCGTTCGCAGAACTGTCCGGGCGAGTGCCCCTGGCAGCGGGCGAGGCAGTTTATGTCGATGCCGGTTTCCGCCGGGGCTGGCTGACACTTGCCGTGGGGCTGGCGGTGCTGGTCGAGGCGATGATAGCGGCCGCGGCAATCGCGGTGGGCGCGTCAGGCTATGTCGCGGAAGTGATCAGTTTGCCACGGCCGTTCCTGATCGTCGCCATCGTGCTTCTGATGGCGACGGTCGCGGCGTGGGGCATACGCGAATCCGTGGCGATTGCTGGTGCGATGACGCTGATCGAGGTCGTCGGGCTTCTGGTGATCATCGTTTCCGGCATAAGCATCGACCCGGCCGCACTTGCGGAATTGCCAAGGGCGCTGTCGCCGCCGCTGTCGGATGCAGGCGCGGTCTCAGGTGTCCTGGCCGCCAGCCTCATCGCCTTCTTCGCCTTCATCGGGTTCGACGATATCGTCAACCTGGTCGAAGAGGCCCGCAATCCGAAGCGGGACCTGCCACGGGCGATTGCCATTACTCTTGTCCTGGTAACGCTGATCTACGTCCTTGTCTCGTTCGTGGCCATGCGGGCGGTTCCCATAGAGGCATTGGCGGAAACGAATGCACCGGTCAGCCTGCTGTTCGAAGAGCTTACCGGGCTTCCGCCATTCGCGATCAACCTGATCGCGATCATGGCGACCATGAACGGCGTCGTGATCATCCTGATCATGGCCGCACGCGTCGCCTACGGTCTGGCTCGGGAAGGCCGGTTGCCTGATTGGCTGGGCGAGGTATCTCCCAGAACCAGAACACCTGTAAGGGCGACGGTCCTGGTTGCGGGGGCGGTCCTTGTCCTGGCGCTCTTCACACCGCTCGACGTGCTGGCCGAAACCACGTCGGCTGTCATGCTTGCCGTTTTCTTCATGGTCAATCTCGCGCTGCTTCGTCTCAAGACGATCGGTGAGCCGGTATTGCAGGGCGGCTTCAAGGTACCGATCATCGTGCCCGCCGCCGGAGCGTTGAGTAGCCTTGGTTTGCTGGCGGGCGCGATGATCCTGGGCGCGTGAATTCGATGGCCCCGGATGTTGTTCGGGCCGGCGTGGCACCTGCGCAAGCATGGAAGATCGGATACCACGGATAACCGCGACGGAGCGAGGGGTGGCCCTTCTGCGTTGATCACCAGGCACGCATAGTCGCGAGACTGCCCATGAAGGAGACGGGCGGTTCTCCATCAGGCGAAGCGCCCATGTTCGCGGCTTGTATTTTCGAGAGCCTCGGGAGGGCTTTTGACATGGTCACGGCACGGGATTACGGGTTCGGCACGCAAATCCGCAAGTCACCTTTCTTCGACGCCACGGTGCGCTGGGGCGCCCGGGATTTTTCGGTCTACAATCATATGTATATCCCACGCGATTTCGGGGATCCCGAACAGAACTTCCGGAACCTGGTGAACGCCGCTATCCTGTGCGACGTGGCCGTCGAGCGGCAGGTCGAGATCACCGGTCCAGACGCCGCCAGGTTCACCCAGATGCTGACGCCGCGGGATCTGTCCGGCATGGCCGTCGGACAGTGCAAGTACGTGCTGATCACCAATCCCGATGGCGGCATCCTGAACGATCCGATTGTCCTGCGCCTGGCCAGGGACCATTTCTGGCTTTCCCTGGCCGACAGCGACATCCTGCTGTGGACACAAGGTCTGGCCGTGCATTCGGGGCTGGATGTGACGATCCGCGAACCCGACGTGTCGCCGCTTCAGCTTCAGGGCCCGCAGTCGCAGCGCGTGATGCAGTCGCTGTTCGGGGACGACATCGTGGACCTGCGCTATTTCCGGCTGCGCGAGGTCGATCTGGAGGGTATCCCGCTGGTCGTCTCGCGCACCGGGTGGTCGGGCGAACTGGGCTACGAAATCTACCTTCGCGACGGGACGCGCGGCGACGCGTTGTGGGAAAGGATCATGGCGGCGGGTGCGCCTTTCGGATTGCAGCCGGGCCACACCTCGACGATCCGCCGGATCGAAGCGGGCATGCTGTCCTATCGCGCCGACATGGACGCCGGGACCAACCCGTACGAGCTGGGACTGGGCCGGCTCGTCGATCTGGACACCGACGCCGACTTCGTCGGCAAGGCCGCCCTTGCCCGGATCAAAGACGAGGGCATAAGCCGCAAGCAGGTCGGGCTGGCGATCGGCGGTGCGCCGCTGCGCGGACCGAACACCGTGTTCTGGACTGTCTGCAAGGACGGCGCGCCCATCGGCAAGGTAACGTCGGCCGTCCATTCACCGCGTCTGCGCCAGAACATCGCCCTGGCACTGATTTCGGCGGAACATGCGGTGCTGGGCGAAGATGTCGAGGTGATCATCGACAGCGATCCGGTGCGGGCCGAGATCGTGAACCGTCCGTTTTTCGATCCCGGGAAGTCGCGCGCGCAGGGAACTTCGAGAGTGGCCTGAGAGGGAACGTCAGGCCGACCTTGGTGCGCGCGCCGGCTCGCCCCAGGCCAGACCTGCGGCGATATCTCGGCCCATCCGGGCGATTTCCGGGCCGATCCTTGCCCGGAACGCGGGCGTGAAGACGCGCGTCGACCCGGTCGCGCCGATCGACATCGTGGCACCCGGGCCGGTTTCGCCCAGCGTCGCCGCGACCGAGCACATGCCGCGTTCTATCTCTTCGACGCATTCGGCGTATCCGCGCTGTCGGATCACGGCCAGTTCCGCCTTCAGATCCGCCAGCCGCGTCAGTGTGAATTTGGTATAGGCCTTCAGCCGGCCTTCGAGGTTCTGCGATGCGAGAAGGTCGGGCGAGAACGCGGCGACGGCCTTGGAGCAGGAACAGGCGTGAAGCGGGCGCTTGCCAAGCCCCGGATGCAGGAAGGACACCCCGGTATCGGGGGTTTCCACATGGATGATCTCGACCGCCCTGCCCCGCAGCCGCGACAGGAAGAACGCCGCGCCGTGTTCGGTGGCCGCGCGTCTGAGGATGGGCGCGATGAGGTCCAGCAAGGCTCGATCCGACTGGTCGCCATGCGTGATACGCTTCAGCCGGGTGCCGATCGCGAACCGGCCCCGTGCCACGGGTTCGAGAAGGCCGGCGCCGACCAGATCCTGGACCAGGCGATACGCCGAGGGTTTCGGCAAAGCCGAGTGAGCGCAGATGTCGGCGACGGTGGCTTCGCCCTTCTGGCCGACGATTTCGAGGATCAGCGTCAAGCGTTCGAGATGCATGAATTTCTCATATCTTGATAATCCGTTTTTTGTTATTCGGGAATCAACGAGGAATCAAGGGAGGGACCCCGGCCATGGACGGAGCATGCTGCGGGCCGGGCTATGCAAGCCCGGCAGAGGCGATCAGGGCGCCTCGGGAAAAGTTGCTTTACACGATCGCGATCTACACCGGGACCGGCATCCAGAAACCCGACTACCTGGCGACTGTGGACGCGGACCCTGACAGCCCGACCTATTCGCAGGTGATCCACCGCCTGGAAATGCCGGGGATCGGCGACGAGTTGCACCATATGGGCTGGAACGCCTGTTCGTCCTGCCACGACGACAACTCGATGTCGCGCAGGTATCTTCTGGTGCCGGGCGTCAGGTCGAACAACATACATGTCGTCGACACCGCGACCGACCCGCGCGCACCGCGACTGCACAAGGTGATCGACGGCGCCGAGATCAAGGCCAGGGCGGACCTGTCCGGGCCGCATACGGTGCATTGCCTCGGCTCCGAGATCATCATCTCGTTCCTGGGCGACGCGAAAGGCGAGGCGCCGGGCGGCTATCTGCACCTGAACAAGGATTTCGAGATCGTCGGCCGCTGGGAAGCCTCGATGGGCGACATCCCCTTCGGCTATGATTTCTGGTACCAGCCGCGCCACAACGTGATGATCAGCTCGGAATGGGCGGCCCCCAACACCTTCATGCCGGGCTTCGATCTCGAAGAGGTCGGGCATCTGAAGTACGGCCGCCGGCTGCACATCTGGGATTTCAAGAAACGCACGCCGGTCGAGACCATGTATCTGGGCGAGGACGGGCTGATCCCGCTGGAGGTCAAGTTCCTGCACGACCCCGACAGCACCCACGGCTTTTGCGGCGCCGCGCTGTCCACCAACGTCATTCATTTCTGGAAGAACGGCGCTGGCAGTTGGGAATGGGAAAAGGTCGTCGACGTCGAGAACGAGCCGCATCCCGAATGGCCCATTCCGGTGCCGGGCGTGATGTCGGCGATCCTGGTGTCGATGGACGACAGGTATCTCTACCTCAACAACTGGCTGCACGGCGACATGCGCCAGTACGACATCACCGACCCGCACAACCCGAAACTGACCGGCCAGGTCTGGATGGGGGGACTTCTGGGCCGCGCGCCCGAGGTGAACGGCGTGAAGGTCGCGGGCGGACCGCAGATGTTCCAGCTCAGCCTCGACGGCAAGCGGCTTTACGTCACCACCTCGCTTTTCTCGACCTGGGACAACCAGTTCTACCCCGAGATCCGCACCCAGGGTGGCGTGATGCTCATGATCGACTGCGATGTCGAGAACGGCGGGATGAAGATCAACAAGGACTTCATCGTCGATTTCGGCAAGGAACCGAACGGTCCCAGCCGCTGCCACGAAACCCGCTATCCCGGCGGCGATTGCACGAGCGATATCTGGCTGTGACCGTGCGACGCGCCATAACGATCGCCAATCGCGGCGGTGCGACCTATGCCGTCGACCCGCGCCGCCCGCTTCTGGACACGCTGCGCGCCCAAGGGGTGGACCTGCCCTATGGCTGCAAGTACGGCGGCTGCATCACCTGCGCCGCCAAACTGACGGCGGGCGAGGTCGATCAGCGCCGGCAGGTCGCGCTGAACAATCGCCAGATCTCGCGGGGCTACGTGCTGCTGTGCGTTGCGCGGCCGCTGACGGACTGCACCCTCGAGATCGGCGTGGAAAGTCACGACAGGCTTTATCGCAACCCGTTTCTCGATCCGCTGGAGCCGCACGAGCTGAAAGCCGATATCGCCACACCGAAGGAGCCCTGAATGCCCGAAGCCGACATCGAACATCGGTACGATTATCCGCAAGAGTACCTGTCCGGGATCCTGCGTTCCGTCAAGACGATCGCCATGGTCGGCGCCAGTGCCGACAAGACCAAGTTCAGTTACGGCGTGCTGCGCGTCCTGCACGAGACGGGATACGACATGATCCCGGTCAATCCCAACCCGGCGGTGACCGAAATCCGCGGTATCCCGGTCGTCAATTCCCTGCGGGACATCGACCGCCCGGTCGACATGGTAGAGGTGTTCCGGCCGAAGGAAGAACTATATGGTATCGCAGAACAGGCCATCGAGATCGGGGCCAAGGTGCTGTGGGGCCAGATCGGCGTCTACGATGACCGCGCGGCAAAGCTGGCCGAGGATGCGGGGCTGAAGGTGGTGATGGATCGATGCCCGAAGATCGAGTTGTTCCGCCCGTTCTGGAAGCCGCGGCTGGACCTGGCGATCTGAGGGGAAAGTGGCAGGGATGCCCGGTCTGGTGCGGTCATGGCTTGCGCAGGTGCCGGTCGAAACCGCAATCTGGCAAACAAGCGCCATCCGGGCCACGTTGTGAAGGAATCGCGCGTGTTCGCCGCGGGCGCGCCTGGACAGAAGGGACCACTGCCGATGGCCTACGAAGGAGACACATCCCCGTCCGATCTGGTCGGACGCGTCGATGATGGCGGGATTGCCGTTCTTACACTGAACGCGCCGCGTTCGATCAACGCTCTGTCCCAGGCGATGATGACGGCGCTGTCGGACAGGCTGGACGAGATCGCGCAGGATCGTTCGGTCAAGGCGGTTGTCCTGCGCGGCGCGGGTGATCATTTCTGCGCCGGTCACAACCTGAAGGAAATGTCAGAACGCAGGTCCGACCCGGACGGCGGCTATCAGTACTTCCTGGACCTTTTCGCCACCTGCTCGGCGATGATGCTGCGCGTGGTGCGCCTGCCGCAACCGGTGATCGCCGAGGTCAGGGGGATCGCGACCGCCGCCGGATGCCAGCTTGTCGCCTCGTGCGATCTGGCGGTCGCGTCCGAGGACGCGCGCTTCGCCACGTCCGGCGTCAATATCGGGCTGTTCTGCTCGACCCCGATGGTCGCCCTGTCGCGCAACGTGCCGCGCAAGTTCGCGATGGAGATGCTGCTTCTGGGCGAGTTTCTTCCCGCGAGCCGCGTGGCCGAGATCGGTCTGATCAACCGGGTCGTGGCCCTGGAGACGCTCGGGGCCGCGTCGATGGAGATGGCCCGGACCATCGCCGAAAAATCCCCCGTCGCGATCAAGACCGGAAAACGCGCCTTCTACGAGCAGGCCGAAATGCCGCTGGACGAAGCCTATGCCTATGCCGGACGCGTGATGGCCGGGAACATGATGGCCCGCGATACCGAAGCCGGCATTCGCGCCTTCACCCGCAAGGAACCCATGCCCGACTGGACCGGCGAATGATTTACGATGGACCGGAACTGGCGCGCCGCACCGCCAACCATGCCGCACTGTCGCCCGTCTCGATCCTGAAACGGGCCGAACGCGTCCACCCCGAACTGCCTGCCCAGATCCACGGGTCGATCAGGCGAAACTGGGGCGAGGTCGCGGATCGGTGCAAGCGGCTGGCGTCGGCCCTGCGCAAGCGCGGCGTCGGCAAGGGCGACACCGTGGCGCTGATCGCACCGAACATTCCCGAGGCGCTGGAATGCGCGCTGGCCGTGCCGATGCTGGGCGCGGTGCTGAACGCCAATAACGTGCGGCTGGATGCCGGCACCATCGCCTATATCCTCGACCACGGCGAGGCCAGGGTGCTGCTGGTCGACACCGAGTATTCTGCCATGGCCGCCGAAGCGGTCGCCAAATCCGGGCGCGATCTGCTGATCGTCGACATCGAAGACACGCAAGGCCCCGGCGGCGACAGGATCGGTGCTCTGACTTACGATGCGTTGCTGGCCGAGGGCGACGCGGACTTTGCCTACAGGTTGCCGGACGACGAATGGGACGCGCTGGCGCTGAACTACACGTCCGGCACGACCGGGCGCCCCAAGGGCGTCGTCTATTCCCATCGCGGCGCCTGGACCAACGCGGTGAACAACGTGGTCACTTGGGAGATGCCGCATTTCCCCGTCTATCTCTGGACGTTGCCGCTGTTTCACTGCAACGGCTGGTGCTTTCCCTGGACGATCACCCTGCTTTCGGGGTGCCATGTGTTCCTGCGCGCACCGCGGGCCGACGCGATCTACGACGCCTTCGCCGATCACGGTGTGACGCACCTGTGCGGGGCACCCATCATCATGTCGATGATCGCGGCAGCATCACCGCAGGAAAGGCGCGATTTCCCGCAGAAGATCAAGATGATGACCGCCGCCGCGCCGCCGCCTGCCCCGGTGATCGCCAGCATGGAGGAGATGGGGATCTCCGTTACCCATGTCTACGGGCTGACCGAGGTGTACGGTCCTGCTGTCGTCTGCGCCGAGAAGCCCGGCTGGGATGCGTTGCCGCTGCAAGAGCGGGCGGGTCTGAAGGCCCGCCAGGGCGTCGCCTATGAGCTTCAGGAAGACGTCCTCGTTCTGGATCCCGAGACCGGGCGTCCGGTGCCCTGGGACGGCGAGACACAGGGCGAAATCGTGTTTCGCGGCAACATCGTCATGAAAGGCTATCTGAAGCAGGTCGAAGAGACGGCAAAGTCCTTCAGGGACGGCTGGTTCTGGTCCGGAGACCTGGCCGTCCAACACCCCGACGGGTATATCGAGATCCGCGACCGCGCCAAGGACATCATCATCTCGGGCGGCGAGAACATTTCGTCCATCGAAGTGGAAAAGGCGATCCACACGCATCCCGCGGTCAGCATGGTCGCCGTGGTGGCCATGCCCGACGAGAAATGGGGAGAGGTGCCCTGCGCCTTCGTCGAGCTTGCAAGCGGCGCCAGCGCCACCGAAGAAGAGCTTCTGGCGCATGCCCGGGCACGCCTTGCGGGTTTCCAGCGCCCCAAGAAGGTGGTCTTTTGTGAACTTCCCAAGACAACGACCGGGAAAGTAAGGAAAAACGAACTGCGCGACCGGGCAAGATCCGATACTGAAATGGACTGAGGCCGTCGGCGCCCTGGCGCCGACGATGCGTTCACGACACGGTCGCGAATGCGCCCTCGGCGTCTCGGGTTCAGGAGTTTTCGGGCTCCGGTTTCGCGACGACCACGCAGCATCCGCCCGGCTTGACGGCGCCCGGGTGGCGGTGACCGAACACGACCCCGTCGCACGCGGCGGTCAAAACGCGCGGCGGCGCCAGCATGTCGGCAAGATCGTGAATCCGGCCGACGCTGTCGCCTGCCCGAACGGATGCGCCCAGTTCGTGCAGCGGCTCGAACACGCCGTGCACCGGACTTAGCAGATGGGCGTCGTCACCCAGGACGAGCATATTGGCAGGCGCCGTGCGTGGTTGCCCGAAACGGGCAGGCAATACGCCGAGATGCGCAAGCACGTTGCGCACACCCCGCCGGCAGAGTTCAACGGCGTCGATCGAGACGGTCCCTGCCCCGGCCATCTCGGTGCCCACGACCGTCAGCCCGGCCCGAACCGCGGCGGCTGTCGCTGTTCGCGGATCGCCGCGATTGTCGATGGCAACCACGTTGTCGGTACCAAAGGCAGCAGCCGCGGCGCGGTTGAGCGCCGTGTGCTCGGGATCCGGCGCCGCCTCGAGGATGGCGCTTGGCAGAATGTCCAGCGACGAGCCCCCGGAATGCAGGTCGAGGAAGGCATCGGCCATCGGGAACAGCACATCGTTCACATAGGCCACGATCTGGTCGGTCGCAGTTCCCAGGGGATCGCCGGGGAAGCAACGGTTCATGTTCTTGCCGTCCAGAGGCGACGTGCGCCGGGCGGCGGCCACGGCGGGCCAGTTTATCGCGGGCAGAACGATCAGCCGTCCCTGCACCTCGCCGGGATCCAGGTCTCGGACCAGTTCGCACAGCGTGATGGGTCCCTCCCACTCGTCCCCGTGGTTGCCGCCCTCAAGCAAGACGGTCGGGCCTGAGCCGTTGGCGATCACGGCGACGGGAATCGGCACGACGCCCCATGCATCGTCATGCTCGGACTGCGGCAGATTCAGGTGGCCTACCTGCTTGCCGGAAGCGTCGAAATCCACCGTGGGCCGGATCGTGCCCTGGGGCCTGTCCCGCTGCATTGCCGCCTCCGTTCTAGCAGTTCGGCACACCCGGGAAACTCGATCACGGACATGCGGTCAGATCTATGCAAACGCCTGATTTCATGTTATGTACTCGATAACATAAACAGGGACGACCTGACAAGAAGCCAAGGAGAAGCGCCTGACCCGCCCTTCTTGAAGCCCGTCGGACGACCCTGACAGAACGACCGAAAACGGCGTAACTGGACCACAGGGAGAAGATCATGATGGCATTGAAAAGGATGGCCGGTTTGGCCTTGGCTGCCGCGATTTCGGTGGGGCCTGCCGCTGCGCAGGAATACCCCTCGGAACCGATCAGCATCGTCGTGCCGGCCGGCGCGGGCGGCGGCACGGACGTGTTGGTGCGCACGCTGCAACCGAAGCTCGAGGAAAGGCTTGGCAACAGCATCGTGGTGGTGAACGTGCCGGGAAGCGGCTCGGTCGGCGGCAGCCGCAGGGTCTACGAGGCCGAGCCCGACGGCTACACGGTGCTTGCCAACCACGTCACACTGCTTACCGCGATGGCGCTGAACAAGGCCGACTTCCGGCACACGGATTTCGAACTCGCCGCAACGGCGGTGGAGATCCCCCTGGTCGTGGTCGTGCCGGCAAGCTCGCCCGTCAACAGTCTCGACGAACTCATGGAAGCCGCGCGCGGCAGCGATCCGGTGATCGCGGGCGTGAACCTGGGCGCCGTGAACCATTTCTCGATGTTGATGATCGAAGCGCAGGGCGATGGCGCCGCATTCCGCTATGTGCAGACCGGCGGCGGTGCGGCCACGACGGCTGCGCTGCTGGGAGAGCAGATCGCGGTCGGCGTCCTGGCCGGTTCCGAAGCGCTGCCGATCACGGAATCGGGTGAAGTGCGGGTAATCGCGGCCCTGGGCGGCGACCGTATTCCGTATTTTCCGGACGTGCCCACCGCGACCGAGCAGGGCTACCCCATGAACATGGGCGTCGAGTACATGTGGCTGATGCCGGCCGGCACTCCCGCCGACCGGGTCGCGGTGTTTCAGGATGCCCTGGGCGACGTCATGGCGGACGAGGAGATCATCTCCACCCTGACCGAGCGCGGGATGATCCCCAGCTTCCAGGCCGGCGCCGAGGCCGCTCCGGAAGTGGCCGAGCTGTACAGCGTGATCGAGGGCGTGGCCGCGACGCTCGAATGATGCTTCTTCCTCCGGCCGGGCCTGGCCTGCGCCGGAGGAGACCACTCTGCTGGAATCGCGCGCATTATGGAATTCCTCGCCCCCCTCTTCGCAGCATTGTCGCCCGTCACCTTCGCGTTCATCGTTCTGGGGGTCGTTCTGGGCGTCACCGTGGGAGCGATCCCGGGCCTGACCGGATCGATGCTGATCGCCCTTTCGCTGCCCTTCACGTTTTCGATGGACGCGACGAACGCGATCTCGATGCTGGTGTCGATGTATGTCGGCGCGGTCTCGGGATCTCTGATAACCGCGATCCTGATGCGGATGCCCGGCACGGCGGCGTCGGTGATGACGACCTTCGACGGATATCCGATGACGCAACAGGGCAAAGCGGGGCGGGCCATCGGACTGGCCATCGTCGCCAGCTTCGCGGGCGGTATCATCTCATGGATATTCCTGGTGCTTCTGGCACGGCCGCTCAGCATCATCGCCGTGCGGTTCTCGCCCTTCGACTTCTTCGCGATGATCATGATGGCGCTGGCGCTGCTGGTCGTGCTCAGCCGCGGCAACATGCTGAAGGGACTGATCGCGGGTTTTCTCGGCATGCTGATCGCGCTGCCGGGGCTGGACCCCATCGGCGGCAACTACCGCTTCACCTACGGCTTCGAGGAACTGCGCGACGGCTTCAAGCTTCTGCCGGTCCTGGTGGGGCTGTTCGCGGGCAACCAGGTGCTGGCCGAGGTGCTTCGCCCCGGCGGAGAACGCGCGACCTCGGGCGTGAACCAGTCCCTCAAGGGCATGTACATGGGCGTGACCGACTTGACGCGGCACAGTTGGGGCATGTTGCGCGGCTCGCTCATCGGAACCTGGATCGGCATTCTTCCGGGGGTGGGCGCGAACATTGGCTCGGCCTTCGCCTATTCCATCGCCAAGTCCTTCAGCCGCCGCCCGCAGGATTTCGGAAAAGGATCCGAGGAAGGGATCATCGCCTCGGAATCGGCCAACAACGCCACGGTCGGCGGCGCCCTTGTGCCGCTCTTTGCCCTGGGAATTCCCGGCAGCGTGATCGACGCGATACTGATCGGCGGGCTGATCATTCACGGATTGCAGCCGGGCCCGGGGCTGTATCGGTCAAACCCCGAATTCGTGGAAACCATCCTGGCGGCGGTTCTGATCGCAAACGTCGTGATGCTGGGGGTGATGTACGCCGCCACCGGCTTCATCGCGCGCATCGCGGCGGTGCCAACGAAACTTCTGTTGCCGGGCGTGCTGGTGCTGTGCGTCATCGGCTCCTTCGCGCTGGCCAACAGCTGGTTCGACGTGGGCGTGATGCTCGGCTTTTCTGTGGTCGGCTTCGCAATGGAGCGCAAGAACTACCCGCTGGCCCCGCTTGTCGTCGGGCTGGTGCTGGCGCCGATTGCCGAAACTTCGTTCAGGCAGGCAACGATGTATACCGGTGGCAGCGTTCTGCCGCTGCTGGCGACGCCGGTGCCGATCGCCTGCGCCGTGCTGACCGCGGGCATGTGGTACATGATGTTCCGGGTCCGCAATGACTGACCGCGCCGCCACACCCCTGGGCAGATTGCTCGCTCTGATCGGATCGCTGCACGTGGAGATCTGCATCCTGGCCTTCTGTGTGGTCATTTATCTTGGCGCAGGCACGACCAGCGGCCCGGTGTTCGACGTGATCGGACCCGAGGCGCTGCCCACTGCGACCTCGGTACTGGTCGGCGCGCTGGTGCTGGTTCAAATCGCCGTGCAGCTTTTTCGCGCCCGGCACGATCCGCCGCCGGCGGTGCGGATCAATCCGGCGCTCTTGCGAAATCTTGTGGTCTTCACGGTGGCGACGATCCTGTTCGTGCTGATCGTGGCGCAGGGGTGGCTGACTTTCGCGCTGGCGACATGCGCCTTCATGACGGTGACGACGATGCTGCTGTCCGACCGGATTCACTGGCGCGATGCGGCGACAGGGGCGGCGACGGGGCTGCTGCTGGGCATCGTGCTGCAAATCACCTTCACTTATGTTCTATTCATTGACCTGGCGGGGTGAGCATGAAGGGAAAGCCACGTGGTGAATAAGCCCGAGAGAAGGCGCCCGCGCATGGCCGACATCGCGCGCGAAGCGAACGTCACGCGGATCACTGTCTCGCGCGCGCTTTCCCATCCCGAACTGGTGGCCAAGGACACTCTGGAGCGGATCGAGTCCGCGATCGCGCGCACGGGCTACATCCCAAACCAGCTTGCCCGCGTGATGAAGGTGGAACGCAGCCGCATCGTCTCGCTTGCCGCGCCGGCGCAGATGTCCGGCGTGTACGGGGCGATATCGGAGATGTTGACCCGATCGCTTTACGATAGCGGACTGGTTCTGAACCACTTTCCGCTGACCGATCACGTCACGCAGCGCGAGGCCGCCCTGCGCGAACTGGCCGGCTGGCGTCCGGCGGTCATCGTCATGATGACCGGCGCGACAACCGAGGCGATGGCCGAGACCTTGCGTAACGCCCGGGCGCCTCTGGTGGAACTGTTGTCCTATAGTCCGGAAAGCGCCTGCACCTGCGTCGGTTTCGACCAGTATCTCGCCGCCTCGCGGCTGACCGGGCACCTGATCGACCGGGGGTATCGCCGGATCGCCTATGCGCATTCCGGCAGCAGCCCGTGGAACAATCTGACCGAAACCAGGCTGCGGGGGGTTTTCGACAGAATATCCGCAGCCGGGATCGAGGGAACCGAGTATCGGGTGCCTCCGGGCTTCACACACGGGGCCCGGTTGGTCGGCGAAATGTCGACCGCGGGCAGCTTGCCGGACGCCTTGCTTTGCGCCTCGGACATGGTGGCCGTCGGAGCGCTGCAAGCCAGCCTGCGACTGGGGCTGCACGTGCCGAAGGACATCGCCATCTGCGCATTCGACGGAACCGAGCTGACAGCGGTGACCCATCCGGCGATCACCAGCCTGGACTATCCGCTGGAGCGCGTGGCCCAGGCGGGGACCGAGGAGATTCAGCGACTGGCCGAAACGCCGGACGGCCCGGTAAGGCGGCGCAAGATCGACGCCCACGTTCAGCCGCGGCAGACGACCTGAGAGGAGCCGGGATGCGCAAACCAGGATCACGGGAAACCGGCCGGGACAAGGTGCCGAAGAATCTCTTGTTCATTTTCTCCGACCAGCACGCCGCTCGGGTCGCCGGCTGCTACGGCGATCCGCTGGCCGAGACCCCGGCGCTGGACCGGCTGGCCGCCGAGGGCGTGACCTTCGAGGCCGCCTATTGTCCTTCTCCGATCTGCGGTCCGTCGCGGATGTCGCAGATGACCGCGCGCTATCCTCATCTAACCCGGGTCTGGGGTAACGAAGACATCCTTTCGGCCGGCATTCCCACCTTCGCGCACAGCCTTGGCGCCGCGGGACTGACGCCTCATCTTGTCGGAAGGCTGCATGCGCTCGGACCGGACCAGTTGTTGGGCTATACTCGGCGCGAGATCGGCGATCACCACGCCAACTGGCTGGGTGTGCCGCGGGTCGATCTGGGGCCGCTTGAGGGCACCGCATCGCCGGACCGACGCAGCCTGCTGCATTCCGGAATCGGGCAAAGCCCCTACGAGATCAAGGACGAAGACGTAACCGAGGCCGCCCTCGCCCGGCTGGAAGCACTGGCACACGAGGTCAGAGACGGACTGCGGGACCGCTTTTCCATGACCGTCGGCTTCATGCTGCCCCACGCTCCCTTTGTCGCACGAGCGGATGATTTTCGCCGCTTCGAGGGGCGGATCGGCCTTGCACGTCAGCGCCGGCCGGACCCGGACAAGGAGCACCCCTGGCTCGCCGCCTGGCGCACCGCCTGCGGCGTCGAGGACGTGACGGAAGCCGAGGAAATCCGGGCCCGAACCGCCTATTACGCCCTGGTTGCGTCGATGGACCGGATGATCGGCCGGATTCTCGATCAACTGGACGCGCTCGGGCTCGCGGACGATACGCTCGTCGTCTATTCCTCGGACCACGGCGAGCAGATCGGAGCGCACGGACACTGGTGGAAGCACACTTTCTACGAAGATTCGGTGCGCGTCCCGATGATCCTGCGTTGGCCCGCCGGACTGCCGAGAGGGGAACGCCGGAGCCTGGTGGTGAACCTGGTGGACCTGACGGCCACGATGCTTGACGCGATGGGTGCGCCGGCGCTGCCAGGTGCGTGCGGGACAAGTTTTCTGGATGCCGCCCGTGATCCGACCGCACCGTGGCTGGACCAGACGTTCTCGGAGTATTGCCACGGCAGCCGTTTCGCCTGGGGCGTCCCCGGAACCAGCCAGAACCGGATGCTGCGCCAGGGCCGCTTCAAGCTCTGCTACTACCACGGGCACCCGCCCCAGCTTTTCGATCTCGAGGAGGATCCTCTGGAACAGAACGACCTGGCGGACAACGCGCGCTACGCCGCCGTCCGACAGTCACTGACAGAAACGATCCTCAGCGGATGGAACCCCGCGGAGATCGAGCGGCAGATCGAGGATTCGCTGCCCGCCAAGGCCCTTCTCGCGGACTGGGCGTCGGCGACGCGTCCCTCCAGCGCCCATTTCTGGAACCTTTTGCCCGAACATTGCCGGCTGGACGGGGTTCAATGACACGGATGACCCGGCGCCCCGACATCCTTCTTCTCTATTCCGACCAGCACGCGGCACGTATAGCCGGATTTGCCGGTGACACCGTCGTGCGCACCCCGAACCTCGATGCACTGGCGGCCGGCGGCACCAGATTCACCAACGCCTATTGTCCGTCGCCGATCTGCCTGCCCTCGCGCATGTCGCTGCTCACCGGCCGTGCCCCCGGACGCCAGCAATGCTGGACCAATCGGGATATCCTGCCCTCGGGCATCCCGACATTCGCCCACAGCCTTGGCGCGGCGGGGTACCGGACATGGCTGTCCGGGCGGATGCATTCCATCGGACCGGACCAGCTGCGCGGCTACATGCGGCGGGAGGTGGGCGACCACAGCCCGAACTGGCTGGGAGGGCAAGCACACGACCTGGGCCCTCTCAACCGCGCAAACGACCCCTGGCGCGAAAGCCTGACGGCGTCGGGCGCCGGAAACTCGGCGTACGAGACCTACGACAACGCCGTCACCGAGGCGGCGGTCGCGATGCTTGGGGAAGCCGGAGAGCGTCGCCGCGGCGGGGATTCCACGCCGCTGGCCCTGACCGTCGGATGGATTTTGCCGCACGCCCCATACGTTTGCGCACCGGCCCTCTTCGATGCCTATGCCGGCAGCGTGCCGCCGCCGGCGCTGCCGCCCCCTGACCCGGAACACCCTCACTATCGCTGGTGGCGCGAAGACCGTGGGATCGCCACTTCGACGCCCGAGGAAGTCGACCGCGCGCGCACGGCCTATTACGGGCTGGTGGAAACCGTTGATAATCAGGTGGGCCGGGTTCTGGCTGCCCTCGAAGCGGCCGGCCTCGCCGAAACCACGATCGTGGTCTATCTTTCCGATCACGGCGAACATCTGGGCGAGCGCGGGCTATGGTGGAAATCGACGCTCTACGACGACAGCGCCAAGGTGCCCCTAGTCGTCAGGGGCCCCGGCGTGGCCGCAGGATCGACCCGCGACGCGGTCGTCAACCTGACCGATCTGACGGCGACACTGCTTGACCTTGCGGGCGCACCGCGCCTGCCCGGCGCGGACGGGCGAAGTTTCTCGGGCCTATTGCGGGACAGGGACTTGCCCTGGATCAACAGGACTTTCTGCGAGTACGTCAACGACGGTGTGCCGCCCTGGTCTGGCGGGCGGGAGGTGATCCAGCGGATGATCCGCGACGGGCGTTACAAGTACATCTATCACCACGGCCATCCCGGACAGCTTTTCGATCTGATCGACGATCCGCAAGAAACGCAGGATCTGGTGACGGATCCGGCCCATCGGGCCGTGGCAGCCCAGCTTCGCGGACAGGTGCTGGACGGCTGGTCTCCGGAAAGCATCTCGGAAATCCTCGAGATCCGCAGAGGCGAATTGGGCCTTCTCGAAGCTTGGGGACGCGCCACGCAGCCCGACGATCTGATCCGCTGGAAGATGTCCGCATCGGACAGCTGGCTTGCCCGTGAGCACCCGCCGAGTTGATTAAATCGCACCGGATTTCGGCTTATCTCGACACCGGTCCCGCGGCCTTCGAACTGCCCCGAACGACAGTCGACATCTGCCTTCGTGAACCTCTTCCCTCGGATCGACTTCAGGCGTTGAACCGCTTGGCGGCGGCCAGGGCGCAAAGAAACGCGAAGATACACATCAGCACGACGGCAACGACAGCGTAGCCAAACAGGGACTGGGAAAGGACGGCGACGAATGCGACGCCTCCAAGCCGCGCAAAGGTTATGTCCAGACTGACCGAGGCCGCGCGCATTTTCTTCGGCGCGAACTTGAGGATCAACTGCGTTGACGGCGCGTTGCTGCATGCCAGGCCGGCACCGATCAGCATGGAGGCCAGCACCAGGCAGGCGATGTCCTGGCAGAAATACGCGAGCGGAAAGCCGGAGGCGATCAAGACGGGCGCCGCAAGCAGGATTCCCCTGACATGCGGCTCGTCGACCTTGTTTCTCAAAAGGGTGCTCAGAACCGAAAAGCTCAGCCACATCGTCGACAGGCTGAAGCCGATGCTTGCCACCCGGAAATCGTTTTCCGCCAGCCAGAGCGGAAGCCTGAACAGGTAGTATGTGATCGCGCCATAGGTGCAGAAGACGTAGCCGAACATCACCCACAGATCACGCGAACGAAGCAACCTGAAATAGCTTGGACCCGACTTGGTCAGCGACGCGGGCTCGTCCTCGGCCAGCGAAAAGTTGATGATCGCCAGCGCAGCCAGGGAAACGGCCGCGAAGATCACGAACGCCAGGTTCCAGTTGTAGATCGCAAGTGTGCTGCCGTAGAGAAACGGTGCGAATGCGGCGACATAGCCGGCGACGCTGCCCCAGACTATCAGGATCTTGCCCGGTCGGTTGGGCGACGATCTTGTGAGAAGCAAGGGAATCAGGGGCGAGAAGACGCCGCCGCCGAAGCCCTGCATGACTCGACCGGCTATGATTGCTTCGTAGACACCGCCGTAGGCCACGACGGCAGAGCCAAACGCGAAAAACATCACTCCGACGCCAAAGACCCGCTTGGTGTTGAAGGTATCGCCAAGCCATCCCCCCATCAGCACGCCGACGGCAACGGCGGCTCCATACGAGTTGAATAGCCACGAAAGCTCGCTGATAGAGAGATCGAACTGGGTCTGGATCGCCGGCAAGAGGAGCGGCACCAGTGTAAGTTCCAGCACGAACGCGATGCTTGCTGTGATCGATCCCAGGATGACTTTGCGGGATGATACCGACATCGAGCCAGCTAGGTTGTTCTCTGGCATGGGTGAAGGCATTGAGAAATTTCGTCAATCGTTCAGGGGGCTGACGACCACATCAACCCTTTGTATCGATCGATGTCAATGTTGACCTGACGGGAGATACCTGAGCGCTGCTTTGCAGAGACGGTGGGTCTCCTGCAAGAGCATTGGCCATGTCATCGGAACTCATCCAGATCAGATAATCTTCCTCGGTCACCTGCTGGTCCGGGCCAATCCACCTTCCGGGCTCGCAATGACTGTAGCCGTACCGAAGATGCGCACCCTTCGCCGCCAGTTGTTTCGGCACGAAGGCAAAGACAAAGTCCGGGTTCCACCTGGCGACCATGATTTCATACAGGATGCGGGACAACAGAGGCGTCGCCCCCTGGCTTCGCGGCCCGCCAAGACCGCGTGCGGGCAGCCAGAATTCACCGTGATAACAGACCCTGCCGGTAATCGACCGCAGGGCTTCCGGCCCCGCATAGAAAGTAAGGTCGGGGTCGGGCGTCGTATAGGGTGTTATGTACTTGTGCCGGTGCACGTTCAGGTGGTGCCCCAGCGACACACCCGACACATCGAGAAGACGCGCGGCCTGGGTGTGGATCAACTCGTCGTCCTGGTTGAAACCGCAAATCCAGAAACCGTTCGTACTGTCGATATACGAGCTTGCGACATCGAACATCGGATATATCGGGGCCCGGTCGTGCTGAGCGCTGCGGTAGACCCGGTACTCGGAAAAGTCGTCGCCAATCACCACACGCATGCCCGCGCCTTCGAGCTCTCTTATGATGCTCGACAAGTTCATGACCATGCTGACTAGACTTCGAACCGACATCCCAAACCCCCGTGAAGGCCGTTGCCAGCCTTAGGGTGAAGCTATCATCAAAAAGCCATGATTTTGTACGGTTTTTGTCGCAATTTCTGAAATTTCGGTGCAGTTCGGTGTTCGCGTGTGGCTGCAAGGTCACTCATGCGCCAAACCCGGGTGGGTTATCCATGACAAGGTCTTCCGGAATGCTTGGCCGATGCTCTTCCTCGAGGTCGTCGATCTCGACCTGCTCGGTGATGACCGCAAGAACGGCCAGGCCCGGCGTCCCGTCGGGAAAGACACACCCAAGCAGCAATCGCTGGAAAGTCACCGGCAGCGGGTCGCCGCCATCCTTCGGCAAATGCGCGAAAAGGTGATCCAGGCGGACGCCGCCCTCGTCGTAGATGCGCGAGTACGCCCCAGAGATGAATTCATTGAATTCGTCGCCGACATTGTCCTCGTTCATGAGCTTGCCGATGGCGCTTTTCGACCAAGCCCAGCCGAACCACTTCGCATAGGCCGATTCCGTGCCGATATCGACGAACACCCAGCCCACCGGCCCCTTCCGGTAGATCACCGAATAGGGCCTGATCGCCTGCATCGCCTCGTGTTCGATTCGGGTTTCTGCGTTTCCCCAAGCGACGAACGCCGACCTGACAATCGGCAGGCCGCTCAGGGCGATCTTCGAAACCGGATGCTGCTGGGAAAAGAACTCCCTTCCTTCCGCATCGACATACCGGCTTGATTCCAACCCCTGTGAGAACCTCTTCGTCAGCGCGGATTCCCCCGACCACGTGTCCAGGTGGAGAAGCAGGGATTTCGCGCCGTCGAGGGACGCTTCGCCGCTGGGCGTCAACTGATACTGGCGATCCTTCACCTTGAAGAGCTGCTCGCCCTTGATGCGCTCCAGGTCGGTCAGGTGACGTCGCACGGTCTGACGGGTCGCTCCGAGTTCCTGACAGGTCTTCGACAGGTTCAGATTGCGACTCATGCACACGAACGCGCGCAGCATGGCTACAGTGACGCCACTGGTGCTCTTGGTTTGATACAATTCGCCTCCAGAATTGTCGGCATCGGCCGGGTAAAGCAAATCGATTGCGACTAGGCCCAAATCTGTCGCAGGCGAGAGCGTGGAAAAGAAGGCAGAACTGCAGCATTTCCGAGAAAATTCACGTTTCGTGGCCCTGCGACCCCACCCTTCGGAAACGTTCCAACACCGGAAAATCCGGTCGGCGGCCTTTGCGGAAATTGCAGGTTTTCACGTGCTCGAAGCGATGATCCCGAAGCAGAATCCCGGCTTACGACATGATTTGGCCAAAATGATCTGGAAAGCTCCCGTGTCGAAAGGAGCCGCCATGAACCTTGCCAGTCTGCTTGAGCCTACCGTCATGGTGTCCAGCCCGCCGCCGGGGTCCGTGAATGTCCGTGTCGGCAAGACCGTGGAAGGTCCGGGTGGAAGATGGGTTCCCTGTGCTACCGAAATTGCGGACGGCGTCTATTTCTCCGGTCTCTTCGAGGTCGGGCCCGGTCGCAGACAGGTGTGCGCCGACTTCCCCCTGCCCAGCGCGGAAGAGGCGCTTTCACGCGCGATCGAACTTGCCTCAACCGCCGCGGCCTGAACCTGCAGGCTGAGTGATTCCATCTTTTCGGACCGAACGATCCGACCGCCATCGCGCTGGCCAGCGCCGACCCCGACGGGATGCC
>JAVJUV010000117.1:0-88204 GCA_040220415.1 Silicimonas sp.
AATCGCTTTACCCTCAGTGGTTGTTAAGAGGATTTTTCAGTATTTCCCCCATTCGGGGCGCGCGCGGCCTAATGGCCGCGCAACGCCTTGGATCATTCGCTGATCGTGAAACTCGGCAACGCGGAAGCCGGCTGAACCGGAGCCGACATCGTCCCCGCCTTTGCGCCTCCGGACTGGCTGGCCGCAGCGCGGATCAGCCGGGTGCGTTCCGGCTGCCCAGGCGCGAACACCGCCATTTGTCCGGCTTCGAGCGCATTCAGTGCCATGTCGTACCAGGGACCGGCCAGGTCGCGCCGCTGTGTCGCGCCGAAGCCCTGGCTCAGATGGTGGCCCATCAGTTCGCCATAGACCTGCTCGCCAAGCGCCGTCAGGATCAGGGCCGACCCGATCGCTACGTCCATATCGTCGGTCCGATATCCCACGGACAGGCAGATCTTCGCGGTGGCCGCCAACTGTTGCGGCGCCATGCCCGTCGACAAGACAAAGCCCGAGACGTCCTGAAGCACCTGTTCACTCGATTTCAGCGAAAGCGATGCGACATGGTCCTTCATTACTGGCCCAAAGCCCTTGCACTGGGCGGCGATTTCACCAGTTCCGACGCCCTGGACGCCCGAGGCCAGTTCCTCGCCTGCAGCGATGGCATAGGTCCGGGCAAGGCAGAATTGCTCATTCAGCACCACGTTGCTGTCCGACATCTTGTCGATGCTGGTGAAGCCGCCGTTGGTGTTGGTCAGCAGCGATACCGTATTGCAATGCGATGCCAGCGACATGCCGTCACCGCCGCCCAGGAAATTGGGCAGTGCGGGTGCATTGGATTCGGGCTCCGACGGCGCTGCTGCCAGCGTGGTCAGCGCGGATGCCGTTGGTTGCTGGGCCACGGGAGCGGCCGGCACAACCGTCATCGGCTGGACGACCTGTGGCGCAGCGGCAACCGCAACACCGGCCGCCTGATCGCGGTACATCGTCAAAAGCCCCCGCGTCCCCATCGGGTTCGAGGCAATCTGCTGATGTGTCACCGGACCACCGGCGAGCGCGCGGTTGTGCGAAGACAAGAGAAAACTCTTCTCGTAGTCGGTCAGGTATCCAGTTGCCGGATAACCGAGATGCACCTGATATTGCGAGATCGCGCTGCGCGAATTACGCCCCAGCACACCGTCCGGCGTCCCGGACGGGAAACCGAAATAATTCAAGGCAGTCTGTACCTGACGATTTTCCTCGCGTTGCGCCGAGTATACGGGTGCACGATAGACTTTGCGCGTCACCGTGCGCCGCTTGTTGTTCTCGTTCACGATCGCGCCACCGATCACACCGCCGATGATGCCGCCTACCAGCGCATCGCCAGCGTCTGCAACCACCCTTCCAGTTCCGGTCAATGTCAGCGCCATCGCAAGAAGTGCCGTTGCGAAAAGGTTGATTTTCATGTCAATCCCCCGAAATGCTCATACAATATCCGAAAAGCGTAACACGCCCTCAGGCTTCGGCCTAACCAAAAGTTGGCAGTATCCCTTGGTTGACTGGCTCACATCCCCCGGACTGACCCCCTACGACCGCGCGGTGGTCGAGATGGAAGCGCGCGCGGCAGCGATCCGCGAGGGGACGGCGAACGAGGCCATCTGGCTCGTCGAACACCCGCCTCTCTACACCGCCGGCACTTCGGCGAAGCCTTCCGACCTGACCGATCCGGATCGTTTCCCCGTCTACGCATCGAAGCGCGGCGGCCAATACACCTACCACGGTCCCGGTCAGCGCGTCGTCTACGTGATGCTGGACCTGGCTCAGCGCGGCCAGGACGTGCGCCGCTTCGTCAACGATCTGGAACGATGGATCATCGCAGCACTTGCCGAGTTCAACGTGCGGGGAGAAATCCGGGAAGGCCGCGTCGGAGTCTGGGTCACGCGCCCGGACAAACCGCCGCTGCCCGACGGTTCTCCTTGTGAAGACAAGGTCGCAGCCCTCGGGATTCGCTTGCGAAAATGGGTTTCATTTCACGGACTGTCGATCAACGTCGAACCCGATCTCTCCCATTTCGACGGCATCGTTCCTTGCGGCATCAGCGACTACGGAGTCACGTCTCTCGTTGATATGGGACTTCCGGTGACGATGATGGATGTCGACGTTGCGTTAAAGAAGACCTTCGACGGCGTTTTCGGATCGGTCGGGGCAAACGAATAGGCCCGGTTCGCTGTCAGCCGGCAAGTCAGCCGTAGACGTTTGACTTCCCCTTGGCGTCCCGCATCAGGATCTTGGTCTGCTCGGCGCGGATATCTTCGTATATGGCAAGGCTTTCCGCCGAGAAATCCGCCTCGGGCGCGGGAAGATGCTCGAAATTCCCGAATTTGTCCTCGCCCCGCGCCGGCATGACGAAATCGCGCATGCCGGTCTCCTGTTTCATGTCGGGACGAATATAGCGGATCACGCAACCGATCCGACGGTCGTCGGACACATTCGGTCCCGACCCGTGAATGGTCAGGCCGTGGTGCAGGCTGAACTCGCCAGACTGAAGAACGATCGGCACACGGTCCTCGGGGGCCACATCGACCTTGACCTCTTGCCCACGCGAAAGAAGGTTGTTCTCGTCGAAGGTGTCTTCGTGCGGCAGGATCGAGTTCTTGTGGCTGCCTTTGACGAAATCCATACATCCCGACTCAGGCGTCGCCGGAGACAGCGCCAGCCATGCCGTCACCATCCCGTCAATGGCGCCAAGCCCCCAATAGGTCAGATCCTGGTGCATCGTTACAACCTGCTTGGTCCGCGCTTCCTTTATGAAGAGCTCTGCAGCGTAGATCAGAATATCGGGTCCAAGAATCCCTTCCACCGCATCGAGGATCGCAGGTGTCCTTGCAAGTCTGGCGACCATGGGAAGCACAACGTGCGCATTGACGCGCTTGTAGGTGTTCAGCGGCAACGGCAACCCGTTATCCAACCAGTTGCGCTCGATCGCCTCCAGTTCGGTCCGGGCGCTCGCGGCTTCGACTGTGCTAAGTCCCCGGACGGGAAAAAGGTATCCGTCACGCCAGTAGCTGTCTGTCTCGGACTGCGAAAGGCCGCGAATCTGCGTTGCTGTGCTCATCGGTGAAACTCCTCCCGTGCGACAGAATATCCAGTCCCCGGTTCGCGGCAAGCCAGAAGCTTAACGACAAGGCACATGCGGCCGGGACGCGCGGCCGGTACCGTCCTTGCCTGAGACAATTTTACCCCCCTCAAATGCCTTGCACCCCATTGCCCCCGGCGGGTCGCATCACTAAAAGCGAATACGAAGCGGAGGGAAGACTCCGTCAAAAAACGTATCGGGAGCTTCAGGAGGCACCTCATGGCCGACGCCGCAGCCCACGGGCACGACGGACACGACGAACGCGGGTTCTTCACCCGCTGGTTCATGTCCACGAACCACAAAGACATTGGTATTCTTTACCTTTTCACTTCCGGTATCGTCGGCTTCATCGCCGTCGCTTTCACCGTCTACATGCGGTTGGAACTCAAGGATCCAGGCGTTCAATTCATGTGTGCCGAGGGTGCGCGGTTCCTTTCGGCCGCCACGGTCGAGACCTGCACGCCGAACGGTCATATCTGGAACGTGCTGGTCACGGCCCACGGCATCCTGATGATGTTCTTCGTGGTGATTCCGGCCCTTTTCGGGGGCTTCGGCAACTACTTCATGCCGCTTCACATCGGCGCGCCCGACATGGCGTTCCCGCGGATGAACAACCTCAGCTACTGGCTGTACGTGGCAGGCACGTCGCTGGCTGTGGCCAGCGTGGTCTCGCCCGGTGGCAACGGACAGCTTGGATCGGGTGTCGGCTGGGTGCTCTATCCGCCACTTTCAACCAACGAAGCAGGCTGGTCCATGGATCTCGCGATCTTCGCAGTGCACCTCTCGGGTGCCTCGTCGATCCTGGGCGCGATCAACATGATAACGACTTTCCTGAACATGCGCGCGCCGGGCATGACGCTCTTCAAGGTGCCGCTCTTCGCCTGGTCGATCTTCGTCACCGCGTGGCTGATCCTTCTGTCGCTGCCGGTTCTGGCCGGTGCGATCACCATGCTGCTGACCGACCGGAACTTCGGCACGACCTTCTTCCAGCCATCTGGGGGCGGGGATCCGATTCTATACCAGCACATCCTGTGGTTCTTCGGACATCCCGAAGTCTACATCATCATCCTTCCGGGTTTCGGCATCATCAGCCATGTCATCGCGACCTTCGCGCGCAAGCCAGTCTTCGGCTACCTGCCGATGGTATGGGCGCTAATCGCTATCGGCGCGCTCGGCTTCGTCGTGTGGGCGCACCACATGTATACGGTCGGCATGAGCCTGACCCAGCAGACATACTTCATGCTGGCGACAATGGTGATCGCGGTTCCAACAGGCGTCAAAATCTTCTCCTGGATTGCCACGATGTGGGGAGGCTCGATCGAGTTCAAGACGCCGATGCTCTGGGCATTCGGCTTCTTGTTCCTGTTCACGGTTGGCGGTGTGACGGGCATCGTTCTTTCGCAAGCCGGTATCGACCGCGCCTACCATGACACCTACTATGTGGTGGCTCACTTCCATTACGTGATGTCGCTGGGCGCGGTTTTCGCGATCTTTGCGGGCATGTATTACTGGATCGGCAAAATGTCGGGCCGCCAGTATCCCGAGACGCTGGGCAAGATTCACTTCTGGCTGATGTTCATCGGCTCGAACCTGACCTTCTTCCCCCAGCACTTCCTGGGACGTCAGGGCATGCCACGCCGTTACATCGACTATCCGGAGGCATTCGCTTACTGGAACGAAGTCTCGTCCTGGGGCGCGTTCATGGCCTTCGCCTCATTCCTGCTGTTCATCTACATCGTTTTCTACACGATCTTCGCTGGCAAGCGCATCGAGGAGAAGAACTACTGGAACGAGCATGCCGACACCCTGGAGTGGACATTGCCAACCCCACCGCCGGAGCACACGTTTGAAACGCTTCCCAAGCGGGAAGACTGGGACAAGCAACACGCACATTGACGGAACAATTCCGACGAAGAAGGGCGCTGCACATACTGTGTCGGCGCCCTTTTTCGTTCCCGTTTGCCGCAGAAGAACGACGTCCCGATCATGTAGTCTGACGCCATGCTGCCACTGATCGTCGCCATCGCGATTCTTTCGCTTCCCCTGCGCGCCATAAGCAAGCCGCTTTCCGTTCAGCTTGGCCATGTCGCATTCGCTTGGCTTTTGCTAACGGGTCTGCAGGCGCTCACCTTCGGACCATTCGGTTCATTGTTCCTGCCGGGTTCTCGGACTGCCGGCGTCAGCGATACATTCTTCGAGCTTTCACACTTCCGCTACGAGTTCACCGTCATGGCCGTTCTCTCGGCTCTGGCCGCCTCCGCATGGCTGACCCGACCGACGTTCCTGCTGGCCGGTGTCGCGTTCTGGACCCTGCACGCAGCACTTTCGGTGCACATTCTGCTCACACGGTTCGCCACGCGCCTGATCGTGGACGCGTCGACAGGTGACTATCTGGCACAGGCTGAGCGACTTGAGGTGCTCAAGAGCATTTCGACCGTGGCGACGGTGGTCGCTCTTCTGGCTCTTGTCCTGCTCACCATCCTGATTATTGCATCCCTTGTCCGGCAGTTCCTCGCGCGTTGGTAGCGCGATGTATCGTGGACCGTTTACACTGGAAGACGACCGATTTAATTTTCTGATCATGCCGTATCACTGGTCAGAAACACCCCAGGAAAAAACCCTGAAGCTCTGGCCTCACCAGTCGCTGACACCGCATGGTTTCACGTGGTTCATCGGAGCGACCGCGCTGATGCTGACGCTGCCGCTTCTGGCCGTTCTGGGATCGCCGGTCGCCTGGGTGCTGATGATCTTTTTCCTGGCTGCCATCTGGGGCGTATGGCGTGCCATCATGGTCAATCGCGATCACCGTTCGATCCATGAAGAGCTGACCCTGACGGACGAACGCGTGCATCTGTCTCACGTGCCACCGAAGGGGCCGATACTTGAATGGGAGGCAAACCCGCACTGGGTCAGTGTCAATCTGAGAAACGATGGCCCGGTTGAAAGCTACCTGACGCTTCGTGGCGGCGGGCGCGAAGTTGAAATAGGCGCCTTCCTGACACCGGAGGAACGCACTGGTCTCTACGATGAATTGGCGGCGATGATCCGCAACTGACGGCCGGCTGGTGCCGCATTGTGGAAGCACAGGGGTGCAACCGATGCGATACCGAGCTTTGATGTTCGTTGTTAGTGACTAGCTGAGACGCGCCTTCACCATCGGACCGACCGTACCGAAGTCCATCTGGCCGGTATACTTTGCCTTCAGAACTCCCATTACCTTGCCCATGTCCCGGATAGAGTCTGCGCCGGTTTCCGAAATCGCCTCGTCAATTGCGGTCGAAGTTTCCTTCTCGCTCAGCTGTTTTGGCAAGAATTCTTCGATAACGGTTATTTCGGACCGTTCCTTCTCTGCCAACTCAAGGCGTCCACCCTCTTCGTAGGCCTGAGCAGAATCCAGTCGCTGCTTCACCATTTTTCCAAGTATCTGAAGAATGTCACTCTCACCGACACCGCTATCTGCACCGTCGCCGCCCTCGCCACGTTTCGCGATATCCCGATCCTTGATTGCTGCGTTGATCAGGCGAAGCGTGGACAGCCTATCGGCATCCCTCTCCTTCATCGCAGCCTTAAGCGCATCGCCAATCCTGACTCGTAGGCCCATCTCGTCTATCCCCATTTCCGAGAGTCCGCACTGTATCCGCTCCAAGCCTGACCCGCAACTAGACGCGTATTCCATAAGCTATTGATTGTATTACGTAACACAATTCCCCCTAGCCCTTGACCCTGAGTTGACAAGGGCGTAAACCCCTGTCCGTTTAACCAGCCGGAGGACCCGCACATGACGGACGCGCAGCCGAAACCGACCGCATGTCTGGCATTGGCGGATGGAACCTTGTTCTACGGCAAGGGCTTTGGCGCAACCGGACAGAAGGTTGCGGAACTTTGCTTCAATACCGCGATGACCGGCTATCAGGAAATCATGACCGACCCTTCCTACGCGGGCCAGGTCGTGACCTTCACATTCCCTCACATCGGCAATGTCGGCGTGAACCCCGAAGATGACGAAACCGCCGAACCGGTCGCCGAAGGCCTCGTGGTGAAGTGGGACCCGACCGAACCGTCGAATTGGCGTTCGTCCGGAGAACTGGGCGACTGGCTTTCAAGAACCGGCAGAATCGGTATCGGGGGTATCGATACAAGACGCCTCACGCGTGCAATCCGTCAGCAAGGAGCTCCCCATGTTGCTTTGGCCCATGACCCCGAGGGCAAGTTCGATATCGAGGCTCTCGTCACAGCGGCCCGCGGCTTTCCCGGTCTCGTAGGACTCGACCTCGCGAAA
The DNA here is from genome assembly GCA_040220415.1 of Silicimonas sp. Lineage (GTDB taxonomy): Bacteria > Pseudomonadota > Alphaproteobacteria > Rhodobacterales > Rhodobacteraceae > JAVJUV01. The sequence goes on from JAVJUV010000117.1 coordinate 7,371, forward strand.
GACGTGACATGTACACAAAGCTATCGCTGGGACGAGATGCGTTGGGCTTGGCCCCAGGGTTATGCACGCCAGACCGCACCAAATCACAAGGTCGTGGCGATCGACTACGGCGCCAAACGCAATATCCTGAGATGCCTTGCCTCGGCTGGCTGCGACGTGACCGTTCTGCCGGCCACCGCTACAACTGCGGATGTACTGGCGCACAATCCCGATGGAGTTTTTCTCTCGAACGGCCCCGGCGACCCGGCTGCTACCGGCAAATACGCCGTGCCCATGATCAGCGGTGTGCTGGAAAAAGGCGATCTCCCGGTTTTTGGAATCTGTCTTGGCCACCAAATGCTGGCGCTGGCACTTGGCGCCAAGACAGTCAAGATGAACCACGGCCATCACGGCGCGAACCATCCTGTCAAAGACCTTGAGACAGGCAAGGTCGAGATCACATCGATGAACCACGGCTTCACGGTTGACAGCCAGACCCTGCCCCCGGGTGTCAAGGAAACGCATGTTTCTCTCTTTGATGGTTCGAACTGCGGAATACGGATGTCCGATCGCTCGGTTTTCTCGGTTCAGTACCATCCTGAGGCCAGCCCGGGTCCGATGGACAGCTACTACCTGTTTGAGCGGTTTTCCGAGGCAATGGCTGAACGCCGCTGACGCCGAGCGTCCGACTTCCTCGCATGTAAGCATGGCGCCGCATTGCGCGATTCTTACTCAAGTGGATACAATCCACGAGCCTCGGCCTTATTGTTGCCCCTTCCTGCTGCAACTAGCGGAAAACCACACTTGAAAAATTTCTGAACAATGTTCATGATTTTCGGAGGCAATGGTAACTGGAGCGGTTCATGTCCGATGCAGCAATCACCGAAAGACCAAGGGGAATGCTCACGCGTGCTAGATGGGCCGCCGAGAACACCCCAGAGACGCGAAACCGTGCTGCAGACCTTTATCGCGCCATAGCCATTTGCTTTGTGGTCCTCGGACACTGGCTTCTGGTCGCACCTATTATCCGGGACGGCGAGCTTGGACTTTCGATCCTGCTGGCGGAACAGCCGTGGACTCAGTTCGGAACATGGCTGTTCCAGGTCATGCCGGTCTTCTTCTTTGTCGGCGGCTATTCCAACGCGCTGTCCTGGGCCTCGGCTTGCAGGAATCCCGAAAAGAAGAAAGTCTGGGCCGCCACGCGACTAACCCGGCTTCTCAAGCCAACCGTACCCTTGGTGCTGCTCTGGGCCGTCGCAGCGCTCGTCGCCGGAAAGATGGGCGTACCGAAAGAGCTTATAGCCTCGGCCAGCCAAGCAGCGCTTGTCCCTATCTGGTTCCTGGCCGTCTATATCATGATAACCGTCTGCGTTCCGGTCTCGGTCTGGGTGTGGAATCGACTCGGGCTTGTGTCAGTGGCAATTTTGGTCATCGGAGCAATTGCTGTCGATGCAATCGGCTTGGGCCTTGATCAGGGATGGCTTCGCTGGGCGAACTATGCATTCGTCTGGCTGGCCGTGCACCAGTTGGGCTATTGGTGGAAGGACACGGGCGGCTCCCGGGCTGCGGCGGTTGGACTTGTCGCAGTGGGAGTAGCCTGGCTCTACGTGCTGGTAGGCATTCTGGGATATCCCGTTTCGATGGTCTCGGTCCCAGGCGAACTGATCTCGAACACCCGACCGCCCACGACCGCGATGCTGGCGCTCGGCGCCGCGCAGATCGGGATTATTCTCCTTCTGGAAACAACTGTGAACCGTTGGCTCAGCCACGCAAGGCCTTGGTCATGGGTGATCGTGCTGAACCAGATGATCATGTCGGTGTATCTGTGGCACATAACTGCCCTGATAGCACTCATCGGCATCGCCATGGCGCTTGGAGGAATAGGGCTTTCAGTAGAGCCGGGCACTGGTACGTGGTGGGCTCAGCGTCCGGTCTGGCTGATCCTTCTGGTGGTCATGCTCGTTCCCTTTCTCGCCATATTCATGCGCTTCGAAAACGCCTCGCGAGTGGCGGGAACCAGCCTACCAGGTCCAGCCCAAGCCATAATGGGCGCACTGGTGACATGTGCGGGACTCGTGATGATGGCTCTTACCGGGATCGCAGGAAACGGAGCCATCGGCGTAAACCTCATGGCGGTCGGACTGTCCGTCGGCGGCGTGGCGATAGCGACAATAGGTCGACGGGAACACCGTGAACGCTGAATTCCTGACAGTTTAACCGCCGGTTAACCGTGATCGGCACAGGAAGGGGAATGTAGCGTATTCATTGCAGGTTCCGGGCTTCCAAGTGCCAACGCCTAGTCGATCCCCCCTCCTGCTACTGCCCGGTCAGCGGGTAACACCTCGCATCAGGCCACGCCTCCGTCCAACGGTCATCGATTTGACGCGGCACAGGCCGGATGCCAGGGCGCTGGACAGGATCGGCATTGAGACCGCTCTGAGGCATGGCATCCTTCCACTCCAACCCGCTGGCGCCGTAACTCCGGTCGCTGTTTCCCAACCAAGCGATTTTCGAGATGCACTGACCGACTTGCAGCGCGCGCTTGGACCCGTGGCCTGCTGCCTGACAGATATCTCAGAGATCCGGGCCCAGATCGTCGCCATGCGTGCGCCGACGCTCGCCAGCCGCGCGACGCAGCGTACCCTTCCCATCGAAAGCTGCCGAAACTGGTCGATTCAGTTCGTGGGTATTCTGGCGATGATCTTCGCGCTGCTTGCAGCTGTCCTGGCCCTCCTTCGACCGGATATCCTGCTTGGAGCACTTACCGCGTGGGTCGGCTTCACACTGATCGCCGTAACTGGCCTGCGAACGATCGCCGCCGTCGCCGAGATGCGCCAGGCGGGCAGGCTTTCCCGAAACTGGAGCAGTCAGCGGCGACTGAGGCAACCGACCGACCAACAGCCTTTCATCTCACTTCTCGTCCCATTGTTCGATGAAGGCGACATCGCAAACAGGCTCATCAAGCGGCTGGACAGGCTTGAGTATCCGCAAGACAGGCTTGAGGCACTTCTGATTCTCGAGGCTGATGATTTCCGCACCCTGGAGGCGCTCGAGGCTTCGGAATTACCGGACTGGATGCAGATCGTCCGGGTGCCTCCAGGACACGTGCGCACGAAGCCAAGAGCCATGAATTATGCCCTCGACTTCGCCCGCGGCGAGATCGTGGGCATCTATGACGCCGAGGATGCGCCGGCTCGCGACCAGTTGCTCAAGGTTGCCGATGCCTTTCGGAATGCCGGACCTGAGACAGCCTGCGTGCAGGGTGTCCTTGATTTCTACAATGCCCGGCAATCCTGGCTGACACGGTGTTTTGCCATCGACTATGCCACCTGGTTCCGCCTCGTGCTTCCTGGACTGGTCCGATTGGGTTTTGTCATACCGCTAGGCGGAACGACCGTGTTCTTCCGCCGTGATGTTCTCGACCGGCTGGGTCGATGGGACGCACACAATGTGACCGAGGATGCGGACCTGGGGATTCGTATGGCACGGCGCGGGTTTCGAGTGGCCTTCGTTGCCTCCGTGACCGACGAGGAGGCAACAGCCAAGGTTGCCCCCTGGGTCCGGCAAAGATCTCGCTGGATCAAGGGCTATGCGGTCACCTGGGCAGTACACATGAGAGACCCTCTGAGGCTATGGGGCGAACTCGGCGCCATGCGTTTTCTCGGGTTCCAGATCCTTTTCCTGGGTACGCTCAGCCAGTTTGTGCTGGCCCCGCTGCTCTGGACTTTCTGGCTGATACCGTTCGGATTGCCCCATCCCTTGACATCGCTCTTGTCATGGCAGGTCGTGGCGGGGCTTGGGGCGACATTCCTGATCTCTGAAATCGCGACTCTTGGCACGCTGGCCGTCGGCGTGGCGACACCGAGGCATCGCTGGCTGATCAAGTGGGTTCCCTTGATGCATTTCTATTTCCCGTTGGCGGCCATCGCTTCATGGAAAGGCTGTGCCGAGCTGATTTCAAAGCCCTTCTTCTGGGACAAGACGGCGCACGGAAGCAGCATCATTCGGCCACGGGGGGATCTCTCCGCGCCGCTTCCTCGGCATCCTGACGCAGCCGCGCCTCGAAGGCCCGGCTGATGTGCGCCTTGAGCTCGGTGGACGCCGATTCGCCGTCGCCGCGCGCGATCGCGTCGACTATTGCTTCGTGTTCCGCCAAAGCGACTTGGCTTCTGCCCTTGGCCGCCAGCGACGTTGTCGCCATCAGCGCCATGGAACGATAGACAAGATCGAGTTGCTGCACGAGATAGCGGTTGTGCGAGGCCAGATGCACCTGGCGGTGAAACCGTCGATTGGTCCGTGCCAAAGCAACCGGATCGCCGACCCGCTTCTTGTCTTCTTCGACCATTTCCTTGAGGAAGCGCACCTCTTCATCGTTGGCGTGCCGCGCGGCCAGCTTTGCGGCCAGCCCCTCGAGTTCCGAGCGCACCATGTACAACTCGGCCATCTGGTTGTGATCGAGCGACGCAACGATCAGAGACCGCCCGTCCCGCGACAGAAGTGACTGCGTCTCCAGACGCTGAAGCGCTTCGCGGATCGGGGTACGACTTACGCCGAACCGATCCGCGAGCTCGCTTTCGACAAGTCTGTCGCCGGGGCGATACGTGCCGATATCGATGGCATGAAGAATAAGCTGGTAGGCATCCTTCTGCTCGGGTCTCGTGTCAGGCATAAACCGGTCTCCTTCATGGGGTGGAGACTAAGGCCCCCGGACAAGGCGAATCAAGCATCATGGACGCCGCACCCTTGGCGCGCTAGATCACGGCCATGCCCAAGGAATCCTTCTCACACGTTACCACCTGGATCTTCGACCTGGACAATACGCTTTATCCACCCGAAGCCCGGCTTTTCGACCAGATCGAAGTGCGCATGACGGAATGGGTGATGCGGGCGTTGGGAACCGATCGGGAAAACGCCAACCGCGTCCGAAAGGATTATTGGGCGCGCTATGGCACCACGCTTGCGGGCCTGATGCGCGAGCATGGCGTCGACCCCGCACCATACCTGACGGATGTGCACGACATAACGCTCGAGCACCTTGAGCCCGATCTCACGTTAAAAGCCTCGATCGCAGCCCTGCCCGGGCGTCGCATTGTCCATACCAATGGTTCGGCACCTTATGCCGAGCGAGTGATCCATGCACGCGGACTGACGGGATTGTTCGACGCGATCTATGGCGTCGAACACGCAGGTTTCCTTCCAAAGCCCGAGCGCGCCGCATTCGACGCCATCGTCACGGTGGATGGTTTTGCCCCCGACCGAGCGGCAATGTTCGAAGACGATCCTCGTAACCTGGCCGAGCCGCACGCAATGGGGATGCGAACGGTTCACGTCGCGCCCGAACCAGACCCGCAAGACCATATTCACCATCACACCGACGATCTTGGCGGCTTTCTGGCGCAGTTGGTCTGAGCACCCTTTCCCTTCTGCCCTGCCAGCCCTAGCTTCCTGCCAATGAGCCAGAGGGTGGACATCTTCATATCGGGCGGCGGCATTGCCGGACTGACTGCTGCGCTCGCAATGGCGCGGCTAGGCTATTCGGTGTCTCTTGCCGATCCGACCTCACCCGCGGTGACTGCCGAGGCAGAAGATTCAGATCTGCGATCAACTGCCTTCCTGCAGCCTGCACGTGCTCTTTTCGAGGAGTTCGGTTTCTGGGACGTACTGGAACCGCATGCGACGCCGCTGGAAACCCTTGCGGTCGTCGACTGCACGGGCGACCCGCCCCGGCCGCGCACCGAACGCGCTTTCCAGTCGTCCGATCTTGGTGCCCCTGCATTCGGATGGAATCTGCCGAACTGGCTGACCCGTAAGCTTCTGAGCGACGCCCTGGCGGCGGAGCCTCGTGTCGAACTGCGCACGGGAACGGGATTTCGATCGATCCTTACACGAGAGCGCGAAGCGATCATCACTCTGGACGACGCCAGCCGGTTGCGCGCGAAGCTGGCCATTGCCGCAGACGGACGCGACTCGCCTCTGCGCGAGGCAGTCGGAATTCCGGCCGAAACCATGCGCTACGGGCAGAAGGTTCTGGCCTTCAACGTCACGCACGACGTTCCGCACCGGAACATTTCGACCGAACTCTATCTTTCAGGCGGTGCCTTTACGCTGGTGCCCCTGCCCGATCACGCGGCACGACCCGCCTCGGCAGTGGTCTGGATGAATAACGGCCCGGACGCGGCGCATCTGATGTCGCTGGACGAGGGCGCATTTTCCGAAGCCGCCACGATACGATCCTGCGGCGTGTTGGGACGATTGACACTTGCATCGGCGCGACGCATTTGGCCGGTCGTCACGCGCCGCGCTACGAGGTTGACCGCCGAGCGAACGGCCCTTGTCGCCGAGGCCGCGCACGTTCTGCCACCGATTGGCGCGCAGGGACTGAACACCTCACTCCACGACATCCGCGCACTTGCGGACCTTGCGCGAGACATGCCGGACCATATCGGCGAGCGTGAGTGGCTTGACCGGTTTGCCCGGAAACGCGAGCGCGACATTCTGGCGCGAGCACGGGTAATCGACCTGTACAACCGGCTCTGCCGTTCGGATTATCCGCCGGTGCAAGCGCTTCGGGCTTTGGGACTGAGCGCGGTCCACGATATAGCCCCCCTTCGCAAAGGAGTCATGCGCGCGGGTCTTGGGGTCTGAAGGCTACCCTGTCACCTTGTCCAGCGCCGTCTCGAACCGTTCCACGCTGGCATCGACGTCCATAAGTTTGTCGATACCAAAGAGGCCGACCCGGAAACTCTTGTATTCCGGTCCTTCACCGACCTGAAGAGGGACGCCGGCGGCGATTTGCAGCCCCTCATTCGCGAAGGCGCGACCGCTCTGGATCTCCGGGTTGTCGGTATAGCAGACCACTACTCCGGGCGCTTCGAAGCCTTCGGCCGCGACCGAGCGAAATCCCTTTCCCGCAAGCACTGCGCGAACGCGGTCGCCCTGCTCCCATTGTGCGGCCTTCAGCCGCTCGAACCCATAGGACCGACACTCAAGCATCGTATCGCGGAAGGCCCGCAGGGCATCGGTCGGCATGGTGGCGTGGTATGCATGAGCGCCAGCCTCGTAGGCTTCCATGATCGACAGCCATTTGCCAAGGTCCATCGCGAAACTGGACGATTGGCGCGCCTTCACACGCTCGACGGCGCGCTCCGACAACATCACTATTCCCGCCGAGGGGGAAGCCGACCAGCCTTTCTGTGGCGCCGAGATCAGCACGTCCACGCCCAGCTCTTTCATGTCGACCCAGACGCAGCCCGATGCGATGCAGTCAAGAACGAACAACCCGCCCTCGGCGTGAACGGCATCGGCGACCTTGGCAATGTACTCGTCAGGCAGGATCATGCCTGCGGAAGTTTCCACGTGAGGGGCGAATACGGCTGCCGGCTTGTTCTCTGCAATCTGCGCCACGACCTCGTCGACCGGTGCGGGCTGAAACGGCGAGCGCGTCTCGTTGCCGGTCCGCCGGGCCATCATCACATGTTCTTCCGAGGGAAGCTTCGCCGCCTCGAGTATCTGGGTCCAGCGATACGAGAACCAACCGTTGCGGATGACCATGACGCTCTCGTCTTCGGCCAATTGCCGCGCGACCGATTCCATCGCATAGGTACCGCCACCAGGCACAAGCGCGGTTGCGTCCGCGCCGTAGACTTCCTTCAGCATGGACGAAATATCCCGCATCACTTCCTGAAATGCCGCGCTCATGTGGTTGAGCGAGCGGTCGGTGAAGACCACCGAAAATTCCAGAAGTCCGTCGGGGTCGATGTCGTTTCTCAGCGCAGTCATGAAATTCTCCGTCCAGTCGCCGGGCACAATGTCGGGACAGAGCGATAAAATCACAGATCGCACCGGATCAGAACCGGCTTGTTCGCCGCATGCGCCTTACGATGCTATCGGGATCGAGAACGGCAAAATCCTCTTCCGTGACAACCGTGTTTCGCCCGGCTGATTTCGCCAGAAGCAGCGCCTTGTCGGCGCGCGCAATGAGACCGTCGATCGTCTCCCCTGCAGCGCCGCTCGCCAGACCGATACTTATGGTGACGGGAAAGGTTCTGTCCCTCAGGGTCACATCGACCGCACCAACGGCCAACCTGAAACGTTCCGCGCAACGCTTGGCGGTTCTGAGCGACGTCACGGGCAGGCAGACGATGAACTCCTCGCCTCCGTAGCGCGCCAAAACATCACCGGTGCGGCAAATCGAACCCAACCTTCGCGCTGTCTGGACAAGCACCTCATCGCCGCATTGATGCCCGTATGTATCATTGATCGACTTGAAACGGTCGACGTCGATCATCAGCACGCTGCAACGCGGAATATCGATGGAACGGGCATCGGTGAAGAAACGCGCGCGTGTGTGAAGCCCTGTCAGCGTATCGGTGTCATTCATCCGACGAAGAGCGTGGTGTTGGTTCTGTCCCATCATGATCTGCAGACAACCCAGAAATCCCAGGCTCGCGCCAAGCCCTGCGGCGATCGTGATGGCGTGAAGAAGAATTGGCCCATACAGTTCAGGAGAAACGAAATAGCGGTAATAGCCCACCGTGCAGATCACCGCCACATCGGTGATAATCAAAGTCCAGAGCATAACGTCGCTCAGACGCCGCATTCTGATCTTCAGATCCACGTCAGAAAATCGCTTCCGCCAGTCTGGCACGACAGTTAGAGGAAAGAGCCTAAGGCGCCGTAAACGGCCCTGCCGCGACTCCATCTTGAATAGCAGTACCTCTGCCTGCTTGCATCCGCGGCAGGTTTCGCTAGAAGCGCTTGGAATTTTGGAATTCGGGACGAGAGGGAGCTTCATGCGCGTTTACTATGATCGCGACTGCGACATCAATCTGATCAAGGACAAGAAAGTCGCCATCCTTGGTTATGGCAGCCAGGGTCACGCCCATGCGCTGAACCTGCGCGACAGCGGCGCAAAGAATATCGTGGTCGCTCTTCGCGAAGGCTCGCCCTCTGCGAAAAAGGCTGAGGGCGAAGGACTGAAAGTCATGGGGATCGCCGAGGCGGCAACCTGGTGCGACCTGATGATGTTCACGATGCCGGACGAACTCCAGGCCGATACTTATGGCAAGCTGGTCCACGACAATCTCAAAGAAGGCGCGGCTATCGCTTTCGCACATGGCCTGAACATCCACTTCGGCCTGATCGAGCCGAAAGCGGGCGTCGACGTCATCATGATGGCACCCAAAGGCCCGGGCCACACTGTGCGCAGCGAATACGTCAAAGGCGGCGGCGTGCCCTGTCTCGTGGCCGTGCACAACGATGCTTCCGGCAAGGCGCTGGAAATCGGGCTGTCCTATTGCTCGGCCATCGGCGGCGGTCGTTCGGGCATCATCGAGACGGACTTCAAGGAAGAATGCGAAACCGATCTTTTCGGTGAACAGGCCGTGCTTTGCGGCGGTCTGGTCGAACTGATCCGCATGGGGTTCGAAACGCTGGTCGAGGCGGGATACGAACCCGAGATGGCCTATTTCGAGTGCCTCCATGAGGTGAAATTGATCGTGGACCTGATCTACGAGGGCGGCATCGCCAACATGAACTACTCGATCTCGAACACCGCCGAGTTTGGCGAGTATGTCTCGGGGCCGCGCATCCTGCCCCGTGACGAGACAAAAAAGCGCATGAAGGGTGTTCTGGAAGACATCCAGTCCGGCCGCTTCGTGCGCGACTGGATGACGGAATGTGCCGTCGGCCAGCCTTCGTTCAAGGCGATCCGCCGCAACAACGACGCCCATCAGATCGAGGCGGTCGGCGAGAAACTGCGCGGCATGATGCCCTGGATCAGCGCAGGCAAAATGGTCGACAAAGACAAGAACTGAACATCGATCCGTTTCGAGAAAAAAGCCGGGCGCAACGCCCGGCTTTTTGTTGAGCGGCAGGCATCAGACGGCTTCGACAGCCCTGACCACATCCTCCACGACGGCGGAGAGAAGAACGTCATCTTCGCATTCCGCCATGACCCGGATCAGCGGTTCCGTGCCCGACTTGCGAATCAAAAGACGACCCGAGCCATTCAGCCGGACCTCGGCGTTCCTGATCGCTTCCTGAACAGAGGCAACTTCGAGTGGTGCTGTGGAAGGGTTGAAGCGGACATTCTTCAAGAGTTGGGGCACCGGCTGGAAAACCTGCCGCAATGCGCTGGCCCGCTTCCCTGTGCGTTTCATCTCGGCCAGGAACTGAAGCCCTGCCAGAAGCCCATCGCCGGTGGTGGCGAAGTCGGTCATCACAATATGCCCCGACTGCTCCCCACCAAGATTGAAGCCACGCTGGCGCATCGCCTCGACCACATACCGGTCACCGACCGAGGTGCGCTTCAGTGCGATTCCCTGCTGGTCCAGATAGCGCTCCAACCCAAGGTTCGACATCACCGTCGCTACAAGTGTGTTGCCGGCCAGGCGTCCCTCGCCTGCCCAACGCGCGGCGAAGAGACCCATGATCTGGTCGCCATCCGCAACGATCCCGTTTTCGTCCAGGATCATGATCCTGTCGGCGTCGCCGTCCAGGCATATGCCGACATCGGCGCCGTGGCCGACCACGGTTTCCGCTGCCAGCCTCGTATCGGTAGAGCCGCAGCCCTTGTTGATGTTCAGGCCGTTTGGCGACACCCCGACGGGTACCACTTCGGCGCCAAGCTCCCAGAGAACCTGCGGAGCCGCCTTGTAGGCAGCACCGTTTGCGCAATCGACCACGACCTTCAGTCCGTCCAGTGTTAGGTCCGACGGGAAGGTCGATTTCACCCGTTCAACATAGCGGTAGAGACCGTCATCAATGCGTTTGGCACGCCCGATATTGCCCGCCTCCGCAGGCTCGATCTCTCCGGCAAGAATGGCCTCGATCCCGGCTTCGGCCTCGTCCGACAGCTTGTAGCCGTCGGGCCCGAAAAACTTGATCCCGTTGTCCTCGTGCGGGTTGTGACTGGCCGAGATCATCACGCCCACATCTGCGCGCATCGACTTCACGAGCAAACCTACTGCCGGCGTCGGGACCGGACCAAGAAGCAAGACGTTCATGCCTGTCGAAGTGAAACCGGCAGTCAAGGCGTTCTCGAACATGTAGCCGGACAGGCGGGTGTCTTTGCCGATCACGACGCGATGCGCCGGAGACCCGTCGCGCCTGAAATACCTGCCTGCCGCCGCACCCAGGCGCAGCGCGGTCTCCGCCGTCATGGGATAGCTGTTCGCTCGGCCTCTTACACCGTCGGTGCCGAAAAGATTGCGTGTCATTCGCCTGCTCTTGTTTTTTCTTCGTTCAGGACTTTACCACGCGATGTGGTTTCGATCATCAAGAATGAAAAAGGCGGCCCTCTGGCCGCCTGTCTGTCGAACGCGTCACCGGCTATCGCTTCGCGAAGCGGTCGGGCTGCTTGTAGAAGTGGTGATAGCCTATCGTTGCCGTTCGCGGAAAAATCCGCGACCAACGCGGCTTCACCGACTTGGTGTGATAATGCGTCGCCCCATCGGTTAGCCTGCGCGGCGCACCGTCCAGCATGATGCGAGCCACCTTGCCAACGAGATCCCTGGCGCGTTTCTCGTTCATGACTTCGGGGCGACCATCACAGGTGTAGGTAAACTGGCAGCGATATCGCTCGCCGGTTCCCTGATTGATGACGCCGCAGACAGAGGACGGATATCTCGGGTCGTCCACGCGGTTCAGGATAACCTCGGCCACGCCGAAGATGCCTTTCACGGTTTCGCCGCGAGCCTCGAAATAAAGTGCCTCGGTCAGGCACGACCATTCCTTGCCGCCACCGGGCGAAGGCATCGACGCGAGGGCATCCATTGAATAATGCCCATCCGCTTTCGGAGACTTCGGCTCGGGCGCCTCGATAAGTCGCGAAAAAGTGTTTGCCCGCAGCTTCGTCAACGTGCGGTTCTCGGCTCCGACAAGCGCCGACAACCTCTCGTCAAGCGCAACGGTCGGGTTGTTCGAAGAACTGAGCGTCACTTCTGCAGCGGCCGACCACGGAATGGTCAGAGCAGCTATGACGCCCAGACCCCGTAAAACGGGTCTGATCATGTTGCCCCCTCCAGGTAGAGAGTACTCACACAGAGAACGATCGGCGCTCTCCGGCACTAAAAACACCGGTCGACCTAACCAAGCTTTTCAGGAAGATCCACCCCAAGGGCAGCGACAAAGTGTTGCTAACTGTGGGCAAGTTCGGCGAAATTTCGCCTATATCTTGTGTAATCTGACGTTGGTCAGCAAAAATCAGCCGTTTTCTCGAGCTTTTCCTTCAGCGCAATATGGGCCGCGGCAAGCCGCGCCGCCGGGACGCGGAAGGGGGAACAGCTGACATAGTCGAACCCTGCGTCCCTGCAGAACGCGATCGAGTCCGGATCTCCGCCGTGTTCGCCGCAGATTGACAAGGTCAGATCGGGTCGGGAGGCCCGACCCCGCTCGGCCCCAAGTCGCAGAAGTTCGCCCACTCCCTCGATATCCAGCCGGTGGAACGGGTCCTCGGGAAATACTCCCTGTTGCACATATGCGCCCATGAATCTGCCCGCGTCGTCACGCGACAATCCATAGGCCATCTGGGTCAGATCGTTTGTTCCGAAGGACAGGAACGCGCAGTGCTGTGCAATGTCGTGAGCGCGAAGCGCGGCGCGCGGCGTTTCGACCATCACACCAAGTTTGTAGTCGAAGCCTTCGCCTGTCTCGCTGCGCACCTGAGCGGCGACCGCGTCGATCCGCGCGCGAACAAGTTCGACTTCTCGTTTTGCCGAGACCAGCGGGATCATGATCTCGGGCACCGTCGCGTGACCCGCCTTCTCGGCAGCGATGGTTGCCAGGAAAATCGCGCGCGCCTGCGCTTCGTAAATCTCGGGCATCGTGACGCCAAGCCGGACGCCACGCATACCCAACATGGGATTGAACTCGCTCAAAGCATCGACGCGCCTTGTCACCTTCGAGACTGAAAGTCCCATCGCCTCGGCCATGTCGCGCACGCCTTCGCGCGTGGACGGCAGGAACTCGTGCAGCGGGGGATCGAGAAGTCGGATACAGACCGGACGACCGGACATGATCCGGAAAAGTGCTTTGAAATCCGAAACCTGCATTGGAATCAGCCGTTCAAGAGCTGCAGCCCGACCCTCGGAAGTCTCGGTAAAAATCATCTCGCGCATCACCGTCATGCGATCTTCTTCGAAGAACATATGCTCGGTTCGGCAAAGGCCGATACCCTCGGCCTCGAAGGTGCGGGCGACCTGGGCCTCGGCGGGTGTGTCGGCATTCGCCCGCACGCCAATGTCACGAACGTCGTCCGCCCATTTCAGCAAGGTGCGGAAGGCGTCGTCAAGCGCCGGTTCCAGAAGGCTCACCGCGCCCGAGAGAAGTACGCCGTTGGTTCCGTCGATCGTCGCGATATCGCCTTCGGACAGAACCCGACCATCCTTGAATGTCAGTGTCAGCGTTTTTCGGTTCAGGCCGATATCGGATGCGCCGACCACGCCGGGAAGGCCGAGGCCGCGGGCGATGACCGCGGCATGGCTGGTCATGCCGCCACGCTCGGTCAGGACCGCAACCGAAGCGTGCATGCCGCGGATGTCCTCGGGCGAGGTTTCGCGGCGAACGAGAATGCAGGGCTCACCCCTTGCGGCGCTGGCCTGCGCGGCCTCGGACGTGAAGACGAGACGCCCCGTCGCGGCCCCAGGACTTGCGGCGACACCTGAGGCCAGAACGTCGCGGATGGCTCCAGGATCGACCTGATGGTGCAGCAATTCGGCCAGTCCGCCCGGCGGGATGCGCAGCACCGCCGCTTCGCGCGATATGACCCCATCCTCGGCAAGTGCGACGGAGATCCGGACGGCGGCGCGGGAATTCCGGTGGACACGCACCGCGTCGAGGACGCTGAGATTGCCGCCATCCAGAGTGAACTCGATCTGCATCTCCTCGCGCAGTTTCTGCCGGCAGACAGATCCATATTCTACAAGCTTATCAAATACTTCCGGACAAATCTCTTCCAGGGACGGGCCGCGCTTGTCGCGTGTCAGAAAGACGGCACCCTCGGCGCCAAGCGCTTCGCGGCCCTGGCTTTGGCTGAGATAACGGCCAGTTATCTGCGGTTGGCCGGTGACGGATGAGACGAATTGAATCACGCCGGACCCCGATTCGGGCGGGCCGAGGCCGGGGGCCATTGCCTGCACGACGAGGCCAAGGCCGGCGTCGGCGGGGGCGCCGCGTGCCTGACGGAGGAGACGGGCCGAGGTGCCTTCCCATACGCGCGCCATCGACCTTAACACATCGGCAAGTTGCCGCGCGGGATCCTGCGGAAACGCCTCGTCGGTCTCTTCCTCATAGGCTTCGAGCATCCGCGCCAGAACATCCGAGGACGCGCTTTCGGCGATATCGAACACGTCCGGATCGAGGTGAGCGACCTGCAGCGAGTAGGTCTGGATGAACCGCGCGTAAAGCTCGTCGGCGGCCTTGTGGCCAAGGAGATTGGCGAACTCCGCATGGCGGGCGTCGTTCATGCCGATGTTCAGGATCGCGCCCGGTCCGCCCCAGTCGGGGTCTTCCGAGGACGGGCGGACGGAAACCAGGGGAGCAGCGCCGAAATGCTTCAAAATCAGAGACGTATCGACGGTGCCGCCCCCGGCGAGACGGCGCACGCTGGCAAAGGGCAAGGCGACGGTCTGGGGGACGGGCAGGTTCAGGCGGATCAGCCGTTGCAGACACTTCGCACGCCCGCCGTGAGTGGTCACGGCAAGGGAAGCCGTCTCGTCGATGACGACAAAGTCTTCAAGATCAACGTGTTTCTGCACTGCGGCGATTCCTTTGGATGCAGTCTAGGCTTTCGCTGTTGTCGATCAAGGATCGTCGACATTTTGTATCGCATCCCGTTGCGTGGGCGAAACGGAGGCGGGTTACCGGGGTGTGGCGGCGGCGTTCGGCGACGATGCGATTCCGGCAACGGCAGAAATGGAATCGCCGTTAATTCATTGGGCGAAACGCCGGAATCGCAACGTCGGTATTACGTCGGTATTACGTCGGTATTTTGTCGGTGCGGAACCGGATTTCGGCACGGGTTAACAGGGCGCACGATGTCCTTCGCTGCCCTGCGGCGCACATTGCGTGAAGTTCGCGCTGCAATCAGCTGTCAGAAAAGAGAATTTTCCGTTTTGACAGAGAGGACTTTCCCTTAGCCGTCGACCTTCCTGAGATCGGCCACCGACAGGCAGGCCGCGCTGATGCGGTGCAGCAAGTTCAGCCGGTTGCGCCGGACGATCTGGTTATCGGAGTTGACCTGCACGGCCTCGAAGAAGGCGTCGATGGGGCCGCGAAGACCGGCCATCGCGGACATGGCGGCGGCGAAATCTTCCGTCTCCATCGCTGGCGCGATCTTTGCCTCGGCGGCGTCGAGGGCGGCAAAGAGCGCCTTTTCCTCGTCCGTCTCGGCAAGCTTCGGGTCGGGACCGAAGCTGTACTCGACGCCGTCCTTCTCCTGCGCCTGCATGAGGATGTTGTGGGCGCGCTTGAAGCCGAGAAGCAGGTTCTCGCCGTCCTCGGTCTTGAGGAAGTCGGAAAGCGCCTCGGCACGCTTGACGAGCAGCGTCAGGTCGTCGGCGTTCGGCATGGCGAGGCAGGCGTCGATCACGTCGTGACGGATGCCCCGGTCGCGGAGATAGACCTTGAGGCGGTCGTGGAGGAAGGAGAGGAGGTCAGCCATCGGAATTTGACCTGGCCAATTCCCTACATATCCAACTGCATGAACAAAGTCTCCGCCCTGCTTCTTTTTTTCTTCGAGCGTAATGCGATGCATAACTTCGCTTGCGCGCTGGTAGTGATTGCGAAGTGCAGCTGATAAGTTTGTCTTTAGTTCATTCTCCAACACCAACCGGATCACCCCCAGCGCAGCCCGTCTCAGCGCGAACGGGTCCTTCGACCCCGTGGGTTTCTCGTCAATCGCCCAGAAGCCGGTCAGCGTGTCGATCTTGTCGGCCAGCGCAACGGCGACCGAGACGGGGTGCGTCGGTACGGCGTCGCTCGGCCCCAGCGGTGAATAATGCTCCTGGCATGCTTCGGGCACGCCGTCGTCGTGGCCCGCTGCCTGTGCATAATATCGTCCCATGATGCCCTGCAACTCGGGGAACTCGTAGACCATTTCCGAGGCCAGATCGGCCTTGGCGATGCGGGCGGCTTCTTCCGCCAGATCGGGCTTGGCCCCGACAACAGGTGCGATTTCGCGGGCCAGTGCCGCAATGCGCTCGATCCGCTCGGCCTGTGACCCCAGCTTGTTGTGGAAGGTCACGTCCTTCAAAGGTTCCGCCATCCCCTTCATGCCGACGCGGTCAATCGTGCGCAGATCGTTCTCCCAGAAGAACCGGGCATCCGACAGGCGCGCCGACAGCACCTTGCGGTTGCCCGCCAGGATCGTGGCACCGTGGTCGGCGGTCTCGCGATTGGCCACGGTGACGAAGTGGGTGATGCGCCCCGTCTTGTCTTTCACCGAAAAGAACTTCTGATGCTCTTTCATCGAGGTTTGCAGCACCTCGGGCGGCAGGCCGAGGAAATCCTCGCCTATCTCGCCCATCAGCACGACGGGCCATTCCACCAGGCCCGCGACCTCGGCCAGAAGGCCCCGGTCTTCGACGACTTCGAGGCCGTGGGCAAACGCGGCTTGGGTTGCGTCATGCCAGATGTGCTCGGCACGTTCGGCGGGGTCGAGGATGACGTGCGCGCGTTTCAGCTTGGCCGCGTAGTCTTCGAACGAGGTGACGGCAAAGCGCCCTGCCCCCATGAAGCGGTGGCCTTCGGTGGTATTGCCGGCGGTGATGCCGTCGATGTCGAGAGGGACGATCATGACCTCGCCATTGTTCGTCAGGATCGCGAGGATCGAGTGCAGGGGACGCACCCAGCGCAGGTTGCCCCCGCCCCAGCGCATGGATTTCGGCCAGGGGAAATTGCGTATGGTTGCTTCCAGCACCTCGGCGACGATGTCCGCCGCCGGGCGGCCCGGCTTGTCGATCACGGCGAACCAGACCTGGCCCTTCTTGTCGTCGCGGGCCTGAAGCCGGTCCTTCGTGAGACCAGTCGAGCGCAGGAAGCCTTCGAGCGCCTTGTCGGGCGCGTCGGTGCGCGGGCCCTTGCGCTCTTCCCGCTGGGCGGGGCTTTCCGCCAGCAGCCCCTCGACGGCAAGGGTCAGGCGGCGCGGCGTGGCGAAGGCGGCGGCATGGGCATAGGTCAGCCCGGCCTCGACCAGCGCGTCGGTGACGAGGCGCCGAAGGTCGTCCGCGGCCTTGGCCTGCATGCGGGCGGGAATTTCCTCGGAGAAGAGCTCGATCAGCAGATCAGGCATCTATTCGGTCCTTTCGGGCGGAGGCGGGCAGCCCGGCGGCGGCGGGTTTCCGTCGAAAACCTCTTCGCCGCAGATGTTCATCTGGTGCCAGGCATAGCCCTGCCCGTCGGGAAAGATCGCGACGACGCGGTCGAAGCCATAGTGGATGTTGGCGGTGCCGAGGAAGGCGGTTGCCTGCCCTTCTTCGAGCGCGGCGCCAATGGCCTGCGCGTCGAAGCAGTCGAACCAGCCCGGCGCGACGTTGGGGATCGGGTTGTCGTAGGACACGTAGGTTTCGGTCAGCATGGCCTGGCTCATCGTCGTCTCGAAGCAGGCGCGGTAGCGCAGCGGCGAGGATGAGGCGTCGATGGCCTTGAAGTTTTCCGACAATATCGGCTCGGGAAGCCCGGTGGTGAGGCTCGTCAGTTGCACATCTTCAACCCCGGTGGGGGTTACCTCTTCGTAAAAGCCGTAGACCTGTAGGTAGTACATCAGGGCACCGGCGAGGATGGCGGAGACGACGATCACGGCTGCGAGAACCTTTCCCATCATGCCGCCGCCCCCGCCGCTTCCGTGGTGACGAAGGCGTCGGCGCAGACGCGGGCCAGGGCGCGGACCCGGCCGATATAGGCCTGGCGTTCGGTGACCGAGATCACACCGCGCGCGTCGAGCAGGTTGAAGAGGTGGGACGCCTTGATGCACTGGTCGTAGGCGGGATGGGCCATGACGATGCGGCGGCCGGTTTTCGGGTCGGTGTCGGGCTGGCCAAGGATGCGCTGGCATTCGGCCTCGGCGTCCTCGAAGTGTTTCAGCAGCATGTCGGTGTCGGCGGTGTCGAAGTTCCAGCGGGAGTATTCTTCTTCCGTCTGGCGGAAGATGTCACCGTAGGTGAGCGGGATCTGCGTCTGGGGATCGTTGAAGGGCATGTCCATGACATGGTCGATGCCGAGGACGTACATCGCCAAGCGTTCGAGCCCGTAGGTCAACTCGCCCGAGACCGGCTTGCAGTCATGGCCGCCGACCTGCTGGAAGTAGGTGAACTGCGAGACTTCCATGCCGTCGCACCAGACCTCCCAGCCGAGGCCCCAGGCGCCCAGCGTGGGGCTTTCCCAGTCGTCCTCGACGAAGCGGATATCGTGAAGGGACATGTCGATGCCGATGGCCTCGAGGCTGCCGAGGTAGAGGTCCTGCAGGTCTGGCGGCGAGGGTTTGATGATGACCTGGAACTGGTAGTAGTGCTGAAGCCGGTTCGGGTTCTCGCCGTAGCGCCCGTCGGTGGGCCGGCGGGACGGCTGGACATAGGCCGCGGCCCAGGACTTGCCGCCGAGCGCGCGCAGCGTCGTCGCCGGGTGGAAGGTGCCCGCGCCCACCTCCATGTCGTAGGGTTGCAGGACGGCGCAGCCTTTCGAGGCCCAGTAAGCCTGAAGGCGCAGGATGATCTCCTGAAACGATTTGGGCCGCTCGACCGCTGCCATGATCCGCTCCGATGGCTTGAATTTCGCGTTCTCAATAGGCAACAGGCCAGAAAGGGTCAATGAGACGACCCTTGAAACCGCGTGCATGTGACACAGGCTTTGGTAGAAGCATCGGAAACGCGCCTGGGGGCGAGCATTTGAACGGGAAGAATATGAAGAATATCATGCAAGTTGCGGCCGTTTTCATGGCCGTGATCTGGGGTCAGCTGGCATGGGCACAGGCCTGGGTGCAGATCGAGGCGCGCCCGAGCCAGACGCTGGGGCTTGAACGGGCGGCGGATTATGCCGCGCGCCTGCCGAACGTGAACGGTTTCCGGCTGGCGTCGGGCTGGTTCGCCGTGGCGCTTGGCCCCTATTCCGAGGTCGAGGCCCTGGCGACGTTGAGCCAGCTTCGCGCATCCCGTGCCATTCCTTCCGACAGCTTCATCTCGGATGGCGGCAACTTCCGCGAGCGCTTCTTTGGCCTGGAAGACGCCGCCATAGCCGCGGCCCAGCCGCAGGACCCCCTGCCCCCGCTGGAGCCCGGCGAGGAAACCGAGGCCGAGGCCCGCGCCGGCGAGCGGCTGCTGACCCGCGAGCAGCGCGAACTGATCCAGGTCGCGCTGAAATGGGAAGGCTTCTACAACTCGATCATCGACGCCTCGTTCGGCCCCGGCACCCGTCGCGCGATGGCTGCCTGGCAGGAAGCGAATCGGTATGAGCCGACGGGCATCCTGACGACGATGCAGCGCGCCGAACTGACCGACGCATACCTGGGGGCGCGGAACTCGCTTGGTCTTGCACCGATCACCGATGCTCAGGCCGGGATCGAGATCACCATTCCCGCAGCGCTTGTTCGCTTCGATCGCTACG
Organism: Silicimonas sp.; assembly: GCA_040220415.1. Classification (GTDB taxonomy): domain Bacteria; phylum Pseudomonadota; class Alphaproteobacteria; order Rhodobacterales; family Rhodobacteraceae; genus JAVJUV01. Next base: position 26,946 of record JAVJUV010000117.1, read on the forward strand.
AGGCGCCGTTCGCGCATTACGAGGCCGCCACGGACGACGGTGCGCGCGTGGTGCTGATCAGCCAGGAGGGCGACAGCAACACGATGGCGGCGCTCTACGACATCATGCAGACCCTGGAAGTCGTGCCGATGAACGGGCGGCGGAACCTTGGCAGCGAGGAATTCACGCTTACGGGACGGGATTCCGAGATCATCTCGCACACCTTCGTCCGCTCGGTCCGCGATACGGTCAAGGGTTTCACGCTGATCTGGCCGGCCGACGACGAGAAACGTTTCTCGCTGGCGCTGGCTGCCATGGAAGAAAGCTTTCGTCCGATCGACGGCGTTCTGCCCGATACGGTGGGCGCTGGCGCGGCGCAGGACATCGACCTTCTGGCCGGCCTTGACATCCGCCGACCCGACACGACTCGTTCAGGCTTTTTCATCGACGCCGACGGTGCGGTCCTGACCACATCGGACGGGTTGCAGCAATGCGAACGGATCACGCTGAACGACGAGACCGAGGCCGACATTCTTGCCGAGGACGCCGCGCTTGGGCTGGCCTTGCTTACCCCGCGCGAGACGCTGGCGCCCTTGTCGGTGGCCCGTCTTTCGGCGCTGGAGCCGCGCATCCAGTCTGACGTGGCGGTCTCGGGCTTCCCATTCGGCGGGGTGCTGCCCGCGCCGACGCTGACCTTCGGAACGCTGGCGGACATCAAGGGCCTCGATGGCGACACGCGCGTGGCGCGGCTGGATATCGCCAGCGCCGAAGGTGACGCGGGCGGGCCGGTCTTCGACGGCTCGGGCGCAGTGTTGGGCATGCTTTTGCCGGCTGCCGAGGCGGCCCGCCAGCTTCCCGGCTCGGTTGCCTTTGCGGCGGATGCGCCGGTCCTTGCCGAATTCCTTTCGGCAAACGGGATCAGCGCGCTTGCCTCGGATACCAACGAGATGATGGCGCCCGAAGACCTGACGCTTCTGGCGACGGACCTGACGGTTCTGGTGAGCTGCTGGAACTGAGCCGGGCGGTCTAGGCCGCGAGGCCGGGCGTCGCGCGAATGATCGTGGGGCGGCCCGCGGTGAAGGCGGCGTTGACGGTCTCGCAGAGGTCCGCGAGGGTTGCCGGTTCTGCGTAGCCGCAGGCGTAGGCCGCCGCCAGGTGGCGCCATTCCGGGTTCTTCAGCGTGACGGCCACAGGCGAGATCTGGACCGAAACCATGTTGTCGCGGATCTCGCCCAGCGCGTTGTTGTCCCAGACGAGGATCGGAAGCGAAAGGCCCAGTTCGGCTGCCGTGCCGAGTTCCTGGATGGTGTATTGAATGCCGTAATCGCCCGCGATGGCGAGAACCGGGCCGTCGTGACCGAGCGCGCCCCCGATGGCGGCGGGCAGCCCGTAGCCCAGCGTGCCGAAGCCCGTGGGGTGGTGCCAGAGGCCCGGTTGGGCCAGATCCCAGACCTCCAGCGCCGCATAGGCGAACTGGGTCATGTCGGAGAAGATCATGGTGTTCTTCGGGAGTGCTGCAGAGAGCGCGTCGCAGACCGGCACGATACCCGGACGTTCGGCGTCGATCTCGGCCTTCCAGCGGGAACGCCGGCTGGCGACCTCGGCAGGGGTCCAGTCGGTTTGCAGCGTCTCGTCGACGGCGCGCGCCAGTTCCGCGAAAACCGTGCAGGCGTCGCCGGGAACGGAAACCTGGCCGGGGCGGGCAAGGACGGTGGAATCGATGTCGATCCGGTATAGCGGGCTGTCGGTTCCAAGGTCGTCGCGCCAGAGATCGCCCTGGGCAAGTTCGGTGCCGAAGGCGAAGATGGCGTCCGCCGATTGCAGAACTTCGGGGCTTGCCGGCCGTGCGAGGTAGGAGCCGAAGTTCAGCGGCATGTCGGGCGGGACGATGCCGCGCCCGGCGCAGGTGGTCATGCAGGCGGCGTTCCAACGGCTGAGGATCGGGCCGGCATCATCGATCTGCCGGGCACCACCGCCGAATATGAAGAGCGGGCGGCGGGCGTTCTTGAGCGCGAATGCGATGGCGGCGATGTGGGTTTCCCCCGGCTTTCCGGGCGATGCCTCGGTCATGCTGTCCGGAGGAAACGGCGGGGCCTGGTTCCCGAGCGGGCCGATCGGAACCTGGATGTGCCTGGGGCGCGCGCGGGTGGATGCGAACTCGGCCAGCGCCCGGTCCACCAGCGCGTAGGCGGCTTGCGGTGTGCGCGCCGTCTCGGACCAGTCGGCCACGGTACGCCCCGCGCCTTCCTGGTCCTTCATCTGGTGCAGTTGCCCGCGCTTCGCCGCCGTCTCGTCGAGGCAGGTCGAGAGGACCAGCATCGGCACGCTGTCGGACCAGGCCTGCCCCATTGGCGTCATGATGTTGGTCAGACCGGGCCCGGTGATGACGAAGCAGACGCCCGGACGCCCGGTGGCGCGGGCATATCCGTCGGCCATGAAGCCCGCGCCCTGTTCGTGGCGGGCGAGGACATGGCGGATGCCGGCCTGTTCGACGCCGCGGTACATCTCGATGTTGTGGACGCCGGGGATGCCGAAAACGGTATCGACGCCCCTGTCCTTCAGCATGAATGCCAGTTCCACGCCCAATGGCCGCATCTCAGGTCCTCCAGAAGCGCGTGGTGAACAGAACGAAGACCACCATCAGTTCCAGCCGCCCGATCAGCATGCCGAAGATCAGGATCCATTTGGCGGGGTCGTTCAGTGTCGAGAAATTGCCCGCGGGACCGATGATGTCACCGAGGCCGGGGCCAATGTTCGCGATGGCCGTGGCTGCACCAGAGACGGAGGTGACGAAGTCGAGGCCCGTCGCCGAGAGCAGCACGGCGAGAATGCCGAGTGTCACGAAGAACAGCGTCATGAAGGCGGTAACCGAGGAGATGACGTCCTCGGTCAGGGTCTGGCCCTCGTACTTGGGTTGAAAAACGCCGTGGGGGCTGTGGATGCGCCGGATCTGGTTCGCGATGGCGGTGGCCATGATCTGGTAGCGGAAGATCTTGACCGAGCAGCAGGTCGAACCCGAGCAGCCGCCGATGAGTCCGACGAAGAAAAAGATCGCCACCGGGAAGGCACCCCAAAGCTGGTAATCCACGCTGGCATAGCCGGTACCCGTCAGGATCGAGGTGACGTTGAACGTCGCCTCGCGCAGCGCATGAAAGAAGTCGTCCTTGTTGGCAAAAAGCCGGTACAACGTAAGCGTGATGACCAGCAGGAATGTCATCGCAAAAAACACCTGAACCTGACTGTCCCGAAAAAGCGGTCGGGAATTGCCTGCGAGCATCTGCACGTATCGTACGAAGGGAAGGCTGGCCAGAACCATGAAGACGGCAGCCACATATTCCGCAGTGCCCTGGAACGCGCCGAACGAGGCGTCACGCGTCGAGAACCCTCCGGTGGAGAGCGATGTCAGAGCATGATTGACCGCGTCGAACAGGCCCATCCCCGTCATGATGTATGCCATGATGCAGAAGACGGTCAGGGCCACGTAAACGATGGATATCCGCGATGCGATCTCGGCAGCGCGCGGCAGGACCTTGCCGGCGGTGTCGAATGCTTCGGAGCGGAATATCTGCATGCCGCCGACGCGCAACTCGGGCAGGAAGGCCATTGCGACGACGATGATACCGATGCCGCCGAACCATTGCAGCATCGAGCGCCAGAGCAGCAACCCTGCAGGCAGGTTGTCCAGACCGGTGAAGACGGTGGACCCGGTGGTCGTCAGCCCCGACATCGCCTCGAAATAGGCGTCCGTCAGGCTGGCTTCGGTAGCACCCTGAATGAACGGGATCGCACCGAAGATCGGCAGGACCGCCCAGACGCCGGACGCTATCAGAAAGATCTGCTGGAGTTTCATCTTGCCCGTCACCGCATTGGCGCAGGCCAGCGAGATCAGTCCGCCGGTCATGGTCGTCAGGATGGCCGATTCCAGAAACACGCCCGCGTGCCCGTTATCGGCCCAGACATCGACGAGCATCGGCACCAGCATCGAGACGCCCAACGCCGCGACGAGCAGGCCGATGACATATCCGACGGGGCGCAGGTCGATCATGGGCGAGACTTGGCCGGGGCGCGCGTTCAAGTCAATCGCCAAGCATTCGCCCCCCGGCGATGGGCCGGCGGTGGTCGTCGAACAGCGGATTGCGCCGCCAGCCCCCGGTAAGCCGCGATTTCAGGGCGCGTGGCACGAAAGCGAGAAGGAGAGGCAGCGTGCCGCCCGTGCCGTCATCGGGAACCTTGCCTGTCGCTTCGCGCCGGAACACCCGGATGGCGACGGGACCGAGCGCGTCGGGATCGCTGAAGCGGTGGCTCATGACCGTCAGGAAAGGGACCGAGGGGGTCGCGAGCGTGTTCGCGAAGGGCGTGTTGCAGCAGGTCGTATGCCAGCGCAGCGGCCCCTTGGCGGTCAGCCTGACCCATGCCAGCTTGTCCGCCCCCCGCGTGATCCGCGCATTCTCGGGCGCGACCTGGTAGAGATCGCTGCCACCGTAGGCGTCGAGCGCATCGCCGGCGTCGGTCAGCGCCGAAAAGCGCCGGCAGGACCCGCAATAGCAGACAGCCCGCGTCCCGCCTCTGGGGTCGATCTCGGCGGCGACAGCGCCGCATCTGCACGTCCATTCCATACGGTCAGTCTCCGTCGTTTGTGCGCGGAGCCTAGATCGGGAGGCCGGCGGGCGAAAGGTTTAGCCGACGTGGAACAGAGACGCGAAAAGGCGCGGGTCCAGGCTCACCGCCTCGAAGGTCTCGCCCTCGGTCAGGACCGACACGGCGTCGTGGCTGTGCAGGCTTTCCTGGTGGGATGCAATCACGCGGAAATCGCCCACTCGGTGATCCCCCTGAAGCGCCTCGGCGAAGAGCCGCGCGGCATCTTCGACGAAGATCGGGTTGGCGGCGTTCAACTCGGCAAATGCCTGTTCGTCCTCGCGCTTGACCATGACCTGCGTCTCGGTCGGCACCGCCGCGCGACAGAGTGCCACCGCGTCCTCGAACCAGAGAGTGGGCGCGTCGGGATCAAGCACTATCGACAGGCGCGCGACCGAGCGCTGTGAATGCGGCGTGGCCAATTGCCCACGCTCGCGGCGGGCATGCTCCGACAACTCCAGCGAGCACGGGCAGGTCGAGGAATAGACGTAATCGAGATGCAGGATGCGCGTGCGCACCCCGTCCTGTTCCACCAGTTCAAGCGCAATGTCGTAGTACTGCCAGCCGGAGAGTCCCGAGCGCAGGCTGGAGACCTTCATCGGAAATGAGAAACGCATCTGGATGCGGGCGTCGAAGCTTTCGAGATCGCTTTTGTAGTCGTCCAGCGCGGCCTCGATCACTTCGAACGAGAATGTGCTTTCGGAATGGGCATAAAACGAGCGCATGATCCGGCTCATGTTGATGCCCTTCTTGTCCGCGTCGAGACTGACGGTGCCGGTGACGGAGGTGTCGAGCAGGCGTTCGCCCCCATCTCTCATGTGGAAGCGGACGGGCAGCCGGAAATTCGAGATGCCGACATGCTGGATGGCGCGGCGCGCGCCCTTGATCAGCGATTCCGGCCCGTTCTGAAGATCGGGCAGCGTGTCCTTGTAGGCCGCGTCCACGGTGAAGCCCTCGGGATAGGCGCGCGAGAGAGCCGGATAGTCCGCCCCCTGCCCCGGCAGAAGCTGGCGCAGCGCCGGATCGAGAGTCTCGACTTCGGCCGCGTCGGCGCCTTCGGCCCAGCCGCGCAACAGGCGCAGGGCGCGGGCCGCATCCTCGCGGGTGAATTCGCGGTCGAAATCGGGGCTGTGAATATTCATGATATCTCTCTTGTTCGACAGGCACCGTCACTTGGGGCAATCGCGGCCCATCTCCGACGGTCAGTGCTTATTCATACGCGAGCCGGGCTGTAACGGATCATCGATAACGTGCGATGAAGCGTTTCAAGATTTCCTGCGGAACGGTTACGTCGGCCGACAGGCAGACGCCTGTCAGTCGATCCGCCTCGTCCGGGTGAAAATATCCGCGATTCCTGTAGATTCGGATGCGATCGGCAAAGACATTGCCGTCGGCCTCTGGGTGGAACTGGGTGGCATAGACGTTCCTGCCGGTGCGGATCATCTGGAACGGGCAGCGTTCGGACGCCATCAGGTGGACCGCCTTTGGCGGCAGGTACTGCACCGCTTCCTTGTGGCCGACCAGGGCATTGAACCGCTCGGGCAGGCCCTTGAGCAGGGGGTCGCTCTGGCCTTCGGGCGTCACCCGGCAGGGCACCGGCATGACAGGCTCGCCGTAGCGCTTCTTCGAGACTTCGCCGCCCAGGTGATGGGCCAGGATGCCGATGCCGTAGCAACAGCCCAGAAAGGGAATGTCACGGGCGGTGATTTCGGGCATCAGCCCCATGATCTCGGCCTCGGCGCGGGCTTCCGCCGGATCCCTGGTGGCAGGGTCGTCGCTGACGCAGCCCGGACCGCCGCCGACGATCACGCCGGCATAGTCGTCCAGCGAGAGGTCGCGGGGCAAGGACTGCGACTCGAGCCGGATGCGGTGCGCGCGATCCGCCTCAAGCCCGCCCCTTGACAGGAAAGCGTGGAATTCGCCGTCGGAGGCTTCGTCTTCGGGGCGCAGTTGCAGGATCAGGAACGGCTTCACGCCGCCGCTTCCTTCCCCTTCAATGTCTTCTCCATCAAAGCATTCGAAAGACAAACGCCCAGCCGCTCCACTGTCTGGCGTCTGACGACGCGCCACCCCTGCCGCCGGAAGAACGGCTCGGCCAGCAGGCTGGCCTCGGTTTCGAGCCGGGTCAAGCCCCGCGCACGCGCGCGTCCCTCGAGAACCGCGTAAAGCGCGCCTGAAACGCCTTTGCCCATGACTTCGGGCAGGACGAAAGCCAGGTCGAGGTAGGCGCGCGCCGGGTCGAAGGACATGAAGCCGACCGGACCGCCGGGCGTGTCGGCGACGACCGTCTCGGCCTCTGCGAGCCGCAGTTCCCAGGACCGGGTCAGCGGCACCTCGGGCGACCAGGCCGCGCGTTCCTCGGGCGAATAGTGCGACGCTGCCCCTTCGTGGACGGCGCGGTGGAAGATCTCGGCCAGAGGGCGCGCGTCGCCCGCGGCATAGGAGCGGATCGTCAGTTCCATCAGACCGCGTCCAGCGCCTGCCTCAGGTCGGCGATCAGATCCTCGGGGTCCTCGATCCCCACCGACAGCCGCACGAGCCCGGGCGTGATGCCCAGCGCAGCGCGCTGGTCTTCGGTCAGGCGCTGGTGGGTCGTTGTTGTGGGATGGGTGACGATCGACTTGGCGTCGCCGAGGTTGTTCGAGATGATCACGATTTCCAGCGCATTCAGGAACCGGAACGCGGCGTCTTGGCCGCCGCGCACCTCCAGGGCGACGACGGTGCCGCCTTTTTCAAGCTGGCGCATGGCGATCTCGTGCTGCGGATGACTGGGAAGGCCCGGATACAGGACGCGGGAGAGCTTGGGATGCCCCTCGAGCGCTTCGGCGATGGCAAGGGTGCCCGCCGCCTGCGCGCGCACCCGCAAGTCCAGCGTCTCGAGTCCCTTGAGCAGAAGCCAGGCGGTAAAGGGCGACATCGCGCCGCCGGTGTGCTTGAGGTAGGGTTCCAGCGTCTTGCGGATGTACTCGCGCGTGCCAAGGACGACGCCGCCCAGAACGCGGCCCTGGCCGTCGATGTGCTTCGTGGCGGAATAGACGACCACGTCGGCCCCGAGTTCCAGCGCGCGACTGAAGACCGGGGTGGAGAAGACGTTGTCGACGATCACGGTTGCGCCGACCTTGTGTGCGATCTCGGCGACGGCGGGCAGGTCGATCACCTCCAGCGTCGGGTTCGACATGGATTCGAGAAACACCGCCCTGGTGTCGGGCCGCAGGGCAGCGCGCCACTGATCAAGGTCGGTGCCGTCGACGAAGGTGACTTCGACGCCGAAACGCGACAGCACGTCTTCGAGAATGTAGAGGCAGGACCCGAACAGCGCGCGCGACGACACGACATGGTCGCCCGACTTGAGCATGGAGGTCAGCGCAGCGTTGACGGCGGCCATCCCGCTGGCGGTCGCGAAGGCGTCCTCGGCCCCTTCCAGCGCGGCGATGCGTTCTTCGAACATGCGCACTGTCGGATTGCCGTAGCGGGCATAGATGAATTCGTCTTCGCCCGCCTTCTCGAACCGCTGCGCGGCCTGCTCGGCGCTGTCATAGACAAAGCCCTGCGTCAGGAAGATCGGCTCGGCCACTTCGCCATACTGGCTGCGGCGGATGCCTTCGTGCACGAGTTTCGTGCGGGTTTTCCAATCCTTGGACATGGGGACACCTCCTTTCCAAACAAAAGCCCCCACCGCGTGAGCGCCGGGGGCGAGGAGTCGTCCCTGACCTCTTTAGCGGAATGTTTAACGTGGCCCGCAATCCGGTGAACAAATCGCCACGGTGGAGGCTGGCTACTCCCGAAGGCTGGTAAGGTCAAGAGTTTCGTACGTCCGGGTGCGCCCGGTTTCAGAGATCCGGATCGCGCTGCGGTCCCCGGATCAGGGAGTGGGCCGTGTAGACCAGGACCGCCGTCCCGACTGCTCCGACGGCCGCAATCCCGAGAAGTACGATGTAGTCGACCGGTCCGCCCATGTCGGTCAGGTGCGAATGGGTGATCCAGAGCACGAACCAGACGGCCCCGGCGGCCCCGAAGGGCATCGAGACCTGCGCCAGCAGGAATTTCCACCAGCTGATCCGGTGATCCCGGATCAGGACATAAAGATACGCCAGCGTGACGACGACGGCGGCGGCGACCATGCCCCAGAACAGCCAGCGCCCGAAGATTTCCTCGAAGACGGCGAGCAGGGTTTCGAGTGTCAGTTCCTTCATCTTTCCGTCTCCTTACGCGTGGCCGCGCAACATGGCGTTGTAGGTGGGCTTGAGCGCGATTTCCTTCATCAGCCAGCTGATCCACAGCTCTTCCAGCGGCGCGATGATGCCGGGGAAGGACGGAACGAGGTCGTTGTTGTAGTCGAACTCGATCAGCATCGCGCGCCCGACCCTGGTGATCATCGGGCATGAGGTATAGCCGTTGTAGCGCTCGGTCGGCTCGGTGCCCGAGATTGCCGAGACCAGCCCGTCCTCGACCACCGGCACCTGCCATTTCACGCTGGCAGCCGTCTTTCCCTTGGGCACGCCGGCGACGTCGCCCAGCGCCCAGATCTCGGGATAGCGCAGGTGGCGCAACGTGAACTGGTCGCATTCGACCCAGCCCTGATCGGTCCATTTGTCGGCCCAGGACAGACCCGACTGGCGGATTACGTCGGGCGCACGCTGGGGCGGGATGACGTGGATGTAGTCGTAGTCGATCTCGATATCGAAACCGTCCTTGTCGGTGAAGAAGGCGCGTTTCCGGCCCGGTTCGATGGCCTTGAGCGTGTGCTGCATGGCCGTCTCGATACCGCGGTCGCCGAACAGCATCCGCACCTTCTCGGCCACGATGGGCACGCCGAAGAGCGCGCCCTGCGGCGCTGCGTAGAGCATCCGCGCCTTGCCCCGGTTGCCCGCGCGGCGCGTGATGTCGTCGATCAGGAATGTGTGTTTCAGGGGCGCGCCCGCGCACTTCATCTCGGTCGCAGGCCTGGTGAAAAGGCCGACGCCGCCCTCTTCGGTGAACTTCGAGGCCGCTTCCCAGGTGCGGGCGGCATGATCGGGTCCGGCATAAAGCGCGCCGATACCGTTCTGCCCGACCATATCGAGCGAAAAGCCTTCGATGGCGTCGTGGTCGAGGACAAGGCCGGGAGCGACGACGAGAAAGTCATAGGCCAGCGTCTGGCCGCCCGCCGTGCTGACCGTTTTGACAACCGGGTCGATGGCGGCTGCGGCCTCGGCGATCAGGGTCACGCCGGATGGCAGCCAGTCGGTGGTTTTCGAGACGACATATCCGGCGGGTTTGAGACCTGCTGCGACAAGCGACAGGCCCGGCTGGTAGAGGTGATCGACGCGCGGATCGATCAGCGTGATCGAGGCGCCGTCAAGGCGGCGGACAAGCCGGTTTGCCAGGGCCGTGCCTCCGGCCCCTGCCCCGATGATGACGATCTTCGCGGCGGTGGCGACCTGCGCAGCGACCGGTTCCGGCGTTCCTGCGGCGGCCAGAGCCGCGCCGCCGGCTGCAAGGGCCAGAAAGCCTCGGCGGCTTGTGACTGCGTTCCCTGAACTGCTCATGCCGATCCTCCTTCGGTGCCGGGCGATTGCGCATCGTCGATTTATATTCGAATTGAGGAATGTGTCATTGACCCATATCAAAGGGGCACGCGCCGACATCGGTCCCGACGGGCCATGGATTCGATAACTTTTGCCGATCCTGATCGGGCGTCATACGTTCGCCAGCGGCCTTCGTGCGCTGGTGCACAGGACACCCTGCCTTGAAACCCGGGCGCATTGCACCATTGTTCGGTCGAAACCGGAAGGAACCGCATACATGACCGCCCCTATCGACTTGTATTACTGGCCCACGCCGAATGGCTGGAAGATCACCATCGCACTGGAAGAGATGGGCCTGCCCTATGCCCTGCGTACCGTGAACATCGGCAAGGGCGAGCAGTTCGAGCCGGACTTTTTGAAGATCGCCCCGAACAACCGGATGCCCGCGATCGTCGATCCCGACGGGCCGGACGGTCTGCCGGTGTCGATCTTCGAATCGGGGGCGATCCTGCAATACCTGGCGCGGAAGACCGGACAGTTCTATGGCGCGACCGAGCGCGACCGGATCAACGTCGACCAATGGCTGATGTGGCAGATGGGCGGTGTCGGGCCGATGGCCGGACAGGCGCATCATTTCCTGAAATACGCTCCCGGCCTCAATCCGCCGCAGTTGCTGCCCTATGCGCAGGACCGTTACCGCGACGAGGTTGGACGGCTTTACGGCGTGCTGGACCGGCAACTGGCGGAGAACGAGTTCGTCGCCGGCGACTATTCGATCGCGGATATGGCGATCTGGCCCTGGGCACAGAACTGGGCGGGCCAGGAGCAGACCCTGGCGGACAAACCGCATTTCGCCCGCTGGCTGGACGCGGTCTGGGCGCGCGAGGCGGTGAAGCGCGGCAAGGCGGTGGGCGAGGAGCTGCGCAACCGGCCCCAGACCGAGGAAGAGAAGGCCGAGGCCAACCGGATTCTGTTCGGACGCCGCTGAAGGTTTCTTAAGCCTTTCGCGGCAGAGTGAACGCCGGAACGGGCCCTTGGGGGCCGCGAGGTGTGCGCAATGTTGCTGCGGCAGGATTTCAACCGGCGCCATTCGCCGAACCGCCGGAAGACCTGTGTCCCGGCGCTGCTGCATGTCGACGGCGCGGTGCTTGAGGTGATGATCCTGGACGTCAGCTACGAGGGCATGAAACTAGCCGCTGCGCAGCCGCTGGAGCCGGGCACCGCGGTGACGATCGAAATGCTCGAGGTCCGGATTCCGGCGATCGTCCACTGGTACGCGCACGGCGTGGCGGGCATTCATCTGCTGGAGCGCCTGGCGCGCGACGTGCTGGTCGCGCTGGAGACGGCCGACGACGACCTGGCGGAGTACCGTTAGGCGCCGCCTGCCCGGAAGCCCCCGCAAGTTTGCCCTGTTTTCGCCAAACTGTTTCGGTAAGCCGCGAAAAGTTTAAGGAGTTTTTGCGCATGGTGAGTTTGGCGCTTGGGAAAGATACCCGCCCGACATCGGATCTGATCAACCTGACAACCGACTGGGGAATGTCCGTGTCGGAAGCGACGGCGCAGAAGACGTTCGCGCGCAAGGGCATGGCCATTGCCGGCTTCATGGTTTTCTCGCTGGCTTCGCTGATGGCGATTCCGATCCTGGTCGGCGGCGTCCTGTTCACGGCTTCGCGCGGCGTGATGCTCGAAATCGGCATAGTCGCCGGCTTCGTGGCCGTGGCCGTCTTTTTCAACGCACAGTCCCGCAAGGGTCCCAAGAACGCGCTTCAGATCGACTATCAGGCCAGCGAGGTGCGCCTTGGCTCCACGACGACCGCAGGTGCCTTCGTGCGGCACAAGGTCTGCCCCCTGAGCGCAATTCACAGCGTCGAGGTCGACACCTCGGATCCCGCCAATCCGGCGCTTGTCGTCAATCTGTTCAGCGAGACCGCGACGATCCGCTTCAACAAGGCCGATACCAGCACATTGGCGGCCCTGGCCGAAAAGATAGAAGCCGCCGCCAACGAAGCGCGCGCCGCCCCGATCAGGACGCGAATCGTGAGCCGTATCAATGGATTCGAGGCGGGTGTTCGCGAGATGAGCCACCGTGTCCGGTCCCGGATCAACTCGAGCTTCGCCTGACGATCAGGCGTCCTTGTCCTCGTCGATCAGGTGCTTCTGAAGCGTCAGGATCTGCCCCCAGAGGAACAGGAACATCAGGATCGGGAAACCGAAGGTCTCGATCTTGACCCAGGCGTCGGTGGACATGGTGCGCCAGACAATCTCGTTCGCGATGGCAAGCCCGGCGAAGAAAAGCGTCAAACGCCATGTCAGCTTCATCCAGCCCTCGTCGGTCATCGGCAGGAACTCGGCCATCACCCAGGCCAGATAGCTGCGGCCCTGCAACAGACCGATGCCCATCAGCACCGCGAAGAGACCGTAGACGAGCGTGGTTTTCATCTTGAAGAACTTCTCGTCGTTGAACCAGACGGTCAGCCCTCCGAAGAGCACCACCATGACGACGGTGAAGACTTGCATGCGCGACAGCTTGCCGGTCAGTTTCCAGAGGATCGCCATCGAGGCGAGCAGGATGGGGACAAACACGGCAGCAGCGACGATGAACCCGGAATATTCAGTTCCGGCAAAGATATAAGTCTCATCCCTCATGTAGAGGTAGGCCGCGAAGAACAGAAGCGGCGGCCCCAGCTCCAGCACCTGTTTCGTGACCGGATTGATGTTTTTCTCGCTCATCGGACGCCTAGTCGTTTGCCTGTTCAGGGGTAGATAGGGCGTCCGGCGCGCGGGGAAAAGCGGTTTTGGCCGCTCAGACCTCGTCCGCGAAGTGCTTCAGTGTCAGCCGGATCGGATTCGGCGCCGCCTGGCCCAGGCCGCAGATGGATGCGTCGGCCATCGCCTGGCAGAGTTCTTCCAGAAGCGGCTGGTCCCAGCGATCGGCTTCCATCAGCTTGGCGGCCTTCTCGCAGCCGACCCGGCAGGGGGTGCATTGACCGCAGGATTCATCCTCGAAGAAGCGCAGCATGTTCAGCGCGGCCGCCTTCGCGCTGTCCTTGTCCGACAGGACCACCACGGCCGCCGACCCGATGAACGATCCGAGCGGCTGCAGGGTGTCGAAGTCGAGCGGCACATCCGAGATGGAGGCCGGCAGAAGGCCCGAAGAGGGCCCGCCCGGCTGGTAGGCCTTGAAGAGATGGCCCTGGGCCATACCGCCCGCCGCCTCGATGATGTCGGTGATGGTGGAGCCGGCGGGAAGGAGGTAGACACCCGGCTCCGCCACGCGGCCCGAGACGGAATAGGAGCGCAGGCCCTTGCGGCCGTTCTTCTCGACCGAGGACAGAACCTCCGGCCCCTCGCGGCAGACCCGCGCGACCCAGTGCAGGGTCTCGACGTTGTGGACCAGCGTCGGGCGGTCGAAGATACCGACCTGGGCCACGTAGGGCGGGCGGTGGCGCGGCAGGCCACGCTTGCCTTCGATCGATTCGATCATCGCGGATTCTTCACCGCAGATATAGGCGCCGGCGCCCCTTCGCAGGTCGATGTAGCCCGGTGCGACGAGGCCGGCGGCTTCCAGCGCGGCAATCTCGCGGGTCAGGATTTCGAGAACGGCGGGGTATTCGTCGCGCGTGTAGATGAAGCAGGTTTCGGCTTCGACGGCCCAGGCGGCGATCAGCATGCCTTCCAGCATCAGGTGCGGGGTGCGCTCCAGATAGTAGCGGTCCTTGAAGGTGCCCGGCTCGCCCTCGTCGCCGTTGACGGCAAGATAGCGCGGGCCGGGCGCGCCGCGGACGAAGCCCCATTTCCTGCCGCTCGGAAAGCCCGCGCCGCCAAGGCCGCGGAGGCCAGAGGCCAGCACGGTTTCCTGCACCGCTTCCCAGTCGCCACCGTCACGAAAGCTCAGCAACGTATCGTAACCGCCTGATGCCCGGTAGGAATTCAGCACTTCGTAGTCCGGGACGTGGGCGTGGGTGTCGCCCGCCGCGATGGCGGTGGCGACCTTTTCCGGGGTGGCATGGTCGATGTGGTTGTGGCCGAGTTCAAGGACCGGCGCGGTGTCGCAGCGGCCCATGCAGGGCGCGCGGAGGACACGGACCTGCGAAGCGTCGAGCCCGTCTTCCAGCGCCGCCTTCAGTTGCTGCGCACCGGCCATCTCGCATGAGAGCGAATCGCAGACCCGAATGGTCAGCGCGGGCGGCGGGGTCTCGCCCTCTTTCACCACGTCGAAATGGGCGTAGAAGGTGGCGACCTCGTAGACCTCGGCCTGGGACAGGCGCATCTCTTCGGCCAGCGCGCGCAGATGCGCCGCCGAGAGGTGGCCATGCGCGTCCTGGATGAGGTGCAGAAACTCGATAAGCAGATCGCGTCTCCGCGGACGGTCGCCAAGCAGCGTCTGGACGTCGGACAGTGCGGCATCGTCAAGCTGGCGGCCCTTCGGCGTCTTTCGCCCCTTGCCCTTGCCGGACTTCCACACGCCCTTCCTCTGTTCCAGCGCCATCGGCACTCTCCCTGTCTTCTTTCCGGTCCCTTCTAGCTGTTCGGGCCACGGGAAACAGGGTCAAATGCGACGAATGGTGGCTCTCTTCCGCACTGGTCTGGTCCGGTCGGGCGTGCGATAGTGGGATCATGCGTCTTCTCATCGCGATCCTGCTGGCCCTGGCGCCGGTGTCGGCCCTTGGCGAAACGCCCATGACCCCCTCGGAGTTCGAAGCGCGGGTGACGGGCAAGACCCTGACGTATTCCGCGGGCGGCACGCCTTACGGCGCAGAGGAGTACCTGGAAGGACGCCGCGTCCGATGGTCGTTCCTGGACGGCGAGTGCCAGGAAGGGCTTTGGTATGTGGCCGGCGACCAGATCTGCTTTGTCTACGAGGATATCCCCGACCCGCAGTGCTGGAAGTTCTACGCGCGCGGTAGCCGGATACTGGCCCGTTTCGACAACGATCCGACCCGGACCGAATTGTACGAGACCTCGAAATCCGCCGACCCGCTGACGTGCCTTGGTCCGAAGGTCGGCGTCTGAAGGGCGCTTGCGCGTCGGCCGTTCCGGCAGACCGCCCCGACGCATTTTCTGCCAGCAGCACGAAAAGTGCGGCACGCATTGTCCGGACGGGAGCTAGAAAAGCGGGTCCTGTCCGTCCTCGCTGTCGGCTGCTTTTGCCCTGACCCGTCCGTCGCGGAATTCGATCTCGAGCGCGCCCCTGGCCTTTGCCGCCGAGGTGATGACCGACTGGCCCTGGCGAACGACGGCATAGCCGCGCGACAGCGTTGCCTGGTAGCCGAGGCTCTGGTGCATGCGGCCAAGTGCTGCCAGCCTGTCGGCCAGCGCGCCGAGCTGGCGTTCCGCGACCTGCTGGAGGCGCGGCATGACCCTGTCGAGGTCGCGGCGCTGCAGCACAACGCGGTCGCGGATCGGCTGCGGGCGAAGCCGGGCCGCCGCCGCGCCGAGGCGGTCGCGCTTGCGCTCGACGGCACGCTTCAGACCGGGTGCGAGGCGCACCGCGCGCTCGTCCAGGCGGCGCTTTTCGGTGTCGATGCGCGCGCGCAGCACCGTGGGGCGGATCGCGCCGGCGTGTGCGGCCAGTTCGGCGCGCTTCTTCTCGACCATGCGCGTCAGCGATTGCGACAGGCGCTCTTCGGCGCGGTCGAGCCGCTGGCGCGGGTCGTTCAGAAGGGCCTGCGGCTTGGGCAGTATGCGCGCGAGATCCGAGAGCCGCTGGCGGCGGCGCTCGACCCCCTGCCGGACGCCGCGTGTCAGACGCGCATCCTGCTCCCGGACCCAGCCCAGCAGGTCAAGGCGTACCGGCACCGCGATTTCGGCGGCCGCAGTGGGTGTTGGCGCGCGACGGTCCGAGACGAAGTCGATCAGCGTGGTGTCGGTTTCGTGCCCGACAGCCGAGATAAGGGGGATGGCGCTTTCGGCGGCGGCACGGGCGACGATTTCCTCGTTGAAGCCCCAGAGGTCCTCGATGGAGCCGCCGCCGCGGGCGACGATGATCACGTCGGGCCGCGGCAGTGCGCCGCCGGGGCTGAGGGCGTTGAAGCCGCGGATGGCGTTCGCGACTTCCGCAGCGCAGTTCTGACCCTGAACCGCGACCGGCCAGATCAGCACCTTGCGCGGAAAACGTTCGCGCAGCCGGTGCAGGATGTCGCGGATCACCGCGCCCGAAGGCGAGGTGACGACGCCGATGATCTCGGGCAGGAACGGCAGCGGCTGCTTGCGCTCGGCTGCGAAGAGGCCTTCGGCTTCCAGCGCCTTCTTACGCTTTTCCAGCATGGCCATCAGCGCGCCCTGCCCCGCGACGGCCATCTCGTCGACATTCATGTTGTACTTGGACTGGGCGCCGAAGGTCGTAAGACGTCCGGTCACGACGACTTCCAGTCCTTCCTCGGGCATGACGGAGAGCTGTCCGATCTGACCTTTCCACGTCGTGCAGGACAGCACGTTCTTGTCGTCCTTGATGTCGTAGTAGAGGTGGCCAGAGCGGGCGCGGAACACCCGGCCCACCTCGCCGCGCACGCGGATGCGACCGAACTCGCCCTCGATCACGCGCTTGATGGCGCCCGAGATTTCCGAGACGGTGAATTCGGGCGCGTTGTCGCCGGGCGTGTCTTCGAACAGATCCATCATCGGTTTCCTTTGCCCGCATGAAACGGGAATCCCCGCAACCGGGCCTTGAGTCCGGGATCGCGCATCTTGTCTGCCCTGCCCGTTTCGTGTCTATCGGCTCCGACCATAGCGAAGGGGGCGAGCACAGTGAACATCCTGATCCTTGGCGGCGGCGGGCGCGAACATGCACTGGCATGGGCGGTCATGCAGAACCCGAAATGCGACAAGTTGATCGTGGCGCCGGGGAATGCGGGCATTGCAGAGATCGCGGAATGCGCGGCGCTGGACATCATGGACGGGGCCGCCGTGGTGGAGTTCGCGGGGGCGGAATCGATCGATTTCGTTATCGTCGGGCCAGAGGCACCGCTGGCCGCCGGCGTGGCCGACGACCTGCGCGCGGCAGGCTTCACTGTCTTCGGTCCGTCGAAGGCCGCGGCCGAACTGGAAGCGTCGAAGCGCTTTACCAAGGAGATCTGCGACGCCGCCGGTGCGCCGACGGCCCGCTGGGCCCGTTTCACGGAGGCGGAAGAGGCGAAGGCCCATATCCGGGCCGAGGGTGCGCCCATCGTGGTCAAGGCCGACGGGCTGGCCGCCGGCAAGGGCGTGATCGTGGCGATGACGCCGGACGAGGCCCTGGACGCTATCGACGAGATGTTCTCGGGCGCCTTCGGGGACGCGGGCGCGGAAGTGGTGATCGAGGAGTTCATGGAGGGCGAGGAAGCGTCGTTCTTCGTCCTGTGCGATGGCACCGAGGCGCTGGCGGTCGGCACGGCGCAGGACCACAAGCGCGTGGGCGAAGGCGACACCGGGCCGAACACCGGCGGGATGGGCGCCTATTCGCCCGCGCCCGTTCTGACCGATGCGGTCGCAGAGCGGGCGATGGCGGAGATCGTCCGCCCGACGCTGGCCGAGATGGCCCGGCGCGGCACGCCCTATCAGGGAGTGCTTTACGTCGGGCTGATGATCAAGGACGGCGCACCAAGGCTGGTCGAGTACAACGTGCGCTTCGGAGACCCCGAATGCCAGGTCCTGATGCTGCGCCTTGGCGGGCAGGCTTTCGACCTGATGCAGGCCGCCGCCGAAGGACGGCTGGAGGATGTCCGCGTGAACTGGGCCGACGACCACGCGATGACCGTCGTCATGGCCGCGAATGGCTATCCCGGTGCCTACGGGAAGGGATCGGCGATCGGGGGGCTGGACGCGCTGCCGGAGGATTCCTTTCACGTCGTCTTTCACGCCGGAACCGCCGAAGTGGACGGACGCATCGTGGCGACGGGCGGCCGGGTGCTGAATGTCACCGCTCGGGGCGCGACCTTGGCCGAGGCGCGGGACCGGGCCTATGGCATTGTCGACCGGATCGACTGGCCAGAAGGTTTCTGCCGCAGGGACATCGGCTGTCGCTCGCTGACCTGAGCTGCAGCGCAGGGCGCTCGCGTGACGGCGCGCCCTGCAGTCCTTTCGGGATCAGGCGACGAGGCGGTCGAATGCGGCGTAGTCGCCGCGCGTCCAGTCATGTCCAAGTACCGCTGCCATCAGACCGTCGAACACCTCGCCCGGCATCGCCGCCGCCATGCCGTCAAGCATCGCGCGACGCTCGGACAGGCTGGCCGCCGGCAGCATGGCGCGCATGAAAAGCACGTTCTTTTCGAAGGGGATGTTCGAAACGATGCGCATTTCGATGCCGTGCAACTCGTCCTTGCTGAAATGCCTGACCAGCAGCGGCATCAGGACGGTTTCTTCCTCGTGCATGTGTTCGAGATCGTCCGCGACGAACAGGGCGAAACGCTGGTACAGCCGACGCAACGCTTCGGCGCGAAAGGGCATCGGCGTGCGCTCGACCTCCTGGGCAAGGGCTTCCAGTTCTCCGAAGGACTGTTCGTGGTGCTGGTGATCCTCACCCGCATGGTCCGAGGCGCCGGGGCAGCGATCTTCGAGAGCGCTGTGGATCTCGCGGTTCTCGTGCGTCAGGTGCGACAGGCCCATCGTCAGGTGATCGCGCAGGTCGGACAACACCGCCTGCACTTCGTGGATATCGCCCGCGTCCGCCCGGCCGAGCCGGATAAGAAGACGTGCGTTGGCAAGGCGGATGCCCTTGTGGACGGCGTAGTAGAAGTCATCGGCAATGGCGACCGCACCGGCCGCGAAGTCGGGTTTCGTGTTCATCTGTGTGGCTTTCGTTGAATGGGCAGCGGCAAGATCCGGCTGCGATGGGGGCGCATTTAACGGATTTTCATTTTCTCGGAACGGACGGATACTCGGCAACAGTCTCCGGTTTTTTCGGACAATGGGATGAACCAGATTCGCGCCATGCGGGTCTTTCTACGTGTCGCAGAGCTTGGCAGTCTGACGGCGGCCAGCGCCGACCTGGGCTATTCGCGCGGCATGGCCAGCGCGATCCTGAACGAACTGGAAGCCTATCTGGGCGTGCGCCTGCTGGAGCGCACCACGCGGGCGACGCGGCTGACCGAAGAAGGCGCGCTGTATGCCGAGCGGGCGCGGGCGATCCTGGCCGAGATCGAAGCGCTGGAAGACGAGGTGGGCGCGGCCGAGAAGATGCCGCGCGGGCATTTGCGCGTTCAGATGCCGCCGGGACTTCTGCGGATCGTGGTGGCACCCGAACTGCCGCGTTTCTTCACCGAATACCCCGACGTGTCGCTGGAACTTCTGTCGCGCAACCGGGTTCCGGATTTCGTGGGCGACCGGCTGGATGCGGCGGTTTTCGTTGGTGAGTTGCCCGACAGTGCGCTGATCTCGCGCGGTCTTGGCCGCATCCCGCTTCTGACCCTGGCGGCACCCGCCTACCTGGAGAGGCGCGGCATTCCCGCGACCCCGGCCGACCTGGCGGGTCACGAGACGATCGGCATTCTGTCTTCGCAGACGGGACGGCCCAGCCCGTGGTCGTTCCGGAACGGCGGGACGTCCGAAACCTTCCATCCCGCCGGTACGCTGGCCATCGAGAATGCCGACGCCGCGGTCGTCGCCGCTGCCGGCGGCCTCGGAATCGTCCAGATCGCGAGTTACCTGGTGTTCGGCGAGGTGAAGTCGGGCCGGCTGGTGACGGTTCTGGACAACTGGCGGCCGGCGGCCTTCGAGGCCCGGCTTCTGATGCCGACAGGCCGTCTGCGGCCGCGGAAGCTGCGGGTCTTCGAGACCTTCCTGATAGAGGCAGGCAAGCGTTTCCGCGACCGGTGGCAGATCCGCGACGTCGCCTGAGACCTCGTGGGCTTGCAGAGCGGGGTCAATCCGAATACATACCCCCCGTTCACCCTTGGGGCATCCGAAGGCCGTTATGGAAAACGTCGTACTCATCGTCCACCTGATCCTCGCGCTCTGCCTGATCGGCGTCGTGCTTATGCAGCGCTCGGAAGGCGGCGGGCTGGGCCTGGGCGGCGGTGGCGGCGGCGGGCTGGTGTCCAGCCGTTCGGCGGCGACGGCACTGGGCAAGGTGACGTGGCTGTTCGCGATCGCTTTCATCTGCACCTCGCTGACGCTGACGATCATCGCGGCGCAGAAGTCCTCGGGCTCCTCGGTTCTGGACCAGATCGGGGTCGACGCGCCCGCGCGTCCGGCCGCGGATGACAGTGCGGTTCCCACGGGCGATTCGCTTCTGCCTCCGGTCTCTGGCGGCGAAGGCGGCGGCCTGGATCTGCCGCGCGTAGACTGACAACGACCCAAGCGGTTTCCGGCCCGGAAACCGCAGGATAAACTTCCCCTGAAACGCCACAATACCTTGCGTCCGTTGCAACTTTTTCTCAACATATTGCGGCCGGGCGCTTGCGGGACCGGGCCGAATCCCCTATAGGTCAAATCCCGTGATGCTGCGAATTCCGGACCGCGGAAACGGCAGCCAAGAGCAGTGAATCACGGGGGAAATCCGGCACATGGCAAGGTTTGTTTTCATCACCGGCGGTGTTGTGTCCTCGCTTGGGAAGGGCCTTGCCTCGGCGGCGCTGGGGGCGCTGTTGCAGGCGCGCGGCTATTCCGTGCGGCTGCGCAAGCTGGATCCCTATCTGAACGTCGATCCGGGCACGATGAGCCCTTTCGAGCATGGCGAGGTCTTTGTCACCGACGACGGCGCCGAGACCGACCTGGACCTGGGTCACTACGAACGTTTCACCGGCGTGCATGCCCGCGGCACCGACAGCGTGTCCTCGGGGCGCATCTATTCCAACGTGCTGGAGAAGGAGCGCCGTGGCGACTACCTGGGCAAGACGATCCAGGTCATTCCCCACGTCACCAACGAGATCAAGGACTTCCTGCGCGTCGGCGAGGACGAGGTCGACTTCATGCTGTGCGAGATCGGCGGCACCGTGGGCGACATCGAGGGTCTGCCGTTCTTCGAGGCGATCCGACAGTTCGCCCAGGAAAAACCGCGCGGCCAGTGCGTCTTCATGCACCTGACGCTGCTGCCCTATCTTGCCGCCTCGGGCGAGTTGAAGACCAAGCCGACGCAGCACTCGGTCAAGGAACTGCGCTCGATCGGCTTGCAGCCCGACGTGCTGGTCTGCCGGTCCGAGCAGCTGATCCCCGAGAAGGAGCGCGCCAAGATCGCGCTGTTCTGCAACGTCCGCCCCGAAGCGGTGATCCCGGCATACGACCTGAAGTCGATCTACGAGGCGCCTATGGCCTATCACAAGGTCGGGCTGGACCAGGCGGTGCTGGACGCCTTCCAGATCGCGCCTGCGCCAAAGCCCAACCTCGAGCGCTGGGAAGACGTGATGGACCGGCTGACCCACGCCGAGGGCGAGGTGCGCGTCGCCATCGTGGGCAAGTACACGCAGCTGGAGGACGCCTACAAATCCATCGCCGAGGCGCTGACCCACGGCGGCATGGCGAACCGGACGCGGGTGAAAGCCGAGTGGATCGACGCCGAGATCTTCGAACGCGAGGACCCGGCGCCCTGGCTGGAAGGCTTCCAGGCGATCCTGGTGCCCGGCGGCTTTGGCGAGCGCGGGACGGAAGGCAAGATCAAGGCGGCGCAATACGCGCGCGAAAAAAAGATCCCCTATCTCGGCATCTGCCTCGGCATGCAGATGGCGGTGATCGAGGCCGCGCGGAACGTGGCCGGGATCAAGGGCGCGGGGTCCGAGGAATTCGACCACGAGGCCGGCAAGAAGCGGTTCGAACCGGTCGTCTATCACCTGAAGGAATGGGTCCAGGGCAACCACGTCGCCCGCCGCCAGATCGGCGACGACAAGGGCGGCACGATGCGGCTGGGGGCCTATACGGCGCACCTGAAGCCGGGCTCGAAAGTGGCCGAAATCTATGGCGAGACGGTGATCGAGGAACGCCACCGCCACCGCTACGAAGTGGATATCAAGTACCGCGAGAAGCTGGAGAGCGCGGGCCTGTGCTTTACCGGCATGTCACCGGACGGGCGGCTGCCGGAAATCGTGGAGTGGAAGGACCATCCGTGGTTCATCGGGGTGCAATTTCATCCCGAGCTAAAGTCGAAGCCGTTCGCGCCGCATCCGTTGTTCGCGGATTTCGTGCGGGCGGCGGTGGAGGTGTCGAGGTTGGTTTGAGATTTCTGCATCTTGGCTTAACTACAAAAGTACCGGTATAGGTTGTTCAATGTCGCACTCGTTCATTGCCTACGTTGACGAGTCTGGGGACGACGGGATGGGAAAATTCCGTGCACCCGGCGGAGGTGGTGGATCGTCAAATTGGCTAGTCATCGGTGCTTGCATCGTTCGGGCTTCGCGAGATCTGGAACTTGTTTCCCTGCGCGACAAAATCAAAGCGGAATGCGCACCGAACAAACCGAAGCGGGATATTCACTTTAAGGACTTTAACCACAATCAAAAAAGACGAGCCTGCCAAATCATTGCTGGCAGCCCATTACGATATACTTGCGTATTGGGCCTCAAAAACACACCCGAAGCTATGGTTTTCGTGAACAAAAATCAGCTATACTTTTACCTTACCCGGTTTCTTGTCGAACGGATTTCGTGGCTATGCAGAGACTACAGACCAACGCTTAAAGAAGGAAATGGACAAGTAAAGATTGTCTTTTCGAGACGTGGTGGTCTTAGCTACGATGGCTTCAAAGGTTACTTGAGACACCTGAAGGAGAACGCTGAAACAAGCGTTCATTGGCCTGTTATCGATATTGAATCCGTTGAAGCTATGGATCATTCGCGCTTGGCGGGACTTCAAATCGCCGATTGCGGTGTCAGCGCGATCGCAGCCGCTGTCGAGCATGATCCATACGGCAATGTGGAACCAAGCTATGCTTCTGAAATCGCTCGTAACATCTATTCTCGAAATGGGAATTACATGAGTTATGGACTAAAGCTTCTTCCGAGTTTCGACAAAGCAGGCTTTGATCAGGCCCAAGCTGCGGCGCTCGGGCAATTCAGATAACGAAGAGAAGTTTGGGTAGCCCCCTGGGCCATGATTGCGTTTCCGCCTGCGGTCTTTCAACCACTCTGGCTTGATCCAGCGCTTGACTACCCGATTCCAATCTAAACCTAGTAGGTGAAAAATGCAATAAGCAGGAGAAAATACCACATATAGAGACATGGGCGGAGTGTCGGCCGAAATGTAGTAAGTTCGATCCCAAGCAACCGTAGGATGGGCGCTCGCAGCAATCATCACCGATGCCAACCAGAGCCCGTCCGCCGGGTGGGCGTCCAACGCCCGAGGTCCACACTTTATCCCACCACACTCCTCCGACACCTGAACTGAACCCGACCGCCGCAAAGCGCCCGCCGTCGTATCGGAGGCACACCTCCGCCGTGACGTGGGCGGCGTTCGTAGGGCGATCCGTCCACTGGTCTGATCGCTGATCCTCCTCATCGCTGTCCGGCGGGTCTGCGGCCCTTTATTCCGGGAATGGGTCGCAAACCCGGCGTAGACTGCTCGACGGCGCGTGCCGGGCCTTGGTTCCGGCAAGGGAACTGCGGACACGCCGCTTGCCGCCTCTCCTGCCCCGCACGCCCCGCGCGGAGTGCCGCGTCAACCCGACGTGATGTAAGCACGCCTTTCCCTGCCCCGGGAACCGCCATATATGGTAACGCATGATCGACGCATTACTCCGCCGCCTTACCGCCCCCGACCCCGATCCGCTGACCGGGGATGACGCCCGTCTGGCCATGGCCGCCCTTCTGGTGCGCATCGCGCGCGCCGATGGCGAGTATCACCGGGACGAGATCTCGCGGATCGACCGGCTGTTGGCCAACCGCTATGGCCTTGGGCCTTTCGAGGTGGCGACCCTGCGCAAGGAGGCCGAGGCGCTGGAGGCCGAGGCCCCCGACACGGTGCGCTTCACCCGTGCGATCAAGGATGCGGTGCCCTACGAGGAACGCGAGCATGTCGTCGAATCCCTGTGGGAAATCGTCCTGGCCGATGGCGAGCGCGACCACGAGGAAGACGCGCTGATGCGCCTTGTCGCCCCGATGCTGGGCATCAACGACCGTGACAGCGCGCTGGCCCGGCAACGGGCGCAACAACGGGCATGATCGCCACGCTTTCCATGTACGACTGGCCCGGCCAGAGCATCCATTGGGACGCGCTTTGGCGCCATGTGCGCAACGCGCTGCGGGCCCGGGGACTGGCCGCGCCGGACGCGCTGACCCGGCAGGGAAGCCTTTGGGATCACTGGCAAAGCCCCGATCTGGTCCTGGGCCAGACCTGCGGCATGCCCTATCGCCAGCGCCTGCACGGGCAGGTCGGGCTTGTCGGCACGCTGGATCATGGCCTGCCGGGCGCGCCCGCTGGCCACTACTACTCGGTCCTGGTCGCCCGGCGCGACGTCGCGGGCGGGATCGCCGATTTCGCGGACCGGACGCTGGCCTATAACGGGCTGGACAGCGAGTCGGGCTGGGCCGCGCCGCAGAACCATGCCGCGCGCCACGGTTTTCGTTTCACCCGCAAGCTGCACACCGGCGCCCATCGCGAGAGCGCCCGCGCTGTCGCCGAAGGCCGCGCCGACATCGCCGCGATCGACGCCGAGACCTGGCGGCTGCTGGAGACCTACCTGCCCGAGACAGCGGGCGCGCTGCGCGTCATCGCGCGGACCGAGCCCACGCCGGGCCTGCCGCTCATCACCGCGAAGGACCGGGACGCCGACGCCGTCTTCGCCGCTGTCGAGGAGGCCTTGTCCGCCGTGGACCCGGCCACGCGCGAGGCTTTGCACATCCGGGGCATCGTGCGAATTCCGGCGGCGGATTATCTGGCCGTCCCAACGCCCGCGATCCCGTCGCAGGACGCGCCGGCGGCCTGAGACGTTGCATTCGCGGCGAAATCGGGCCTAACTCGCGGAAATCATGCGAGGGCACCCGTGACCGAAACCGCACCCGTCATCGAGATCCGCAACCTGCACAAGAGTTTCGGCGCGCTGGAAGTGCTGAAGGGCGTCAACATGGTGGCGCCCAGGGGCCACGCGATATCGCTGATCGGATCGTCGGGTTCCGGCAAGTCGACGCTGCTGCGCTGCGCCAACCTGCTGGAGGACAGCCAGGAGGGCGAGATCATCTTCGAGGGCGAGGCCGTGCACTGGAAAGGCACCGGCCTGAACCGCCATCCCGCCGACCGGGCGCAGGTCACCCGCATCCGCACGAACCTGTCGATGGTGTTTCAGCAGTTCAACCTGTGGACTCACCTGACCGTCCTTCAGAACGTCATGGAAGCGCCGTTGACGGTGCTGAAGCGCGACCCGGCCGAGGTCGAGGAAAAGGCGCGAATGTATCTCGACAAGGTCGGGATCGGCGACAAGTGCGACGTCTGGCCGGCCCAGTTGTCCGGCGGCCAGCAGCAGCGCGCGGCAATCGCGCGCGCGCTGTGCATGGAGCCGCGGGCGCTTCTGTTCGACGAACCGACCAGCGCGCTGGACCCCGAACTGGAACAGGAGGTGATCCGGGTGATCAAGGCGCTGGCCGAAGAGGGCCGCACGATGATCATCGTCACCCACGACATGGGGCTTGCGCGGGACACCAGCGATCACGTCGTCTTCCTGCACAAGGGGCTGGTCGAGGAAGAAGGGTCTCCGGATCAGTTGTTCGGCCAGCCGAAGTCCGAACGCCTGCGCCAGTTCCTGTCGGCGGTTTCGGGCTGAACGCGTGGAAAAACCATGCGGACCGCTAAGGTTACGCTAGGGACATCTTGTTTTTGCCGGGCATTTGCATAACGCTATCGCGCACAATTGGCGCGAACCTGGTTCGTGCCTGATGACTAACCTGGGAGAACGACATGAAAACCTTGCTGCTTGCCACGGCTGCCGTGGCCTTCACCACCGGCGCCGCCCTGGCCGGAAGCCACAGTGTGGTGCGCATGGGCACCGAAGGAGCCTATCCGCCGTACAACTTCATCAATGACGCCGGCGAGGTCGACGGCTTCGAGCGCGAACTGGGCGACGAGTTGTGCGCGCGCGCCGAACTGACCTGCGAATGGGTCACGAACGATTGGGATTCGATCATTCCGAACCTGACGTCCGGGAACTACGACACGATCATCGCCGGCATGTCGATCACCGACGAGCGCGACGAGGTCATCGACTTCACGCAGGATTATTATCCGCCGACCGCCTCGCGCTACCTGGCGCTGTCGGAGGACGTCGACCTGACCGGCGGCGTGATCGCAGCACAGACCAACACGATCCAGTCGGCCTACGTGGCCGAGACGGGCGCCACGCTGCTGGAATTCGCGACGCCGGACGAGACGATCGCAGCCGTGATCAACGGCGAGGCCGACGCCGTCTTCGCCGATGCCGACTTCCTTTTGCCCAAGGCCGAGGAATCGGGCGGCGAGATGATGATCGTCGGCGATCCGGTGCCGCTGGGCGGTGGCGTCGGCATGGGCCTTCGCGAGACGGATACCGAGTTGAAGGACAAGTTCAACGCGGCCATCACCTCGATGAAAGAGGACGGAACGCTGAACGAACTGCTGAAAAAGTGGTTCGGCGAAGAAACCCAGACCTACTAATCGCTTGACAGGGCGGCGGGTTTCCTGCCGCCCTATTCCTGATGTTTTCCTTCTGCGCTGACCCCGATAGCCTGAGCACTTTTCATTGGTTCGCCTGTTACTTCACGACGGGCGTGCACATGAACCTGTACATCAGCCTCGGCACCGTTCTGCTTCTTCTGGCGATCACTGCACCCGTCAGCCTGGCGTTCGGGTTCGCCGGCGCGGTGGCGTCCCGGTCGTCCTTTTTGCCGCTGTCGCTTCTGGGCAAGGCCTATACGTCGATGGTGCGCGGCGTGCCCGACATCGTATTCTTCCTGTTCTTCATCATCGCGCTCGACCAGGCGCTGGAGTGGACAAAACACCAGATCGTCTGCCCCGACTGGACCGATCCGATCCGGCAGGGCGCGAACTTCCTGGTCTGTCCGCAGGCCAAGATACCGCTGGGGAATGCGCCGCAGGCCTGGCACGAGGCCTACAACTTCGCGCTGGCGGTCTTCACGTTCGCCATCGTCTTCGGGGCTTTCGCCGCCAATGTGCTTTACGGCGCCATGCGGGCCGTGCCGCGCGCCCAGATGGAGACGGCAGAGGCCTACGGCATGACGTCCCGACAATCGTTCTGGCGCATCCTGGTGCCGCAGATGTGGATCTATGCCCTGCCCGGCCTGTCGAACCTCTGGATGATCCTTATCAAGGCCACGCCCCTGTTGTTCATCCTCGGAATCGAGGACATCGTCTACTGGGCCCGCGAGCTCGGATCGTCGAAATCGGCCAGGTACTTCGATTTCCCGCACGGTGACTGGCGCCTCTGGTATTTCATCGGTCTTCTGGTCTTTTACTTGGCATTCACCCGCGCTTCCGAGATCGTCCTGAGCCGCATCACCCGGCGGCTGTCGCACGGACAGGCTTTCGCCGGGGGTGGCTCATGACCTGTCTGGAAGCGATACCCGCCTATGCGCTGCGGGCGATCGGGATCGGCGAGCGGTTGTTGCCGCGCGAGGATTTCACGATTTGCCAGCAGGTCACGCTGATCGGGTCGGGCATGATCTGGAACATCTATTTCGGAGCGCTGGCGCTGCTGGTCGGGTTCTTCATCGCCAATGCCCTGGCGCTGGCCAAGGCCAGCCCCTCGGCCTGGCTGAGAAAGCCCGCCGAGTGGTTCATCCTGGTGTTTCGCGGATCGCCGCTGTTCATCCAGTTCTTCCTGGCCTATTTCAGTTTCCTTGCCCTGAAGCAGGCCGGAATCCTGCCCTGGATGACGGCGGCGCAGGCGGGTGCCCTGCTTGTCCTGATCCTGAACACATCGGCCTATTCGGCCGAGATCTTCCATGGCGCGCTGAAGACGGTGCCGCGGGGCGATCTGGACGCCGCGGACGCCTACGGGCTGTCGGGCTGGTCGAAGTTCCGCCGGATCGTCTGGCCGACGACGATGCGGCTGGCGTGGCCCGCCTATACGAACGAGGCGATCTTCCTGTTTCACGCCACCACACTGGTCTTCTTTTCCGGCTTCCCCGCCGTCAGGCAACAGGGCGATGCCCTGTATTACGCCAGCTATTTCGCGGACAAGACCTTCAATCCATTCGTGCCCTATCCCATAGTGGCCGCCTATTTCATTGTGCTGACGCTTGTCATTATCGGGATATTCAACCTTGCAAACCGACGGCTGAACCGGCACCTGCCACAAGAGGCGCGCCGCATCAGGTATCGCCCGCAAGTAATCCGGTGAAATAATGGACGAATGGCTACTCGATCATCCGGAGGTCCGGACCATCACGACGGCGGTGGCCGACCTGAACGGACAGGCACGCGGCAAGCGTATGCCGGTGGGCTTTACCGACAAGGTTCTCGAGGGAACGACGCGAATGCCGCTGAGCGTGCTGAACGTCGATATCTGGGGCGACGACATCGAAGACAGTCCGCTGGTCTTCGAGACCGGCGACCGCGACGGCATCCTGCGGCCCACGGGCCGGGGTTTCGTGCCCGTTCCCTGGCTTCAGAACCCCTCGGCTTTGCTGCCGATGTGGATGTACACCGAGGCGGGCGTTCCCTTTGCGGGTGATCCTCGCCACGCGCTGAATGCGGTGCTTGGCCGGTTTGCCGGACGGGGCTGGCAAGTGCTGGCGGCGACCGAGCTGGAATTCTACCTGATCGACGACGCGGGCGATCAGTTGCAGCCCCCGCCCTCGCCCCGCTCGGGCAAGCGGCGTCTGGGTGGCGAGATCCTGTCGATCCGCGCGCTGGATGCCTTCGACAGCTTCTTCGCGGAACTTTACGAAGCCTGCGAGGCGATGGGAATTCCCGCCGAGACGGCCATTTCGGAGGCGGGGCTGGGCCAGTACGAGATCAACCTTGTCCACCGCGACGCGCTGGATGCCGCCGACGATGCGTGGCTGTTCAAGCTGCTGGTCCGGGGGCTGGCGCGGAAGCACGGGTTCGCGGCGAGTTTCATGGCCAAGCCCTATGTCGATCACTCGGGCACGGGGATGCACGTGCATTTCTCGGTGGTGGACAAGGACGGGCAGAACGTTTTCGACGATGGCACCGAGCGGGGATCGGACCTGCTGATCAACGCGGTCGGCGGATGCCTGAACGCGATGGTGGATTCGACGCTGATCTTCGCGCCCCACGGCAACAGCTATGATCGCCTTGTGCCCGGGGCACACGCGCCGACCGGGATCGGCTGGGCCTATGAAAACCGCACGGCGGCGATCCGGATTCCCGCCGGTCCCAGCGCCGCGCGGCGGATCGAGCATCGGGTGGCGGGGGGCGACACGAACCCCTACCTGATGCTGGCCGCGATCCTTGGCGCTGCACTGATCGGCATCGAGGACGCCGCCGAGCCGCCTGCCCCGATCAAGGGCAACGCCTATGCAAGAAAACTGGAGACGCTGCCGTCGGACTGGCACGAGGCGATCCGGCTGTTCGAGCAAAGCACCCTGATGCCGAGGATTTTCCCGCAGGAACTGATCCGGAACTACCTGATGACCAAGCGTCAGGAATTGAGCTACTACGACGAGTTGTCCCAGAGCGAACGCATCGACCTGTACCTGGATACGGTCTGAGCGTCAGGCCATAAGTCCAAGCCGTTCGTCCGTTGCCGAGACATTGTACTTGTCTGCGGGTGGCATCGGGCGGTCTTGCCAGCGGGGCTCGAACACGAAGGACGAGACCTTGCGGCCATCGACCAGCGCGCCGTTTCCCGCACCCTTTGCATAGTCGTAGTAGAGTTTCACGATCTGGTCGAACTGCACCTGCCGGACGTGGGGGTCGGCAAGGCATGCCTCGCGCCAGATCCGCACGCGGTCGTATTCTTTGCCCTCGGGCAGGTCGAAGTCCTCGTAATACTCCAGAAACCAGAAGCGCTGGAAAAACGGGGTGAAGACCGTCTCGGCCCAGCCGAATTGGTCGAAGAAGAACGTCTCACCCGGTGCGTAATTGACCAAGAGGTCGTTCAGCGCGCGGTATTCGGAGAGCATTCTTTGCAGGAAGTCGTCGCGCTTGGCCGGATCCCGGTTCATCACGAAGCCATAGCCCGCCGCGCCGAAGCCGCCTTCGTGCTGGACGATAAGGTTTTCGAGCGCGTGTTCGTAAGGGTCGGTTCGCGCCACCGGCGGCTCGGGATGGAGCGCCTCGACATATTCCAGCAGCACGCGGCTTTCCTTCAGCGCGATCTTGCCCGGGATCTCCATCACCGGAAGCGCGGTCGTTCCCCTGGAAAGCTCCAGAAGCCGGGCATCGCGGGGCTTGGTGATGTCGACGACACTGAAGGCGACGCGATCACTCAACCCCTTCAGGGAGAGGAGAATCTCGATGCGCTGGCTGAACGGACAGACGGGGATATGGTGGATCGTGGATTTCACGCGTGTTTCCTTGAACGAACTGGTCAAAACCGCCGCTATTCTGTCGATTATGGACGGTTCCCGCAACCGGTTGGCGGGCTATGCAGGGGCGAGCAGTCCGCACCGGTTCCATGCAACTTCTGATCTCTTTCGCCGCCCTTTTCCTGTCTGTCATTCTTCTGCAACTGGGTTCCGGCGGCATCGCGCCGCTGGATGCGATTTCGGGACTGGAACTGGATTTCACCAAGGCCGAGGTCGGCCTTCTGGGCTCGGCGCACTTTTTCGGTTTCTTCATCGGCTGCTGGTGGGCGCCGCGCCTAATGGGCGCCGTGGGCCATTCCCGCGCCTTCGCGGCGTTCATCGCCTGCGGCACGATCGGGATCCTGTCGCACATGATCATCATCGACCCCGTGGCGTGGATGCTGATGCGTGTCCTGTCGGGACTGTGCGTGGCGGGGTGTTATACCGTCGTCGAAAGCTGGCTTCAGGCGAAGGTCACGAACGAAACGCGCGGCCGGACGATGGGAGTCTACAGGGTCGTGGACATCAGTGGCTCGCTGGTGGCCCAGTTGATCATCTCGGTGCTGACGCCTGCGCATTACATATCCTACAACATACTCGCCCTGATCTGCTGCGCCGCGCTGCTGCCGCTGGTCGTCACGCGCTCGGTCGAGCCGATCACGCCCGCGGCACCGCGGCTAAGGCCTGCGCTGGCCTGGGCGCGGTCGCCGCTGGCGGCGGCCGGCGTGGTCTCGGCGGGACTGACGACGGCGGCCTTCCGCATGGTCTGTCCGATCTATGGCACCGAGGTCGGGCTGAGCGTTGACCAGATCGCACTGTTCCTGGCGGCTTTCGTCCTGGGCGGCGCGCTGTCGCAATATCCGGCAGGCTGGTTCGCGGACCGATACGACCGGCGCTGGGTGCTGATCGGGTTGTCGATTTTCGCGATGGCCTCCTGTGCCGTGACGGTCGCATTTTCCAGCGCGAGCACATTGGCGGCGTTTCTGACTTCGGGGCTGTTCGGGTTCGCGACGTTCCCGATCTATTCGGTCTCGGCGGCGCATGCCCATGACCATGCGTCCGACGACGAACGGGTCGAGCTGTCCGCGGCGCTGATGTTTCTCTACGCGGTCGGGGCCATCGCGTCGCCCTGGGCGGTGTCCGAACTGATCGAAGCCTACGGTCCGTCGGCCATGTTCGCCTTCGTGTCGGTGGCGCATCTGGTGCTGATCGTCTTCGGGCTGTTCCGGATGCGCGCACGGAGGACCGAGACACGGACAAGCTATGTCTATTCGCCCAGGACCTCGTTCCTGATCGGGCGTTTGCTTGGCCGAAGCAGGACGCGGCGCGATCCCTAAAGCGACGAGGTCGTCACTTCGGGTCCGAGGCCGGTCTCGAGCGAGGCGACCGGCACCTCGCGCGGAACCAGCATCATCACGGCAGTCAGCGCCATGAATCCGGCGGTGGCCCAGAAGATGAATGATCTGGCAGACATGAGACCTTGCTGGCACCGAAATGCGGCAGGAATCCGGCCGGATTGTTCAGCCACCCCGAACAGTCTTTGCAAAGGTATCGAAGATACTTGCGTTGGCTGCGATGAGATTACTGCTTTCCAGCGGGCCGAGTTTCGGTTCGATCGCCTCGACCAACCCGCCGGCTTCGCGGACGATGAGGACACCGGCGGCGACATCCCATATTCTCACGCCGCGTTCCCAGTAGCCTTCGTAGCGGCCAGCCGCAACGTAGGCGAGATCGAGCGCCGCAGCGCCCCAGCGTCGGACGCCCGCTGTCGCGGGAAGCAGACGGCCAAGGTCGCGCAGAAGTTCGGGCAGTTCCGGGCGGCCGCCGAACGGCAGGCCCGTGGCGAAGACGGATTCGATCATATGCCGGCGGTCGCTGACGCGCATGCGGGTTTCGTTCAACCAGGCACCCTGCCCCTTTTCGGCCACGAACATCTCGTCCTTGGCCGGGTCGAAGATCACCGCCGACACAATCTCGCCCTTGTGTTCAAGTGCGATGGAAACGCCCCAATGCGGCATGCCGTGCAGGAAGTTCGTGGTGCCGTCGAGCGGATCGACGATCCAGCGCCGCGTCGGATCCTTGCCCTCTACGGCGTCGGATTCCTCGCCCACCCAGCCATAGTTCGGCCGCGCCTCCATCAGGATGTCGCGGACGATCTGTTCGGCGGCGATATCGGCACGGCTGACGAAATCGCCGGCGCCCTTTGACGATACCTGCAGGTTCTCGACCTCGCGGAAATCCTTGGCGAGGCTGCGACCGGCCATACGCGCGGCCTTGATCATCACGTTGAGGTTGGCACTGCCCTGCATCGGTGGTCTCCGTCTGGCCCGAGCGGCGCGTATAGGACAGGCCCCCGCGCTTGCCAAGGGCGAAGCGCGATGCCGCTTGACAGCGTCAAGGAAGAAATCGACGCTCGCCGCACTGAAGAAAGACAACCGGGAGAGGGTAGCCCCGGGAATTTGAACGAAGGGTGGATCTTGATGGAACAACTTATTGCACAACTTGTAGGCGGAGCTATTGGCGGCATGGGTGGCGGCAAGGCCGTCAAGGGCGCCGACATGGGCGGCATCGGCAACCTGATTGCGGGGGCCGTCGGCGGCGTCGGCGGTGGACAATTGCTGGGCGGCCTGATGTCGGGCGGCGCGGATGCCGCGGCGGCGGCGGGCGGAATCGATATCGCCTCGCTGGCCTCGAACCTTGTCGGCGGCGGCGTGGGCGGCCTGATCGTTCAGGTCGTGGTCGGAATGATCCTGAACAAGATGCGCGGCTGACACACCAGAAGGGGCGGTCTCACGACTTGAGATCGCCCCGCTGCAACTGCACCGGGATCTTGCGGGCAAGGCGCAGAAGATGCGCCATGAAAGGTTTCGTCGTGTCATCCGATCGCGTAGCGGCGTAGAGCCGTTTGGTCACGCCTGTCGCGGTCAGGGGCCGGGTGACGTAGTCGGAGTGGTAGCGCACTTCGCGCACCACCCAGTCCGGCAGCACCGCCACGCCCCGGTTCGACGCCACAAGCAAGAGGATTACCGCCGTCAGCTCGACCTGGCGGATTGCCCGCGGCTCGACCTTGGCAGGCGTCAGGAGTTCGGTGAAGACGTCCAGACGCGCGCGGTCAACGGGATAGGTGATCAGCAACTCGTCGCGGAAATCCTCGGCAACGACGAAATCCTTCTGTGCAAGCGGGTGCTGGGCGGAGGCGACGAAGACCGGCTCGTAATCGAACAGCGCCGTGAAATCGACGCCGGAGAGATCCTCGGGGTCGGACGAGACCACCAGATCGACTTCCTCGCGTTCGAGCGCTGGCATGGCGCCGAAGGCGAGACCGGGGCGGATATCGACATCGACCTCGGGCCACGCCTTGCGGAACTCCTCGAGGACAGGAAACAGCCATTCGAAACAGGCATGGCACTCGATGGCGATGTGCAGCCGTCCGGACTTGCCCGACCGAAGCGACGCGAAATCGTCTTCCAGCGCTTCGATTTCCGGAAGAACCTTTTCGGCAAGTTTCAACAGCCGGTGCCCCGCCGCGGAAAGCTTCAGGGGTTTCGAGCGCCGAGCGAACAGCTCGACACCCGCCTGTTCCTCCAGCCCCTTCACCTGATGGCTGAGCGCGGATTGCGTGATGTTCAGAATGTCGGCCGCCCGCGCCAGACCGCCCGCCTCGTGGATGGCCCGAATGGTGCGCAGATGGCGGAACTCGATATGCATTATGAAGCCGGCCTCATGATGGTGATGAGAATTATGAATTTGTCTCACAATACGTTGTGTGGGACAAGGGTTGACCGAAACGGAGAACAACATGTCCGCCCCCACGATTTCCTTCGAGTTCTTTCCGCCCAAGTCGCTCGATGCGTCGTTCCAGCTTTGGGACACGATCAAGGCGCTTCAGCACCTTGACCCGTCGTTCGTGTCTGTCACCTACGGCGCGGGCGGGACGACGCGGCAATTGACGCACGAAGCGGTCGAGACCATTCGGGGACGCACCGGGGTCGACGTTGCCGCGCATCTGACGTGCGTGGACGCGAGCCGTGAGGAAACGCTGGAGATCGCCGACCGGTACGCGGCGGCGGGCGTGACGAAGATCGTGGCGCTTCGCGGCGATCCACCTGCGGAAAGCGGCGGCTTCCGGCCCCACGACGAAGGCTTCGCCAGCTCGGTCGAACTGGTCGAAGCGCTGGCCGAGACGGGAAAGTTCGACATCACCGTGGGCGCCTATCCCGATCCGCATCCCGACGCCGGACACGACGGGGCGGACGTGGAGTGGCTGAAGCGCAAGATCGACGCGGGCGCGACCAGCGCGATCACGCAGTTCTTCTTCGAGGCGGATACGTTCTTCCGCTTCCGCGACCGGTGCGCGAAGGCCGGTATTGATGCACCGGTCCTGCCCGGCATCCTGCCGATCCAGTCGTGGACCGGTGTCAGGAAGTTCGCCGCACGCTGCGGGGCGCGCATTCCGCCGGCGCTCGAGCGCGGTTTCGAGACCGCCGAGCGCGATGGACGGACGCAATTGCTGGCTCTTACGCATTGCACCACGCTTTGCACCCGTCTTCTGGACGAGGGCGTGGAGCACCTGCATTTCTACACGCTGAACCGTCCGGACATGACGCGGGAAGTGGTTCATGCGCTGGGACTGGTGCCGCCTGCGGTCCTTGAAAAGGTCGCCTGATCCGGTCATGCCGCAATTCTAGATCGCAACGCTGGCCGCCGTGTCGGATGGAAACTCGCGCGCTCGCGGCGAGCGGCCGACCGCGCTGGGATGAAGGGTCTCCGAAGTATCCTGGCCGATAACACGTTTCTTTCGGGCAAGGAAATACTTGCCCCATCCCCTCAGCGTGCCCACGGATTTCGCGTCCGGGTCGGTCGGGAACCGGCCACGCCAGCCGTCCGGCAGCGGCAGGTCGCAGTGTTCCAGTTTTTCCAACATCCAGATCAGCGGGATATTGGACAAGGGCCGGGCGTCGCTGAACCCCGACAACTGGCCGCCGACGTCGCCGTGACTGCCGCGGAACCAGACCTGCTCGATCATGCCGGGGTGGGTCGGCGGGCATTCCCAGAGGACTGGCTTGAAGGCCTCGCGGTTCTCGTCGAGAGCAAGCGCATGGAAACCGTGCCGGACGTTCGGCCCCAGTTCGTGGCTGTGGAAAGCGTGCTTGACCTCTTCCCATTTCCAGACGAAGGGCGCCCGGAACCCCAGCGACTTCACCGTATCGAAGACCCCGATCATCTCGATCGGAACATCGCGGTGACAA
The DNA here is from genome assembly GCA_040220415.1 of Silicimonas sp. Taxonomy (GTDB): domain Bacteria; phylum Pseudomonadota; class Alphaproteobacteria; order Rhodobacterales; family Rhodobacteraceae; genus JAVJUV01. The sequence goes on from JAVJUV010000117.1 coordinate 62,679, forward strand.
TGCTCGGCCGCGAATCGGGCCGCGGTGGCGGCCGCGGTGTCGAAGCGATAGTGACGATAGGCCTCGCGCACCATGCGTTCGGTGGCACATTCGGAGCGGACGAGGCCGACACGGTCGATGACGCCCGCGAGTGACCGGACAGCGTAGGCGCCGCGGGAATAGCCGATCAGGAAGATACGGTCCCCGGAACGATAGCGGCTGGCCAGCCAGCCGTAGATCCGCTGGATCTGGCGGTTGATCCCGCGCCCCTCGATGATGTCGAGCGTCTTGGACCAGTCTTCCCACTGGTTTCCGGCCTCGTAGAGAATACCGATGTTCTGCGATGCCGCCGCTTCCGCCAAAAGCTTGTAGATCAGGCCGATGTTGGTTTCATCACCCTCGTCGAGGGTGGACATGGTTCCGTCCAGAATGATCACATGGTCGACCCGGTCGCGGGTATACTGCTGGACGTGGCGCTCCGTCCGGCGAAAGAAGCCCATCAGGCCCTTTATGCGCTCTGTAAAACCCATTTACGCGACCGTGATCTATCTCCTAACTCGATACACAGATAATGTGCCGAGGAACCGCCTTCGACAGTTCCTTCAAATGCTCGCGAAAAAGTCAGGCGCCAATGCGGCGGCGTGAGGGTATTACTCTGCCGCCATCCGGGTCCCGTTCAGCGCGCGCCAGACACGTGCGGCGGTGAACGGCATCTGGATATCGCCGCCCCCGGCCGAGGTCACCGCATCCGTCACCGCGTTGGCGATCGCCGCAAGCGCGCCGACGGTGCCCGCCTCGCCGCAGCCCTTCATGCCCATCGGGTTGTATAGGGACGGCACAGGTTCGGTCGTGAAACGGATCATCGGCAGGTCCTGGGCGCGCGGCATACCGTAATCCATGAACGAGGCGGTCAGAAGCTGGCCTTCATCGTCGTAGACCACATGCTCGGTGATGGCCTGGCCAAGGCCCTGCGCCACGCCGCCATGAACCTGACCTTCGGCCAGCATCGGGTTGATAAGATTTCCGAAATCGTCGGTAACGGTATAGCGGTCGACGGACAGTTGCCCCGTCTCGGGGTCGATCTCGACCTCGGCCACGTGACAGCCGTTCGGAAACGAACGCGCTTCGAGCGTGATCCGTTCCTGCACGTCGAGAAGGTCCTTGCGGCCATCGTCGCGCGCCATCCGGGCGACCTCGAGCATGGTCGGCGTCTCGTTCGAGCCGGGGATGCGGAAACGCTCGTCGTCGAACTCCACGCCGTCGGTTCCGGTCTTGTCGGCGAGATACTCGGCGAATTGCTTTCGGATCGTCGTCGCCGTGGCCAGCGTTGCCGTCGACTGGACCGTCACAGAGCGCGAGCCGCCTGTGCCGCCGCCCTGCGGGATCAGATCGGAATCGCCCTGAACGATGCGTATCGCCTCGACCGGGATGCCGGTGTGATCCGAAAGAAATGTCGCATAGACCGTCTCGTGCCCCTGACCGTTGGACTGGGTGCCGACATACAGGCTGACGGTTCCGTCGTCCTCGAACACCACGCGGGCATTTTCACCGGGGTCGCCCAGGATAGATTCGATGTAGTAGCAGATCCCCTGCCCCCGGATTTTTCCGTTTTCTTCCGATATCTTGCGGCGCGCAGCGAAACCAGGCACATCCGCCTCGACCATGACGCGGTCCATGACACGGTTGAAGTCTCCCACGTCATAGGTGTCGGCGATGGCGGTCTTGTAGGGGAACTTCTCGGGCAGGATGAAGCTTTTGCGGCGCAGCTCCCACGGGTCGACACCCAGGGTCCGGGCGGCGTTGTCCATCGAACGTTCCAGCGCGAAGATCGCTTCGGGCCGGCCGGCGCCGCGGTAGGCATCGACCTGGGTGGTCGTGGTGAAGATGCCGCGGCAGCGCAGATAGACGTTCTGAACGTCGTAGACTCCCATTGCGACCTTGGCGAAAAGATCGGTCTGGATCGGCTGGGCGAAGGTCGAGTTGTAGGCGCCGATGTTGCAGGTCGTGTCGGTGCGGTACCCGATAAGTCTGTGGTCGGCATCGAAGGCCATTTCGGTGTCGGTTATCAGGTCGCGCCCGCTATTGTCGGTCAGCATCGCCTCGGTGCGCTCGGACATCCAGCGAACCGGGCGGCCAATCGCCATCGCGGCAGCGGCGACGGCATAGTAGTCGGGGTAATCCATCCCCTTCATGCCGAACCCGCCGCCGACATCCGGGTTTGTGACGCGGATTTTGCCGGGCTCCAGCCCGAAACACCTGGCAAGGTTCTTCTGCATCCCCCAGACGCCTTGCCCGCCGAAAGCGAAGTGCAGCCGCTGGCCGTCCCATTCGGCGAAACAGCCGCGCGGCTCCATCGAATTCGCGATCACGCGGTTGTCGACGATCCGGGTCCTGACCACATGGGCCGCGCCGTCGAACACCGCCGCCACGGCGTCGGCGTCCCCCTTGTCCCAGTCGAAAGCGACGTTGTCGGGGGCGGTGTCGTGGATGGTTTCACCGCCCGGCGCCACGTCGACCTTCGCCGGCAGATCGTCGATCTGGACAAGAACCGCCTCGGCGGCGTCCTTGGCCTGGTTCTTTGTCTCGGCGACGATAATCGCGATCGGTTCACCGACGAAGCGCACCTTGCCTTTGGCCAGCAGACGGCGGTCGGTATCGGCGCCCTTGGAGCCGTCCCGATTGTCGACGCGCGTGCCGCGCATGACGTAGTCGATCCCCATCGATTGCAGATCCTCGGCCGCCAGTGCCAATGCGACGCCGGGCATGTCCCGGACCTCTGACAGGTCGACCGGATCCAGCGCGCCGTGGGCAACCTGGCTGCGCACGAAGACCGCGTGAAGCGCGTTGGCCGGCGCGATGTCGTCTACATATCGACCGTGACCCGTGATGAAGCGCTGATCCTCGAACCGGCGAACCGGTTGCGACTTGCCGAACTTGTCCATGAACGTCTCCGATGTTCCGTTGCTGCGGAACCTAACGGGCGACGCGCCGGTGTCCACCCTCAGACAAGGCTTTCGACGGTCTCGATCCGTTCGGTGCCGTATCCGTTGAACCGGGTAAGGGTCGCGCGCGAGTAGGCACCCATCCCGTGGAACAATATCCAGTCGCCCTCGGCCAGATCGATGGGAAGCGGGACCCGGCCCGGCAAACGGTCGAGGCTGTCGCAGGTCGGGCCGAAAACGATGCAGGGACGCGTGTCCGGCGCAGGACGCCGGCCGGATTGCGGCACCACCTCGATGCGGTCGACATTGCCGAGGATCGGGGCCTCGGCGAAGCTGCCGTAGATGCCGTCGTTCAGAAAGACCGTGCCGTCGTCGCGAACCGCCTTGACGCGGGTGGCCGCGGTAAAGGCTTCGGCCACCATCGCCCTGCCCGGTTCGCAGACAAGGTCGGGCCGGTCGTTGCCGAACGCATGCCGGACGGCGGCGTCGATCCCGGTGAAGATCGTATCCAGGTCGGGCGCGGCGCCGGTGCGGTGCGCGGCGAAGCCGCCACCGACGTTGAGCCGCCGAAGGCGCACACCGGCGCGTTGCGCAACGCGCGCGCATTCATGGATATAGGCGGCCCACGCGGCCGGATCGGCGCATTGCGTGCCCGGATGGAATGTCATCGCGGGAACGAGGCCCCGTTCAGCGACCCGCCGCAGCAGGACCGCCGACTGGTCTGGCGTCGCGCCGAACTTGGCGCCGAAATCGTAGGCCGCCCCGGCCACGGGCAAGTGCAGGCGGACGGCGATTTCGGTTCCGGCGTCGATCCCGGAGGCGAGAAGCTTCTCGAGCTCGCCCAGGCAATCGACCGAATAGGACCGCACGCCGAAGTCCCGTGCCAGGCGGATCTCGGCGGTCGAGCGGACCGGGTTGTTGTAGTGAAGCGCGGCAGCGGGCGCGACCGAGCGGACCGCCCGCATCTCGGCCGGCGAGGCGACATCGAACGCCGTGAGACCCGTCGCCACAAGGTTCTCGAGCACCTCGAGCGCGTCGTTGGCCTTGACCGCATAGGTCACCAGCCCGGGAAAACCCGACTGAAAGCGTTTCGCGGTCCGGTGCAGGACATCCGGCGCGAAGAATAGAACGGCGTCGTCGGGACGCGCGGACAGAAGGTGCGCGCGGGGACAGGACCAAAGGGCTGGAACGAGTCGCATGTATCCTCCTGCATTCATCCGCCTTCGATGATCCCGTCACGCTTCGCCACTTTGAACGAGCAACTTGTCGCTTTATCTTGTCATTTCATGCGAAATCACGAAATTATCGGCATATGGACGAAATCGACGAAGCCCTACTGACCCTTCTGAAGCAGAACGCCCGTATTCCGGTGGCGGCGCTGGCCCAATCGCTGGGGTTGGCGCGGTCGACGGTTCAGTCGCGGCTGGAACGGCTGGAACGGCAGGGCGTGATCGCGGGTTATACCGTCAGGCTCGGCTCGGCCGTCGAGAAAAACACGATCCGCGCCACGGCACTTGTGCAGATCGAGCCGCGAACGCTGCCCGCGGTTCTGGCGCGGCTGAAAGGCGTGCGCGAAGTGGCCAGCGCGCATACCGCCAGCGGGCGCTTCGACCTGATCGTGAGCCTGACCGCGACATCGACCGAGGCGCTTGACCGGGCGCTGGACGCCATCGGCGACGTACCTGGCGTGCGGTCTTCGGAGTCGCTGGTCCACCTTTCCACCAAGATTGACCGGATGGTCTGAGCCCAAGGGGTTTCCCTCGCCTTGCAGGGCCGCTAAATGGTCCGCGACCGCAAGGGAAAGACCCATGGAAAAGACATTCGACGCATCCGAAGCCGAAGCACGCATCTATCGCGAATGGGAACAGTCCGGCGCCTTCAGGGCGGGCGCGAACGCGTCCTCGGACGAGACGTTCTCGATCATGATCCCGCCGCCCAACGTGACGGGCGTGCTGCACATGGGCCATGCGTTCAACAACACTCTTCAGGATATCCTGATCCGCTGGCACCGGATGCGGGGTCACGACACGCTGTGGCAGCCCGGTCAGGATCACGCCGGCATCGCAACGCAGATGGTGGTCGAGCGCGAACTGGCCAAGGCGGGCAACAAGGGGCGCCGCGAGTTGGGACGCGAAGCCTTCACGAACAAGGTCTGGGAGTGGAAAAAGCAATCCGGCGGCACGATCATCGAGCAGCTGAAGCGTCTTGGCGCCTCGTGCGACTGGTCGCGGAACGCCTTCACCATGTCGGGCGCGCCGGGTGCGCCCGAGGGGGAGGAAGGCAACTTCCACGACGCGGTGATCCGCGTCTTCGTCAAGATGTACGAAGATGGGCTGATCTATCGCGGCAAGCGTCTGGTGAACTGGGATCCGCATTTCGAGACCGCGATTTCCGACCTGGAAGTCGAGAATATCGAGGTCGACGGGTTCATGTGGCACTTCAAGTACCCGCTCGCAAACGGCGCGACCTACGAATACGTCGAGAAGGATGAGGACGGGAACGTCCTTTTCACCGAGACACGCGACTACATCTCGATCGCCACCACGCGGCCGGAGACGATGTTGGGCGACGGCGCGGTCGCCGTGCATCCGTCGGACGAGCGCTATGCGCCGATCGTCGGGAAGCTCTGCGAAATCCCGGTCGGGCCGAAAGAGCACCGCCGCCTGATCCCGATCATCACCGACGACTATCCCGACCCCGACTTCGGCTCGGGTGCGGTGAAGATAACCGGTGCCCATGATTTCAACGATTATGCCGTCGCCAAGCGTGGCGGCATCCCGATGTACCGGCTGATGGACACCAAGGCGCACATGCGCGATGATGGCCTGCCTTACGCCGAGGCCGCGCAGATCGCGATGGAAGTCGCCCGTGGCGAGCGCACGCTGACCGTATCGGAAGCCGATGCGCTGAACCTCGTGCCCGACGACCTGCGCGGGATGGACAGGTTCGTGGCCCGGGCCGAGGTGATCGAGCAGATCACGGCCGAAGGTCTTGCGGTCATGGTTCCGGGCGATCCCGAGGCGTCCGAGGGCAATGTCTGTTTCGATCCGGGCATGGTGCCTTTGGTCGAGAAAAAGAAGATCATGCAGCCTTTCGGCGACCGCTCGAAGGTCGTGATCGAGCCGATGCTGACCGACCAGTGGTTCGTCGATACCGCCAAGATCGTCGGCCCAGCGCTGGAGTCCGTGCGCGACGGGACGGTGGAGATTCTGCCCGAGCAGCACAAGAAGGTATATTTCAACTGGCTTGAGAACATCGAGCCCTGGTGCATCAGCCGTCAGCTATGGTGGGGGCATCAGATTCCTGTCTGGTACGGTTTCGACCTTTCCGGCGAAGGCTTCAGGGACGACGAGGGCGACGGCGCGCTGGATCAGCCAGAACTGATGCGCCTCCTGATCGAACAGTCGCTTCTGCGCGGCGACGAGCGCCACCATTGCGCGGCCGACTTCGAAAGCGTCGCGGCGCAATTCGCAGACGTGCTTGCCGACCTGCCGGTGCCGCTGAACCATGCGCGCGTTGTCGAGGTTGCCGACCGGGCGGCGGCGAGGGATCTGATCTCGGCCAGCCTTGCCGACTATACCGTCAGCCAGGATCCGACGCACCTGGTCTATCCCGCGTGGCAGGACCCCGACGTGCTGGACACCTGGTTTTCTTCGGGGCTTTGGCCGATCGGCACCTTGGGCTGGCCCGAGCAGACCGACGAGTTGAAGAAATACTTCCCCACTTCCGTCCTGATCACCGGCTTCGACATCATCTTCTTCTGGGTCGCCCGGATGATGATGATGCAATACGCCACAGTGGGGCAGCGCCCCTTCGATACCGTCTATGTCCACGCGCTTGTCCGTGACGAGAAGGGAAAGAAGATGTCGAAGTCGCTGGGCAACGTGCTTGATCCGCTTGAACTGGTGGATGAGTTCGGTGCCGATGCGGTGCGTTTCACACTGACCTCGATGGCCGCGATGGGCCGGGACCTGAAGCTGTCGACGCAGCGCATCCAAGGCTATCGCAACTTCGGCACCAAGCTTTGGAACGCCGCCCGCTTCGCCGAGATGAACGGCGTGTTCGGTGCGACGCGCTGGCAGCCGGGCGCGCCATTGGCCGCGACGGCCAACAAGTGGATCGTCGGCGAAGTCGCCCGCACGCGCGAGGCCGTGGACGAGGCGTTGGGCGCCTTCCGCTTCAACGATGCCGCGAATACGCTCTATGCTTTCACCTATACCTATTGCGACTGGTACCTGGAATTCTCGAAGCCGCTGTTCGATACCGAGGCCGCGGACGAGACGCGCAAGGTCATGGCCTGGGCACTGGATCAGGTTCTGATCCTGCTGCACCCGATCATGCCGTTTATCACCGAGGAGCTGTGGGGGCTTTCAGCCAGGCGCGAGAAGATGCTGATCCACGCCGATTGGCCCACCTACGGCGCCGAGCTGGTGGACGAGGCCGCGGTGGCCGAGATGCGCTGGGTGCGCGACCTGATCGAGAAGGTCCGTAGCGTGCGCGGCGAGATGAACGTGCCGAAATCGCTGAAAGCGCCGCTTCTGAAGCTGTCTCTGGACCCCGCCGGCGAAGCGGCCTGGGCGCGGAACGAGGCCATCATCCTGCGCGACCGCGAAGCCGGGATCGACAGCCTGACGGCGGCCGATGCCGCCCCGAAGGGGGCCGCCACCATCGCGGTCGAGGGCGGCACCTTCGCTCTGCCGCTGGAGGGGCTGATCGACGTGGCCGCCGAAAGGTCGCGGCTGGAGAAATCGGTGGGCAAGCTGGAAAAGGAACTGAGCGGGCTTCAGGGCCGCCTGAAGAATCCGAAATTCCGCGAGAACGCCGCCGCCGAGGTCATCGAGGAAACCGAGGAACTGGCCGCCCAGAAAGAAGGGGAACTGGTTCGGCTGCGGACCGCGCTGGATCGGCTGGCCGAACTGGGCTGAGACGCGTCGCCAGGTAGGACGGAAAAGGCGGGAATACCGACGGCAATTCACGGTTCAGGGCATGACGCGGCTCAACGCCCGCATCAGGCCCGGCGACATCTCATGGAGCCCGGTCGGGAGGCGCCTTGCGCGAGCTGCTGCCGCTTTCGGCCGGGCCTTGCCCTTCGGGGCGGACGCGGCTGCGGCGAAAGAAACGCGGTTGCGGAACATTGTTGTCTTCAGCCTCGGCCTTCCCACGTTTCGGGTGAGAGCCGAAGAGCGCGCGGTCCAGATGACCGCCGTCAAGCGCCTTGAATATATTCGCCATTCCCCCGTCTCAGCCCGGGCCGACAGGGCGGCAGGTGACATTCTGCGCCTCGAGCCTGCGGCAGGCAAGGTCGGCCTGTTCCTGGCTCATGCCTACGAAATTCGCCTCCCATCCGCGGGGGCTGCGCACAACCTTGCGCAGCGCCTTGTCCAGCGTCGAGATCTCGACCAGCGCGGTCTGCAACAGCACCTTCTCGGCTTCGTAGCGCGTGGTATAGCGACCGACGTTGATGCCCCAATGCTGCCCGCCCGACGTCGACAGGCGGGTCACGACCGTCAACGTGTCACCGTCCAGTTCATCCTCGTCCGGCCCGTCGGGTGCGGACCCTTCGGCGACGACCGGTCGCGGGGCCGGGCGCAGAAGCGTGCCCGCCAGACTTGCGGCAAGGACTTCGGCCGGCGCCGGCTCGGCGGCGGCCGCGCTTTCGGGCCGTTCGGGCGCCGGCGCGTCGACGACAGCGACTTCGGCAAGGGCGTCGGCGATGCCGTCGGCCATGGCCACCAGCACCTCTTCCGGGGGCTGAGCGACAGGACGCAGCAACGGTCGGGGCGAGCGGGCCACAACTCCGGACGTGCGGATGGTTGTCCCTGAGGCGGCAGTCGAATCGGCTTCGGCCAGAAGCACCGGTCGCGCCGGTTTCTTGACCGCGACGCGCGAAGGCGCGCGCTTGAAGCCCATATCCAGCAACTCTGCCACGTGCTGGTTCCGGGTGGTCACCGAACGGCCGCCGAAGACCGTCGCGATGATCCGCTCGCCGCCCCGCTCGGCCGAGGCGACAAGGTTGTATCCGGCGGCACGCGTGTATCCGGTCTTGATCCCGTCGGCGCCGCGATAGCTGCCCAGGAGACGGCGATTTGTGTTGTAGACCGTCTTTCCGCCGGCGTTGGTCGTGGTGCGCGAGAACAGGTTGTAATAGGCCGGAAAATCGAAAAACAGGTGGCGGCCCAGAACGGTCATGTCGCGGGCGGTGGACAGATGGCCCGACTCGGTCAGGCCGTGAGCATTGCGGAACGTCGTCCGGTTCATTCCCATCGCCTGCGCCATCCGGGTCATCCGGCGCGCAAAAGCCGCCTCGCTTCCCGAAACGGCCTCGCCCAGCGCGGTGGCGGCATCGTTGGCCGATTTTACCGCGGCGGCGCGAATCAGATGGCGCACGGCGATCTTCTGGCCGGCCTTCAGGCCCAGCTTCGACGGCGGTTCGGCGGCTGCGTTTCGGGAAACGGTGACCATGGTGTCCAACGTCAACTCGCCGCGTTCGATGGCGTCGAAAACGACATAGAGCGTCATCATCTTGGTCAGCGACGCCGGATGAAGCCGGGTGTCGGCATTGCGGGAATGAAGTACTTCGCCGGTGCGGGCGTCCATCACCATCGCGGCGTATGGTGCGGCCGCGACCGATAGTGGTGCAATCACCAAGAGCAACGCGAAAATTGCTGACCTGACGACGTGGACGGAGACCCGTAACGTCACGATTCTGCCCCTTCTGCCTCAACGGTCCGGTCTTTTCTGGCGCCGGATCCGTCATGTTATGGGTATGTTTTGACGAACACTAACATGTTCGAATCCATCGGAAAATGGTGAATTTAGAGTGTCCGAATCATGGCAAAATCTTGCCACAACATAAAGTGTATTACGGCCCAAAATGCACTACATGTTGTGGCAGACTTCCATCACGACGGCAGGCAAATCGCCGAGCGACCCGATCTGACGAAATCGGGGATGATCTTCGGGTGCTTCGGCCGCTTCGAGTTCCCAGGTCAGGCCGTGCGGGACGTAGACGCCCCACCCGCCTGCGTCGATCACCGGGTTCACGTCCGACTTCAGCGAATTCCCGGCCATCAGCACGCGGCCCGGCTCGGTTCCGTGGCGAGCGAAAATGGCGGCATAGACCGGCGCGGTCTTGTCGGAAACGATCTCGACACCGTCGAAGACCTCGCCCAGCCCGGATTGCGCCAGCTTGCGCTCCTGGTCCAGAAGGTCGCCCTTGGTGACGAGGACCAGGTCGAAGTCGGGTGCCAGGGCGGCCACCGTCTCCTCGACACCGGGCAGAAGCTCGATCGGATGGCGCAGCATATCCTGACCCGCCGCGATGATCTCGGCGACGACCGCGCCCGGCACGCGGTTCTCCGTCACTTCCAGCGCGGTCTCGATCATCGACAGCATGAACCCCTTGATGCCGAACCCGTAGTGCCCGATGTTGCGTTTCTCGGCCGCCAGAAGACGTTCCGCAAGATGCCCGGAATCGACGTGGTCACGCAGGAGGTCGGCGAAGCGTTCCTGGGTCATACGGAAGAACCGCTCGTTGTGCCAGAGCGTGTCATCGGCGTCAAAACAGATGGTCGTCAGCATTCAATGTCCATTCACTTGCACCTCGGGCCTTTTCTCGGACGGCAGAACGCTTATATTGTGCGACCGATCCCTTAACGTGCCGAAGGTAGTTTTGATCGCCGACAGCCTGCATATGATGGCCGACAAGGACAAGCCGGAGGACGAATCCGGCGTTCTGACGGAAACCAAGCCCAAGACCCAGCGGCCGCCTCTTTACAAGGTGCTGCTGCTGAACGACGACTATACGCCGATGGAATTCGTCGTGCACGTGCTGGAGAGGTTTTTCGGAATGTCCCATGCCCAGGCCTTCGAATTGATGCTGACAGTGCACAAGAAAGGGCTGGCGGTGGTCGGCGTCTTCTCGTTCGAGGTGGCCGAGACGAAGGTGGCACAGGTGATGGATTTCGCGCGGCGCCACCAGCACCCGCTGCAATGCACCATGGAAAAGGAATAGGGCCCACGGGCCGCTTCCCATGTTCTCCGAGAGATTGAGACTCGCGCTCGAGACCGGCGCGATGGCCCTGCCCGCTTCCGGGACCATCGCGGTCATCGGCGCACGGGCCGGCGACGATCCGGGGCCGTTGCCAAAGGATCGGGTCCGGATCGTTACCAGGCTCTACCCCGACTACGCGGCATTCCGGGACGCGGGCTATGCCGTCGGAACAGAGATCGAAGGGCCGTATGCCGCGTCCATCGTCTGCCTGCCGCGCTCGAAGGCGGAAGCGCGGAACCTGATCCACCGGGCGCGGAAGGCCACCGATGGGCCGGTCGCCGTTGACGGACAGAAAACCGACGGCGTGGATTCGATCCTGAAGGAGGTGCGGCGGCGCGCCGACACCGGCGAGGTGCTGTCGAAGGCCCACGGCAAGATCTTCACGTTCGAGGGCGGCGACTTCTCGGACTGGGACGCCGGGACCACCCGACTTGTCGAGGGCCGGTTCCGCACGTCGCCCGGCGTCTTCTCGGCCGACCGTGTCGATCCGGGCTCACGCGAACTGGCGGCGGCGTTGCCGAAATCGATGAAGGGGCATGTCGTCGACCTGGGCGCGGGCTGGGGCTTCCTGTCGGACGCGGTCCTGTCCCGCGAGGGCGTGACGTCACTGGACCTTGTCGAGGCCGATCACGTGGCGCTGGAAGACGCGAAGCGAAACATCACCGATCCCCGCGCCCGTTTCCATTGGGCGGATGCGCGGACTTTCCGGCCCGACACCCCGGCCGACCACGTCGCGACCAACCCGCCGTTTCACGAAAGCCGGGCCGCAGATCCCGAACTTGGGCGCGCTTTCATCCGTTCCGCCGCGTCTATGCTGTCGCCGAAAGGGCAGCTCTGGCTTGTCGCGAACCGTCATTTACCTTATGAGGCGACGCTGCAAGACGCGTTCAGGAACGTCGAGATCATCGGCCAGACGGCCTCGTTCAAACTCTACATCGCCTCGCATCCCCGCCTCCCCCGCAAAGGATAGTTCACATGTCGTTCTCCATCGCTGGAAAGACCGCTGTCGTGACCGGGGCCGCAAACGGCGTGGGCCTGGCCGTCGCCCGGCACTTTGTCGAGAAGGGCGCGAACGTGATGTTCGCGGACATGGACGAATCAAAGCTGGCCGAAGAAGTCGGACAGGTCAGCGAGGACGACACCGGAACCGTCGCCTATTTCGCGGGCGATCTGCGCGAAAAGCTGACGATTGCGAACCTTCTGTCAGCCACTATCGACAGGTTCGATCGCGCCGACATCCTTGTGAACGCGTCGCGGCAGATGCTGTCGTCCGATCCGCTGAACCCGGATGACGACGCCGTCATTGACCTGCTGAACCAGAATCTGATGACCTCGCTTCGCGTCACGCAGGTCTTTGCCAAGCGAATGATCAAGCAGGCCCGCGACAGCGAGGGGACCGACATTCCTTCAGGCTCGATCATCAACCTGTCTTCGATCGCCGCACGCCGCACCCAGCCCGAGCTTCTGGCCTATTCGGTCAGCTCGGCGGCGCTGGATCAGATGACCCGGTCGATGGCCGTGGCCCTTGCGCCGCACAGAATCCGCGTGAACGCGATTGCGCTGGGGTCGGTGATGAGCGCGTCGCTTCAGGGCGCGCTGAAGGACAACGAGGACTTCCGCGATGCGATCATCGAATCGACTCCGCTGCACCGGATCGCCAGCGCCACGGAACTGGCCGAGGTGGCACAATTCCTTGCCTCGGACGGCTCAGGCTTCATGACAGGTCAGATCCTGACCGTCGATGGCGGCCGCACGCTGGTCGATGCCGCCGAGGCGCCGGCCCACTAGCCCGTGCCTTGGCGGGTCAACCGGCACCCTTCGGTGACAGGTCGGCGGCCCGATCCTGCCGAGAGTTTTCACGACGAAGAAAAAACCGCGGTCGTCTAGAGGCTGTCAGGGCGATGGCGGGGTGTCTGCCCTGTCGAAGAGCCCGGTCAGAGCGCGGCGAACAAGGCCGGTGACGCGCGGACGCCTGCCTTCGGAGAACGGCAGGGGCCGGCAGACCTCCATCGCGGCGATACCGACACGGGCGGTAAGCGCGCCGTTGACCAGACCTTCACCGAAGCGGCGGGAAAGTTTGGACAGGATATGGCCGCCGCCAACCGAGCTGATCAGATCGTCGCCGACCGCGACGGCGCCGGTCGCCACGAGATGGGTCATCACCGCGCGAACCAGCCGCCACGAGCCCAGAGTACCGGAGCGGCCGCCATAGATCTCGGCCACGCGCCGGATCATCCGGACGTTGGCGGTAAGGGCGGCAAAGACGTCGGCCAGCGCCAATGGGACAAGCGCCGTTACCGTGGCGACCTGGCGCGCCGCCGCCTCGACCTCGCGCCGTGCCTCTGCGTCGAGGGGAATGAGCAGCGTGTCCTCGGTCAGGCGAATAAGCGTGTCGGCGTCGAAGGCGTCTTCCTTCCGTTCGGCAAGCCGGTCCCGCCCCCAGCGCGTGTCCTCGCGCCCGGCGTAGAGGCTGGACAACCGCTCGACCAGTTTTCGCGCGCCGGCAAGGTCGTTGGCCGAGGCGACGCGTTCGGCTTCTTCGTGCAGGTGTTCTATCCGGGCGAGGCGGGCCAGCGCGGCCCATTCGCGGACGACGATCGCGAGACACACCAGAAGAAAGAGGCCCAAAAGACCGATGGCGGCCCAGCCGAGTTAGGTGTTGCGTGCGACAAGCCCGGTCACGAAGTCCCAGGCCGCGACCGAAGCGAAGAAGATCACCACCGCACCGAGCAGCCGCCAGAACCAGGCGGCCAGTCGGGACGGGCGGCGCGCGGCCAGCGTGGCGACGGTCTGCATCGCCTGTCCGGTCGGCGCCACACCCGCGTCCGCGATCGGCGGCGCGTCGGCCGGGCTGGGGCCGGTATCGTCCAGCTCGATCAGAACGGGGCCGTCGCGTTCAGCCATTCTCAGTCTCCCGGTTCCAGGCCATCCGGATGTCCGGCAGACCCTCATCGTTGTTACCTTCGGTCTGATCGACAATCCTGAACCCTGCATGCTCGTAGAATCGCCGCGCTTGCCCGTTGGCTGCGAACGTCCATAAATTCAGCCGCTCGCAATCCGACTTCGCGCGATCGAGCAAACGGCTGCCCACACCGGACCGCCGCGCGGTCGTGCCGACGTAGAGGGCGCCAAGGTGGCAATGGCGTTCGAAAAGGAACCCCACGGGCGTCTGCCCCTTTCGCGCCACCAGAACGCCGCCTGCGCGAATGAGGTCGGCGACGAAATCTCGATCCTGCCCCCGCGTGTGAAGACGCGGCATCCATGCCGTTTCGTCGATCCAGTCCGACAGGATTCCGCCGAGCGCATCGGCATCTTCGGGCCTTGCATTGTCGATGGTCGGTATCATTTCAGCCTGTCCCCGATCAGGAACTCGGCGGCGCGGTCGAGACGGATATGCGGCGGTCCTTCTCCGGGTCGCATCGTGACGGGCTGCGGCGCGAAGGTCATCACCTCGTAATCCGCGTCGAGCCATGCCTCGGCGCCCTGCCGGGCCGGGTTCAGAAGCCGTGACGGATCGTCCGGCAACCGGCCGGGATAGAAAGCGGCGCGCTTGCCGTCCATGAGCGTGCCGCGCACCACGTCCAGCGTGCGACCGCCCTGCTCGACCCTGTCCTCGGTGGTGGCCCGAAGCGCCGCGATGGACATGGCCGAGGTCTCGGCACCTGCGAAATCGGCGCGCGTTCTGGCGTCGGCCAGCAGCGCCTCGGTGATCGCGGAAAGCTGCGCGTGCTGGGTATTGTGCAGGTGGTCGGCCTTGGTGGCGGCGAAGAGGATCTTCTCGACGCGCTTGCCGAGAAGAAGCTGGCTGAGAAAGGCATTCCGCCCGGGCCGGAACGCGCCGAGGATGTCGGCCATGGCCTGTCGAAGATCCTCGACCGACTTCGGCCCGGCGTGGATCGCGCCCAGGACGTCGACAAGTACGACCTGCCGGTCGATTCGCGCGAAGTGGTCGCGGAAGAATGGTTTGACGATCTCGCGCCGGTAGGCGTCGTAGCGGCGGGCGAACTCGCGCCCGAGCGAGCCGCGCCCGAAGGAGCCCGCCGGCAAGGGCGCGAAGGTCAGAACCGGTGATCCTTTCAGATCCCCCGGCAGCAGGAACCGCCCCGGCGTGCAGTCGGAGTATCCCGAGGCCCGCGCGGCGGTCAGGTAGCCGGTGAAAGCCGCGGCGAGGCTCTTTGCCGTTACCTCGTCCAGCTTCGCCGCGGGGTCGGTTTCGGCCAGGGCGGCGCGAAAGCCTTCGGCCTCGGCGCGGCCCTCGATACGGGCGAGAACCGCGGCCGACCAGTCTTCGTAGCTCTTGTCGAGCAGGCCCAGGTCCAGCAGCCACTCGCCCGGATAGTCCACGATGTCGAGGTGAAGCGTCCTTGGTCCGGACAGCCCCGCCAGGAGACCGGTGGGCTGGACCCGGAAGGAGAGCCGGAGTTCGCTGACACCAGTCGTGCTTTCAGGCCAGAACGGTGCGTCCCCGGTCATCGCCGCAAGATGCGTCTCGTAGTCGAAACGAGGCACGGTGTCGTCGGGCTGGGGCTGAAGCCAGGCGGTGCGGATGCGCCCGTCGGCCGCGGCCCGAAGCGCGGGCATCCGGCCCCGGTTGATCAGGTTGGCGACAAGCGAGGTGATGAAGACGGTCTTGCCCGCACGCGACAGCCCGGTGACGCCCAGACGCACGACCGGCTCGAAGAACGCCTCGCTGACCGTGTTGATCGTGGTCTCGACGCCGCGCGTCAGACCGTCCGCTATGTCACCGATGATCACCGTCAACCCTCATGTTCCGGTCCCATAGATAGGAGACACGCCGCCCATGCACCAGATTGCAGCGGCACAACAGCGCCGCGGCATGGCGAAATGGCCTCTTTCCGGCTTGTCCGCCCCTGCCTATAAGCCCCGTGCAACACAAGGAGACTGGCGCATGCGTCGCGCGAAGATCACGCGGAAGACCGCCGAGACCGATATCACCGTCGAGATCGACCTCGACGGGTCCGGTATCTACGACAACCAGACCGGCGTGGGGTTCTTCGACCACATGCTGGACCAGTTGGCGCGGCATTCGCTGATCGACATGACCGTGCGCGCCAAGGGCGATCTGCATATCGACGCCCACCACACGGTCGAGGATACCGGTATCGCGCTGGGTCAGGCGCTGTCCGAGGCCCTGGGCGACAAGCGCGGCATCCGTCGCTATGGCGCCTGCCTACTGCCGATGGACGACGCGCTGGTGCGCGCGGCGCTGGACCTGTCGGGACGGCCGTACATCGTGTGGAACGTCGAGATGCCGACCGCGAAGATCGGCAGCTTCGACACCGAACTGGTGCGCGAGTTCTTCCAGGCGTTTTCGACGCACGGGGGGATCACCCTGCACGTCGATGCGCTGCACGGAATCAACAGCCACCATATCGCAGAAGCGGGTTTCAAGGCGGTCGCACGGGCGCTGCGCGAGGCCGTCGAGACCGATCCGAGGAAGGCCGACGCCATTCCCTCGACCAAGGGTGCGCTTTAGGGTATCGGCAGGTGCGAGGGGTTCCACCCCTCGTGCTCCGCGCCGTATTTGAGCCAGGAAGAAGATGCTGACAGTTCTGATCGACTATGCGGCCGGCAATCTGCATTCGGCCGAGAAGGCGTTTCAGCGGATGGCGGCCGAGACCGGCGCCGGCGACGTGCTGGTGTCGGACCGGGCCGAGGACGTGGCGCGGGCGGACCGGATCGTGCTGCCGGGCGACGGGGCGTTTCCGGCCTGCATGGCCGAGTTGAAAGCCCAGGCCGGATTGTTCGAGGCCCTGGTCGAGGCGGTCGAGACGAAGGGGCGACCGTTCCTGGGGATCTGCGTGGGGATGCAGTTGATGGCGCGGGCGGGTCATGAATACGAGACCGTGCCGGGGTTGGGCTGGATCGACGGCGAAGTGCGCAAGATCGAGCCCTCGGACCCCGCGATGAAGGTGCCGCACATGGGCTGGAACGACCTGGTGATCGACCGGCCGCATCCCGTTCTTGAGGGAATCGCCACCGGGGAACACGCCTATTTCGTCCATTCCTATCAGATGGTTGTGAACGATCCAGCGCAGTTGATCGCGCATTGCGACTATGGCGGCCCGATAACGGCGATCGTGGGACGGGACACGATGATCGGCACGCAGTTCCACCCTGAGAAAAGCCAGGCGGCCGGGCTGCGCCTGATTGCTAACTGGCTGGCATGGCGACCCTGACGCCGGCCTGCCTTTCGTGGTCCTCGGGCAAGGATTGCGCCTTCGCCTTGCACCGCGCCCGCGAGAACGGGCCGGTGGAGGTGACGCGGCTCTTGACCACGGTGAACGCGCATTTCGGGCGCGTCGCGATGCACGGGGTGCGGGTCGAGGTACTGCGCCGGCAGGCAGCTGCGGTGGGATTGCCGCTGGTGGAAGTGCCCCTGCCCTGGCCCTGTTCGAACGAGGAATACGAAACGCTGATGGCCGGGGCCACGGCGGCGCTGAAAGCCGATGGCATCCGGCACATGGTATTCGGCGACCTGTTCCTGGAGGACATCAGGGACTATCGGAACGAGAAGCTGCATGCGGTCGGCATGGAGGCAATATACCCGCTGTGGCAGGTACCGACCGACCGGCTGGCGCGCGAGATGATGGAGGCCGGAGTGGAAGCCTTCGTGGCGACGGTGGACCTGTCGAAGCTGGACGCCTCGTTCGCGGGGCGTCGCTGGGATGCGGCGTTCCTGGCCGATCTGCCGGACGGGACAGACCCTTGCGGCGAGAATGGCGAGTTTCACACCTGCGTGGTGGATGGGCCGGATTTCGCGGCGCGGGTCGATGTGGAGGTCGGGGAAACCGTCATTCGCGAGGGCTTTGCCTATGCCGATCTGCTGCCCGTCTGATCGCGATCGTCCGGGCGCCGAACGCGCGGGGCCGCGCGGCGCCGGATCTCAACTCCGGGGTTGCCCTTGGGCGGCGGGTTGGGCATCAGTGCGCCGACCGCGAAGGAGCCCTGACCCATGATCCTCTATCCCGCCATCGACCTGAAAGACGGGCAATGCGTGCGCCTTCTGAAAGGCGAGATGGCCGAGGCGACCGTGTTCAGCAACGATCCCGCAGCGCAGGCCCGGGCCTTCGAGGATGCGGGGGCAGAATGGGTACACCTCGTCGATCTGAACGGCGCTTTCGCGGGGCGTCCGGTGAACGCGGATGCGGTGGAGGCGATCCTGGGAGCGCTGAGCATTCCGGCGCAATTGGGTGGCGGAATTCGGGACTTGGCGACCATCGAAGGCTGGCTGGCGAAGGGGTTGAGCCGGGTGATCCTGGGGACTGTCGCGGTGGAGGACCCGGACCTCGTGCGGGAGGCGGCGAAGGCGTTTCCGGGGCGTGTGGCCGTGGGGCTGGATGCGCGGAACGGAAAGGTCGCGACGCGGGGCTGGGCGGAGGAGACCGAAGTGCAGGTCATTGACCTGGCGAAGGCCTTCGAGGACGCCGGCATCGCGGCGATCATCTATACGGACATCGACCGGGACGGCGCGATGGGCGGGCCGAACGTGGCGGCGACCGAGGCGCTGGCGCGGGCGGTCAGCGTGCCGGTGATCGCGTCGGGCGGCGTGTCGTCGATGGCGGACCTGATCCGGCTGAGGGATACCGGCGTGATTGCTGGCGCGATCTCGGGACGCGCGCTTTACGACGGGGCGATCGACTTGCGGGAGGCGCTGGCGGCGCTTCGGACGGGGTAGATTCGGGGACTTGCGGGCCGCAAGGCCGTGCGGAAAGAACCAAAGGTTATCAAAGCGTTGCGTGGGCCGGGCGCTGAGTGCGCGGCCGGCGCAACGGATGGACCTTAGGTTTTCCCTTCAAGCCCCTATTCCCAAACGTTTTTCCGACTTATCCACAACGTCGGTATCACGTCGGTATTTTGTCGGTATCGCGTCGGTGCCGATTGTGGCCGGGGACCGGCGCGATACCAGATGTTGATTCTGCGGCCCAGATGTTAACGAGGTCCGAAGGGAGCGCTCTCAATCCCCGGCAGCGGCCCCGGTCAGGTTTTCGAGCGCGCCCGCCATCGCGCCCCGGAAGGCGGCGTCGGCGGGAATGTCGAGACCCTCGAACATCGCATCGACGCTTTCGTAGGTGATGGTGGTCTGGCCGCCGGCATCGTGGACAAGGACGCGCAGCGGCAGGACGAGGCCGGCGCGGATATCGGCCTGAAGCGCAGGGGTTCCGAGTTTGGGATTGCCGAAGATCACGAGTTCGGCATCCTGCAACTCCATCTCGACGCTCATGGCCCCTTTGGAATGGGGCACACGGGCGAAGACGGTGGCGCCCGCGCCCTCGGCGGCGCGGTGGTTCATGGTCGGTCCCTTCTGGTCTGAAATGCCGGAAGCCTGACCTGCCTGCCCGCTTACAGGCCCGCCAAAAGGGCGTCATCAGGCACGCATCCGCTTATGGCCCGGATCGTACATCGGCGTGAGCGAGGCGCGGGCGGCGACGCGGATGCCCGCGACCTCGATTTCCCAGCCGTGATCGTCGGCGGCCATCGCGGCGGGGACATAGCCCATGCCGACAGCGCCGCCGAGCGCGTGGCCATAGGCGCCGGACGAGGTGTAGCCCACGAATTCGCCGTCCTTCAGGATCGGCTCGTTGTGGTAGAGGAGCGGTTCCGGGTCGTCGAGCAGGAACTGGACCATGCGGACCTTCGGCCCCTCGTCCTTGCGGCGGAGCACGGCGTCGCGGCCGATGAAGGCGGGCTTGGAGGTCTTCACGGCGAAGCCGAGCCCTGCGTCGACGACATGATCCTCGGGCGTGATGTCGTGGCCGAAGTGGCGGAATGCCTTTTCGATGCGCAAGCTGTCCATCGCGTGCATGCCGACGAGGGTCGGGCCGAGGTCGTGCGCCTCTTCCTCGATCACCTCGAAGACATGGGCGCACATGTCGGCCGAGATGTAGAGTTCCCACCCCAGTTCGCCGACGTAGGAAACGCGGTGCGCGCGGGCATGGCCGAAGCCGACCTCGATCTGGCGGGCGGTGCCGAAGGGGTGGGACTCGTTCGAGAAATCGGCGGGGCTGATCCGCTGCATCAGGTCGCGGGCTTTCGGCCCCATGACGGCGAGGACGCCTTCGGCGGCGGTCACGTCGGTGACGGTGACGCGCAGGTCGCCCGCGTGGCGCTGAAGGCGGGTCTGGTCGGCCAGACGGGTCGCGGCGGGCGTGACGACGAGATAGGCGGCATCGCTGAGACGCGTGACCGTAACGTCCGCCTCTATACCGCCGTTTTCATTCAGGAATTGCGTGTAGACGATGCGGCCCGGCGGCACGGACATGTCATTGCCGCAGACATGGTTCAGAAGCGTCTCGGCATCCGGGCCTTCGACGCGGATCTTGCCGAAGGACGACATGTCGTAGAGGCCGACATTGTCGCGGATGGCGAGGTGTTCGCGCGTCGCGTTGGGGAACCAGTTCTGGCGGCCCCAGGAATAGACGTATTCGGGTTCCTGGCCGGGGGCAGCATACCAGTTGGCGCGCTCCCACCCCGCGATTTCGCCCATGACCGCGCCACGTTCCAGAAGTTGGGCGTGAAAGGGCGTGCGACGCACACCGCGCGCGGTGGCCTTCTGGCGATAGGGGTAGTGATCTGCGTAGAGAAGACCGAGCGTTTCCTTCGATCTTTCAACGAGATAACGGGCGTTGTTCTGAAAGGGCTGCATCCGCGCGACGTCGACCGAGCCGACTTCGAAAGGTTTTTCGCCCGCGTCCATCCAGCGCGAAAGCGCCATGCCCGCGCCGCCTGCCGACTGGATGCCGATGGAGTTGAAACCGGCGGCGATCCAGATGTTATCGGCCCCCGGCGCGAGGCCGAGGTGATAGGCGTCATCGGGCGTGAAGCTTTCGGGGCCGTTGAAGAAGGTGTGGATGCCGGTCTCGGCCAGGATCGGCATACGGTTGATGGCCGCTTCCAGGATCGGCTCGAAGTGGTCGACATCCTCGGGAAGCTGGTCGAACTCGAAGCTGTCGGGAATGCCTTTCATGCCCCAGGGCTTGGCGATGGGTTCGAACGCGCCGAGAAGGAGCTTGCCGGCGTCCTCCTTGTAGTAGGCGCATTCGTCCGGCACGCGAAGGACGGGCATATCCCGATATCCTTCAATGGGTTCCGTGACGATATAGAAGTGCTCGCAGGCCTGAAGCGGGATGTCGACGCCGGCCATCAGGCCCACCTCGCGAGACCACATGCCGGCGGCGATGACGAGGTGATCGCAGGCGGTGGTGCCGATGTTTCCCGCCTCGTCGGCCCAATCGACGCCGGTGACGCGGCCGCCGTCGCGGTGGATGGCGGTGACTTTCGTGTTTTCCAGCGTCAGCGCGCCGTTCTGGCGGGCGCCCTTGGCCAGCGCCAGCGCGATGTTGGCCGGGTCGCCCTGGCCGTCGGTGGGGAGATACACGCCGTGGGTGACGTCGCGGGTTTCGAGGTAGGGGTAGCGGTCCTTGACCTCTTGCGGGGAAATATCCTCGACCGGGACGCCGAAGGCGCGGGCCATCGAGGCGGTGCGCATCAGTTCCTCGCGCCGCTCGGCCGTCAGCGCGACCGAGATCGAACCGCATTGGCGCAGGCCAGTGGCGATGCCGGTTTCGGCTTCAAGATCGCGGTACAACTCGGCGGTATATTTGGCCAATTTCGTCATGGTGGACGAGGCGCGAAGCTGCCCGATCAGGCCGGCCGCATGCCAGGTGGTGCCCGAGGTGAGGCGCTTTCTTTCCAGGAGAACGACGTCTTTCCAGCCTTGCCGGGCCAGGTGATAGGCGATGGAGCAGCCGACGACGCCGCCTCCGATGATGAGCGCGCGGGCGGATGTGGGGACGGTCATGGGTGCCTCAGACGATTGCGTGGCCTTCCGCCCGAAGACGGTCGGCGATGGCGCGGATGTGGTCGGGGCCGGTTTCGCAGCAGCCGCCGAGGATGGTGGCGCCCTGATCGGCCCAGGACAGGGCGAACTCGGCGTAGCGGGCGGGGGTCAGATCCTCGCGGGCGTGAAGCGCGTCGACGGTTGGCTTGTCCTTGAGGAAATCCTTGGTGATCTGCGTGAAGCCGTTGGCGTAAGCACCGAAGGGCAGGTTCGCGCCGGCGAAGACATCGAGCGCGGCCGCCATCGCCTCGGGGGCGGAGCAGTTGGCGAGAAGTGCGGCGGCGCCGGTGCGGGCGATGGGCAGGATGTCGGCCAGGGGCTCGCCCGAGCGCAGGCGCGTGCCGTCCTCGTCGTCGACGGTGACGGCCAGCCAGACGGGCTTGCCGGTCTGGCGCGCCCCGTCGAGGGCGGAGCGGGCGTGCCGGGTGGAGCTGACCGTCTCGAGGATCAGCAGGTCCGAGGACGGCGCCAGCAGGCGGGCGAGGTCGGCGTAGAGCGGCATGGCCGTCTCGTGGGAGGGGTGGATGTCGGGGCGGTAGCTGGCGATGAGCGGGCCGATGGAGCCTGCGATGCGGGTGCCGGGGCGGTTCTGCTGTGCCGCTTTTGCCTCGGCCAGCGCCTGGGCGACAAGGTCGTCGCGCCGGCCCTCGTGGGGCGTGCCCCTGAGGCGGTCGTGGTGGAGCGCGTAGGTGTTCGTCGTGGCGATGGTGGCGCCGGCGTCGAAGTAGTCGCGGTGGATCGCCTCGACCATGCCGGGATGGTCGAACATGACCTGCGTGCCCCAGAGGGGCGTCGGCGTGTCGCCGGAGCGGTTGACCAGTTCCTGGCCCATGCCGCCGTCGAGAAGGGTGATGTCGGTCATGCCTGCCGGCTCCGCCGGATGGGGGCGCTGCCCCCGGCGGACGGTGTCCGCCTCCCCCGGGATATTTCGGGGCCGATGAAGGCGCGGTTCGAATGAGATTGGCCGGTCATGCGCGGAGCCTTTCGTTCTGCGGGTCCCAGAGGGGGGCGTCGGGCTGGACGATGGCCTTGCGGCGTTCGCCGTAGATTTCCACCTCGATCTCGGTGCCGGGGTCGGTGAGGTCGGCGCGGAGCATGCCGAGTGCGATGGAGCGACCGACGCGGTAGCCCCAGGCGCCGCTGGTTGTCTCGCCGACCACCTGGCCGTCGTGCCAGAGGGTGGACATGTAAGGCGCATCCGCCTCGCCCGCGTCGACGATCAGAGTGACGAAGCGCTTCTTCACGCCCTGCTGTTTCTCGGCGAGAAGTGCGGCCTTGCCCGGAAAGTCCCGGGGCTTGTCGAAGCGGATGAAGCGGTCGAGGCCACCTTCGAGGAGGCTGTAGTCGGTGGAGAGGTCGCCCTTCCACGCGCGGTAGCCCTTTTCGATGCGCAGCGAATTCAGGGCGAACATGCCGAAGGGTTTGGCGCCGGCGGCGAGAACGGCGTCGTAGATCGGCGGAATGTCGGCGGTCTCGGCGTGGATTTCCCAGCCAAGCTCGCCCGCGAAGGAGATCCGGACCAGCGCGGCCCAGCCGCCTGCGATCTCGGTTTCCTGCATGCTGAGCCAGGGCAGCGTCAGGTCGGCGTCAGAGAGCGTCGAGAGGATATCGCGCGAGGCCGGGCCGGTGACGATCAGGGTCGACATGGCGTCGGTCCAGTCCTCGAGCGCGAAGGCCGCATCCTCGGGCATGTGCCGTTCCAGCCATTCGCGGTCGTGCCAGCGGGCGGTAGCGGCAGTGATGAGGATGAAGAGGTCTTCGGCTTCGCGCGCGACCGACATCTCGGTGACGATCCGGCCTCGGTCGTCGGCGAAATAGACCAGCCCGGCGCGGCCGATCTTCGGAAGCGCGCCGGCGACGAGACCGCGAAGCCAGTCGTCCGCGCCCGGCCCCCGGAACTTGAAGCGCGAGAAGCCCGGCAGGTCGAGCACGCCGCAATGGTCGCGCACCGCCTCGCATTCCTCGCGGATGCGCGGCTCCCACGGGCCGGCGCGGTTCCAGGTTTCGGTCGCCTCGAGCGAGGTGTCGTCGCCCTCTTTCGCGAACCAGTTGGCGCGTTCCCAGCCGCCATAGGCGCCCATCTGGCCGCCGAGGGCGATGACCTTGTCATGGACCGCCGAGAGCTTGCGGTCGCGCCCGGCAGGCCAGGATTTCCACGGGAAATGCATCCCGTACTCGTGGCCGTAGATCTCCATGCCCTTGGCCACGCAGTATTCGTGGTCGGTGTAGTCGGTGAAGCGGCGCGGGTCGCAGGACCACATGTCCCATTCGGTCTGGCCTTCGGTGACCCATTCGGCCAGCACCTTGCCGGCGCCGCCGCCCTGGGCAATGCCGAAGGTGAAGACGCAGGCCTCGTAGGCGTTCGGCACGCCCGGCATCGGGCCGATCAGCGGGTTGCCGTCGGGCGCGTAGGGGATCGGGCCGTTGATGACCTTGGAGATGCCGGCGGTGCCCAGAAGGGGCACGCGGGCCATCGCGTCCTCGATATGGAATTCGAGGCGGTCGAGGTCGTCGGGGTAAAGCTGGAAGCTGAAATCCTCGGGCATGGGATCGTCCGGGCTGACCCAGTGCGCGCGGCAGTTCCGCTCGTAGGGGCCGAGGTTGAAGCCGTGCTTCTCCTGCCGGAGGTAGTAGGAGATATCCACGTCGCGCAGAAGCGGCAGCTTGTGGCCCTGCTCTTTCGTCCAGGCCTCGATCTCGGGGATTTCTTCCGACAGAAGATACTGGTGGCTCATCACCATCATCGGCACGGTGCGCCCGCCGAAGGGTTTGAACCACTCGCCCACCCGCTGGGCATAGTAGCCGGCGGCGTTGACGACGATCTCGCAGCGGATATCGCCCTTGTCGGTGTGCACGATCCATTCGCCGTTCTCGCGGCTGATGCCGGTGGCGGGGGTGAAGCGGAGGATTTGCGCGCCGAGGTCGCGCGCGCCCTTGGCAAGCGCCTGGGTCAGCTGCGCGGGGTCGATGTCGCCGTCGTTCGGATCGTAGAGGCTGCCTTTCAGGTCGTGGGTTTCGAGGAAAGGGTAGCGTTCCTTCGTCTGGGCGGGGTTCAGGATCTCGATCGGCATGCCCTGGTAGCGTCCCATGCCGGCGGCGCGTTCGAATTCCTGCATCCGCTCTTTCGAATGCGCCAGGCGGACCGAGCCGGTGACGTGGTAGTTCATCGGGTAGTCGACCGCGGCACCAAGGCCGCGGTAAAGCTCGGTCGAATAGCGCTGCATGTTCATGATCGACCACGAGGTCGAGAAGGTCGGCACGTTGCCGGCGGCGTGCCAGGTGGAGCCGGCCGTCAGTTCGTTCCTTTCCAGGAGAACGCAGTCGGTCCAGCCCGCTTTCGCGAGGTGGTAGAGCGACGAGGCGCCCACGGCGCCGCCGCCGATGATGACGACACGCGCGGTGGTGGGGAAGTCGGCCATTGGGTTCTCCTCAGTAGACGGGCGGCGCGATGACCCAGATCGCGACGCAAGGGCTGTCGGTCGGGTTGGCCCAGCGGAAGGGTTCGCCGCGCAGGCGGAAGCTGTCGCCGGGGGTCAGGCGGTGGGTGTGCCTGCCGATGGTGATGTCGAGCGTGCCGGAGACGATGTAGCCCACTTCCTGGGTGGGCCGGGTCACCGGCGTCCGGCGCTCGGCGCCGGGCTGGAAGGTGGAGTGGACGACCTCGTAATCGTCGGTCAGATCGGGCGAGAGC
>JAVJUV010000118.1:0-29950 GCA_040220415.1 Silicimonas sp.
ACGGACACCCCTATAGGGTGGTGTCCGTGTCCGTCCGCCCCCGGGCTGACCGGACGTGTCCGGACGTGTCCGGACGTGTCCGGACGTGTCCGTCAACGTCCGCGTTACATTTCATTGGGTTGCACCCTCCAAACCATGCCGTCGAAGTGGCGGACAATGTTCTTTTTCATGAGCGAGTCTCTCGCTCGTGTGAATGCCTTCCTTTTCGCTTCTGGAGTGTCGGTTCCAGTCAGACCGTGGCGGTCGCACATGGCCCGCCAATCGTCCTCGGACACCACGTCCCGAGCCGGATAGTTGACGGTATCGGCCATCTGCTTGCCGTGCTGGACGAGCGCATCGGTAAGCGCATTGAGTGCGACTTCTTGGGAGCCAGTTAGGCGTGTTTTCTTCTGGACTGCCTCAGCGTCCATCAGCACGGCCGACGTGACCGGCTTTCCATTTTCATCCATTCCAAGCACAACCTGCTTGAGAGTGAAGTGTCGCTCGAAACCGCGTTCTGCCTCGCGCTGCTTGCGGTCGGCAATCGTGATGACACCGTGTACTTGGACAACCTCGATTTCGGTGTCCAAGGCTGCATTAAGAGCCGAACTTCCCCTTGCGCCTCTTGTTGCGTCCTTCCCCGAATGATGGACGACCATTACGTGAGCGCCGGTCCTTTCCCGCACCTTGTCGATGTTGCGAATAAATCGCCCCATCTCGGCTGCGCTGTTTTCGTCTCCGCTACCCATAGCGCGTGCCAGCGTGTCGATGACAATCAGGCCAGGAGGGGTCGTGAGGGTTCCGAATACCTCCAGCAGTGCCTCCGCGTCGCCCTCGGCGTGGAAGTCCAACGGCAGGCTAATGGCAGTAAACATGTCATCTTCCGCTGCTGCCGCGAATACTTCAGGCTTTTCTATCTTGAGCGCAGCCAGCCGGTTCCGAATGCCGCGACCGCCTTCTAGGGCGATGTAGACGACGGGACCAGGCCAATCGTATTCGGTATCCTGACCTCCGACCCGCAGGCCACGCCATTCTCGGCGAGCCGCTACGTGTATTGCCATCTCCAGCATCGCGAAGGTCTTGCCTGAGCCAGGAGCTCCATAGGCCGTTGAGAACGCGCCTCGGTCGAGCAGGCCTTCTACGATGTAGCGGCTCTCCAGAACCGGCTCATTTTCCTTGAGAGGCCGCATGGCCGCCTGTATCTGGCCTGCACGGCCAGTCAGTGGGAGCGGTTCTGCGCCTTCCCCAATAAGGTTCTGTACGTCTTCAACCTCGCAATCGTCACCGTAGTCGTTGGGCTCACCGTCCCAATGCATCCGAATGCGCGCATAGGCGGTGTCATTAGCAACCGGGTCTAGGTATTCCCGCCAGACCCAACTTTCGGTCAGAAAGTCCCATTGGCAAAGTTTTTCTAGCCTAACGACCGTTCCGGTCTTCTTGAGTTTCCGGTGGTAGAACCGATCACCCGGCTTCGCGAAGAAAGTGTCTAGACCGTTTCGGCCGGTCACCGCGAACATGCCCTTGTCCAACCGCCATTCGCCGCGCATATTGAGGACGGTCATCTCTCGCCCTCCATGAAATCGACGACGGCCCGATATTCGTCATCGTCCAACGCCATCAGCGCAGACACGGCCAGGAAGACACGTTCGCGAGTTTGAAGGCGTGCGTTGAGAATCGCGGAAAGCTGCCATATGGACGTCTCATCAGGGTTTTTCAGGCAATAGACGACTGTCCGGCAGATGACCATGTGAACCGGCGCAATCAGGCTGGAGAAGCGGTTGGACAACTGGCTAATTTCGCTAATGCCTTCAAAGGGTAGGTATTTGCGGGTTGGACAACCTAAGTATTTGTTTGTAATCGGGACTTGGTTTCCCTCCGGGCCTACCATTCCGCAATTCACACACGCCATTGCCGCAAAGGCGCGCCGCCCCGGCGACCGCCCCTATTCCCAAGCGCATTCCCCACCGCGCTGCGGCTTTCGTTCCACCGAATCTCCGGCAGCCATTTGCCGTCCGCCCTTTCCGCCAAAATTAGCGAATTGCAAAACGCAAAAGCCGGATTATAAATCGCCTCACATTTAAACTGGAAATTAATGCCCTATTTGAATGTCTATCCAAAAAACGGTTCCGGAAAGGAACCTGAAGGAGAACCGCATGGTCAAGAAAACCGATCTCGGCAAGATGTCGATGGAAGAACTCAAACAACTGAAGAAAGACGTGGACGCAGCCATCAAGGGGTTTGCCGAACGTCGCCGCGCCGAAGCGCTGAAAGCGATCGAGGCCGTGGCGAAAGAACACGGCATGTCCGTCGACGAAATCGTCGGCCTCAAGGGCAAGAAGCGCAAGGGAAAAACACCCCCCAAATACGTCAACCCGGCCAATCCCGCCGAAACGTGGTCAGGCCGCGGTCGCCAGCCCGCGTGGTTCAAAAGCGCAATAGCCGCCGGAAAATCGCCGGAAAGCATGGAAATCTGAACCTCCGATTTCCATTGCGACAATCCTGAAAGGCGGCGAAACCAATTCGCCGCTTTTTCAACTTACAGCGGAATGACGATAACCGCGCGAAGGCCGCCCAGCGTCGGGCTTTTCTCCAGCACCAGCCCCCCGCCGTGGCCGCGCGCAATATCGGCGGCGATGGAAAGTCCCAGCCCCACGCCCGATCCGCTATCCTGATTGCGTGCGGTATCCAGCCGGGTAAAGGGTTTTTGCGCCTCGGCCATCATCTCGGCCGGAATTCCCGGCCCGGGATCGTCCACGCAAAACCGAAGCGACGCCGCGTCCCGTTCGACGGAAACCACGGCCTCGCCCCCGTAGCGCACGGCATTTCCGATCAGGTTGTCCAGCGCCCGCGCCATCGCGTTCGGCCGCAGCATCGCGCTTGCGCCGTCCTCGACCCTGCCCAGCCTGACCGGCAACTTGCCCCGCTTCGCCCGCTCCACCGCGTCGCGCACGACCTCGACGGGATCGGTGGCCGCCGCCTCTTCCCGCCCGTCGCCACGCGCGAAGTCCAGAAACGCGTCCAGCATCCGTTCCATGTCGGCGACGTCTCGCAGGATCGCACGGGCCTCGTCGTTGCCTTCCATCATCGACAGGGCCAGTCTCATGCGGGTCAAGGGCGTTCGCAGATCGTGGCTGACACCCGACAGCATCAGGGTGCGCTGCTCGATCTGGCGCTCGATCCGGTCCATCATCTCCAGGAAAGCCGCCCCGGCCTGGCGCACTTCGGTCGCGCCCGCGGGCCGATAGGGCACCCGCCGGCCCTTTCCGAAGGCATCCGCCGCACGCGCCAGCCGCCGGATCGGCATCATCTGGTTGCGCATGTAGATCAGGGCGACCGCCGTCATCAGGATCGCGGTGAACCCGATCAGGACAAGAAACTGGTGCGGATTTCGCGCCGAGACCCGGCTGCGCCGCAATTCCAGCAGCAGGGGGCCTTTCGATGTCGCCACCGCAATTCGAACGAATCCGTCGCGACCGGCAAGATCGACCGCGCGGACCGCGCCGATCTCCTCGCGCAGCGTGGCGGCCACGACACGCCCCGATACGTCGTACCAGACATAGTCATCGACGATGTCGCCCGGATCGGCCGAGACCTCGATGCCAAGGGGTGCCGCCACCTCGATCGCGGCCTCCATCGCGCCCGCGGCGTCCGGCGCATCCTCGATCCTGTTCAGGACCAGCCGCAACTCGTTCGCGACGCCCTGCGTCATCTGGCGCGTGACGTCCTCGTACAGCCGCTGCGTGAAGACGGCCGAGACCACCAGGAGAATGGTGATGACCGGCACAAGCAGTATCAGCACGGCGCGCGCGTAAAGCGAGCGGGGCAGATACACTTTCAGAGCGCGCCAGAACATGGCAGAACCCTAGTGGCCGGAACGCGCGAGAGAAAGAGCCGATGACGCAGCCTGATCCGGGCCGGGCCGAGATGCTCGAGGACGGCCTTCGCCGCATCCTCGCCCCGAACCCCGGCCCCATGACGCATTGGGGAACCAACACGTTCATCGTCGGAGAGGGCCGCGTCGCCGTGCTCGATCCGGGCCCCGATCATCCCGGCCACCTCGCGGATATCCTCGCCGCGACCCGGGGCGAGACGATCACCCACATCGTCGTCACCCACGCGCATCTCGACCACAGTCCCCTCGCCCGCCGACTGTCCAAGCGGACCGGCGCGCCGGTTCTGGGGTTCGGCCCGCCCGGCGCGGGACGCTCGGCCACGATGTCGGCGCTGGCCGGCGAAGGTCTGGCCGGCGGCGGCGAAGGCGTCGATACGGCCTTCGCACCGGATGCGACGCTGGCCGACGGCGACCGCGTCACCGGTGACGGATGGCAGATCGAGGCGCTTCACACGCCGGGCCATTTCGCCGGTCACCTGGCTTTCGCCTTTCAGGGCACGTTGATCTCGGGCGACCATGTGATGGACTGGTCCTCGTCGCTCGTCTCGCCGCCCGACGGCGACCTCGGCGCCTTCATGGCGACCTCGGCCAGGCTGCGCGACGCGGGCCATCGCAGGCTCTACCCCGGTCATGGCGGCGCCATCGACGATCCCTCCGGCCGCCTCGGATGGCTCATCGCGCACCGCGCCGCGCGCGAGGCCGGCATTCTGAACGCCCTCGGTCCGGCCCCGCTCGAAATCGCGGAAATCGCCCGCCGGGTCTACACCGACATCCCGCCCGCCATGCTGCCGGCCGCCGGCAGAAACGTCTTTGCCCACCTCGTCGACCTCCACGAACGCGGCCTCGTCCGCGCCACCCCCCGCCTCGGCGCCACGGCGCGTTTCGCGCTGGTCTGAGACGCATCGATTTTTGTGCCGATCGCCTCTGGACGGGGAAGGCGGCGGTTGCTATATCGCCCCGCGTGTTCCGGCGTAGCTCAGCGGTAGAGCAGTTGACTGTTAATCAATTGGTCGTAGGTTCGATCCCTACCGCCGGAGCCATCTTTCCAAAGAAAAAAGTCACTTACATAGACCTCCGGCGGGGATCTTGTGGTTCTTGAACTAGCTAGCAAGCAGTTAGCAAGCAGACGCGAGTGTTCGGTTTCACCCCAGAAGCCAACATGCTATTTTCGAACAACCTTTTTTTCGATTCAGTGGTTTTCACATGAAGCACGTTCCGCCCTCGGTCAGCGAGACCGCCTTCAACTGCCCCCATTGCGGAGCTTTGGCGAAGCAATTCTGGTTCAGTGTGCACGCTGAACCGCTGAAGAAAGACGAAACGCCATACATAATCGACGCCGAAGCACTGAAGGATATGAAGCTCGAGAACATCGAGGACAAGGACCGCCGCGCGCAGATTAAATCTTGGGCCGAACGCGCGGCATTGGGCCGCCCCTTCTTCGAGTATCGAGTCAGTAGAGTGGACCAAGATCTGACGAACATGTGGTTTTGCAGTTGCTACAACTGCAACGACATCACGCTCTGGATATATGATCGTCTCGTTTACCCACAGCGTGGCGAAGCCCCACCCGCGAACCCCGACATGCCCGATGACATTCGAAGTGACTACGACGAAGCGAGTGCGATTCTGGACATCTCACCTCGCGGTGCGGCAGCTTTGGTTCGTCTTTGCATCCAGAAGCTGTGCAAACATCTCAAGCAGCCAGGTAACAATATCAATGACGACATTAAGGCCCTCGTTGCTGGAGGGCTCGATCCGCGCATTCAGAAGGCCCTCGATGTGGTGCGCGTTGTCGGGAACAATGCCGTTCATCCCGGCCAAATCGACCTCAAGGACGACAGAGCGACTGCGGAAACTCTCTTCCGACTACTAAACCTGATCGTAGAAAAGACGATCTCCGAACCGAAGCATGTCGATGAGGTCTATGCAGCTCTTCCCGAGGGTGACCGCAAGGCAATTGAGAAGCGCGACGGCAAGTAAAAGCGGCCCGCTGCACATCCACTCGGGCCGCTTACTAGGTCACGGGGCAGGAGATGATCCGCCCTGACTGGTTCCGATAGTTTAACGTTCGCCGGTTTCTTTTAGGACCTGCGGGCGGCTAGCTCGCATCGCCGCGTGCCTCTCCCGCGCGTCGGTCAAATTGAACTCTTTCTGCCGTTGCGCCCACGCTGACCCGGAGTCGGCAGCTTGCAGTTCTCGCACATGCGAATCCTGATGACGTCCACCCGTGGCGCCGAACGCCAGCGTGCTGCACTCGCACGACCCTCGCATAGGCAACCCCCACCTGCCCGCCATCATTGGCAGAATTCCCGCAACTGACCGCGCGCCCTGCGCCGGCGCGCCTTGACTGACATCAAGTCGCCCCCGCCCCGGATCGGCTAGCTATCGTGACAACGTCAACGAAGCTGCGTAGCGTCACCGGTGCCGGCTTTGCGCCGGACTGCGCGCGAGAGACAGATTCCTGTGACCCTGGAGCGAGTCATGAGCCCAGACGACAAGGTCGTTTTCCGGACCGAGGGCCTGACAAAGGTCTATGAAACCGGCGGTGGCAAGGTCCACGCGCTGGCCGGGATCGACCTTGAGCTCTACGCAAGCGAACTCTCCGTCCTGCTCGGCCCCTCCGGCAGCGGCAAGTCGACGCTGCTCAATATCCTCGGCGGCCTCGACCGGGCGACGTCTGGCCGCGTCTGGTTCCGCGATCTCGAACTGACGACGCTCCGCGAATCCGGCCTTACCCGATTCCGGCGCGACCACGTGGGCTTCGTCTTCCAGTTCTACAACCTCGTCGCCAGCCTGACCGCGCGCGAGAACGTCCAGCTTGTCACCGACGTGGCCCGCGACCCCATGACCCCAGAAGAGGCGCTCGACCTCGTCGGGCTAACGCACCGGATGGATCACTTCCCGGCCGAATTGTCCGGCGGCGAGCAGCAGCGCGTCGCCATCGCCCGCGCCGTCGCCAAGCGCCCCGAGGTTCTTCTGTGCGACGAACCGACCGGCGCGCTGGACAGCAAGACCGGCGTCCAGGTTCTGGAAGTCCTTCGCCAGGTCAACGAGGATCTCGGCACCTCGACCGTCGTCATCACCCACAACGCCGAGATCCGGCGGATGGCGCACCGGGTCATCTGGTTCCAGGACGGGCGCATCAACAGGGTCGAGACGAACGACACCCGCATCGCGCCCGCCGAGATCGAGTGGTGACGGTCATGGACGCGCTCGACAAGAAACTGCTTCGGGATTTCAAGCGCCTCTGGGTCCAGGCGCTGGCCATCGCCCTGGTCATGGCGGGGGGCGTCTCGATCCTGCTGATGTCCTTCGGCATGTCGACCGCGCTGGACGAGACCCGCAGCACCTATTACGAGCGCAACCGCTTCGCCGACGTCTTCGCCAGCGCCCGCCGCGTGCCGATGTCGCTGATGCAGGATATCCGCGCCATCGAAGGCGTCGCCGCCGCCGAACCGCGGGTCACGACCTTCGCCACGCTGGATCTCGAGGGCAAATCGTCCTCCACGCTCGGCTACTTCGTCTCGCTGCCCGCCGCCGGCCAGCCCCTGCTGAACGAGCCGATCCTGCGCTCGGGCGGCTGGCCCGACGGCAGCGCCACCGACCAGATCGTCGTGAACGAGCCCTTCGCGCTGGCCAACGAGTTGACCATAGGCGACACGATCAGCGCCAACCTGAACGGCAACAAGCGGCCGCTGACGATCACCGGCACGGTTCTCTCGCCCGAGTTCATCTACACCATCGGCCCCGGCAGCATGGTGCCCGACAACGAGGATTACGGCATCGCCTGGATGCCCGAACGCGCGCTGGCCGCCGCCGTCGACCGCACCGGCGCCTTCGACAACCTGACCGTCAAGCTGCGCCCCGGTTTCGACGCCGAGCCGGTCAAGGACGCCATCGACGACCTCTTGGAACCCTACGGCGGCACCGGGGCCGTCGACCGCTCGGGCCAGACCTCGAACGCCTACATCGACAGCGAGATCGAACAGCTTCGCTCGATTTCCTACATCCTCCCGCCGATCTTCCTCGGGATCACGATCTTCCTCGTGAACCTCGTGATCGGCAGGATCGTCACGCTGGAACGCAGCGAAATCGGGCTTCTGAAGGCGCTCGGCTATTCCAACACGGCCATCTGCCTGCACTACCTCTTCCTCGCCGGCCTCGTCGCCGTGGTCGGCGTCTGCATAGGATGGGCGGTGGGAAGCTGGCTCAGCTTCGCGCTGGCGCGGCTCTACGCCGAGTTCTTCAACCTTCCCTACCTGATCTACAACGTCTCGTGGAACAACTACATCGTCTCGGGCCTTCTGGGGTTCGCCGCCGCGTCCTTCGGCGCGATCCGCTCGGCACTGCGCGCCGCGTCGCTCTCGCCCGCGATCGCCATGTCGCCGCCTGCCCCGCCGCGCTTCCGCCGCAACTGGATCGACCGGACGCTCGCCTGGCTTCGGGTCAGCCAGCCGACGATGATGATCCTGCGCAGCCTGATCCGCTGGCCCTTCCGCGCGCTCTTCAGCATTCTCGGCATGGCGATGGCGGTGGCGGTGCTGGTGGCGGCCAACTTCTTCCCCGATTCCCTCGACAAGATCATCGACACCGCCTTCTACCAGTCGAACCGCCAGCACGCCGTCCTGTTCTTCGCCGAGGACCAGCCCGAACGCGCCATCCAGGAGGCGCGGAACCTGCCGGGCGTCCTTCAGGCCGAAGGCCAGCAGTTCAAAAGCGCCTTCCTGCGCAATGCCCACCACGAGAAACGCGTCTCGATCGAGGCGCGGCGGCCGGGCAACGATCTCAGCCGCATCGTCGACGCCTCGGGCCAAGTCGTCGACGCCCCGCCGGGCGGCATCATGCTGACCGAACGGCTGGCCCGCCAACTGGGCGTCGGCGTGGGCGACACCGTCGAGGCCGAGTTCCTCGAGGGCCGCCGCCAGACGTTCCGGCTTCCCGTCACCGGCCTTGTCACCCAGTACTTCGGTCTCGGCGCCTACATGGACCACGAAACGCTGGCCGCCATGTTCCAGCAGGCGCCCCGCGTCTCGGCGATCAACATCACCTTCGACCCGGCCGAACGCCAGGCGCTCGACGCCCGACTGAAAGACCTGCCCGCGCTGGCGGGCACGATCATGATGGCCGAGAACCGGCGCGGCTTCGAGGACACGATCAGCGAGAACATCCTGATCGCCACCACGATCTACGCCATTCTCGGCGCGCTGATCACGGTGGGCGTGGCCTACAACGGCGCACGCATCCAGCTCTCCGAGCGCGCGCGCGAGCTTGCCAGCCTGCGCATTCTCGGCTTCTCGCGGGGCGAGGTCAGCTATATCCTCGTGGGCGAAACCATGCTTCTGGCCCTGCTGGCGCAGCCGCCGGGATGGTGGATGGGCTGGCAGTTCGCCAGGCTCATGACCGACAGTTTCACCAGCGATCTCTACGCAATACCGCTCATTCTCAATCCCAGAACCTTCTCCAACGCCAGCCTGACGGTGCTGATCGCCGCGCTCGTTTCCGTGCTTCTGGTGCGCCGCAGGCTCGATAACATGAACCTCGTCTCCGTGATGAAAACCCGAGAGTGACCCAATGGCCCAGACACGCCGCAACATCGTACTTGGTCTGATCGGCGCCGCGGTGGCGGGCGGACTGCTGTATGTCTCGTTCCGCCCCGAACCGGTGCCCGTCGACCTGCACACCATCGAAAGCGGGACGCTCACCATCACCGTCGACGTCGACGGCACCACCCGCGTCAAGGAACTGTTCGAGGTCGCGGCCCCCATCTCGGGCGTGGCGCTGCGCTCGCCGGTCGAAGTCGGCGACCGCGTCACCGCCGGCGATACCGTGGTCGCCGAGGTCGAACCGGTCGAGCCCGCCCTTCTCGACGCCCGGTCCCGCCTTCAGGCCGAGGCAAGCGTGCGCGAGGCCGAGGCCGCACTCAGCGTGGCCGAAACCGATCTCGCCCGCGCCAGGGAAGACCAGCTTTACGCCCGGACCCAGTACGACCGCGAGGCAACACTGGTCGAGCGCGGCGTCTCCAGCATCACGCGGCTGGAAGACGCCCACCAGAAACGCGCGATCGCCGACGCCGCCGTCGCCGCGGCCGAGGCCCGCGTCGAGCAGGCGGAAGGCGCGCTGGCCCGCGCGCGGGCCGCCCTGACCGGACCGGCGGTCGCCTCCGACAGCGAAAGGTCCTGCTGCACCCGGATTCTCGCCCCCGCCGATGGCGTGGTGCTTTCGGTCGATGTCATCAGCGAAAGGCCCGTGACCGCCGGAACCCTCCTTTTGACGATCGGCGATCCGGGCGAGTTGGAAATCGTGGCCGACCTTCTCTCCAGCGACGCCGTCCGCCTGCCCGAAGATGCGCGCGCCTCGGTCGAGCGCTGGGGCGGCGCCCCGCTGGAGGCCCGACTGCGCAGCATCGAGCCTGCCGCCCGCACCAAGGTCTCGGCGCTCGGCATCGACGAACAGCGCGTCGACGCGATCTTCGACCTCGTCTCGCCGGCCGAAGAGCGCACCGGTCTCGGCCACGGCTTCGCGGTCTTCCTGCGCATCGTGGAATACGAGGAACCGGACGTCCTGCTTCTGCCGCTCAGTGCGGCGTTCCGCTCGGGCGACGGCTGGGCCGTCTTCCGCGCCGATGGCGACACCGTCCAGCGCGTCCCGGTCGAGCTTGGCCGCCGGAACGGCCGCGTCGCCGCCGTCACCTCCGGTCTCGACGCCGGCGACCGCGTCGTCGTCCATCCCAGCGACAAGCTGGGTGACGGCGCGCTGATCGTCCAGCGCACCACCTTCTGACGCCCGTTGACCGGGTCCGAACCCTCATCCGCGCCCACCGGCCTGACCACGGCCCAGGTGCTTGCCGAGCGGCAGCGCTCGGGCTGGAATGAGCTGCCCCAGGGCGCCCGCGTATCGCCCCTGCGCATCTTCCTGCGCCAGTTCCGCGGATTCCTGGTCGTCATCCTGATCGCCGCCGCCGCGATCGCCTTCACCCTGGGCGAGACGATCGACGCCATCGCCATCGGCATGGTGCTGATCCTGAACGCGATCCTTGGCTTCGTGCAGGAATGGAAGGCCGAAACCGCGCTCGACGCGCTCCGCTCGATGCTGACGCCCCAGGCCCTGGCCCTGCGCGACGGACAGGAAGTGGTCCTGCCCGCCCGCGAACTCGTGCCCGGCGATCTTGTCATCGTCTCCGCCGGCGAAGGCGTTCCCGCCGATCTCGACATCGTCACCGCCGCCGACCTCAAGGCCGACGAAAGCGTCGTCACCGGCGAATCCGTCCCCGTCGACAAATCCCCCGACGGCGAAGGCGACGCCCGCCGGCTTCTGACCGGCACCGCCGTCGTCGCGGGCCGCGGCGAAGGCATCGTCACCGCCATCGGCGCATCGACCTCCTTCGGCAAGATCGCCGAGATGACCGGCTCGGTCGGCCTGAAGGAAACCCACCTCCAACGGCAACTCGGCCGCCTGGCGGGCCAGATCGGTCTCGCCTCTCTGCTGATCGCCGGGGTGATCGTCGCGCTCGGAACCCTCGTCGGGCGCCCGGTCTTCGAGATGTTCATGACCGGCCTCTCGCTGGCCGTCGCGATGGTCCCCGAGGGACTGCCCGCCGTCGTCACCATCACGCTCGCGCTCGGCGCCTCCACGATGGCCCGGAAAAAGGCGCTGGCCCGCCGCCTTCAGGCCGTCGAGACCCTGGGCGCGGCCTCGGTCATCTGCACCGACAAGACCGGCACGCTGACCGAGAACAAGATGACGGCGACCCGGATCTGGATGTCGGAAAGAGAATTCCGCGTCACCGGCAGCGGCTATGATCCGGCAGGCCACATCGCCAGCAACGGCGACCGCGTGCGCGCCGCCGACGACCCCGCGCTGGCCGACCTTCTCGACACCGCGATCACCTGCAACCACGCCCGCCTGGGCCGGTCGGGCGACGACTGGGTGATGACTGGCGCACCGACCGAAGGCGCGCTGGTGACGCTTGCCTACAAGGGCTGGGCAGACCTGCCCGACCCCGCCGCGACCGTGGCCGAGCGACCGTTCTCCAGCGAACGCAAAAGCATGATCGTCGTGGTCCGCCGGGGCGACGGCTTCCGCCACCACGTCAAGGGCGCCCCCGAGGTGGTGCTCGGCATGTGCGACCGCATCCGCACCGCCGACGGCGACAGGGCGCTCGGCGATGCGGACCGGGCGGTCGTTCACGACGCCTACGAGGACATGGCGGCCAAGGGCCTGCGCGTCATCGCGCTGGCGTCGCGCCTGTCGCAGGGCGAGACGCCGGAACAACAGGACATGGTCTTTCTCGGCCTCGTCGGCCTGATCGACCCGCCCCGCCCCGAAGTGAAGGACGCCGTCCGGGGTGCCGGCCTGGCCGGCATCCGCATCATCATGATCACCGGCGACAGCCCCGTCACCGCCCGCGCCATCGCCCGCGACCTTGGTATCTCAAGCGACGAATGTCTGGATGGCCAGGATATCGACGCGCTGCCCGACGAGGGCCTCAAGACTCTCCTGACCCGCGACGTGCTCTTTGCCCGCACGCGCCCCGAACACAAGATGCGCATCGTCGCGGTCCTTCAGGACGCGGGCCACATCGTCGCCATGACCGGCGACGGCGTCAACGACGCGCCCGCGCTGAAACGCGCCGATATCGGCATCGCGATGGGCATCCGGGGAACCGACGTCTCGCGGAACGCCGCCGACCTGGTCCTTCTCGACGACAATTTCGCCACCATCGTCAACGCCATCGCCGAGGGCCGGCGCCAGTTCGACAACCTGCGCAAGTTCGTCCGCTATCTTCTGTCCTCGAACGCGGGCGAGGTTCTGGCCATCGTCGTCAACCTGCTGCTTGGCGGCCCGCTGATCTTCCTGGCGACCCAGATCCTCTGGATGAACCTGATCACCGACGGCGTCACCGCCGCCGCGCTCGGCCTGGAAAAAGGCGAACGCCAGCAGATGGAGAAACCTCCGCGCAAGCCCGACGAACCGATCCTCGGCATCAGGGGACTGCTGCTGATCGGCCTCTTCGGAATCTACACCGGCAGCGCCAGCCTCTGGATCTTCTACAGCCTTCTGCCCCAGGGCGAGATGATCGCGCGAACCGCGGCCTTCACCGGCATGGTCGTCTTCGAGAAACTCAGCGTCTTCGCCTTCCGGTCGCTCACCCAGCCCTGCTGGCGGATCGGCTGGTTCTCGAATCCCTTCCTGATGGGTGCCCTGCTGTTCAGCCTCGGCCTGCAGGTCGCGGCCGTCTACTGGCCACCGCTGCAGGTCCTGCTTCAGACCACGGGGATCCCCGCCGACGTCTGGCTGACGATCCTGGTCCTGGCGCTCCCGCTCGTCGTCGTTCCGGAGCTGATCAAGTCGACCCTTCCGGCCGGAAGACATGGCCGGGGATGAAGGCCCGCCCTGCCCTCCGCGGCCTCATTGGCTCTGCTGGATCGTGTTGTACTCGACCTGATAGTAGGCATAGAAAAAATACCCGCTGAAACAGGCGATAACCAACACAATCATCAACCAGAACTGTCGCATGCCTTCCCCGTATGACGCCGGACACTAGGACCCGCCGCCGGGCAAGTCCAGTTGGCGAAAAACCGAAAGCGACAGGAAACCGACCTGTTGCCCGCGCGCCGCGCCTCCCGTCCGCAAACCACTCACTCCGGAGAGAATCCGGTCTCGTAAAGCGCGAAGAACGTCCCCCGGCGAACTGTCCGGCCGAACTCCTTTACGTCCGGAAAGCTGGCACCTGGACGGCCGAGCACAAGAACATGAGTGTAGAAGCTCTGCCAGTCCGTCCAGTAGAGTTCGGCGTAAGGAACCGCATCGGGGTCTGGGCCGCGCGGCTCGTGATACTCCTCGATCAGCCGGGATGCCGGCACCGGATAAGGCTGGAAGTTGTCCCGAAGACGATAAGTCCCACGCGCGGATAGAGAATTCCCGCCCGTGAATAAGTCGGGCAGGAACAGACCCACTTCGCGGGCAAGATGCGAGGCGGAATGAGAGTGCAGCAGCACGTCCCAGGGGTGGCCCGTGCGCGCAACCAGCAGCCTGTCCCGGTCGGTCAGAACGCTTTCGAGCGCCAGCAACTCGCGCACCTCGCGATCATGCGTTGCCCAGCGTCCTTCCAGCCAATGCGTGCGCCAAAGACCGGCCGCCAAGATCGCCAGAACCAGACAAAGCGCTGCCGTCCGCGAAAGCCGTACATCCGATACCGAAATCGCCAGGCAAAGCAGCAGAACCGGGAACCGGATATCTGACAGATGCACCGCTCCCAATGTTCCAGGCATGGCGATGGTCAGGATGAACATCCCACCAAGCGCCAGTCGTGAACCCGGCGACAGCACCAGCGTCCACCTCCGGAACCTCACGACCATCCAGATCGCGCAAAGCGCGACAAGCTGGAACGACGCAACACGCAG
The DNA here is from genome assembly GCA_040220415.1 of Silicimonas sp. GTDB lineage: Bacteria > Pseudomonadota > Alphaproteobacteria > Rhodobacterales > Rhodobacteraceae > JAVJUV01. The sequence goes on from JAVJUV010000118.1 coordinate 14,275, forward strand.
CACGCCGGAATCCAGGTAGGGAACGCCAAGCGGTGTGAATGGTGACAGCACGACAGTCAGCCGTCGGATCGCCGGCCCGAAATCGGTCTGGCCGGCATCCACCCCATCCGTCCCGATCGCCACCATCATCAAATGCAGTACCGGCCCGGCCGCTACAAGCGTCATCAGCGCTCCAACCGTCAGGAAGTCCCGCGCTTTCCGCTCCGCCCACCACTTCTGCAACTCCAGCAGACCAATCGTCCCGATCATGAAAACGAAGGCATAGAGATGCAGGACGTATATGGCGCCGGCCACCGGAACCATCGGAAGAAGTCGCACAACCGCTCTCCGGTCCCGGAGAAGGAACCAAGGCGCCAACCCAAGCAGCACCGGCGGCGCCGCCAGCACGAAATTCTCGAACCCGTACCCGAACGCCATGTGATGCGTGCCGAAGGCGGCCAGCAGCGGCCAGACCGACCAGCGCCGCCAGACCGCCGCATGCAATACAATTACCGCCGCCAAAAGACCGGTAGTGGCGAACTGGATCAGGATTTTCTGTGTCGTCAGCAACGACTGACATGCCAGCGGCAGGGCATAGACCAACTCCGCCGTCAGGTTCGGCACCCATGAAAACGTGTACTCGTAGTATTGTCCCAGGCCGGCTGCCGGTTCGCTGGCGCATTGCAACGCATGTCGCGCCAGGTGGTTGGGCATGTCGATCAACGGCGGGTAATCGAAACGCCAGAACACCAGGTTCGCCGCCGCAAGCGCAAGGAAACCTGCGACGACCAGCACCGCCTCACCGCCGACCACGCCGACCCTATCGTTGCTCGCAATCGTCACGCCCGGAAGATCGCCGCTTTCTGAACCACGAACAAAAACGCTGCTGCGGCAATGATCGCAAAGGCCTGAGCCAGGAGATGCGGCACGCCAAGCCCGTAATGAAGGCCCGAAAGCGTGCCGATCTGGGCAATGTAGGCAAAAAGGTAGACCGCCACGAAACCCAGTTTCCGGGCATTCGAGATCTCCGGCACCCGGAACGTGATCCGCCGATGCAGCGTCAGCGACAGCGGCACGCCCGCCGCGAAAGCCAGCGTCGACGCCGCGACGGGCGACATCCCGGCGGACGTCACCGCAAGGTAGAAAAGGTAGAGCGCACCGTTCAGCGCAAGACCGACCGCGCCGTAGCGTCCCAGTTGAAACACCGTCTTCATGGCCGCGTCCCGCCCGCAAGTTGCACCAGGTGCATCGCCGCCCAGGATCGGACGGGCCTGAACCCGGCGCGGACATAGGCCCGCATCGCCGGCGCGTTCTCGGCCTCGGTCGACACTCTCACCTCGCCGCACCCGCGCGACGCCGCTTCGGCATGGATACAGGCCAGAAGCCGGCCCGACATGCCCTGCCCCGTGTCGAGACAGGACAAGAGGTCGATCGTCAGGCGACCCTCATCGACAGCGAAAGTGCAGAAGTTCCGGCCAATCGCCAACGTCTCGCGCCGCCCCGACAGAGAATTCGCGATCCAGCGCCGCACCAGCGCCTCGGACCCGGCCTTCGGAATACGTCCGTCCTGCATGAACCGCTGAAAACGGAAACCGGCTGCGTGCGCGTCAAGATCGTCGTCGCCAAGCCTCAACTCCGATGCCTGCTCGGGGTCGCGGGTGGCGCGTGGGTACGGTGCGGTCGCAAATTCCACCAGTGTCGAGGCTTTGCGGAACCCCGCGGCGTCCAGCGCTGCCGCCCGGTCCAGTTCGTCCGCCGGAAACTTGGCATCGAGGATGAACCGCTCGGCGGTCAGATTTCGCACCGCCTCCACGACAGCAGCGGTATCTGGGGTCACGACCCTGAAGAACTCGACACCGAAAATATCGCTGTCGAACGCCGAACGGACGATGGCTGGCTCGCCCAACGAGCTACCCGGCGCTCTTCACGACCTTGGCCTTTGTCTTACCGACCGGCCGGGGGATCAGGCTTTCGGCAACCACGTGACGCGGCCGCCCCTTCACCTCCTCGTAGATCCGTCCAACGTAAAGGCCGACCATGCCCACAAGGCTGATCTGAACGCCCCCGATAAAGAAGATCGACACCATCAGACTGGCCCAGCCCTGCACCGCGTAATCCGAGAAAAGCGCGCGCAACAGGATCAGCAAGCCGAAGGCAAAAGCGACGATCGTGACCAGTAGCCCGAAGATCAGCATCAGGTCCAGCGGCCTGGTCGAGAAGGACAACACGATCTGCTTGGCGAACTGGAACCGCTTCAGGAAGTCATAGCTCGGCGTGCCGGCGAAGCGCTCGCCGTGCCGGGCCTGGATCGATGTGCGCGAAAAGCCCAGCCAGTCGACCAGCCCGCCATAGAATCGCGCGCCCTCTCCCAGCGTCTTGTAGGCATCGACGACCCGGCGCGAGATGATCGAGAAATTTCCGTGAGCCCCGTCATAGTTGCCCCGCGTCAGGCTTCTGAGCGTGCCGTAGAAGATCCTCTGCCCCAACAGGTACAGCTTGCTCTCCGGTCGGTCCATGCGCTCGACGAACACGCAGTCGTATCCCTCCTGCGCCTTCTCGTAGAGATCCGGTATGACTTCCGGGCGATCCTGAAGGTCACCGTCAAGAACCACGACCCAGTCCGAATCCGTGGCCTCGATCCCTGCGGTAATCGCGGCGTGCTGACCGAAGTTCCGGCTGAACCGCACCCCCCCGACCCTCGGGTTGTCGCTGGCCATCGACTGCAAACGCTCCCACGTGCCGTCGGTCGAGCCGTCGTCCACGATCAGGATCGCGTAGTCCGGCGTGATCTGGGACAGGGCCGTCGCAAGACGGCTGACCAGTTCCTTGACGTTCAGTTCCTCGTTCAGAACCGGAGCGACCGCCGTGATATGTGCCATGCGTTCCCCTCCTCCTCAGATCAGCCGGCCGTTCAGCTCGACTTCGTCCAGAAGCGCGCGCGCATCCAGTATATGCCGATACCAGTTAACGGTGGAACATTTCGGCGTATTGGCGATACGGCCCATTTTCAGCGCCTCGTAGATCTCCGACACGCCTTCCTCCAGCGTCACCTTCGGCTCGAAACCCAACTCGTCACGCAAGCGGTCGGCCGAAACCCGGTAATTTCGTCGGTCAGGGTCGTCCGGCGCCATGTTCAACTGCACCTGGAACGGCAGCACCTCGCGCACGATTGCGGCCACGGTCAGTACCTGGAAACTGCCGATACCTATGTTGAAGAAGTTGCCGCCGACCTTGTCGGCATCGGCCAGCGCCAGATGGACCAGACCGCGCGAGACGTCCGAGACATGGACCAGGGGACGCCACTGGCGTCCGCCCCCCATGATGGTGATCTGGCCCTTCTCGAAAGCCGTCAAAGTCATCAGGTTGACGATCAGGTCAAAGCGCATCCGGCGCGAAAGCCCGAAGACCGTCGCGTTTCTAAGCGCGGTCGCGGTGAAACCCTTGTCGTTCATCGCCAGAATGGCGGTCTCGGCCTCGTAATTCGACTTGGCGTAGACACTGATCGGATTTGCCGGGCTTGTCTCGTCCGAGGTCTTGTTTTCGGCCGCGCCGTAGATCGAGCAGGTCGAGGACATGACATACCGCGGCACGCCCGCTTCCTTGGCCACCGAAGCAAGCCCCCGGCGTCCGGCCGAGTTGATCGACCATGTCAGGTCCGGATGCAGATCACCCGACGGATCGTTAGAAAGCGCCGCGAGGTCCAGAACGATGTCCACGCCCTCGCAATCCTTCGCGGTCAGATCGCGGATATCCGACTTGACGATCTCCAGGTTTTCCCGGTTCGGCAATTGCGCTTCGTCCAGCACGTCCTGACCGAAATAGAACCGGTCGACCGCGCGCACCATGGCGCCGCGTTCCAGCAACTGCTCCACCAGCACGCAGCCGATATAGCCGCCCGCGCCCGTCACAAGGAAAGTCTTGCCTGCCAGATCCATGGTAATCCGTTCTTCTTTTTCTTCACTTCGACCCGGCGATGCCGGATTCGCTGACCGCTTCGGAAACCGCCTGCAGCATGCATTCGATCACATAATCCTGCTCGTCGTCCGTCAGGCCCGGGAACAGCGGCAAGCTGAGCGTCCGGTCGCCCCAGTCGGCCGCGACCGGGAACGCATCGCGTTCGAACCCGTATTTCGTCCTGTAGAATTCCAGCCCATGCACGGCGCGGTAGTTCACGGTACATCCGACCCCGGCCTGGTTCAGCTTCTTCAGCACCAGGTCGCGAACTTCGGCCGGAACGCCCAGGGTAAATAGGTGATGCGCCGACACGCAGCCTTCGACCTCGTCCACCAGCGCGATGTGCGGATGCCCCGCAAAAGCGGCGCGATAACGCTCGGCAAGGCCCCGCCGCACGGCCAGCTTGCCGTCCACTTCGGCGATCTGCCGCGGCAGAAGCGAGGCCAGGATATCCGGCAGGTTCGCCTTGGTTCCGAGACGCTCCATGTCCCAGTGACGGTACAACTGCCCTTCGAAACGCCGGTCGGCGCCCGCTGACATGCCGTGCAGCATCGTCTGCTGCACCCTGTCCATCAACTCCTCGTCCGACGACACGATCGCGCCGCCCTCGCCGCAGGTCACATTCTTGGTCGCATAGAAAGAAAAGATCGCCGCATCCGAGAAGGCGCCGGGGCGGTGTCCGTTCAGCGTACCCTCGAAGCAATGCGCGCAATCCTCGACGATCGCGACACTCTCGCCAACGATCCGCCGCAGTGCCGCGATATCAACCATCTGGCCATAGAGATGAACGGGGATGATCGCCTTTGTCCGCGGCGTGACCGCGCCCGCAACAAGATCGAGGTCGATCAGCAGGGTGCCGGGCTCGACATCGACGAAAACCGGCGTCGCGCCCGTCAGTTCAACCACGTTCGACGAGGCGATGAAGGTCATCGCCGGAACGATCACCTCGTCGCCGGGACCGATGTCCAGCGCCAGAAGTGCCGCCACCGCTCCGTTGGTCCAGCTGTTTGTCAGCTTGGCCCTCGTGGTCCCGAAGAACGCGCACAACTCGGCCTCTACCGACCGGCCCAGTCCCGCAGACGTCAGGAACGTGCCCCTCAGAACATTCGCCACCGCCGCGATGTCCTCATCACACCCAAGCGAGTGCCGGTAGAATGGCACCATCTTCTTCGACTGCATGTCGCACTCACCTCGATTGCACGGCGCCCCGTCGTCCGGACCATCCGGAGACAGAGCCTCCGCAAAGGATGCAAACCGTCACCAATCCCGTCAAAACACCACGATTGTTGCTGGTGAAATCAGCATTCAAATGTGTCCGCATTGAGACACAAATGAATACGAAACAAGGAATTGCAGGCGGTGCGCCGGCACGACGCCGGCACTCCCGAAATGTTCAGCGCAGCGCGCCCGCGGCGACCAGCGCGTCGTACTTCTCCTGCTCCCACCACCAATAGTCGATCCCCCGGTCATACGGCGGCTTCGTCTCGGGCCGCCCGAAGACGTCCCAATAGGCGATCCAGTGCGTGCCCTTGTACCAGTTCGGCACCCAGATGATCTTGTCGCGCAGCACCCGGTCCAGCGCCTTGACGCGCGTGTTCAGCGTCTCGCGGTCCTCCGCCTCGATCACCCGCTCGATCAGCGCGTCGACCACCGGATCGGACAGGCCCGATACGTTGAACGAGCCCGGCGCATCCGCGCTCCTCGAGGCGAAAAGGTTCCGCAACTCGACCGAAGGCGACAGCGGCAGCACGAAACGCGTCGTGATGATATCATAATCGAACCGTTCGCGCCGTTCCTGGAATTCGGCCGCGTCGATCAGATCGAAAGCGGCATCGACCCCGATCAGCCGCAGGTTCTCGACATAGGGCAGGATGATCCGCTCGAAGGCCGGCCCATCCTCGATGAACGTCAGCTTCAGCACCTCGCCCGCCGCGTTCCGCCGCAACCCGTCGTCGCCGATGATCCAGCCCGCCTCCTCCAGCAGCAGGTTCGCCCGGCGCACAAGCGTCCGGTCCGTCTTGCGCGGTGTGCTGACGGGCGGGCTCTGGGCCGGTTCGGTGAACACCGTTCCGGGCAGATCGGCGCGGAACGCCTCCAGCAGCGCCAGTTCCTCGCCCTCCGCCATCCCTTCGGCCTGCATGTTCGAGCCTTCCCAGAAGGAATCCGTCCGCTCGTACAGCCCGTAGAACAGCGTTTCGTTCGACCATTCGAAGTTGAACATCAGCGAGATCGCCTCGCGCACCCGCCGGTCCTGGTATTGCGGACGCCGCAGGTTGAACCAGAACCCCTGCGCCCCCGAAGGCCGATCGTCCGGAATGACCTCGCGCTTGACCCAGCCCTTGTCCAGCGCCGGAAAGTCATAGCCCGTGGCCCAGATCGCCGAGAAGAACTCCTCGTGAAACAGGTAGACCCCGGCCTTCAGCGCCTCGAAAGCGGCCGTCGTGTCGGCGAAATACTCGTAGCGGTAGCACTGGAAGTTGTCCTTGCCGACATTCACCGGCAACGCATCGCCCCAGTAGTCCGGGTTACGGCAATAGGTCACCGAGCGCCCGGCGTCGACGCGCGCCACCACGTAAGGCCCCGAGCCGACCGGCGGCTCCAGCGTCGACTTCGTGAAATCCACCGTCTCGTAATAGTGGCGCGGCAGGATCGGGATCAGCCCCACCTGGCTGATAAGGTCCCGCGTCTGCGCGTCCTCGTTGAACGTGACCTTCACCTCGCGCGCGTTCAGCGCCTCGGCGCCTGCCACATCGTCCAGCGTGAAGCGAAACGCCGGCCGGCCGTTCTCCTTCAGCGTCTCGATGGTGAAGACCACGTCATCGGCCGTCACCGGCTCGCCGTCCGAGAACCGCGCCCCTTCGCGCAGCGTGTAGACCACCCAGGACCGGTCTTCGGGATAGGCGATCTTCTCGGCCAGCAGGCCATAGACCGAATCCGGTTCGTCGAAGGCCTCGGCCATCAGCGTGTCGTAGATCCGCTCGATCCCCTGCGCCGGTTCGCCCTGCAGGATGAAATAATTCAGGCTGTCGAAGGTCTGGCTGGCCAGCGTGCCGCGAAAGCTGATCGTGCCGCCGCGCGGCGCATCCGGGTTCACATATTCGAAATGCCGGAAACCGGCCGGGTACTTCAGTTCCCCGAAGGCCGAGATACCGTGGCTTTCGATCACCGCCTCGTGGTTCTCGGCCACCGCCGCCGTGGCCGCGATGCCCAACACAAGAACCGCAAACCCGCGTCCGATTCGGCCCATCCGCGCCCTCCGTCTGAAATAGCCCTCCGGTAAGCCTAGCACGCGGCCTCCCCCTGGCAATCGCGCAAACCGCGCAACCGCCCGATCCGGCGCTGCGCGCCTGGCGTTTCTTCTTTTCTCAAATACTCGAATCCCGCCGCCGCCAAAGGTCGCAGACGGTCCGGAAACGCTCCGCAGTCCCGTCTGTGAACAACCGCCGTCATGACTGCGAAACCAAGGGCTTGCCGCCCCCTGTTCACGCGCTCCGGAACCTTCAGGACGACCCGCCCTTCGACGGCAATCGCACGACACTCTCGGGGCTCTCGGGCGCATCCGGCGCCAGTTCCTCGAAATCGAAACTGTCCAGCCGCGCCGCCCGCTTGCCCGCGCGCTCGGCGGCGGTTGTCAGACCCTCGACGTCGCGCCGGGCCTGGTCGAAATGCGTCTCCAGCTTGCCGGCACGCTCCAGCACGATCTCGACGTCCCGGTGCAACTGCGCCAGCGCCTTGCGGATCGCGCCGGCCTGCTCGCGCATCCGCGCATCCTTCAGGATCGCCCGCATCGTGTTCAGCGTCGCCATGCAGGTGGTGGGCGAGACGATCCAGACCCGAGCCGCGAACCCCTCGCGCACGACCTCCGGCAGGCGCGCGTGCAACTCGGCATAGATCGCCTCCGACGGCAGGAACATCCGCGCGCCGTCGGCGGTCTCTCCCTCGATCAGGTATTTCTCCGAGATCGCCTTGATATGCACCCGCACCGCCTGCCGCAGCCCCTGCAGCGCGCGCTTGCGCTCGTCGTCCGTCGCGGCCCTGACCAGCGCCTCGTAAGCCTCCAGCGGGAACTTGGCGTCGATCACGATCGGCCCCGGCGGGTTCGGCAGGTGGATCAGGCAATCGGCCCGCTTGCCGTTCGACAGGGTCGCCTGCCAGACATAGGCGTCCGCGGGCAGCGCCTTGCCCACGATGTCGCGCAGCTGGATCTCGCCGAACGCGCCCCGGGTCTGCTTGTTCGACAGGATGTCCTGCAGGCTCAGCACGTCGCCGGACAGCTTCTCGATATTGGTCTGCGCCTTGTCGATGGTCGCAAGGCGCTCCTGCAACTGCGTCAGGCTCTCGGTGGTCTTCTCCGACGACCCGGTCAGCGTCTCCTTCATCCGCTCCTGCATCTCGGTGAGGGCGCGGTTTGTGCGCATCGCGTTGTCGGCCAGCCGGTCACTCATCTGCTGCTGCACGCCCGCCAGCCGTTCCTCCATCGTCTGGATCATGCGCGTCTGCGCCGCCGTTTGCGTATCGGAAACCGTCTGGATGTTCCCCGAAAGCTGCTGCTGCCCCGCCCCCAGGATCTGGACATCGGCGTTCAGACGGCCCACCTGCTCGGCGACCCGCCCGACGGCATCCGCCGAGCGTCCGGCGCGGCGCACCGCGGATATCAGCAACCCCAGTACCAGCAGCACCAGCACCGCTCCGCCGATCGCCGCCAGGACACGCGGATCGTCCAGCGCGAAGGTATATTCTCCGATCGTGATCATCGCCGCCCGAACAGCCTCTCGATGTCCGAAAGCTTCAGTTCCACATAGGTCGGCCGCCCGTGGTTGCATTGGCCCGAATGCGGCGTCGCCTCCATCTCGCGCAGCAGCGCGTTCATCTCCTCGCCGCGCATCCGCCGCCCCGTGCGGACCGAGCCGTGGCAGGCGACACGGCTCAGGATCGCCTCCAGCCGCGCCTTCAGCGCCGTGCTCTCTCCCAGGTCGTCCAGTTCGTCCAGGATATCCCTCAGCATCGCCTCGGCGCTCACCGGGCCCAGGATCGCGGGCGTTTCGCGCACCGCCACCACACCCGGCCCGAACGCCTCGATCACCAGCCCCAGCCGCGCCAGGTCGCCTGCCATCTCCAGAAGCCGCGCGGCGTCTCCGCCCAGCTCCACGATCTCGGGCACCAGCAGCGCCTGGCTGGCAACGCCGGTCTCGGCCATCTGCCGCTTCAGCTTCTCGTAGACCAGCCGCTCATGGGCGGCATGGGCATCGACGATGACGATCCCGTCGGCGGTCTGCGCGATGACGTAGTTCTCGTGCACATGCGCCCGCGCCGCGCCAAGCGGCTGGTCGACCGCCTCGTCCGCCGTCTCCTCGACCCGCGCCGAGGCCTCGAAGCCGCCGCTCCGCTCGCCGAAGCCCTGCGGCGCCTCGATCCGGGTCTGCGTCATGCGCGCGCCCAACGGCGCCGGCCGGTCCATCTGGTAGACGCGCGGCTCGGCCGGCGGCGCGCGGAACGCCCCCAGTGTCTCGCCCGCCACCGTGGTCGAGGCCCGGTGCCCGGCCTCGGCCAGCGCGTGGCGCAGCCCCGAGACGATCAGCCCCCGCGCGATGCCCGGATCGCGGAACCTGACCTCGGTCTTCGCGGGGTGCACGTTCACGTCCACCAGGTGCGGATCGCAGTCGATGAACAGCGCCGCCGCCGGATGCCGGTCGCGGCTCAGGAAATCCATGTAGGCGCCCCTCAGCGCCCCCACCAGCAGCTTGTCCCGCACCGGGCGGCCGTTGACGAACAGGTATTGCTGCACCGCCGAGCCGCGCGAATAGGTCGGCAGCGCGGCATAGCCCGTCAGATGCAGCCCTTCGCGCTCGGCGTCGATCGCCAGCGCGTTCTCGGCAAAGTCGCGTCCCAGCACCGCCTTCAGCCGTCGCGACAACGCCGCCATCGGCTCGCCCGTCTCGGCGGGCGCCGCGAAAACCTCGCGCGCGCCGTCGCTTTCGTCGGTCAGCGTGAAACGGACATAGGGCTCGGCCATCGCCAGCCGCTTCACCACGTCCGTCACCGCCTGCATCTCGGCCCGGTCGGTGCGCAGGAACTTCAGCCGCGCCGGCGTGGCGAAGAACAGGTCGCGCAACTCCACCAGCGTCCCCGCCTGACCGGCCGAGGGCTTCACCGGGCCCAGCGCGCCGCCCGAAACCTCGATCCGCGCCGCCTCGCTTCCCGCGACCCGCGACGTGATCGACAGCCGCCCGACCGCGCCCAGCGACGGCAGGGCCTCGCCCCGGAAGCCGAAGGTGTGGATGTCCAGCAGATCCGACCCGTCGATCTTCGATGTCGCGTGTCGCGACAGCGCCAGCGGCAGATCCTCGGCCGCGATGCCGCAGCCGTCGTCGCTCACCCGGATCAGCCGCTTGCCGCCGTCGGCCACGGCAACGTCGATCCGCCGCGCCCCGGCATCTATCGCGTTTTCAACCAGTTCCTTGACCGCCGAGGCCGGCCGCTCCACGACCTCGCCGGCCGCGATGCGGTTGATCGCGCCTTCGTCCAACTGACGAATTCGCGGCGCTGACTGGCTCATGTTGGGGTCCGGGGCATGCATTCCACAAGGGATAGCATTCCGCGCCCGAAACGTCCACGGCCAAAGCGGCGTTCCCATTCCCCGAAGCACCTGCTAGGCAGGGCTTCCGATCCCCCCCGGAGACCTCTTTTGGGCAATTCTCGCGCCATCCTGTTCATGATCCTGTCCATGGCCGCCTTCGCGGTCGCCGACGCGCTGGTCAAGTTCTCCAGCCAGGCAATGGGACCCGGACAGTTCATCGCCGTCACCTCGGCGGCGCTCTTCGTCATCTTCTTCGTGCTCCTGCGCCGCAACGGCGAGCGCTTCTTCAGCAACGCGGCGCTTGAGCCCGCGATGCTGATCCGTACCGTCTCCGAGGTCATCGGCACGACCGGCATCGTCCTGGCGCTGACCTTCTCGCCGCTATCCACCGTCACGGTGCTGGGCCAGGCGATGCCCCTGGTGGTGATGGTCGGCGCGGCGCTCTTCCTGAACGAGACCATCGGCTGGCGGCGCTGGTTCGCCGCCGGTCTCGGCCTCGCCGGCGTCCTTCTGATCCTGCGGCCGGGGGCCGCCAGCTTCGATCCCGGCCTCCTCTGGGTGATCCTCTACGTCCTCGGCCTCGGCACGCGCGACCTTGCCAGCCGGAAACTGCCGGCCCGAATCTCGACCCCCTTCGCGGTCGCGTGGTCGATGCTGCCGCTGGTCGTCGTGGGGCTTGTCATGATGCCCTTCCAGGGCGGATGGCAGCCGATCGGAGGGGTCACGCTGGTCTACCTCGGCGCGTTCATCTTCATGACCTCGGGCGCCGTCGCGCTGATCACCGTCGCGATGCGGATCGGCGAGGTCTCGGCGGTCGCGCCGTTCCGCTACTCGCGGATATTGTTCGGGCTTCTGATCGCCGTCATCGTCTTCGGCGAGGCCGTCGACGCCATCACGATCGCGGGCGCGGCGCTGATCGCGGGATCGGGGCTTTACGCGTTCTGGCGCGAGCGGCGCGTTCTTTCCGCCCTGCCAGAACACATCAGGTAAGTCATCGAATCCAGTTGAACCCGGGTTTCAGTATTATTTCGGGACCAGGACCGCTTCCGGCGTGGAAACCGATGTGGACCAGGTGGCAGTCCGGTCCGGCATTCCCGCCGGCAGCGATCCCGGGAACCGTGGCGACGGGGGCTGCTCCCGCGTCCTTTCCCTCCCTTTCCCCGGTTCCGTCCCAAGTGAGCGACATGAGTGAGTAACCTTTCGTCGGTGCGTCCGGGTTGCCCCGAATGCGGGAACCATTCATGCGCCGGTTTGTGACGTGATTGGGGCGAACCTGCGTCCCGATCCCGGCCCACTGGAAACGCATTGGTGATACCCCGCGACGACCACGATACGGCAACAATCCAACGCATGACCCGCCAACAGTTTCGCAATCCGGGACAAAATAGCCCGATCCACCCGAAATCGGCCGGAAACAATCCCCTCTCTGGCGGCGAACTGTTCAAACCGCTCCCCGCGCCCGCCGATCCGGAACTTGCGTTTCCTTCGCGGCACGGCGCTGGTATAGAGCCGCCAGAACTGCACAGAAGTCGGAGAATCCCCTGTGAGCACCATCATCGACATCCATGCCCGCGAAATCCTCGACAGCCGTGGCAACCCGACCGTCGAAGTGGACGTCACGCTTGAAGACGGCACGATGGGCCGCGCCGCCGTGCCGTCGGGCGCGTCCACCGGCGCCCATGAGGCGGTCGAGAAACGCGACGGCGACAAGTCCCGCTATATGGGCAAGGGCGTGCTTCAGGCCGTCGAGGCCGTGAACGGCGAGATCGCCGATGCCCTCCTGGGCTTCGATGCGGTCGAGCAGGAAGCCATCGACGCGGCCATGCGCGAACTGGACGGCACCGACAACAAGGGCCGCCTCGGCGCGAACGCCATCCTCGGCGTGTCGCTGGCCACCGCCAAGGCCGCGGCCGACTACTCGGGTCAGCCGCTCTTCCGCTATGTCGGCGGCACCTCGGCGCGCATCCTGCCGGTACCGATGATGAACATCATCAACGGCGGCGAACACGCCGACAACCCGATCGACATCCAGGAATTCATGATCATGCCCGTCAGCGCGGCGAATATCCGCGAAGCCGTGCGCATGGGCTCGGAAATCTTCCACACGCTCAAGAAAGAGCTGTCGTCCGCCGGCCTCTCCACAGGCATCGGCGACGAGGGCGGCTTCGCCCCCAACCTCTCGTCCACCCGCGACGCGCTGGATTTCATCCTCAAGGCCGTCGAGAAGGCCGGCTATGTGCCGGGCGACGACATCATGCTGGCGCTCGACTGCGCCTCGACCGAATATTTCCGGGACGGCGCCTACCACATGAAAGGCGAAGACAAGGTCCTGACCTCGGACGAGAACGTGTCCTACCTGCAGGCGCTGGTGAGCGACTATCCGATCCTCTCCATCGAGGACGGCTGCGCCGAGGACGACTGGGACGGCTGGGCGACCCTGACCCAGGTTCTGGGCGAAACCGTCCAGCTCGTGGGCGACGACCTTTTCGTCACCAACCCCGAACGCCTGGCCCGGGGCATCGACGGCAAATGCGCCAACTCGCTCCTGGTCAAGGTCAACCAGATCGGCACCCTGTCGGAAACGCTCGCCGCCGTCGACATGGCCCACCGCGCGGGCTTCACCTCGGTCATGTCCCACCGTTCGGGCGAAACCGAGGACGCCACCATCGCCGACCTCGCCGTCGCCACCAACTGCGGGCAGATCAAGACCGGGTCGCTCGCGCGGTCCGACCGGCTGGCCAAGTACAACCAGCTGATCCGCATCGAAGAAATGCTGGACGAAACCGCCGCCTACGCGGGCCGCTCGATCCTGCGCTAGGCCGGAACCGGTCTAGCGCGGACAGGGAGCGACGTAATAGGTGCCGTCTCCGCGTGCATAGGCGCAATCGCGGTCGTTCACGTTCTGCGCAACGATCGTGCCCGCCGCGGCACCGCCCAACGCCGCAATGATCCGCCAGTCGCGGTCGGCTTTCAGCGCGTCGGCAAGGATCAGCCCGGCCGCCGCACCGCCGGCAACCCCGGCGACGGTTCTCGATTCGGGCGACATCCCCTCGCAGGCCGGCAGAAGCAGCAGGACGGCAAGCACGGGTGCAAATCGGATTCGGGTCATTTCGTCTTTCTCCCTATGATGATCCCGTCAACATACGCTCCGCCGCCGCGCCCGCATTGACCGCCGTCAAGATGCCCGCCGCCGCGCCGGGTGTGCCAGACGGACACCCTCGACAGGCGAGCCCCAGACCGATCCTCCGCATCTTCCGCGTCACGGTTCACGACGACGCGTTCGACCAGTTCCGCGATCACTACGAGCTTGCCGCCCGAAGTCGGCGCGGCGCCGGATGGGAGTCCGAACGCCGCGCCTGTCCCGCACTTGCAAACGGGATCTCAGAGCCAGATGCGCGGCGTGTAAAGCCGTGCGATGTCGCGCGACCGTGACCGGTCCAGCCTTTCTTCCATCGAACGCGCCGCATCGGCGCCCCGGCCCGGCATGCGGCGGTTTCTGATCCTGTCGGTCATCCTGATCATCTCTTCTTTCCTTGTCCTTGCAGGGAAGCCTTGATCTTCGGGCCCCCTTTCCATGACACTCAGACTGCTCGAAACCCGCGCGCGGCCATATCGGACAGATGTCCCGGTTCGGCGGCGATCGCCGGGAAACCGATGGGACAGATGTCCCGGAAAAGGGAGACCCGATGCGCCCGGTCCGTTTCGTGACGACCCATGACGGCCTGTCGCTGGCCTGGTCCCGCACCGGCAGCGGCCCGCCCTTGGTCAAGGCCGCGGCCTGGCTCACGCACCTGGAATACGACGCCGAAAGCCCGGTCTGGGCGCATTGGGTGGATTTCTTTGAAAGGAACTTCGACTACCTGCGCTACGACGAGCGCGGCTGCGGATTGTCGGACCGCGAAACGGGGCAACTGGATATCGACAGCTGGACCGACGACCTGGCCCGCGTCATCCAGGCCGCCGACATGCCGGAACCCTTCGCGCTGCTGGCGATGTCGCAAGGCACCGGCGCGGCGGTCCGATACGCCGCCGAGCATCCCGAACGCGTCTCGCACCTGGTCCTGATCGGCGGCTACGCCCGGGGCGCGCATTGCCGCGACGACCCCGGCGGCGCAAGCCTCTACCGCGCCGTGGTCGAGATCTTCGGCGCCGGCTTCGACGAGAAGAACCCGGCATTCCGCGAGGTCTTCACCCGCCGCTTCATCCCCGATGGCGACGCCGAGAAGATCGGCTGGTTCAACGATCTCTGCCGCAAGACCACGGACGCCGCGACCGGCGCGCGCCTTCTGACCGCGCGCGGCGACATGAACGTGGCCGCGTGGCTGGCCGATGTCCGCTGCCCGACGCTCGTCCTGCATGCCCGCGGCGACGGAGTGGCCCCCCTGGCCGAAGGCCGCTTCCTGGCGCAAAGGATCCCCGGCGCCGAATTGCACGTGCTCGACAGCGACAACCACATCCTGCAACCCGACGAGGCCGCCTGCGCCGAGGCCGAGGAAGCCATTCTCCGCTTCATCGGCGTGCCCGGATCGGACCGGACCCACAACCTGACGCCGCGCGAACGCGCGATCCTGGCCGAAATCTGCGCCGCCAAAAGCAACAAGGAAATCGCCCGCACCCTCGACATGAGCGAGAAGACCGTGCGCAACCACGCGACAAACATCTTCGCCAAGCTCGGCGTCGCCTCGCGCCAGGAGGCGATCCTCAAGATGCGCGGCGGCCCGTCTCCTGTCCCGAAACCCGGGTGACCCCCATGACCGCCGACC
This sequence comes from Silicimonas sp., assembly GCA_040220415.1. Taxonomy (GTDB): domain Bacteria; phylum Pseudomonadota; class Alphaproteobacteria; order Rhodobacterales; family Rhodobacteraceae; genus JAVJUV01. The sequence goes on from JAVJUV010000118.1 coordinate 29,548, forward strand.
AGATCATCGCCCAACTGAACCTTGCGCCGCATCCCGAAGGCGGCTGGTTCCGGCAGACCTGGCAGGGCGACGAGACGCCCCGCGCCTCGGGCACCTGCATCTACTTCCTGCTGAACGCGGGCGAGCGCAGCCATTGGCACCGGGTCGACGCCACCGAGATCTGGCACTTCTACGCCGGCGACCCCCTGATCCTGCGGCTGGCGGCAGGCGCCGGCGGCCCCGCCGCCGCGCACCGTCTCGGCCCCGACCTCGCCGCAGGAGAAACGCCCCAGATCATCGTGCCCCCGGATCACTGGCAGTCGGCCGAGGCCACCACGGGCTGGGCGCTGGTCGGCTGCACCGTCTCGCCCGGGTTCCGTTTCGACGGCTTCGACCTGGCCCCGCCCGGTTTCGATATTCCCTG
>JAVJUV010000119.1:0-131883 GCA_040220415.1 Silicimonas sp.
TACTTGCCGGTCTCTTCCGGCGCCACCTGCATGGCCGCCACAAGGTGCCCGGTCTCGGCTCGCTCATGGGCCGCGATCATCTCGCCGATACAGCCCGTCCCCAGGATCAGATCGTCGGGCAGGATGACCGCGACAGGGCCCGGCAAAACGTGATCCCGTGCGCACAGTACCGCGTGTCCAAGCCCAAGGGGTTCATGCTGATGGGTAAAGATCACATCGTCCCTGTTCGGGCTGAACGCATCCTCTTCCAGCCTCTCCGCCAGGTTCCGCTTGCCGCGCGCGTTCAACTCGGCCCTCAGCCGGGTGTCGTCCATCACATGACGCTCGATCGCCGATTTCGAGGGATGGCTGACGAAGACCATGCGCTCGATCCCCGCCTCCCGCGCCTCGTCGATGGCATACTGGATCAGCGGTGTGTCGATGACCGGCAAAAGCTCTTTCGGAGTCGCCTTGGTCGCGGGCAGAAAACGCGTCCCCAGCCCGGCAACGGGGAAAATGACGGTACGAACTCGATGCGACATACGAAAACTGCCTCCTTAGGATTGCTGCATTGCAGAATGGGTAGCGCATCCACCAGACAAGTCAAAAACCGACATAGAAATGTCGTTTTTGTTCTTTCTGATGCTGCCTATATGCCCAGAATCGTGGATTTTGCCTAATTTCACGGCAAACTGACACTCCCTCGTCACTTCCCGGCACCGGAAACCCTTCTTTTTGCACTCGCAGCATTGACCCTACGGAAATGAGATGCATCTTTTGCGACATGAATGTTCTGTTAGCGACATTTCTTTCTCCACAGGCGCTCCACGGCCTGAACCAACTCCATCCACCCCGAGGCAACAGATGAAACACGATATCGTTCCCGGCGATCCCTATCCTTTTCTCGCTCACCGCTTCGACCGCGTTGCCGTCATCGGCGCGGGCTCGTGGGGAACGGCTCTTGCCGCGACACTGGCGGGCGCGGGCGTCTCGACCCGGCTGTGGGGCCGGGATCACACCGTGATCGACGGCATCAACCGGCGAAACGTCAACGACCGTTACCTGCCGGACGTGCCGCTGCCGGAACGTCTTCTCGGCGTTCGGGAAATGTCGGATGCGCTTCGGGGCGCCCAGGCCGCCCTGATCGTCGTGCCCTCGCGCAGCGTGCGCAGCGTCGCCCGGCAGGTCGCCGAGCATGTTCCGGCCGGCATCCCGATCGCGGTTTGCGCCAAGGGCATCGAGGCCGAGACGGGTCTGCTCATGACGCAGGTGGCCGAGGAAGAACTCGGCGACCATCCCATCGGCTGCGTCTCAGGCCCGACCTTCGCCCGCGAAACGGCGCTCGGCCATCCCACGGCCGCCGCCGTTGCCTTCCCCTTTTCGTTCGCGGACCGTCTGAAACCCGGCGAAAGCCCGGCTGTCCGCCTGGCCGTATCGCTGACGACCGAAAGTTTCCGCGCCTATGTCTCGGACGACCTGATCGGCGTCGAGATCGGCGGCGCGGTCAAGAACGTCGTCGCCATCGCCTGCGGCATGATGACCGGCGCCGGATTTGCCGAGAACACCCGCGCCGCGCTGATCACGCGCGGCCTCGACGAGATGAAGGCGCTGGCCGAGGCGCTCGGCGGGCGTCGCGAAACGGTCACCGGGCTGTCCGGCATCGGCGACCTGACGCTGACCTGCTCCAGCACCACGTCCCGCAACATGTCGCTGGGACGGATGCTGGGCAGCGGGATGCGGCGCGAAGACTGCTTCGACGGCGACCCCGTGGTGGTCGAGGGCGAGGTCAACGCAAGGTCGGTCACCGATCTGGCCCGCCGCCTCGGCGTCGCCATGCCGATCTGCGAAACGGTCCGCGCCGTCCTCCACGACGGCACCGACCTCGGCGCCGCCTTCGCCGGCCTCTGGGCCCGCCCCATCGAGGCCGAACCGCGCACGATGGATGTCGCGTTCAGCCACCCGGCGTCCGACAACCAGATCGCAACTCTTGCCGAAAGGATATCATGACACGCCACGAAACCTTCCCGAACTCCGGCATCGCCGAAAAGGACCTTGTGCTCGCCACCGACCTCGACGGCACCTTCCTGGGAGGCAGTCCCGAGGACCGTCAGCGGTTCTACGGATGGATCGAGGCCAACCGGGACCGCGTCGGCCTGATCTTCGTGACCGGCCGCGACCCCGGCTTCATCAGCGACCTGACCGCACGGCGCGGCGTCCCACGGCCGGACTACGTCGTCGGCGACGTCGGCACGACCGTCGCCAGCGTCGGCCCCGACCACCTTCTGTCGCCGATCGCGGAACTCGAAGCCGACATCGAGAAGGCCTGGGGGATCGCCGGCAGCCGGGTCCACGCGGCCCTCCACCCCATCCGCGGCCTGCGTCTTCAGTCCGCCGCGTTCCGCTACCGCGCCAGCTACGACATGGACCCCGACATCTTCGACCGCCGCGCGCTCGATATCGTGGCCGACCTCGGCCTCGACGCCCTGATCTCCGACAACCGCTACTTCGACGTCCTGCCCAAGGGCGTCAGCAAGGGCCCCTCGCTCCTGCGCCTCCTGGCGCATCTCGGCGTGAACAACGCCCGCGCGCTCGTGGCCGGCGACACGTTGAACGACCTCTCGATGCTCAGCCTCGGGCTTCCGGCCGTGGCGGTCGGCAACGCCGAGCCCGCTCTGATCGGGGAAATCCGCGACCTGGATCACGTCCACTTCGCCAGCGGCGAAGGCGCCGCCGGCATCGCCGAGGCGATCGCCCACCACCGGCTATTCCCGGCAAAATAAGGAGAAACAGCGATGTCATCCGAACTGGTTATCGTCTACCACCGCCAACCCTACGAGGAAGTCGAGGAGCAGGGCCAAACCGTCCTGCGCGAGAACAAAAGCCCCAACGGCATCGTTCCGACGCTGAAAAGCTTCTTCGGCCAGGTCCGGCACGGCGCATGGATCGCCTGGAAACTGGCCCCGAACCCGGAAAACCCCGACTTCGACCAGCGTATCGAGATCGACGACGACTACGGGCAATACACCGTGTCCCGCGTGCCTCTCTCGGCCGACCAGGTGCGCGAGTTCTACCACGTGACATCAAAGGAAGCCTTCTGGCCGATCCTCCACGCGTTCAAGGAACGCTACAACTACGACCCCGTCGACTGGGCCAACTTCCAGACCGTCAACCGCCGCTTCGCCGAGGCCGCCGCCGACGAGGCCGCGCCCGGCGCGCTGGTCTGGGTCCACGACTACAACCTTTGGCTGGTGCCGAAATACCTTCGGCAATTGCGCCCCGACGTCCGGATCGCCTTCTTCCACCACACGCCGTTCCCGTCGGCCGACATGTTCAACGTGCTGCCCTGGCGCAAGCAGATCGCGGAAAGCCTGCTGGCCTGCGACGACGTCGGCTTCCACATCCCGCGTTACGCCGCCAACTTCGTCTCGGTCGCGCGCAGCCTCTTCGACGTCGAGGTGACCGAACGACGCCCCGTCCCTGACAAGTGGATCTCCGAAGGCTCCGCCCTGACCGAACGCTCGGTTCCGGCAGAGCTGCGATACAAGGGCCAGAACATCTCGATCAGCGTGATGCCGGTCGGCGTCGACGTGACCTTCATCGAGGAACGCGCCCGGGCGCCCGAAACGGTCGAACACGCGGATGCCATCCGCCAGGATCTCTGCGGCTCGAAACTCCTCCTTTCGGTCGGACGCACCGACTACACCAAGGGCGGCATCGAGCAGCTCGAAAGCTTCGAGCGCCTTCTCGAAAACCACCCCGACCTGCACGAGAACGTGCGCCTGATGCATGTCTCGGTGTCGGCGAACGCGAACATGACGGCCTACGGGGAAATCCAGGCCGAGATCGAGGAAACCGCCGGCCGCATCAACGGCCGTTTCGGAACGCTCGACTGGCAACCGGTCGCCCTGATCTCGCGGGCGATCCCGTTCCGCGAACTCGTCGCCTACTACCGCGCCGCCGACGTCGCCTGGATCACGCCGCTGGCCGACGGGATGAACCTGGTCTGCAAGGAATTCGCGGCCTCGCGCGTGGATGGCGACGGCGTGCTGGTCCTGTCCGAATTCGCGGGCGCGGCGGTCGAACTGGGCGACGCGGTCATCGTCAACCCGTTCTCGCACCGGGCGATGGACGCCGCCATCCTCGCCTCGCTGAACATGCCCCAGGCCGAGCGCCGCCGCCGCATGACCGCGTTGCGCAACGCGGTGCGGGAAACGGACATCCGGCAATGGGCGCCCGGTACCCTTGCCGACCGCAGCGACGACAGCCCGGCAGCCGCCTGAATGTCAGGCATACGTCCGCGCCGGCGGACCCGATTGGGAAAGATCGCTGGATTTCGCCGCACGGGTTGATGAAGATCAATGCGGCAGACGTCTGGCCCTCTAGTCAGTCCACATAGCTAGAACCCCGCACACCGGGCGAAGCCCCGGCACAAAGGAGGCGGCGTTGGAGAACAGCCAGCTGGACTTGATGTTCAATCCGCGTTCCGTCGCCGTCTTCGGCGCGAGCGAAACCTCGTCCGGCGTCGGTGCCAGGGTCTTCGCCAATCTTCTCGCGGGCGATTTTCAGGGGCAGATCTTTCCGATCAACCCCAAGCACAAGAAGGTCGCGGGGCGCACCTGTTTCCCCATGCTGGAAGCGGTCGGCAAGCCGGTCGATCTTGCGATCATCGCAACCCCGGCCGAAACTGTGCCCGACATCATCGACCAGTGCGCCGACGCCGAAACCCGTAACGCCATCGTCCTGTCGGCGGGTTTCGGCGAAGGGGGCGAGGGCGGCGAGCGGCTTGCCGCAAGACTTCTCGACGCCGCGCGGCGCGGCGGCGTGCGGATCATGGGGCCGAACTGCGTCGGCCTCGTCCGTCCGCACCTCGGGCTCGACGCCACCTTCCTTCGCGCGAAGACACCCGCCGGCGGGCTTGCCCTGATTTCGCAGTCCGGCGCGCTCTGTTCGGCGATCTCGGACTGGGCCGAGCCGCACCACCTTGGCTTCTCGGCGCTGGTCTCGCTCGGAAACTCGCTCGATGTCGACTTCGGCGACGTCATCGAGTTTCTCGCCAACGACCCCAAGACCCGGTCCATCCTGCTTTACGTCGAGGGCGTGCGCGACGCGAAGGCCTTCTTGTCCTCTCTTCGCCGCGCCACCCAGTCAAAGCCCGTTGTCGTCCTCAAGGCCGGACGCCATAGCCAAAGCTCGCAGGCGGCCCACACCCACACCGGCGCCCTCATCGGCGACGACGAGGTCTTCGACGCGGCGCTCAGCCGGGCGGGCGCGGTGCGCGTGCACGGCTTCGGCCAGCTCTTCGCCGCCGCCGAGGTTCTCTCGGCCGCGAAACGCGCGCACGGCAACCGGCTGGCGATCATCACCAACGGCGGCGGCGCGGGTGTTCTGGCGGCAGACCGCGCCGGCGATCTCGGTATCAACCTGCCCCGCCCATCCGACAAGACGCTCGCGGCCCTCGACAAGGCGCTTCCCGCCTACTGGTCCGGCGCGAACCCCATCGACATCCTCGGCGACGCGTCGCCCGAACACTACGGCGCAGCGGTGAAGGCCGCGTTGCAGGACCCGGAATTCGACGGCATCCTCGTGATGCTGACGCCCCAGGCGATGACCGATGCGACCGAAGCCGCGCGCGCCGTCGTCGAGGCCATCCCGAAAGGCAGCAAGAAACCCGTCCTCGCCTGCTGGATGGGCGAAACCGCCGTCGCCGACGGACGCAGGTATCTCTCCGGGAACGGCGTGCCGGACTTCACCACGCCCGAACACGCGGTCGAGGCGTTCTCCTACCTCGCGCAATACGACCGCAACCAGAAACTGTCGCTCGAAACCCCCGGACCGATCGTCGAGGGCGATCCCCACGACGTCGACGGCGCGCGCATGATCGTCGACGCCGCCCTGTCGGAAGGGCGGACGATGCTCTCGGACATCGAATCCAAGGCGATCCTCCGCGCCTTCGGCATCCCGATCAACGTGACGATCGAGGCCGAGGACGCCGAAGAGGCGCTGGTTGCGGCCGAAACCGTGGGCTTCCCCGTCGCCATGAAGATCACGTCACCGCAGATCACCCACAAATCCGACGTGGGAGGGGTGCGTACCGGCATCCTGAACGCGGCCGACGCCAAGCGCGCGTTCCGCAGCATCGTCGACGATGTCCGCGCCGCGCGCCCCGACGCCGAGATCCACGGCGTCACGGTCGAGCACATGGCGCGCGCCGAGAACGCCCGCGAACTGGTCGTCGGCGTCAGCCGCGATCCGATCTTCGGCCCGGTGATCCTGTTCGGCGCGGGCGGCACGATGGTCGAGGTCCTGCGCGACAGCGCCGTCGGACTGCCGCCCCTGAACGAGGTTCTGGCCCGCCGCCTGATTGACCGCACCCGCGTCTCGCGCCTGCTCGGCGCCTTCCGCGAGCGCCCCGCCGTCGACAGCGGCGCCGTGGTCGACGTGCTGCTGCGGACATCGGAACTGGTCTGCGAGATCCCCGGAATCACCGGGCTCGACATCAACCCGCTCTTCGCCGGCCCCGACGGCGTCATCGCGGTGGATGCCCGCATCACCATCGCCCGGCCGCCCGCCAAGGACGGCCCCTACGATCATGTCGCCATCCACCCCTACCCGCGCCACCTCGTCACCATCCAGCACCTTCAGGACGGCACCCCGCTGACCATCCGCCCGATCCGCCCCGAGGACGCCGAAAGCGAGGCGACCTTCGTCCGCGAACTCTCGGACGAGGCCAGGCGCTTCCGCTTCATGGGCACGATAAACGAGCTGTCGCCCGAAATGCTCGTCCGGTTCACCCAGATCGACTACCGCCGCGAGATGGCGCTGGTCGCGATCGCCGAGCGCGCCAGCGGACCCAAGCAGGTCGGCGTCGCCCGCTACGCCATCAACCCCGACAGAACCACCTGCGAATTCGCCATCGTCGTCTCTGATGACATCCAGCACCAGGGCATCGGAACCCGCCTGATGAAGGCCCTGATGGATGCCGCCCGCGACCATTCGCTGACCCGCATCGAGGGCACGGTGCTGAAAGACAACCGGCCGATGCTCCTCCTGATGCAAGAGCTTGGCTTCACCCGAACGTCGGTCCCGGACGACCCCGAGATCTACGCCGTCGAACGCTGGCTCTAGGGGCACATCCATGCTTGGCTACATCTCCCACCAGGACTGCCTCGGCCACGATACCGGCGGCATCCACCCCGAAGCGGCCGAGCGGCTCGACGCCATCTCGAACCAGCTCATCATGTCCGGTCTCGACTACGTGCTGCTGCGCTACGACGCGCCCAAGGCCACGCGCGAAGAACTGGCCCGCGTCCATACCGCCGCCCATATCGACCGCATATTCGACGCGGCACCGGACGCCGGGTCGGTCCTGCTCGACGGCGACACCGTGATGTCGCCCGGATCGCTCGACGCCGCGCTGCGGGCCGCCGGCGCGGGCGTGATGGCGGTCGACCTCGTCATGTCGGACGAGGCGAACCCGGTCTTCTGCGCCATCCGCCCACCCGGCCACCACGCCGAGCGCGACCGCGCGATGGGCTTCTGCCTCTTCGACAACGTGGCCGTCGCGGCGGCCCATGCGCTCGAGGCGCACGGTCTCTTCCGCGTGGCCATCGTGGATTTCGACGTGCATCACGGAAACGGCACCGAGGATATCTTCCGCGACGAGCCGCGCGTGCTGTTCTGCTCCTCGTTCCAGCACCCGTTCTATCCGTTCACCGGGCACCAGTCCGACACGCCCAACCTCGTCGACGTCCCGCTTCCCGCCGGCACAAACGGCCCGGCCTTCCGCAAGGCGGTCGCCGAACACTGGTTCCCCGCGCTCGACAACTTCCGCCCGGAACTGCTGCTGATCTCGGCGGGCTTCGACGCCCACGTCCTCGACGACATGTCATCGCTCGCGCTGACCGAAGCCGACTACGCCTGGCTCACCAGCCAGCTTGTGGTCATCGCGAAAAAACATGCCGAGGGCCGGATCGTCTCGATGCTCGAAGGCGGCTACGAAGTGGGATCGCTCGCGCGCAGCGTCGTGGCGCATCTCAAGGCGCTCATGGACTGACCGCGCGCCATCCGGCGAAAGTGACATCGCTCGGCAATAATGCTATGAGTACGCCCTGCAGAGGGCATCTGAATGGATCGCAATCCAACGGATTCTGAACCGGGCTTTCGCTGGGTCGTCGCCACCGCGGCAGCGCTGCTTCTCGGCATCGCGATGGGAACGCTCGTGAATGGCCTGTCGGCTTTCATCGTCCCGATGGAAGTCCACTTCGGCTGGGACAGGGCCGACGTCGCCGCGATCAACTCGTTCGGCCTGATCGGAATCGCCATCGGCGGAATCGTCATGGGATTTCTCGCCGACAGGTTCCCGACGCGGTCGATCTGCCTGATCGGGGCCTCGACCCTTGCGCTCGCACTTCTCCTTGCGTCCCACGCCCAGACCTTGTGGCATTTCTACTCCCTGTTCTTCGTGGCCGGCGCGATTGGCGGCGGGGCGCTCTTCGCCCCGGTCATCGCGCTTGTCGGCGGATGGTTCCGCACCGGCAAGGGGCTGGCGATCGGCATCGCCTCCGCCGGCCAGGGACTTGGACAGGGCATGGTCCCCTTCGTCGCGGGACACCTGATCCAGTCGATGGGATGGCAGAACGCGTTCACCGTCCTCGGCGCTTTCGCCGTGCTGACGCTTGTGCCCCTTTCGCTGCTCATGCGCCCCCCGCCCCGGACGAACGCGGGAACGGCCAGGATCGAAGACGAGGCCGCGCTGATCTCGCCCCGCATACTCCTGCCTGCGATGTCCATCGCGGTGCTGGGATGCTGCACCGGCATGGCGGTTCCGCTGATGCACCTGGTGCCGCTCATTCAGGGCGTCAGCAATGTCGGCGCCGAAGCGGGCGGTCCTTTGCTGGCGATGCTGATCGCGGCGATCTTCGGACGGGTGTTCTTTGGCAGGCTTGCCGACATCGTCGGTCCCCTGCGGGCATGGATGGCCGCGACGGCCTGGCAGACCGCGCTGATGCTCGGGTTCGTGTTTCTGGAAACCATGCAATCCTTCTGGCTCTTCGCCCCCCTATACGGTTTCGGGTACGGCGGCGTCATGACCGGTGTTCTGGTCACGGTCGGAGCGCTGACCCCCGCCGCGCGCCGGGCATCCGCCACCGGTATCGTTCTGGCTTTCGGCTGGATGGGCCACGCCCTGGGCGGATGGCAGGGCGGATATTTCTTCGACCTGACGGGCGCGTATTTCTGGACTTTCGCAAACGCGGTCATTGCCGGCGCCATCAACCTGGCGATCGTGTCGACCATCTGGGTGACCATCCGCCGCCGCGCGACCGTGAGCTCCGCCGCGGCCGGCTGATTGCCGGGCGAAAGGTGAGGCCTCCGGCACCCGGCGCAATCCCTAACGCATCTTCATGTTTCTGAACGCGCGCACAAGATGTGGGGCGTTAACGCGGCGGCCGGTCAAGAGGCACCGACAGAATACCGACGTGATACCGACGTTATACCGACGTGTGGAATCCGCCCCATTCCCCCACAAGATATGGGCGTTAACCATTTTGAGCAGTTGCACGCAACGCACCGCGTTCGGACGTTGCGTTCATGGAAATTAACTTCCGAAAACACGGTGCTCGCCCAGGTCGACCGATCCGCCGTCCAGGATCACCTCGGCATAGTGCTGAAACAGCGTATCCTGCCCGAATTCCGGCGTCGCGTCGGCATCGTAGCGCCTCGCGTTCTCGTCCCAGACCAGCATCGACTCGGTCGCGTAATAGCGCCCGATCCGCGCCAGTTCGGCCTTTGCTCGCATCGGCGTGGAAACTACCCCCGCCACCCCCAGCGCACCGCCGATCAAACCGAACAACGCCACCGGCACCTGCCGGAACCGGGGCGTCTTTCCCGTCAGGCGGAACAACGCCTCGCCCTGCTCTCGCGGGCTGATCGCCGGTCCGGGACCGCCGACCGGCAGGATGCGGTTCCGCTTGTCGGGATCGGTCAGGCAAAGCGCCATGAACCGCCCGAGATCCCGGTCGCTGATCGGTTTGCAGCGCGTCAATTCCCCGTTTCCAAACAACAGGAACGGCTTTCCATCCCGAACCCGGGCGATCTGCCCCGACAGCGATTTGAAGAACGCCGTCGGCCTCACGATCGAATAGTCCAGCCCCGACGCCATCAGCTCCGCCTCGAACGCAAGCTTGGCCCGCTGAAAGGCAAGACGCGGTTTCTGAACGCAAATCGCGGACATCAGAACCACATGCCGGACACCCGCGCGCCCGGCCAATGACAGCGCCGCGGCATTCGCCCGGTGGTCGATGGCCCAGGCATCCCCGGGCGTGCCCGTCCGCGACGCCAGGCAGGTTACAAGGGCATCGAATGTCTCGCCCCGGAACCCGTTGCGCTCAAGATCCTCCGGATCGCCGACGTCCGCTTTTCTCAGCGAAAGCATGCGGTTGTTCGGCACATCAGGCGGCGCGCCCCGGTGCAGCGCCACCACCTCGTGGCCTGCGTCCAACAGAGCGCCAAGCGTCGCTCGTCCCGCCGTCCCCGTCGCACCCAGAAGCATCACACGCATCGGCTCTCCCGTTCCCTCCGGCGCTCGCATCGCCCCACGATACCATGTATTCCGATCCTTGACCCCATGACGACAGAGGTTAGCCTCGCGCGCGACAATCAGGAGTACCGAATGCCCCAGAGACTTCACCTCGTGTTCGGCGGCGAACTGGTCGATCCGTCGAAAAACGTGTTCAAGGACGTCGACGACATCCACATCGTCGGCATGTTCCCCGACTACCAAAGCGCCTACAATGCGTGGAAATCCGAGGCCCAGCGTACGGTCGACAACGCGCACATGCGGTACTACATCGCCCACATCCACCGCCTCCGCGACGAAGAACTGGCCGCCTCCCCGACCGAGGAGCTTGGCAGCTGACCGCATCGCGCCCAAGGCTCGTATCCCGTCTGCTCTACGCGGCGGGACGCCTGCGAGACACTTCCCTCTTCCATCGGGGTGAACAGGAAGATCCCCGCGCGACCGAGCGCCTGGGCCAACCCAGCCGTGCCCGCCCCGAAGGCTATCTGCTTTGGGTTCATGCCGAGACACCTGACGAGGCAGGCGCGGCGCCCGCCATTGCCCAGGAACTGGCCAGAACCAGGGGAGAGACCTTCAATGTCCTGGTCACGACAGCCCAGGCCAGCGGAATGCTTCCGGCCATCGCAAGGCAAATCATCCATCAACTGGTTCCGGGGGAAACATCGGGGTCTGTCGCGCGGTTCCTTGATTACTGGCGTCCAGATGCCGGCATCTTTATCGGCACACCCGATCGGCCAAATCTTATCCATGCGGCCGGTGCAAAGAAGATTCCGCTTTTCCTGGCCTCGGCGCGCCGCGGTTCGCTATCCGAGCGGCGACGGCTTTCCTACCTTTCTTCAGGACTTCTCGGAGAGTTCGCAGCCTGCCTTGCGGCGTCTGCGGCCGATGCTGATGTCCTGCACCGGCATCTCGATGACGATCCAAAAGTCGAGGTCACTGGGCCGCTCAGCGATACCACTTTCGCGTTGCCATGCAGCGAGAGTGAGAGGGATGCAATTGCGAGAATCCTAAAGGGCAGGCCGGTCTGGCTTGCGGCTGATGTCAGCGAACCCGAGGTTCAGGCGCTGGAAGAAGCGCATCGCCGGTCGTTCAGGTTCGCCCATCGCCTGCTCTTGGTAATCATTCCCAAGGAAGCCGCGGCAGGACCGGCGATTGCCAGCCTTCTGCGCGAGAAAGGTTGGGAAGTCGGCCTCAGTTCAGCGGGCGTCGAAGCCAGCGAAACCGTGCAGGTATACGTTGCGGATGGCGGCGACGAGCACGGCTTGTGGTATCGTCTCGCTCCGATCACCTTTGTCGGAGGTACGCTGGACAGCGACTCGGAAGCCTCCGATCCCTATGCCCCAGCGGCGCTGGGATCCGCAGTCCTGCACGGGCCAAACATGGGTGACGCAAGCCCCCGATTCTCACGTCTGGCAATGGCCGGCGCCAGCATCAGAGTGGATAATGCCGAGGCACTGGGCGAAGCTGTTCAGCGACTGTTGGCCCCCGACAAGACCGCCGAGTTGGCACAGGCAGGCTGGCAGGTGACAACCGAAGGTGCGCACGCTGTCGAGCGGTTGGCCGAGTTGATCAACATGACACTTGATGACCGCGAGGCGTCTTGATGCGCCCGCCCCGATTCTGGCAGAACCCCCCGGACCGGCCTGGGTGGCAGGCAGCTTTGCTCGCGCCGGTTGGCTGCCTCTATGCGTGGGGAACAAGGCGCCTAGTGGCGCAGGCACCCAAGCTTGTTCCCAATGTTCCCGTCATCTGCATCGGAAACTTGAATGTCGGAGGAACCGGCAAGACCCCGACCGTGATTGCTCTGATCGAACGCCTCCAGGGCAAACAGGTGCATGTCGTGACACGCGGATACGGAGGCAGTTCGCAAGGACCACTTCAGGTCGATGAGCGCAGGAACACTGCCGAAGAAGTCGGAGACGAGCCACTTCTGATCGCGGCTTTCGCGCCAACCTGGGTTGCCAGAAACCGGGCGGATGGCGTGGCCGCCGCCGAAGCAGCAGGTGCCGAAGTCATATTGCTTGATGACGGTTTCCAGAATTCCTCCGTGCTCAAATCGTTAAGCTTGATCGTGGTCGATGCGGCGCGCGGCTTCGGCAACGGGCGCGTCCTTCCGGCCGGGCCCCTTCGCGAGCCAGTGGCGGAAGGGCTTTCGCGAGCTGACGTGCTTGTCACCATTGGCGACGCAACGGCACAGGGCCACTTTAGCAAGACCTGGCACGGCGAACTGGCAATCCCCCGCTCGGTTGCGCGCCTGGAACCTCTGCCGACCGGGATGCATTGGGATGGTCTTCGCGTTCTGGCTTTCGCCGGGATCGGGCATCCCGAGAAATTTTTCTGGACACTGCGCGATCTCGGCGCCGACCTGATCCGGGCCGAGGCGCTTAGCGATCATCAGCCACTGACCGACGCCCTTATGAAGCGCCTGGAAATCGAAGCTGCAGCCTTGTCCGCACAATTGGTCACGACCGAAAAAGACGCGGTCAGGTTACCAAAAGGCTTTCGCCAAAAGGTTCTGACCCTGCCTGTTCGTCTTCGATTTTCCGATTCGCACGCCCTCGACGTTGCCTTGAAACGCCTTGGGCTGTGACCCCTCAGCTTTCGCCCAGCGCGGCGTCGATGATTGATTTCATCTCGTCATAAGGCATGTTCGAATACTTCTTGCCGTCAATGACGAAGCTTGGCGTCGAGCTGATATCGTCTTCCTTCGACTGCTTCAGCCAGCGCGCATACATCGCCTGCGCCTTGTCACCATCGGTGAAGCACTGATCGAGCTGGGCGTCGGTGAGACCCGCTGTCTTGCCGATTTTCCGAAGGCTTTCGACGATATCGGCCGGATTCTCCTGGCGAGCCCACGTCCCCTGCTGAGCATAGATCATGTCCGCGATACCAAAGTACCGGTTTTCCGCGCCGTCGCCACAGCGCGCGACAATTGCGGCCCAAAGTCCGAAGCGATCAAAGAACACCTCGCGATAGACGAAGTTGATCTTGCCGGTATCGATGAAGTCGGATTTCAGCTGTTTGAACCCCTCTGCGTGAAACCGTGCGCAATGAGGACAGGTGAAAGACGCATATTCCGTCACCGTCACTGCGGCGTCGGGATTGCCAAGCGACATATCCTCGATCATCGACGTATCGATGTCCTCCGCCGAGGCGGCGTCCTGAGCGAAGGCCGCTCCGATTGGATCGGCGTTTCGCGACGGGCCGACAAGAAAGACGGTACCGGCCGCCAGAACAACGGCAAGCGCCGCGAGGATGGAAAATCTACGGGTCATCAGCAGAAACCTTATGGCTGTTTCTTTCGAGATAGGACGTTAGCCCCCAGACGTTCAAGCGCTGAACGAAGATTTGGGTCATCAACGCCATTTGCCGCAACAGTCGCTTCCTCGGGGATGGCGGGTTCTTGCCGGTCTTCATTTTCCAATCGACGATCGAATTGAACCTTGCCTTCCGAAAAGCCACTCGATGCGGTCTGTGTCAGACGAACCTTTTGAATTGCCGCATATCCGTAGCAGGCGTTAACCTTTTCGCGGATGACATCTTTTTGCATCTCCAGCATCGGGGCCTGAGCGCCCGTGGTGAGTAGCGTCAACGTCGCACCGAAACCCCTACCATAACTGACTTCGACCGGCCGGGACGCCGCTGCGATATCGGGACCAACAATTTCCGGCCAATGTGTGAGAAGCCTGGTCACTGCAAATCCGCGGGTTTCGCCCGCCGAGCGAATCCGGTTTTCCAGCAAGGTCGAAGCCCGCTGGAAACCGCGTGCGCGGCGCTTCATTCCTTGTTGATGACTCGCGCCACCCATCGGCTTGCCTTACCTCCGTTCCTGATCGCATCTTAAAGATCACTGAACTGCATGCCAGCGGAAAGCCCGGAACGGAGTGATAAACATTGTGTGACAATCCGTGTGCCCACGCGATTCTGGACTGGTACGACGCCAATGCCCGCATCCTGCCGTGGCGGATTGCGCCCGAGGACAGGAAGGCCGGGATTGCCCCAGATCCCTACAAGGTCTGGCTTTCTGAAGTCATGCTGCAGCAGACCACCGTTGCGACCGTCAAATCCTATTTTCAGAAGTTCATCGAGCTTTGGCCAACGGTCAAACACCTCGCCTCTGCCGAGGACCCGGCAGTGATGGCCGCATGGGCAGGCCTTGGCTATTACGCGCGGGCGCGCAACCTGCTTAAGTGCGCCCGCGCCGTTACGTCGGACTATGGGGGCCGGTTTCCCAACTCGAGAGACGCACTGTTGGAACTGCCGGGCATAGGCCCCTACACCGCATCGGCCATCGCCGCCATCGCCTTCGATCAGCGCGCAACGGTGGTTGATGGAAACGTCGAGAGAGTGATCTCGCGTGTCTTCTCTGTCCAGACTCCACTTCCCGCATCGAAGCCTGAACTGACCGCGCTGGCGGACAGCCTTACCCCCGAAGAACGTCCCGGAGACTATGCTCAGGCGGTGATGGACCTGGGCGCCACGATCTGCACACCCCGTTCCCCGGCCTGCGGAATCTGCCCTTTGATGCGCACCTGCCGGGCACGCCAACTTGGCATTGCCGCCGAGTTGCCGAGGAAAACCGCCAAGAAAGCCAAGCCGATTCGTTTCGGGATCGCCTACGTTGCCCAACGAGAGGACGGCGCATGGCTTGTCGAAACGAGACCCGAAAAAGGTCTTCTGGGCGGTATGCTGGGGTGGCCGGGGACTGAATGGATAGAGGGACTGCCCGATGGCGACCCACCCGTCGCGGCAGACTGGCTTCATACGGACCTCGAAGTTCGTCACACCTTCACGCATTTTCATCTTCGTCTTGCGCTGCAAGTTGCACGTGTTTCGCTGACGGCGGCTCCGAAACGCGGAAGATTTGTTGAGCGGGACGATTTTCGGCCATCCGATCTGCCCACCGTCATGCGCAAGGTCTATGATCTTGCGTCCCGGAAAGGCCAATTGATTGAGCAGCCGTTCAACGCGGGGTTATACTCGTGAAGTAACGCACGGAGCGCCGGAGAATGTCCGAGAGAAACCGGTTTGCCGACCTGTCCCACGCACTTCCCTACTGGGTGTCACTGGCGATTGTTCCGATCGTCTGGCTGGCCGCGACCCAGGGAAGTTGGACGGTCCTGCTCATACCCCTATCGACTTGGTTTCTGTTTTCCGTGTTGGACCGTATCATCGGTCTCGATCTTGCCAATGCGGACCCGGAAACGCCGGACACCGCCTTTCTCTGGCACAGACTTGTGACCGTCATCTGGGTTCCGGTTCAGTTCCTGACGATTTTCGGCACGATCGGCTTCATGGTTCGATCGGGGCACTTGGACATCTGGGAGATGTTCGCCGTTGCTTTCGGGATCGGGGTTCTGTCCGGGACTGTAGGCATCGTCTATGCCCACGAACTTATGCATCAGAAGAACCGGTTCGAGCGATGGCTCGGGGATCTGCTGATGACGATGGCACTCTATGGTCACTTCAGATCCGAACATCTTCTGGTCCATCACAGCCATGTCGGAACTCCGCTGGATGCCGTAACGGCACGCTATGACGAGTCGTTCCATGCCTTTTTCCCCCGCGTTCTCTGGCAATGCCTGAAATCTGCCTGGAAGGCCGAGAAAACCAGACTGAACCGCAAGGGGCTCCCCGTTTGGGATAGATCGAATCCCTTCTGGCGCTACCTGGCGCTCCAACTTGCCTGGCTGCTGCTGGCGCTGTTGCTTGCCGGCTGGATCGGACTGTCGTTATTCATTTTTCAGGCGATTATTGCCGTATGGCAGCTTGAACTGGTCAACTACGTCGAACACTACGGCCTGACGCGGAAGTATCTTGGTGGCGGAAAATACGAACCGCAAAGGCCGCACCACAGCTGGAATGCAGCACACTATGCGTCGAATAGGCTTCTGATAAATCTTCAGCGCCATTCGGACCACCACACCAATCCGAACCGGCGTTTCCCTCTCCTGCGGACATACACCAAGGACGAAGCTCCTCAGTTGCCGTTCGGCTATCCCATCATGACGACAATGGCGCTGATTCCACCCCTGTGGCGGCGAAAAATGAACCCGAAAGTCCGCCAGTGGCGCGCACGGTTCTACCCGGAAATCACGGACTGGCGCCCGTATTCGGAGGCCACGAATCCTTCCTCCCGTTAGGCCCTTCAGATTCTCGCGACGGAATTCCCTCCCGCCGCCGTTGAACAGGTATCAACGAAGGCAAGGAGACGAAAATTGGATAACTCGACCATGAAAATACTTGTTGCCGCGCTCGCGATCACGGCAGGTGCCGGTGTTGCGCAAGCACAGGAACGTGGCCCGATGGGCGGCGATATGAACTTCGAGACGCTTGACGTCGACGGTTCGGGCGAAATCACCGTCGAAGATTTTGAAGCGATGAGGGCGCAGCGCTTTGCCGAATTCGACGCCGACGGCGACGGATCGGTTACGGCGGAAGAGTTCACCGCACACGCCCAGGCGCGGGCGGCCGGTCGCGCTGCCGAGATGTTTGCGCGCCTGGATGCAGACGGCGACGGCCTTCTCAGCCGTGACGCTCTGGAAGGCCGCATGGGTCGAACTCCGGGCGAACGGATGCTGTCGCGTTTCGATGCCGATAATTCCGGCGGTGTCAGTGCCGAAGAACTCGAGGCCGCGAAAGAACGCTTCGCCGAGCGTCGCGGCAAGTTTCGCGACGGCAAGAACCATGGCGAGGGTCGCGGATGGGGCCGACGCGACAACTGATCGCTGCGTCCGCCGGATTGCTCTGCGGGCAATCCGGCGGTAAGCGGGGACCGGAATGGACGGAAGAGCCGTGGTCGCAGGTTTGGAAGATGCGCCGGATGAGGCGCTGCTCGTGGCTTTCGCCAATGGCGATGTCATGGCCGGACGGACCTTGCTGGACAGGCTTGCCCCGCGGCTTTACGCCCACGCGACCAGGGTGCTTCGGGACCGGGCCGAAGCCGAGGACGTCGTTCAGGAAGCCATGTTGCGGCTGTGGAAAACGGCACCCGACTGGAGACAGGGCGAGGCGAAAGTCTCGACCTGGGCCTATCGGGTTGTGGTGAACCTTTGTACCGACCGGCTGCGCACTAGAGCGCGCAGGCCGCAGGTTGCACTGGACAGTATTGAAGAACCTCACGCGCGTGAAATGTCCGCGGTGGAACGCATGACGGATTCGCACAGGAACGCCTCGCTGGACGCCGCATTGGCAGGACTTCCGGATCGGCAAAGACAAGCGGTGGTCCTCAGACACATCGAAGGTCTGTCCAACCCCGAGATCGCGACGATCATGGACATCGGCGTCGAGGCTGTAGAGAGTCTGACCGCCCGGGGAAAACGTGCACTGACCGCCGCACTGGCTGGTCGAAAGGATGAATTGGGTTACGGCGATGACTGACAAGGAAACTCAAGGGAACAACGACGCCCTGGAGACTTTGTTCGAGACCGCAAGAAGGACCACATCGGTCCCGGATGCGGAATTTCTTGCGAAGCTGGCCGCCGACATGGAATCGATGGTTCCAGACCCGCGCCGAATACCTTCCACACAGGCGGATAAACCGGGCTTCTTCATGAAGTTCCGAGGCTTTTTCGCGGCGTCCGGGCTGACCGGAGCAGCAGCGCTTGGGGTCTGGATCGGTTTCGTGATGCCTGAAGCACTCAACACTCTTGCCGCCGGCTACGACACGAGCGAACCCTTCGGAATTGGAGCGTTCCTGCCGGCCGCGGATCTTGCGGCACTGGAAGAATAGGCCAAGCGAATGTCGGAACCCGAAAAGAAAAATCGCCGCTGGCTTTTCCCACTGCTGTTCGTCTCTCTTGCGGTGAACCTGCTGATCGCCGGCATCGTGGCCGGATGGATGTTTTCTCCGAACGCGTCGAAGCGTTCCGAATACGGCACAATCCGGGGATTGGTGGGTGAACCTTTCCTAAGGGCACTTCCTGCTGACCAGCGTCGGGCAATGATGCGCGACGTAAGACGCGAGGCACCTCGTATTCTCGAAAGCCGTGAGAACCTGAGGGCTCGTTTCGAGGCGTTTCTCGAAGCGCTTCGTGCCGACCCCTATGACCCCTCAATCGTCAGCGCACTACTTCGAGAGCAACGGGAGGTGGCCCTCAGACGGCAGGATATCGGCGAGTCACTTCTGCTGGAGCGACTGGAGGCCATGTCGCCAGAAGAGCGCCAGACTTATGCCGATGCGCTTGAGAAGTCGTTTACGCGGCTGAGGCGACCGTCGGACTGATGGCGACACAATTCCGGCCCGCATCCTTCGCGCGATAAAGGGCCTCGTCCGCGCTTTCGAGAAGAAGGTCGATCACCGACCGTGTTTCCCCATGCGTTTCGCTGAAGGCCATAGTGTTGTGTGACGCGGTCCTGGCCGGGAATTTTCGGCTTGAGGAGGTCACGGCGACGCCGATGCTGACCGTGACTTCCAGACTTTTGCCATCTGCCAGGTAGATCGGCCGGTTCCCGACTCGCATCCGCAAACGCTCGGCCGCCAGTTCCACTTCGGCGTGGTCGGTTTCCGGCAATATCACCAGGAACTCCTCACCGCCATGCCTGGACACAAGATCCACTGCCCGCAGATTGTCGCGAATCCGGCTGGCGACCTCTTTCAGAACACGGTCTCCCGCAGAATGACCGACGGTATCGTTGACCGCCTTGAAGTAGTCGATATCAACCATCATCACCGCCAGGCATCGGCCTGTTTCAAGGGAATGGGTCAGAGCATCCGAAAGATAAATCTCTGCGTAGCGCCTGTTGAACAGCCCTGTAAGCGCATCCGTAGTCGCCCAGCGGAAACTCTCTTCGGCCGAACGTCGTAGCGTGTCGCTAACCCGCTTCCGCGAAAGAACGGTTTCGATCCGATGTGCAACTTCGATCTCGGTCGAGCCTTGCTCAATAACCTCTGCCGCCCCGAGGTTGAGCGCACGCACCGCGATCCCGTAGGCCTTTGCGGGGTGAACGACTATGACGGAAGACTGGCGCAGGTGACTTCTCATTCGGATTTCCGGAAGGACATCGTCAAGTTCGTCCGACGCATCCGAACCCATATTGAGGATTATGGCGTCGGGAGCAGGCCCACCTCCATGGTCGCGCAGCAATTCCTGTCGCGTGAGTCCTAAAATCCGATTGGAGCCCACTTTGACGCGGCTCAAGTCCTCAAGAGGCGGTGTTCCCAAACTGACACAACTCACGCTTGCGACCGCCTCGAACGGTTTTGCGGTTTCTCGAAATCCGAAAGACGCAGCCGCCACACGGCGCCGTTCAAGTTCCATCGCCGCCTCCGCATCCCGCAACAGCCCGCGAAGCCGGGCAAGAAGTAGGGCGTCGGGTACGCGCGTCGCCACCATGCCGCGTGCTCCAGTCGATAGCGCCTGCATTCGGCGCAAAGGTCCGGAATCGTCGTCTCGGCAGAGAACGGGGACATCGCCAGAGCCGATGGCTTTCCGAAGCCGGGTCATCATCTGGGCAGGGTCCGCGCCCGAGGTGTTCAAAAGCACGAGGTCAATCGGCGCCGTTGCCATTGCGCCCGCAGCGCATGCGATCCTGTCGATGGATACGATATCATACTGAGCCGCCCGCAAGGCCGCCCTCAGCCGAATACGATGTGTCGGGATCGGATCGATAAGCAGAAGCCTCTTCGGCATTAGGCTCACTCAAATTGTCTAAAATTGCTGTTTCCAGCACAATTCATTTCCCATAAGCGTTAATAATCTCTTGCAATGAGGCCTCGCATGACCCCGCTTTCGCAGGATTCCGCCGAACTTCTTGCCATCGAGGCCCTGTCTTGGCTGGTCGGAAACGACGATCTGCTGCCCGTATTCCTGGGTGCGAGCGGCGCATCGGAGAACGATCTCAGGCAACGGGCCAAAGACCCGGATTTCCTGGCTTCGGTCCTCGATTTTCTTTTGATGGATGATGCCTGGATTGCCGAGTTCTGTGCCTCGGCCGACTACAATCCGGAATTCCCGATGCGCGCCCGCGCGGCTTTGCCAGGCGGTGCGCAGGTAAACTGGACGTGACGGAACGCCGTCAGGCGCTTTTCTTGCGTTTTTCGGGCGCGGGTGTGTTGGAATCGATGAAATCGAGTACCAGAGGGCGAATGTTGCTCCGCCATGCCTTACCCGCAAAAATCCCGTAGTGTCCGGCACCCGGTTCCAGATGCCATGCCTTCCGGCTGTTTGGCAGTCCGGTCAGAAGATCGAGTGCCGCACGGCACTGACCCGGAGCGGAGATGTCGTCGCGCTCGCCCTCGACGACCTTCACCGCAACATCAGAGATCGCCGAGATATCGACCTTCTTCCCCGCGATCATGAACTCATTGCGCGCGATCTCACGATTCTTGAACACCCGCTCCACCGTCGAGAGATAGAACTCCGCGGTCATGTCCATCACGGCAAGGTACTCGTCGTAGAACTTGTTGTGCTTGTCGTGATCTCCCGCATGTCCCTTTGCCACGCGAAGAATCTGATTTGCGAATGCCGTAGTGTGCGTCTCGGCGTTCATCGATACGAACGAGGCCAATTGCAAAAGCCCCGGATAAACCATCCGTCCCACGCCAGCATATTTGAAACCGACACGTTGGATAATGAACTGTTCGAGTTGTCCCATCGTGACGCGGCGTCCGAAATCCGTGACATCGGTTCGTGCCGCGTCGGGATCAATCGGGCCGCCGATCAACGTCAGCGTCTGAGGCTGCATGTCCGGCTCTTCCGAAGCCAGATATGCGGTCGCGGCAAGTGCCAGGGGCGCAGGCTGGCACACTGCGATGACATTGATGGATGGACCCAGATGCCGGATGAAGTCGCTCAGGTAAAGCGTGTAGTCCTCTATATCGAACTTGCCCTCACTGACCGGGATGTCACGCGCATTGTGCCAATCGGTGATCCAAACCTCCGCGTCGGGAAGAAGACTTTGCACCGTCGAGCGCAGAAGTGTCGCGTAGTGCCCGGACATCGGAGCCACAAGAAGTACGCGCCGCGGCTTGTCCGGCCGTCCTTGTACGCGAAATCGGATAAGATCCCCGAAGGGACGCTTCAACTCGGACTGGACAGTCACTACATGGTCTCTACCGTCGGATGCCACAACAGTGTCAATGCCCCAGTCGGGCTTGGCGACCATGCGCGAATAGGATCGCTCTGCCACTTCACCCCACGCGGCCATCATCTTGAAGGCAGGATGCGGAACGATACCCCAGACCGGATAGGACGCCATTGCCTGAGCGGTGGCGCCGGCCCATTGATTGGTGTTCCGGATCGTCTCCATCAGGTCGTAAGTCATCATGTAGCGCATGTACGGGCACCTTACGGGTCAGCGCGAGCCAAATCGTCGCTTTGCTGCCAACGGCCTGAAACGCTACGATGCCGGTCAACAGTCTTCAGCAAGATTTGCTGCGCATGCAAAGTATGACGGATAATTATTCATGACAACCAAAGAAACCGAGAACGCGGAAAGACTTGAGAAGCTGAACAAAAATGTCGCAAAGATCGATGAATTGTCTCAACGTCTGGTTGCCGCGCTCTCGCAGAAAAAACAGGTCAATCCGGGCCTTCAGGCACCCGGCCACGATCTTTATGTGAAGGCCGCGGCTGCCTATCTGGCCGAGCTGATGTCCAATCCCTCGAAGATTCTGGAGCATCAGGTCAGCTATTGGAGCAAGGCGCTGGTGCACTACGTCGAGGCACAACAGAATCTCGCGCATGGCAAGCTGGAACCGCCAGAGGACAAGGGGCCGTCGGATCGCCGTTTCGCCAGCCCGATCTGGGACGAGCATCCCTATTTCAACTTTCTGAAGCAGCAGTACCTCTTCTCATCCCAGGCAATCGCGGACTCGGTCGGCGATCTGGAGGGACTGGATGACGTTGACCGGAAACGCATCCGCTATTTTACCCAGCAGATCGTCGACATGCTTAGTCCGACGAATTTTCTCGGCACCAATCCGGAAGCTTTGGCGCGCGCCGTCGAAACAGACGGTCAATCTCTGGTGGATGGCCTCGAGAACCTTGTCCGAGACATCGAGGCGACGGATGGCGAATTGCTTGTCACACTGGCAGACAGGGATGCCTTCAGGATCGGCGAGAACATCGGCACGTCCGAGGGTTCTGTCGTCTACCGGAACGAACTCTACGAACTCATCCAGTACGCGCCGACCACAGAGAAGGTGCACAAGACGCCCCTGATCATCTTCCCCCCCTGGATTAACAAGTTCTATATTCTCGATCTCAAACCACAGAACAGCCTGATCAAGTGGATCGTGGATCAGGGCTATACGCTGTTCGTGGTCAGCTGGAAGAATCCCGATGCCAGCTATCGCGACTTCGGATTGGGGGACTATGTCGAGAAGGGCTATCTCTCGGCAATTGAACAGGTCAAGACCATCACGGATGAGAAAGAAATCAACGCGGTCGGATACTGCATTGCCGGAACAACGCTTGCCCTGACGCTTGCCCTGATGAACAAGCGGGATGACAAGTCGATCAAGTCTGCCACCTTCTTCACGACACTGACCGATTTCGAGGATCAAGGCGAAGTCGGCGTCTTCCTGTCCAATGATTTTGTGAATTCCATCGAGGAGGAAGTGAGCAAGGTCGGCGTTCTGGAAAGTTTCATCATGAGCCGAACGTTCAGCTTCCTGCGCTCGAATGACCTGATCTATGGTCCCGCCATAAAGAGCTACATGATGGGCGAGGCGCCCCCGGCGTTCGACCTGCTCTTCTGGAATGGTGACGGAACAAACCTTCCGGCCTGCATGTCCGTCGAATACCTGCGCGGCTTGTGCCAGGAGAACAGGTTCGCCCGGGATGGCTTCGAGATTCTGGGCGAGACGGTACGAATCAACGAGGTGAAAGTGCCGCTGTGCGCGATCGCATGTGAGACCGATCACATCGCCGCATGGAAATCCAGCTACTCAGGCATCAAGCAGATGGGCAGCCGTTCGAAAAAGTTCATCTTGTCGGAATCCGGTCATATCGCCGGGATCGTCAATCCGCCTTCGAAGAAGAAGTACGGCCATTACGTCAATGATGACTGGCCCGACGACGCGGAAAAATGGCTTGAAGGCGCTGCGTTCCGCGAAGGTTCGTGGTGGCCGGAATGGGGCCAATGGCTGAAGGTCCGGTCAGGAAAGTTGGTAGCGGCGCGAAATCCCGGATCGAAAGAGTCGCATCCCGCCATCGCACCGGCGCCCGGAACCTACGTGGTTGAGACTCCGAAAACCGCAAAGCCCTGATATTTCAAACGAATAAATTTTGCTGCGTCGCAGCAAGTCCCCCTTGCAATGCTGCACTGCAGCATGTATATATTTTGCACAAGCAGAAGCGGGTCTCCCCGCTGAAGTATAGAGCACATGGAGAGAGACCAATGGCAAAAGCTACCAACGACTACACCAAGATGATGAAAGACATGCTGGGTGCATTCCCGGTCGACACGTCCGCTATGCAGGATGCATTCAAGACGCAGGCCGCCTTTGCGGACAAGATGTCGAAAGTCGTCCTCGACGCCGCTGAAAAATCGACCGAGATTTCCGCGAACTGGACGAAAGCAACCATCGGCAAGCTGGGCGTTGTCACCAACGTCAAGGAAGACCCGGCCGACTACACCAAAGCCATGACCGATTTCGCGTCGACCCAAGCCGAGATGAGCGCCGAGTCGATGGCCGGCTTCGCCGAAATTGCGAAGAAGGTTCAGATGGAAACCGTCGAGTTGATGTTGGCCGCCGGCAAGGACATGGGCGACGAGGCCACGAAGGCCGTCAAGAAAGCCACCGACGACATGACCACGGCCGCCAAGAAAGCGACCGCGAAGTAAGAGTTCTGATTGCCAACGCCCTCCCTGTTGGCATCATTTTGACTGGCGGGCCCTCGGGCCCGCCATTTTTTTGCCCGCGCACCCACCAACCCGGTGGGTTTTCGCCTTGAGTCATTCGTACCCTTCTACGACGACGATCGCGCTGTCCGCGGTGCTTCTTCGAATGTCCGCCACCGCCTGGTAATCCGGATCGTTGTAAGCGCGTAGGGCCGCTTCATAAGACGGAAACTCGATGACGACATGGCGGTCGTTCAACCTGCCTTCGACCGTTTCCGACTGTCCGCCCCGAACGATGAAACGGCCGCCCAATCCTTCGAGTATCGGCGTGTCCTTGACGACATATTCCTTGTACCCGTCCGGGTCGCGAACCGTGATATGCGCGATGATATAACCCTTCGGCATCCTGGGCCTTCTCCTTCCTGACTGAGGGCCGTCGGCCCGTGACCGACATTACGGGCAGTTACGGGGGGTAACCAGAGCCAGACTGGGATCACCTTGAAACCGTTACCAGTTGGATCGTCGTAACGCCGTTTTCCGCCAGACGTACGGCTATCCGTGCCAATACCGCGCCGTCCAGTTCCGCGTCGACGCGGATTCGCAATGAACCGCCCGGTATCGCCGTGAAAACATCATCACCCTGCAACTGCCCGTACACGAGGGCGCCGTTCGCCGAGATGACAAGAGTTTCGGGGGCCACCGCTTCTGCTTCAATCGCCGCTTCGGGGAGAGTGACCTCGGTGGGGTCGGGGGGAGCGATCACGGCCGTCATCAGGAAGAAGATCAACAGCAGAAAAGCGACGTTGATCATCGGGACCACACTGTCCCGCACGGGTCGACTATCGTGCGAGAGGTTGATCATTCCACAAGCGCCTGCATCGCAAACCCGGACGATGTAAGAAGCTCCATGACATCGATCAGACGCTGAACATTGGCGCCATCGCGAAGGCGAAGGACGACTGTATCATCGGATCGTTCGGTCAGATCGGCCAACGCCGGAATGAGATCATTCTCGCTCGTAGGCAAACCGTTTAGGCGGATCGCCTCCGGGTACACTTCGACCAGACGCGGCGGCCCGGAGTATTCAGCCGATCCAGTACCAATTCTCAGATCGATGGACCCCTCACCACCAAAACGCGCCGCCAGCATGAAAAAGACCAGCAGAAGAAAGACCACGTCGATCATCGGCGTAAGGCTTAGCTTTCTGTGCCGCCTTGGCCGTGCAAAAATCATTCTGCGGCCCTGTTGAAAGCTGTTGATCTGGTCAGGAAAACCCGCGTGGACAGATCCTCCATGTCCATTGCCAGCCGCTCGATCACGCTTTCGAACCACGCCAGGGCAAGAGCCGCCGGAATGGCCACCGCCATGCCCGCGGCGGTGGTCAACAGCGCTTCCCAGATACCACCGGCAAGATCGGATGGGTCGGCACGAGCGCCGGACGATTGAAGCGCTTGAAATGCCTCGATCATGCCCAGCACCGTTCCCAGCAATCCCAGAAGCGGGGCGACAGTAGCAATGACATCCAGGGCGCGTAGGCCCGTGCGCGCCTCGGACAGCAGGCGCCGGGCGAACCGTTCCGTCTCCTCGCGGGCCTCGGCATCGCCGAAAGACGGGTCAGAGACGGATTGAATGGCATGCCGGGCGACCAGGTACCTCAATCCGCCCTTGGCAGTCTCGGGCGCCTGGCCCGTCTTGCGGTAGCTAACCACCATCTCTTCTGCTCTGCGGCCACCCCAAACGCCCAGCTTTGCGAGGCGAAGCGCCTTCCAGATGATCAGCGTCAAGGTAAATACGCTAAGTGCGGCAATGGCCCAGATGACCGGACCGCCGCGTTCGAAAAGGGGCATGAGGCCCGAGATGTCCATCGAAAGCTCCTGATCGCGACACAAGACACCCTGCCGCCGGGATGATGCAAGTTCAAGGGAGAGAGAGACTTCACAACTGGCAACCGACCACGAAACGCAATGTCTGGCGGTCGCTCGGTTGGTGCCTGGCCTCGAGAGGCCTATTCACCTTGAATTGCAGGAAAACCGGCGAAAACCACCTTCGGTATCGCGTCGGTGTATGAATGGTTGGAACTGCAATTCAACCGCGCGGCCACCCACTGTCGCAAGCGTGCGCTATCTGCTTGCGACCACTTCCCGAGACTGACTTAATCTCGGTATGTCCGACTTCGATCTGATCCTGCGCGGAGGCCGCGTTCTGACCTCCACTTCCGACAGCGTGGTGGATGTTGGCGTGCGTTCCGGCCGCATCGCCGCACTGGGGTCTATCGGAGATCGCGCGACGCGCGAGGTCGATTGCTCAGGTCGTGTTGTCACCCCGGGCGGCGTCGATGTGCATGCACATATCGAGCAGATGTCGGGCATGGGCCTTATGAACGCCGATACCTTCGAGACGGCGACGCGCTCGGCAGCCATCGGAGGTACGACAAGCGTGGTCAGCTTCGCGGCGCAAAGCAAGGGGCAAAGGCTGGCGGACGCGATGGCGGACTATCAGGCACGAGGAGAACGCGGTGCGGGGATCGACCACGCCTTCCATATCATCGTCAGCGATTTCGACGCGCCGCATGTGACCGACGATCTGAGGACCCTGATCCAGGCCGGGCATCGGTCGATCAAGGTCTTCACAACATACAACATCAAGCTGAGCGACCGGGCGATCTGCGACGTGCTGGCCATCGCCAAAGAGGAAGGCGCTCTGGTCTGTGTTCATGCCGAAAACGACGGGCTTATCGGATGGACCAAGGATCGACTGCTGGCCGCCGGCAAGACGCGGCCCAAGCACCACGCCTTATCCCATCCGCGACTGGCCGAGATCGAGGCGGTGGGTCGCCTGATCGCCTTCGCCGAATTCTTCGCCGCGCCGGTGATGCTGTTCCACATCTCGACCGCCGAGGGCGTCGCGGCGGTGCGGGCGGCGCAAGCGCGGGGCGTCCCGGTCTGGGCCGAGACCTGTCCGCATTACCTGTTCATGGACGAAGGCGTGCTGGACCGACCCGGCACCGAAGGCGCCAAGTGGATGTGTTCGCCGCCGCAGCGGACTGCAGCGGATCAGGAGGCGCTTTGGGGGGGCCTTGCGGACGGCACGCTGTCGCTGGTGTCATCGGATCACGCGCCATATCGCTATGACGAAAGCGGCAAGCTGTCGGCCGGCCCCGGTGCGACCTTCGCCCAGATGGCCAACGGGCTGCCGGGACTGGAAGTGCGCATGCCGCTGATGTTCGACGCGATGCTCCCCGGCGGCAGGCTGGGCGGCAAGGAATTCGTGCGACTTTGCTGCTCCGAGCCCGCCCGTGTGCACGGGCTTGCCGACAAGGGCGATATCGTGCCGGGGTTCGACGCGGACCTTGTCGTCTGGAACCCCGAGCGGCGCCTGATCTTCGGCGCCAACGATCTCCATGACAACGTCAACTACAACCCTTGGGAGGGCCGGACAGTTACCGGTAGGCCCGAGACAGTGTTCCTCGGGGGCAAGGTTGTGGTTGAAAACGGCGTTTTCGTTGGAACCTTCGGGGGTGGTCGCTGGCTGAGGCGCGACCGGTTGGGGGTTTCGACCGATGCGAGACCCGCGCGTGAATACCGGGAGGCGACGGAATGACGTTGTACGTCATCAATCCCAATTCATCGAAGCATGTGACGGAGGGTATCGACCGCGCGGTCGAACCTTTACGTGCATGGGGGCATCCCATCAATTGCCTGACGTTGGCGGAAGGCCCCCCGGGGATCGAGACGGACGCCCATGTAGCGGACGTAGTCGAACCGCTGCTTCGGTTGGCAGCCTCGCTGGAGGATGCGAGCGGCATCGTATCGGCCTGTTTCAGCGATCCAGGCGTGGTACTTATGCGGTCGAAATTGCGCGTGCCTGTCATTGGAATCCGGGAAGCTGCGGTGACACAGGCGCTGACTTTGGGAGATAGGTTCGGCGTGATCGCCATTGGGGAGGCGTCGGTTCGGCGGCACTTGGCCGCTTTCGAGGCAATGGGCGTGCTCAGACGGCTGGGCGGGGACCGACCGCTTGGGCTTTCGGTGATCGAACTGTCGGATCGGGAGAAGACCCTGGGACGGATGATCGAGGTCGGGCGTGCCTTGCGGGACAAGGATGGCGCAGACGTGCTGATCATGGGCTGCGCGGGAATGACGGAGTACCGGTGCGAGATCGAAACCGCAACCGGGCTGCCGGTGATCGAGCCTTGCCAGGCGGCGGTTGCCCTGGCTCTGGGACGAATTGATCTTGCTCTGATACATGGAGAGACCACTCATGCTTGACGAAACCGCCAGCGGCGTTTTCACCATCGCTGCGACCCCCTTCATGCCAGACGGATCGCTTGACGAGATAAGCCTCGACCGGATGACCGATTTCTACATGGAGAAGGGCGCGACCGGCCTGACGATCCTGGGCATGATGGGCGAGGCCGGCAAACTGTCGGCCGACGAGAGTGCGCGCGTGATCAAAAAGATCTGTGCGCGGGCGAATGTCCCGGTGGTGGTCGGTGTCTCGGCCCCGGGATTCGCCGCCGTCGAGGCACTGTCAAAAGTTGCCATGGACAACGGCGCGGCTGGCGTGATGGTCGCGCCTCCGGCGACCTTGAAGACCGACGCGCAGATTGTCGGATACTTTCTGGGCATCTCCGAGCGTCTGGGCGAAATTCCGTGGGTCTTGCAGGACTTCCCATTGGTGACAAACGTGGTGATCGATCCTCAGGTGATTCTGAAAATCGCCGCGGACTGTCCGACGATGGTCATGCTGAAGCATGAGGACTGGCCGGGACTGGAGAAGATCGCCGCACTGCGTGCCGCGTCGGACAGGGGGTCGAGGCGCATTTCGATACTCTGCGGAAGCGGCGGGCAGTTTCTGCTCGAGGAAATGATCCGGGGCGCAGACGGCGCGATGACCGGCTTTGCCTTTCCCGAGATGATGCGGGACGTCGTGCATCTGGTGCAAGTCGGCGACGAAACGGCGGCCAGGAACGTATTCGATGCCTACCTGCCCTTGGTGCGCTACGAAAGCCAGCCTGGATTGGGGCTGGCCGTTCGGAAATACATCCTGGCGAAGCGGGGAGCGATTGCCCACGCCACGGTGCGCGCACCGGGGCCAAAACTGACCAGCGCAGCAATCGCCGAAATCGAGACACTAATCGAGCGGCAGGAGACCCGGCTGGGGCAACTCTGACGCACAAGATACTAGTGATACGCGTGTTGCCCGTTTACCGTCGGTCAGGAACATTTCCCTGCGTATAACCCAATCCCGCGCTTTTCTTGGGCTGCATCACAACATATAGTGCCCCTAACCGGCGGTGCAGGCCCGCCACAGAACAGAGGCGCGAGCAGTGGCCCACATCATTGTCGTTGGCAACGAAAAAGGTGGCGCGGGGAAATCCACCGTCGCCATGCATATCGCAACTGCGCTGGTTCGCATGGGGCATCTGGTTGGCGTCCTCGACCTCGATCTGCGGCAGCGCAGCTTCGGTCGCTACGTCGACAACCGGGTCGGGTTCATGGAGGCCGAGAACCTTGACTTGCCGACACCGATCTACCGGGAACTGCCCAACATCCCGAAAGAAAGCCTGGGTCCCGGCGAGAATGTCTACGACCAGAGGCTCTCGGCGGCGGTGACCGGACTGGAGCGGGAAGTCGAATTTATTCTCATCGACTGCCCGGGTTCTCACACGAGACTGAGCCAGGTGGCCCATTCGCTTGCCGATACCCTGGTTACGCCGTTGAATGACAGTTTTGTCGATTTCGACTTGCTGGCGCATATCGATCCCAGAACGAACAAGATCCTCGGTCCTTCCATCTACGCCGAGATGGTCTGGAATGCCCGGCAGCTGAGGGCGCAGGCGGGTTTGGAGCCAATCGACTGGGTAGTTGTTCGCAACCGGGTTGGCGCACAGGCCATGCACAACAAGAAGAAGATGCAGGACGCGGTCGATTCACTGGCGCGGCGTATCGGCTTTCGAGTGGCACCGGGATTCTCCGAACGCGTCATCTTCCGCGAGCTTTTTCCACGCGGCCTGACGCTACTGGACCTGCGAGATATCGGCGTGCAGAACCTGAACCTGTCGAACGTCGCCGCCCGGCAGGAGCTGCGGGAACTGGTCAAGGAACTGAAATTGCCCGGCGTCAGCGTGGACTTCTAAGACCACCAAGAGAATTCGTCGCGAATTCCGTCACGCGCAATAACCGCCGACGCAGCCGATTGGCCAAGGTACCCTCGACCGACGCCCTTTTTTCGTCCAACGCCAGTTCGTCCTGCGTGACGATAGGCTGGAAAATTCCGACCGCGGGAAATACGCCGATTGCATCGACACTCTGGAAATTCCCTTCCTGTTTTTGCCGCCTCATGGCGACAACGGACATGTAAGGCGAGAGTACCCCGAACAGCATGGCCAGGAACCCGGCAAACGACCACCACCAGCGCGCCGCTTCGATACCCGCGTCACTTTCCGTAAGCGTCATCTCCAGTGAACTCGTGGCAACGATAAGACTATCCGGCGCTGAGGGAACACCTTGGGCGAACAGTACGTCTGCAACCTTGTCACGCAACGTATTGCCGGTGATCACGGCACCTTCAACCTCGACAAGGCTGAGCGGTCCAAACGCGTCGAGAACCGCGAGCGGCCCCTGAATGTTGGCTGACTCAGCGACATCAACTGTGCCTGCATCTTGCACGGCAAAGGCAAGCGCCAGGCCTGAGATCCCCGCAATCGCATGCCGCTGACGTTTCAGCTCCGTCGCAGCTTCGCGGCCCAGGGGTCGGCGCAGCGTGCTGCGGGTTTTGTGTAGATGACTGGTAGCAAGCGGCAGCAACTCTTCGCCAACGGCATAGATCGGCGTGACCGCAAGCCAGTTCGGCTCGGCCACGTCACCCACGTTCACCATGATCCGCTCACCTTCGGCGATCTGACCAAGAGCGTTCACCTCGTGGACCAGATTCATGTGCAGTTCGGGCACAAAATCCTGGATAAGTACCTGCTCTGGTTGGCCGACTTTCTGAGCCAACACACGATCGGCGAACCGTTGGTCGAGATAATACCCAAGAAGCAGAGATACCCCGATGCAAAGAGCACCAACTGCAAGCCATGTTCTTGGGCTCTGAAGGGTATTTCCTACCAGCTTTGGCAAGTTCGGATCCTCACTACACGAATGATCGTTAAGGCTTTCTTTTTGCAAAGCTAAGTGGGCAGGAACGTGGCACATTCGGGGAACATTGTTCATCAATCAAGAACGCAGCGTTCTTGAAGTTATACCGAAAAACGAAGAAAGGCGGCCGACTGGTCAGCGACCGCCCTTGTTCTCCAAGTAGTCCGTACGAGTCTGCCGGGGCGCTCAGATGCGCTCCAGCATCTTCGCCAGATCGCCGATTTCGGCTCCGCCGGCCATGAGACGTCGGATATCGTCGCCTTCCAGTTCGTGGCGAGTGCCCTGCCCGATCACTTCTCCCAGACTGAGAAATGTGAAGCGATCGGCAATCAGTTTCGAATGGATCTCGTTGTGAGTGATGAAGATGATCGCAATGTCGCCGCGATCGCGGACGGTCTTGATCGTCTTCAGCACCTCCATCTGCTGCTTCTGACCCAGAGCCGAGGTCGGCTCGTCCAGAATCAGAACCTTCGCGCCGAAATAGATGGCGCGCGCGATGGCAAGTGTCTGGCGCTGACCGCCCGACATCGTACCCACGGCTTGCTGCGGGTCCGAGATATCGATGCCGATCTTCAGCATCTCGTCATGGGCGATCTTGTCCATCTCCTTCATCCGGAGCGTGCCGAGTGGACCTTTCAGCTCACGCCCCATGAAGAAGTTGCGCGTCACGCTCATCAACTGGTTCAGGGCGAGATCCTGGTAGACAGTACCGATACCGGCCGCCGTGGCGTCGCGCGGCGAACGGAAATTGACCGGCTTGCCTTCGACATGAATTTTGCCTTCGGTCGGTTGGTGAACGCCGGCAAGAACCTTGATCAGTGTGGACTTTCCGGCGCCGTTGTCGCCAAGAAGGGCGTGCACCTCGCCGGGATAGACATCCAGGCTGACGCCCGCGAGCGCTGTGAACGGACCAAATTTCTTGACCACGTTTTCGACGCGCATGTACGGTTCGGCCATAGTTCAGATCCCCCCTGTTATGCGTTTGCGGATGCGTTCGTTGGCGAACACGGCGGCCAGAAGCACAGTGCCGACGAAAACGCGGAACCACGAGCCATCGATCCACGGGATGAAGAACACGGCATTGGCCACCAGACCCACGGTCACCGCACCGAAGACAACCCCGATCACCGAGCCGAAACCGCCAGTCATCAGCGTCCCGCCGACGACGGCGATGGCGATGGCCTCAAGCTCTTTCAGATTGCCCTTGGCGGCATCCGAAGTGTTGGTGTCGAAGACTTGGCAGGCTGCGAAGATGGTGGCGCAGAAGGCGGTAAACATGAAGAGCCCCACCTTGACCTTGTTGACCGGAACGCCGTTTGCACGCGCGGCCTCTTTGTTGTCGCCAGTGGCGTAAATCCAGTTGCCTAGCTGAGTGCGGCTGAGAACGAAGTACGCGACACCGGCGATGATGATCCACCAGAGAAAGCGGGCGTCGAAGCCCGTGACCCATTGCTCGTCCCTGCGATTCAGGTTGCCGCCCAGCATGAACCAGAGGTCATAGAACCAACTGAAGACCTCGCCGCCCATAAGCTCGGCGAACCAGCTGGTTTCCTTGAAATCCGGCAGCCCGGAAATCTGCGTCGACTGGTTGATCAGGCGGAAGGACACTTCGGTCGTTCCACGAAGGAAAAAGAGAAAACCCAGCGTGACGATGAAACTGGACAGGCCGGATCTGACGACAATCGTTCCGATGATCCAGCCAATGGAGAGCGTCATGGCAAGCGTGATGATGAAGGCTGCAAAGGGCGAGGCTTCGCCCATGCCGAAAGGCAGTCCCCATTTCAGCATCATCGCCATCGACATACCGGCAAATCCGATCATCGAACCTATCGAAAGATCGAACTCGCCCGCGATCATCAAGAGCGCCGCGCCGGTGGCGATGATCCCGAACTGCGCGATGATTGCAACGTTGTTCTTGACGCCAAGTGCGTTGAATGCCTTGCCGTCGGATGCGATAGCCAGTGCCGTGATGATCACCACCATGACCACGAACGCGCCCATTTCGGGTCTGCGTAGCATACGCTGAAGCCAGGTTTCCTGTTTCAGCCTGTCGGATTCGCTGCGACCTGCCATATCCCCTCCCGCGAAGTGTCATTACCCCAAAGAACGAGGACAGCCGGTGAAAACCGCCTGTCCTCTCTTTCATCATGCAACAAACCTTAGCGGTTGATGCCCGCTTGCTCGGCCACGGCAGCAGCATTCGACTGGTCCACGAAGCCTGGTCCGGACGGAATGTTGGCGCCAGGCAGAAGGCCCGCGTAGTTGTTGTAGAGGTGAAGAACCACAACCGGCATATAGCCCTGCAGGTACTGCTGCTGATCGATCGTGAAGGCGGCGACGCCGTCTTCGATCAGGTTGATCACGCCGGGGCTGAGGTCGAAGCAAGCCAGGTGCACATCAGCGCCCACGTCGGCAATCGCCTTGCTGGCTGCTTCGCAGACGTGCGGGCCAACGGCGAGAACGCCGTCAATTTCCGGGTCGGCCTGAAGGGCGGCGGCAGTCCGGGTTTCGATCTGGGTGACATCGTTCGAGACGTCGATCTGGTTCAACTCGGCGCCCATCGCGTCGAAGTAACCGGTGCAGCGGTCGACCAGGGCCGTGTTGAAGGCCTCCTGGTTGAGGCAGATACCCTTCGTGACGCCTTCGGCCATCGCACGCTCGCCAGCAGCTTTACCGGCGTCGTACTCGGGCTGGCCGACGTGCATCAGCGCACCGACCTCTTTCGACGCGTCGAGACCCGAGTTCATCGTGATGACAGGAATACCCGCGTCGGCCGCGGATTTGATCGCCGGTCCAAGCGCGGCGGCGTCCGGAAGCGAGACGATGATGCCATCGGGCTGCGAAGCAGCCGCGGCTTCGATAAGCTTGGCCATGCCAGCCATGTCGCCCGAGGCGTCGAAGTTGTATTCGATCTCGGCGCCGACATCCTCGCCTGCATCCTTTGCACCTTTCTCGACAACCGGCCAGAACGGGTCGGTGCCTTGGGTGTGGGTGATGACGACATAGCGCTCGGCCATGGCAGCAGAGCCGGCCAGCATGAGCGCCCCTGCACAAAGGGTTGTAAGGCGTTTCATTGGTTTCCTCCCGTTTGAACGCAATTTGCAGAATTTACACATCTGCAATTATCACTGCAGGGCAGCGCCTATCCGCGCGCCTCAGCGGCTATGATGTAAATCCCGACAAAAATGTTAGCGCAAGAACTATTTCCGCAAGCAACGCACAAAATTTCGTCAGATCATCGATGTACGTTACATTATTTCTGGCGTCGCGCTTCCAACAGGAAGAGACTGGCCAAGGCCTGCCCATAAGGCGCGGCCACGTTTCCGATGCGCCTGTAGAATTCCAGATCGTGCCCCATCGGTGTTCCATCCGAAACATCCGACAACACACCATCCGCGCCGATCCGGTCAAGGATCGCCTCAAGCGACCGCTCCGCGATCAGGCGTGCCGAGTTGGGGAGAAGACCCTGACGCAAACCCGCCAGGATTCCGTATCCGAAACCCGCGGTGGCCGATGCCTCGACCGGCGATGCAGGGTCATCCAGCAAAGTGTGGAACATGCCGTCCGCAGCCTGAAGACGCCCCAGCGTCTCAACCTGGCTTTGCAGAATTCTCGTTAGGTAGCGCGCCAGGGCCTCGTCATTTGGTGGCGCGATGGCGAAGAGTTCCGGGATCGCCACAGTCACCCATGCATTCCCGCGGGCCCATCTTGCGCGCGCAAAATTGTGCCGGCCTTCGAATGTCCAGCCATGGAAGAAAAGACCGGTTTCGGTGTCGCCAAGGAACCGGACATGAACCAGGAACTGATAGTGCGCCTCGGCGATCCAGTCCTTTCGGCCTGTCATGACACCTGTCTGTGCAAGAAAGAGGACCGCCATGAAAAGTGTGTCATCCCAGAGCTGTCCGGGCCGACGGCCTTCCTTGACGACATGCTCGAACCCGCCTTCGGGAGTCTTCGGAAGCGAGGATACAAGCCAGTCGGCCCAGTCGGTGCAGTGGGCTTTCCAATCCTCTCGGCCGGTGTGACGGGCCAGGCATGCCAGCGCCAGCATCGGTGCGGTGGAATTGATCTGGCGTGGCGGAAGCCCGCGGCCAAGTTGCCAGTCGTACCAGTCGGAAAGCGCGGCGATAGTCTGATCATCTTGCCTGCCCACGGCATCCCTAAACATACCGTAAAGGCCGACGCCAACTTCCCAGTCCCATTCGTCGAAAAGAACCGCCTCGGTTCGCTCGCTCTCTACGTCGCCGATTCCCTTCAGACGCCGGAAACCGCGACTAAGTAGATCGAGGGCTTCGTCGAGGTCAGGCATCGTGCAATTTCCACGGCTTCAGGGGCGCGTCGTCGTAAGCGACATGCGGGACTGAGGAGAGCGGAGCGAAGACCCGCACGTCGCCGTCCACACGAAGTGGGTCGCCCAACGTCAGTGACAAGAATTCATCTTTCGCACCGCGGGCGCTCAGGTTCAGCCGTTGGGGATCGAATTCAGGTTGCCGCGACATCAGCCTGTTTCGGAACTGTTCGTCGGTCTCGTCCGGACGAGACAGCGAGACCACCCAAGCCGAGCATTGCGCGTGTGCACGACGCAACGCGCCTTGATACAGTCCGCCGACCGGGGAAAGTTCATGAGAACACCAAATGCCCGCCCATCCCGATCCCGAGCGGAACAGAAGCCAATTCTGGTGCTGCTCGATATCGTCGAAAGCCTGCGCGGGGGCAAAAAGTTGTGTCATGAAAAGATCGGTCCAATCCCGCCGCAGATCGTAGATCGCAAGCGCGGTTGGTCCATGTTGTGCAACAGCAGGCATGACGTGATTCCCGGCCAGCAAAGAGGGCCGGCGTTCGCCCCAAACCTTCAGTTCGCCCGGATGATTGATCCAGAAACGGGCCATCGGGTGGGCTGCAAACTGGACATCCAGAACATGGGCCTGATGCCCCTTCTCGCCCGTTCTGAGGTCGGTGACGGTAGAGAGCTGGGCTTCGGAAGACTTCCAAAGCGTCAGCTTTCCGGCGTGTCCGTAGCCCTGCGTGTATCGGGCAGATATTGCACCGTCCCCGGACGGCGCCGCAAAGCGGGCAGCCTCTGCCGGCGGCTCGTAGGCACTGAGGCAGAAAAGTGCGGCCGCCCTGTCGTGGCCGGTCCAGAAATCGCCGCCGAAGGCGATCGCCGCAACGCTGCCAAGTTCGGTTACAGGCCCAGCCAGAAGCTCTTTTTCATACGCGCGGCCCTGTGTACCTGCAGGCACGCCGCCCGTGCTGTGAAGACCGGTCATGACGAAGATGCGATCCAGAACTGCGCTCGCGCGTCCGCGCAGCGTCGGTGCCATGTCATGCAAGCTGAAAAGACCCAGAAAGTCGATCGGATAATATGCAGCCGAATTCCACTCGCACAGACCGTCCTCGTCGATCGCGTCGAACCACCGGTTCAGTCGGCTTTCGGCTTCAGCAGCCAACTCGCTGCCGCGTTTGCCGTGTGCCGGGAAAATCTCGTCAGGGAAAAGGTCGCCGGCAATCAGTTGGGCAGCGTGAAAACAGAGAACGTGGTTCTCGGACCAGAACCACATAACGTCGTTGCCCGGGGCATCGAGCCAGTAGCGATAGCCAAGAAATCCGGCCCGCAACCGGTCCCGAAGACCGCTCGGCAGCTGGCCCGCGCCGTCGCGCCAGAGCCGCAGAAGTGGCAAGATCGAGAAATCCGAGCAGTCGTATCGCTGCTCGATCGTGGCAAGCGTGGCCTCGACGATCCGGCTGACCAGCGGTGCGTCTTCGTTTCGGATGGCCAGCAACGCAGCCACCGAAGGCTCGAAGCCGCGGGCGGACGTCATGATCTGGGCGGCCTGCGCCTTGCGCTCGGACAGGCTGCCCGCAAGTCGGAAGGGTTCCGGCAGGTTAGTCATGCCAAGCCGGCGCGACAGACGGATGCCATCGATTACTGCGGTAAGGTCGACGGCCAGACAGCCAACCGGCGCTTCGCCAACCTCGAAGAGATCGGCCACCAGTTCATCGGGCCGAAAGGTGGCGTGGCGTGTCTCTGGCGTGGCCGAAGGGTCGGAGTTGAGACCGCCACGAGGAAAGGCGGTGGGGCCCGAAACCTCAACGTCGATCTTGGACGAAGGCACCGTGTCCGCGATCAACCGAACGCGGCCGCGGCTTGAGAAAACCGTGTCGGTACGCAAACCGGCCAGAAATTTGCCGGCCTCGGCCAGCTTGCGCCCATCCACACCCACGTCGAGGGACACCTCAAGGGATGGCCCTGACAGGTGTTTGAGAGAGAAAAAGAAAACGGTGTCGCGCTCGTGAAGATCTTCGAGCAGCAGCGTCAGGGTGTGCTTTCCTTCGGGAAAGTCGATAACGACATCCGAACTCTCGGGCGCGTTTCGCCGGAATGGCTCGAATGAGGCGACGCGATCCTCATTCAGCCAGATGTTCACGCCGCCGCATGTCGTAATCCGAAAGGTTGCCGGGCCCGCACGGTCAGCCACAACACGGCATCGAAAACTCCGGCGGACCAGCGTGGGACGGTGTTTGAAGGCCGAGTAATCCACTTCGTCGCCGTCCAGTCCCCAATGGACTTTGTCGAAGGGCCCTTTCGGAATGTCGACCTGTCGCCGAGCCAGGTACCCATACAGCGCCTCGCGGCACGGAAGATCGCCCGTATCGACCCAACCGTTTATAAAACAATAATTTACCTTGTCCGGCATCGGTCGCGGCTGACCCGGGAAATGAATCTCTTCGGGCTCGCTCATCTCCCAGCGCGTCAGGGCCTGCCCCGGAACGATCCGGTGCGCCAAGGAAGGGGTGTCATGAAATTGATCCATGTTGACGCTAACGGATTCGCTGACCACTATCGTCCCCAGAAAACAGTGTTAGGGAGGCACATTCAAATGTTTCATCGACTTCGGGGCATGCCCCAAAAGTTTCTGGCCGGCACCGTCTCCGTTGCTGCGCTGACCGGCGCGACCGCAGCATTTGCGGTTGACCTGGACCTGATGATTTCGGACGTCGACGGCAAGGCCGAAATCCTGCGCGAGATGGCCCAGCGCTACACGGCCGAAAATCCGGACGTGAACATCAACTTCAACCTGGTGGGTTATGACGTGATCCGCGATCAGCTGACACTTCAGCTGGAGGCGGGAACGGGACCTGACATCGTGATGACCACCAACCTCGGCACGCATTCGCCCTACATGGTCGATCTGACGCCCTACGTTGACGCCGATGCCTGGGAAGCGAACTACGGCGCCGTCCTGCCGTGGTACCGCGCAGGGCGCGAAAGCGGCATCTATGGCTTCCATTCGGAAATGACCGTCACCGGACCTTACGTGAACATGACCATGTTCGAGGAAGCCGGCGTCGAGTTGCCGGGTGACGGCGCGACATGGGAAGACTGGGCCGACGCAACTCAGGCGGTGATGGACGCGACCGGCTCCTATGCCGGTATGGTCATGGACCGTTCAGGCCACCGCATGGCCGGTCCTGCCATGTCGTATGGCGCACAGTATTTCGACGATGAAGGCAACCTGATCGTCGATGACGGCTTCAAAGCCTTCGCGCAAATGATGCTGGACTGGCACGCTTCGGGTCTGATGCCCGCTGATGTCTGGCCGGCCGTCTCGGGTGGCAAGTACGCCAACGGGAACGAGATGTTCTTCAACCAGGACGTTCCCTTCTACATGTCGGGATCGTGGAACACATCCAACGTGCAGAACAACGTGGGCGACGCCTTCGAATGGGCTGTCGTTCCGGTGCCCTGTGGCCCGGCGGGCTGTGGCGTGATGCCGGGCGGCGCTGGTATCGTCGCGCTGACATCGGGCGACGCAGCCTCGGAGGAAGCGTCGGCCAGGTTCGTCGCCTGGATGGGCGAGACCGAGCAGGCGCGCGAGTGGTACACGCGGACCTACGCGATCCCGGCCCATGCCGGTCTGCAGGCCGAAGGGCTGGACTATGCCTCGGCCGGTGCCGGCGAAGCGGTCAGCGCGGGCCTGAACGCGTTTACGGCGATGGCCAACAAGGCTGCCCAGCAGACGCCTCAGGCCTATCGACTTCAGGGCGATCCGCGCAACTTCGTCATCTTCAACGCGACCGTCCAGTACGTCGCGGAAGCGATGAATGGCGTGCTGACGCTGGACGAAGCGATGGCCAAAATCGAGGAAGAACTCGCGACCAACGCGAACAACTGATCCTTGCCAAATACGACCGGGGGCCGAACGCCCCCGGTTTTTTCTGAAGTCAGGCCACACCCATGTCTCTTGCCGGCATCATGATGTCCGTTATCGGCGTCCTCTGGATCGGGGGTGGCTCGATCTGGCTGCTGACACGGCGCAGCTACAAGTTGTACCAGGCACCGTCGTTTCTGATGGATCTTGTCGGTTTCCCTGTCGAACTGGCGCAAAGCATGTTTGGGCGCCCAGGTGTGCCTTATGCCCTTCTGTTGCCGAACATGCTGATCTTCGGGTTCTTCACCTTTCTTCCGATGATCCTGAATTTCTATGTCTCACTGACCGGGGGCTCATCGATCTCGCTGTTCGAGCGACCTTGGATCGGGTTCGAAAAGTACCTTGAGATATTCGAATGCGAGTCGATCTTCGAACCCAAGACCTGCACGAACGCTGGCTATAATTTCTGGACCGGCATGTTCAACACGCTGTGGTTCGTGGTGATCCAGGTCCCGGTGATGTGCGTTGTCGCACTGGTCACCGCCTTGGTCGTGAACAATGACCTGAAGGGCCGCGGCTTCTGGCGCGCCATGTTCTTTTATCCTGTCATGCTTTCGCCAGTGGTGATTGCCAATATCTGGAACTGGGTTCTGCACCGCAAAGGCGTGCTGAACGAAGGCATCGGTGCCTCGCGGGACCAGTTGAGCGCGATGGCCGGAATGACGGGGTTCGACATCGTGGCTACCATCCTGCTCGCCATTGTTCTGATGCTGGTGACGCTGCGCGCGCTGAAGGTCGAAACCGATGAACCTTCACTGGCCTGGACGGTGATCTTCGCTGCACTGTTCGTCCTCCTCTGGACGTGGGCGCGTCCGCTGTCACTCATCGGGCTCGAGACGGGCGGTATCTGGGGCGGGGCCGCTCTGGCGACCGCTCTGATCTATCTGACGATGGGCGCGCGAAAGGGAGCGCGGATGCTGCTGACGGTTCTGGCGGCCGTTTCAGTTCTGCTGCTTCTGATGATCCAGTTCGATGCTGTCTTCGATTTCGGCCGCTATCGCCCGGTCAACTGGCTGGTCACGCCGAATACCGGCTGGCCCTTCTTCTGGCTGGTCTTCGTCTTCACGTGGAGCCACATGGGCTTCTACATGCTGATCCTTCTGGCTGGGCTTCAGGCCATCCCGTCCGACCTTTACGAGGCGGCGAAGATGGACGCAACGAAGCCGGTGCGCGCGTTCTGGCGGATCACCTTGCCGCTGGTCATGCCGACACTGACCGTGGTGCTGGTCCTGAGCCTGATCCGCAGTTTCCAGATTTTCGACGAAGTCTATCTGTTGACCGGCGGCGGACCGGGACGCGAGACTTTCATGGTGGTTCAGAACATCTACGAGGTCGCCTTCACGGCAAACTACCCGGATTATGGCCAGGCTGCTGCCGGTTCTGTGCTGATGGCGGTGGTCATCGCCGTCTTCACCTTCTTCCAGCTCTGGATCACCCGCCGGCAGTCGGAGTTCTGAGATGAAACGCGTCGTCACCTTCCTGACCCGTACGGCCGGCAACAAGGAAACCGCCGAGCGCTTCGGCATCGCCGATTTCCTGGCCTACAGCTATCTGGCCTTCGGAGTTCTCATAATCCTTGTTCCCGTGCTCTGGACGTTTCTGTCCTCGATCAAACCCGAACGTGCGATTGACAGTTTCGACACACGACTCCTGCCGATCGCCCAGGTCGAGAAGGAGATCGAAGACGTCGGCGATAAGCAAATCTGGGTTCTGGAAGATGAAGACGGAACCACGCGCGAGGTCTTCAAGGCAGGGCCCACCCGCAGTGTCACCGACGTGGCGACGCTGGACGAACCGGACAGTGTTTTCGGCGTGCCGCGTGACGCGCTCTCGCCGTCCGAGGAAATCCGGATCGCCGCAGAAAACTACCTGGACCCGCTTCTGAAACGGAACGGACAGGAAAGCTTCACCTTCGGGATCTACCTGTTCAACTCGGTTTTCGTGACGGTCATGGCAACCGTCATCACCCTGCTGATCAACGCGATGGCCGCTTTTGCCCTGTCGAAGTACAGGTTCCGGGGCAGGCTGACCTTCACCATCCTGATCAT
Organism: Silicimonas sp.; assembly: GCA_040220415.1. Lineage (GTDB taxonomy): Bacteria > Pseudomonadota > Alphaproteobacteria > Rhodobacterales > Rhodobacteraceae > JAVJUV01. The sequence continues at coordinate 41,747 of JAVJUV010000119.1, forward strand.
CGCGACGCTGCTGATCCCCTCTTCGATCATCCTTGTATCGCTGTTCTTCGTTGTCTGGTCCTTCGGCATATTCGGTTCGCTATGGGGCGTCATCATCCCGGCAGCGGCAACGCCTACCGGCGTGTTCCTGCTACGCCAATACATGTTGACGATTCCCGACGAGTTGCTCGAGGCCGCGCGGATGGACGCAGCCAGCGAATGGCGTATCTTCTGGCGGATCGTCATGCCGCTGTCGCTACCTGCACTTTCGGTGCTGGCGATCCTGAGCGTCATCTGGCGCTGGAACGACTTCCTGTGGCCGCTGATCGTTCTGATCTCGGACCCGTCCAAACATACGATTCAGCTGGGCCTTACCCAATACGCTGGTGAGTTCGATTCCGACTTCCACTATATCCTTGCGATGACGGTGGTCTCGCTTATCCCGATCACGCTGGTCTTCGTCTGGCTTCAGCGTTTCATCACGACCGGCATTGCAACAACGGGACTGAAATGACGGAACACGCCCTTGAACTGAAACAGATCAGAAAGAGCTTTGGGCCAGTGGACGTGATCCACGGCGTGGATCTCCAGATCGGCGACGGCGAGTTCGTGGTCTTTGTCGGACCATCCGGTTGCGGAAAATCGACCCTGCTGCGCCTGATCGCCGGTCTGGACGACCCCACCAGCGGCGACATCCTTTTGAAGGGAAAGCGCGTGAACAACGTGCCGGCATCCGAACGCGGGCTGTCGATGGTGTTTCAGTCCTACGCGCTCTATCCCCACATGAGCGTTCGGCAGAATCTGTCCTTCGGCCTCGAGAACATGCGGATGCCGAAAGACGATATCGCCGACCGCGTCGATAACGCGGCGAAGCTCTTGCAGATCGATCAGCTTCTGGAACGGCGACCCGGCCAGCTGTCCGGCGGGCAACGTCAACGGGTGGCGATCGGGCGGGCGATTGTCCGCGAGCCAATCATATTTCTCTTCGACGAGCCTCTCTCGAATCTCGACGCCGAGTTGCGGCTTCAGATGCGGGTCGAGATATCGAACCTGCACGCCGAACTCGGCAATACCATGATCTACGTGACGCACGACCAGATCGAGGCCATGACAATGGCCGACCGCATCGTCGTCCTCCGAGGCGGTCGGGTCGAGCAGATCGGCAAGCCGCTCGACCTCTACAACAACCCGGCTAACAAGTTCGTTGCCGGTTTCATTGGTGCACCGCAGATGAATTTTCTTGAGGGACATATTTCAGGGAAGACGCTGAAGCTGGTCTCCGGCATGACTCGCGAGGTGCCCCTCGCCCAATCCGCCGACATGCCGGTGACCCTTGGCGTACGCCCCGAGACTATCGATGTCTCCCTCGACGGCCACGGCGACATGCAGATCAAGGTGCAGAATTTCGAGCAACTCGGCTCGGTTACCTACATCTATGGCGCGTTTCCAAATGGCGAACGCTTGACGGTACAACTTGCGCAGCAGATACCATTGGAGCGTGGGCAGATGGTAGGCGTGACGTTGAACACCCGGAACTTTCATATCTTCGGCGGAGACAGCGAGCGGGCGCTGCCCATGGCGGGTTGATGCGCGCCGCTCTCATCGGTCTGGGAATGGTTTCATCGACCTATGGCGATGCATTCCGGAATTCTGACAAGGTCCGGCTTGGCAAGGTGTTTGCTCGCAGTCCCGATAGCCGAGCGGCATTTCTTGAGAAATTTCCCGATCTGGGCGCTGCGACTGCGGAAAGTATCGAGGAGATCGCCAACGATCCCGACATAGATTTCGCAATTCTGACGACCCCGCCCAATGCCCGGATCGACCCGATTCATACACTCGTCGAGGCTGGCAAGCCGGTTCTGATGGAGAAGCCCATCGAGCGGACTTTCAAGGCCGCGACCGTGGTAGTGGAGTATTGCGAAACCAAAGGCGTGCCGCTTGGGATCGTGCTGCAGCACCGGGCGCGTCCGGTGGTTGGCGAACTCCTGGACCGGATGCCGGAACTCGGCGCCCTTCTCGCAATCGAAGTCAACGTTCCCTGGTGGAGGCCGCAGTCTTACTATGACGAACCGGGCCGTGGCACCTATCAGCGCGACGGCGGCGGGGTGCTGATTTCTCAGGCGATCCACACGATGGACCTGATGCTGTCTCTGACCGGCCCGGTTTCCGAAGTCACGGCGATGTGCGCCAGAACCGGCCTGCACGACATGGAAGCCGAGGATTTCGTGGTGGCCGGCCTGGTATTCGAGAACGGCGCGGTCGGTCAGTTGTTCGCAACGACGGCCAGCTATCCGGGCAGCGGCGAGACGATCACGTTGCACTTCCGCGAGGGCTCGGCGCGGCTGGAAGCGGGCATGTTGCGGATCGACCGGCGCGACGGCACGTCCGAAACAGTCGGGCAAGCGGCAAGTTCGGGCGGCGGGGCCGACCCGATGGCTTTCACCAGCGACTGGCATCGCAGCATCATCGAAGATTTTGCCGATGCGCTTGCCAGGGGCCGGTCGCCTCTTGTGACAGGACGTGCGGCATTGGACGTGCATCGGTTGATCGACGCCATCGAGAGGTCCGCAGCCCAGGGCGAGCGCATTTCGCTCAAGGAGTTTTCGGATGGGCTTTAAGGTCGGCGTTATCGGTATCGACCATGGGCACATCTTCGGGATGCTCGGCAACATGAAGGCGCAGGGGTGTTACTGCGACGCCTACTGGACGGACGGTCCGGCCGTCACCGAGACGAAGTTCAACGAAGTATTCCCCGAGGTCGCCAAGATCGATGACAGGCGGCGCATCCTGGACGATGCCGAGGTCTCGATGATCCTGATTTCGGCGGTGCCTGCCGACCGTGCAAGTCTCGCGATCGAGGCGATGCGAGCGGGCAAGGACGTGATGGTCGACAAACCCGGCTGCACGACACTGGCACAACTGGACGAGATTCGACGCGTCCAGAAGGAAACCGGCCGAATCTGGACGGTGAACTTTTCGGAACGCTTCGAGGTGCCTGCGGTCACGCGCGCGAGCGAATTGGTCGAGTCCGGCGCAATCGGTCGGGTGATCCAGACAGTCGGGCTTGGTCCTCACAAGCAGAACCTGAAGACACGGCCGGACTGGTTCTTCCAGCGTGAGCGGTTCGGCGGCATCCTTTGCGACATCGGAAGCCACCAGATCGACCAATTCCTGCATTTCACCGGATCTGATACCGCAACGGTCGAGCACGCCCTGGTCGAAAACACGACAATGCCAGACCACCCCGGATTCCAGGATTTCGGCGAGATGGTGCTGCGGTCCGACAAGGGCCATTGCTATGTGCGCGTCGACTGGTTCACGCCCGATGGTCTGCCCACATGGGGTGACGGGCGCCTGTTCATCCAGGGAACCGAAGGGTTCATCGAGTTGCGGAAGTACACCGATATAGGCCGGCCTCACGTGACCAATTCACTGTTCCTCGTGAACGGTGAACGGAACGAATTGATCCCGAGCGACGATGCAGGCCTGCCATATTTCCCGCGCCTTGTCGCAGATGTGCAGGATCGCACGGAAACCGCCGTGGGCCAAAGGCACACATTCACCACCATGGAGCTTGCGATAGGTGCCCAGATGAAGGCCGAAAGTGCATGATCCATACCGTTTCGATCGTTGGCGCCGGGATCGGCGCGCAGCACATGGCGGGCTACGCCGCGTTGCCGGAAAGGTATCGCGTCAAGAGCATCTGCGATCTGGACGAAACGCGCGGACGCGCGCTGGCAAAGCAGTATGACGGCATCGGATATACCGGCAATCTGGAAGCGGTTCTGGCTGATCCCGAGATAGAAATCGTCGACATCTGCCTTCCGCCGCACCTGCACTTCGGTTCCTGCATCGCAGCTCTGGACGCCGGAAAAAAGGTGGTCTGCGAAAAGCCCTTGGTCAGTTCACTGTTCGAGGCCGATCTGCTGGCCGCGAAGGTACGCGAGACGGACGGGTTTCTGTCGCCCGTATTTCAGTACCGTTACGGTCTGGGTGCCGCGCAACTCCAGGCGCTGATCGACGCGGACCTTGCGGGAAGGTGCTATGCCGGAACGCTGGAAACCCATTGGGACAGGCCCGCAAGTTACTACGAAATCGACTGGCGGGGCACATGGGCCGGGGAACAGGGTGGTGCGATCCTTGGGCACGCGATCCATATCCATGACCTTCTGCCAACCTTTCTCGGTCCCGTTGCGCGCGTCTTCGCGGACGTGGCGACGCGGGTGAACGATATCGAGGTCGAAGATTGCGCCGCGCTTTCGATCCGGATGGAATCGGGTGCCCTGATCACCTCATCCGTCACCCTGGGATGCGCCGAGAACATCAGCCGCATGCGCCTGATGTTCGAAGGTTTCACCGTTGAGTCCGACCACGCACCCTACGCTCTGGCCGAAAAGGGCTGGCGGTTCGTGGCGCGCGCGCCGACGACGCAGGTTCAGATCGACGATGTACTGGCCACAGTCACCGAGGTACCGACAGGATATGCGGGAATGTTTGCCGCGCTGGCGGACGCCCTGGAAGGCAACGGAGGTCGCGAGGTGACCCTTGAAGCCGGCCGGCGTTCGCTGGAATTCGTCACCGCCGTCTACGCCTCGGCCCGCTCGGGCCAGCCGCAGAAGCTGCCTATCGGAGCGGACCATCCGATGTACGACACCTGGCTGCCGTGACCGACCTGTCCTCGGTGTGGGCCGGTCCATTCGATCTGCCGCCCCTGGGAGACATCTCAGATCTGCCAACACGCCAGACCGACTGGCGGCACGCCTTCGAGCGGCATCTGTTCGGTCCGATGCCTGTTCCACCTTCTTCGGTCACGATCCGGCGCGAACCGTTGGACGCGAACGCTGCCGAGCGGCTGGTTATCAGCGTCGCTGCGGCGCATCAGGAGTTCACCGTGGACGCCGCCTTGTGGTTGCCCGAGGATCGCGGCGCCCCATCCCCGCTGATTTGCGGGCTGGATTTCACCGGCCCCGCCGGTGTCATGACCACGGACGACTTTCCCCTGGATCGGAAAGCCCGCGTCTATTCGCGTCCCACCTACGGAGCGACAGAGGGCAGACTGGAAGAAGTGCTTCGCGGCACGGCAGCCTATCGCTGGCCGATAGAGACGATGCTAAAGCGCGGCTATGCGGTAATTGTCAGCTGTTACGGATCATGGACACCCGACGACGCCTTGCTCTGGCGATCACGCGGCATCGCCAATTGCACCGGCGATACCGAATCCGGCGCGATTTCCTGCTGGGCCTGGGCTCTCAGCCGATTGATAGACGCAGCCGGGCTACTGCCGGAAGTGGATGCTGCTGGCGTGGCAGTGGCAGGACATTCGCGGCTGGGCAAGGCGGCGCTCTGGGCCGCCGCATGGGACGCGCGGATCAGCGCCGTTCTGGCGAACAATTCGGGGTGCGCCGGTGCGGCACCGGCACGACATGCCAGGGGCGAGACGCTCGAGCAGATGGCAGCACGCTTTCCGCACTGGCTGCGGCCCGACGCGAAACCGGACCTGCCGCCGATCGACCAGCACCAGCTGATCGCCCTGGCCGCACCGCGAGCGGTCTATGTGGCCAGCGCCGAAGACGATGCCTGGGCCGACCCGATAGGCAGCTACGAGGCGCTTCGGATTGCGTCGGCCGCCTGGGGAGACGCGCCTGAAAGTTGGGCCAGCGCGGAAGAGATGTGGTCCGGATGTCGCCAGCAGATACATGGAAAGCTGGGGCACCACATCAGGCCGGGCGGGCACGACCTGCTGCCCTACGACTGGCGGCGGTTCCTTGATTTCATCGACGGACTGCCGTAGCCGGCCAGCTTGCGCTTTCTCCGTTGACCTATCCGGGGTATGCCAAGGGTCAAACACCCGACGCGCAGGGATCCGCGAGCAATTCAAAGGTATCGTGATGAAAACCGGGATCGCCACCGTATCCATTTCCGGCACGCTAGACGACAAGATCGATGCCATCGCCCAAGCCGGATACTCGGGCATCGAGATCTTCGAACAGGACTTCGTCGCCGACATCCGAAACCCGCGTGAAGTGGGTGACAGGATACGGGACGCTGGACTGGAACTGTTGTTGTTTCAGCCATTCCGGGATTTCGAAGGACTGCCTGCCACTCTTCGCGCAAAGGCATTCGACCGGGCAGAGCGGAAATTCGACCTGATGCAGGAGCTTGGGACCGACCTGATGCTCGTCTGTTCTTCCGTGCACCCCGAGGCGCTCGGAGGGGTCGATCGCGCGGCCGACGACTTTGCCGAACTGGGCGAGCGCGCGGCGGCCCGCGGTCTGCGTGTCGGATTCGAAGCCCTGGCCTGGGGACGCCATGTGAACGATCACCGCGACGCATGGGAGATCGTTCGCCGCGCAGATCATTCGAATGTCGGTGTGATTCTCGACAGCTTCCACACTCTGGCGCGCAAATCCGATCCGGATACGATCCGCAGCATTCCCGGTGACCGGATCTTTTTCGTGCAGCTCGCCGATGCACCAAGTATCGACATGGACCTGCTGTACTGGTCCCGCCACTTTCGCAACATGCCGGGAGAAGGCGATCTCGACGTCGTTGGCTTCATGCGGGCCGTGATGGCGACGGGCTATGACGGTCCGGTCAGCCTGGAAATCTTCAACGATCAGTTCCGTGGCGGTCAGGCCCGGACAATCGCACATGACGGCTATTGCTCGATCATCAACCTGATCGATGAGGTAAGACGACAGGAACCGGAAACAGGAATAGACCTGCCGGCCATTCCCGCGCGTCAACGTGTCGAGGGTACCGAGTTCATAGAGTTCGCGTCGCGCGGGGACGAGCAGAAGCGCCTGGAGGCGCAGTTGCAAGGCCTGGGGTTTACCGAAACCCGGCGGCACATTTCCAAGAACCTGTCGTTGTGGGAGCAGGGCGCGATACGCTTTGTCCTGAACGCAGAGCGCGAAGGGCATGCTGCAAAGTCGTTCAATGTCCGCGGCACCAACGTCTGTGACATCGGACTCCATGTCCGCTCGGCGGCCGATGCGATTTCCCGTGCGATTGCCCTCGGAACCGAGACGTTCGATCAGCAACCGGGACCGGGAGAACTCAACATCCCGGCCATCCGGGGTCTGGGCGGCAGCGTTCTGCATTTCATCGACGAGACGAGCGGTCTGGCAGATGTCTGGAATATCGAATTCACCCCTGTGAACGGGAATTTGCCTGCATCGGGCGTGGGTCTGGTCGCAGTGGACCATATCGCCCAGACAATGACCTATGACGAGATGCTGTCCTGGTCGCTGTTCTATACAACTCATTTCGACATGCAGAAGGCGCCGATGGTCGATGTCGTCGACCCTGACGGTCTGGTGCGCAGCCAGGCGGTGGCGACATCGGACGGGCGGTTCCGGATCACACTCAACGGTGCCGAAACGCATAGAACGCTGGCAGGCGGTTTCTTGGCTGAAAGCTTCGGCGCTTCGGTCCAGCACATCGCTTTCGCGACCAACGACATTTTCGCTACCGCTTCAGCCATTGCAGAGAACGGGTTCCGTCCCCTGCCCATGCCGGAAAACTACTATTCCGACCTGGAGGCACGGTTCGATCTGCCTGCCGGACTTCTCGATCGGATGCGCTCTCTCGATATCCTTTATGACCGGGATGGAAGTGGCGAATTCTTCCAGTTCTATTCCACGCCCTTCGCCGGGGGCCAGTTCTTCGAAGTCATCGAACGGCGCGGCGGTTACGACGGATATGGCGCGGCCAACGCACCTTTCCGTATCGCCGCACAGAAACGGCTGATGCGGCCCAAGGGCATGCCCCATGTGTGACGGACTTTCCCGGCAGCCACATCATCAGGCCTGAGCGGCAAGCGGTTCGCGCATTTCCTCGTAGTGATCCAGCCGACTTGAAAACCAGGCCGTGCCGCGTGTCGCACTTCCCAACGCCCGCGCCAGTTCTTCCAGAGACGTCATCGGCAGAAGCGTGCGGAATACGTCCCAGCCTATCGCCGACGGGTGTGCCTCGAACCCCAGAACCTGGCCCTTAAGGCCGCTGGCGATCTGAACAAGTCCTCCGGCGAAAACGGATGGCAGGTGAATCTGCACGTTCAGAATGGGCTGCAGGACGGTCGTGCCCGCTTCCGCCAGCGCCTCCCGCACGGCATTCTGCCCGGCGGTACGGAACGCAAAGTCCGAACTGTCCACGGAATGCGCCTTGCCGTCCTTCAGCGTCACGGAAATGTCGACGACCGGATGACCGGCGGGACCCGAAGCCATGGCATCGCGGGCCCCCGCCTCAACGGACGGAATGTAATTGCGCGGCACGGCGCCGCCTTTCACGACATCGGTGAATTCGAAGCCGCTTCCCGATGCACGGGGTGCAACCTCAATCACAACATCGGCAAACTGGCCCGCACCGCCGGATTGCTTCCGATGACGATAGTGCTTTTCAATCCGCTTGCGGATCGTCTCGCGCAGTTCGGTAGAAACTTCCGAGCATTCAACCTCGATGCCGAATGACTCGGACAATTTCTGAACCGTCCGCTTCAGATGTTGCGTGCCCTGAACACCAACTTCCAGAAGACCGGTGGATTCGTCCTGCGAAATGCTCAGACCCGGGTCGATCTCACCCAGCCGGGAAAGAGCTGCAGAAAGCTTGTTTTCGTCCTTCTCGTGAACGGGATGAACAAGGCGCCGAAGGGCCGGGGGATGCGGTGCAGCCCAGTCCGGCAGATCGCCTGTGTCTTGCGCTGTCAAGAAGTGGCCGGGCGAAAGGTGGTCGCTCTTGATCGTCAATGCGAACCGACCTGTTGGAAGCGAGGGTATCGGCGTCTTCCCGTCAATTGCGTTCATGCTGCCCAGCGTTTCACCGGCAACTCTGGTGCCCGGCGCCAAACCATCGGCAAGCGACCGCACAAGAACGGTTTTTCCGACATGCTTGAGGTGATCGCCAAGGCACCCAACCGCAAGAACGTCGGCAGTCACTCCCATCCTTTCACGCAACGCATCGCAACCGGGCACTTCATGGCGCAGTGATTTCATAAGGCGCATCAACCCGTTTCCGTGGCTGGCGGCACCAAGCAGGGCGGGGACAAGATCGTGATGCTGCAGTGCGCTGGTTGCGACCCTGTAGACATCTTCCGCTAGTGGGCGCTGATCCTCGATGATCTGCTCCAGCAGACCATCATCAAAGTCGGCCAGCGATTCCAGAAGATCGGCCCGCGCCTCTTGCTCGCGGTCCCGCATGCTGCCGGGCAATTCGACCAGCGACGACCTTTGGCCTTCGTGGTATTCCCACGCGCGCTCCGAGATCAGGTCGATCGCGCCGACGATGTCTTCCCCCGAACGCATCGGGACCTGACGCAACACGATCCCGTGCCGGCAATAGGGTTGAAGCGCCGCGACGATATCTGCGATCCGGTCCGCAGCCACATCCACCCGATTGATGAAAAGAAAGGTTGGCATCCCGGACTCTTCCAGAATACGGAGATAGGGCGCAGCCAGAACCGCTGCATCCTCTTCCGCTGAAACGCAAAGCACGGCGGCGTCACAGGCCGCCAGCGCAGCCCCGACATTTGCCAGATTGTCATGTCCTCCGGGAATATCGATTGCAGCCCAGGGATCTCCCATGAACTCGAAGGTCGTGATTGCGGCGTCTCCAAAAAGCCGAAAGGACAGCGCGCGCTGTCCTTCCAGGGATGCCAGCCCTTCGACCAATGTTGTCTTCCCGGACTGAGACGGTCCGATGACGGCGAATGCTCTCATGCCTTACCTCCCTGCGGCTGTGCGCGGCGGCGCGCGTGCTGCGCGACGGAGGTTCTTGGCCTGATATCCCGAACACCGGGAACTACGCCTCGGAACACTGGACACGTCTGGATTGGCTGGTGTCCTTGCTTTCCTCACAGTGTCAGCCACACAGCTTCGCACAGTCAAGGGTCCAGCCATTTTTCCCCGAAACACCTGGCGCGTCTTGAGGTCGGCTTCGGTGTCGGACAAAGTCGCCACAAAAGGGAGAGTGACGATGCAACTGAACGAAAACGAAGCCGGGGGCCTCTGGTTGGGGCGCGTCTGGCGGCCGGACATCGGCCCCGCCGTCGTCACCATTCGCAATGGCGAGGTTTTCGATATCACTTCCGGTACGGCACCGACGACTCGTGACGTCATGGAGATGGACGATCCGGCAACATATGTACGATCGGCGGACGGTGAATCGCTTGGCCCGCTTGGCGGCATCCGCGACGGTTCCGGCCAGGACGACGGCCCCTACTGGCTGGCACCCTGCGATCTTCAGGCAGTGAAGGCCTGCGGCGTCACATTCGCCCAGTCGATGATCGAACGTGTCATCGAGGAACAGGCGGCGGGCGACCCGGAAAAGGCCGAAGGCATCCGCCAGCGCGTCGGTTCCATCATCGGCGACAGTCTCGACCAGATCGAAGCCGGATCGGCACAGGCCGCGAAGGTCAAGGAGGAACTGATCGCTCTCGGCATGTGGTCGCAGTATCTGGAAGTCGGGATCGGGCCGGATGCCGAGGTGTTTTCAAAGGCTCAGCCCCTGTCGGCAGTTGGCACCGGCGCGGAAGTCGGCCTTCATCCGATGTCGAAATGGAACAACCCCGAGCCTGAAATTGTATTGGCGGTGAACTCACGCGGCGAGATCCACGGCGTTTCGCTGGGCAATGACGTGAACCTCCGCGATGTCGAGGGACGCTCGGCGCTGTTGCTCTCGAAGGCCAAGGACAATAATGCCAGCTGCGCGATAGGCCCGATGATCCGATTGTTCGACGACACCTGGTCGCTGGACGACGTGCGCCGCGCCGAACTGGACCTGAAGGTGGAAGGCCAGGACGGCTTCACGCTTGAAGGCCACTCGCTCATGGAAAAGATCAGCCGCGATCCCGAGGATCTGGTGTCACAGACCATCGGTCGGCATCACCAGTATCCGGATGGATTCATGCTGTTTCTGGGCACGCTCTTCGCGCCGACAAAGGATCGCGACGCTCCCGGACAGGGATTCACCCACAAACTTGGTGATCGCGTCAGCATCTCATGCGACGGGTTAGGCGTCTTGCAGAACACGGTGCGCCTGTCCACCGAGTGTCCCGAATGGACCTTCGGAACCGCAGCGTTCATGCGGAACCTTGCCGGGCGCGGGCTTCTCTGACCGTCAACCGCTCCAGGCTTCCGGGTTGATCATGTGGACCGGCTTGCCCTCGCCGTAGGCATTTATCTGGTCGTAGATGTCCGAGAATTGAAGCTCCAGTTCTTCCTCGGTCACGTAGCCGATGTGCGGCGTGGCGATCACGCGGGGATGCGACAGGATGGAATCGTCGGAGTCCGTCAAGGGCTCGGTGTCGAATACATCTAGCGCGATACGACCCGGCCTTCCCGCAGCAAGTACCGCTTCAAGCGCACCCGGCGCCAAAAGCCGGGACCGCGAGGTATTCACGAAGATGGCAGAACGCTTCATGGTCAGAAGGTCCTCTGCCGTGACGATGCCGCGTGTTTCAGGCTTCAGGCGCACATGCAGGCTGACGACGTCGGACATGGCGAAGAACGCCTCGCGGCTGGCTGCGACGGTTTCACCATCCGCCACGGCGCGGGCGCGCCCGGCATCTGATGACCACCAATGGATTTTCATGCCGAAGGCACGGCCGTATCCCGCCACCGCCTTGCCGATCCTGCCATATCCATAGAGACCAAGTGTCCGACCGGACAATGTCTGACCGACGCCCGCCTGCCATGTCCCGGCCTTGGCCGAGGCCAGCTGCTCGGGCAATTGCCGAGCTGCGGCAAGGATCAGGGCAAAGGTCAGTTCAGCCGTGGCGATCGACGGCGCGTCGGAATGCATGTTCGAGCAAAGCAGAACCCCGTTATCTGTGCAGGCGGGAACGTCCACGTGCGGGTAAACGCCACGCTGGCTGACGAGTTTCAGGTTCGGAAGTCGTTCAAGCAGTTCGCGCGTGACGGGCGTTCTCTCGCGGAACAGCACCAGGGCTTCAGCATCCGCAAGCCGCTGACCCAACACATCGATGTCTTCGGTATGGTCGTTCCAGACCGTGACCTCGTGACCTTTCAGCCGGGCGAAACCGGGCAGGGTTCTCAGCGTGTCGAACCAATCATCCAGAATGTGTACCTTCATCTGCTTTCTATCCGGTCATGAATCATCGACGCACCTGCTGACGGGACAAATACATCGGCGGGACGCAGGTAATCGACGTCACGTCGACCAGCGGTCCGTTCAGTTGCGGCTCCACCACGTTCGGCATCAAGGCCATTCCCGCAGCGTAATTCGACGCCGTTCTATCCGCTTCTTGGAACTTCAAGCCTGCACCCGAAGCGATCCAATGAGCCGTGGCCACCGCGCCGAACGTGCGAGGCAATTCGTGCCGCGTGGCAAAGCTCATTCCTTCTTGTCCCCCTCCTGTCGGTCCTTGACGCGAAAGGCCCGCGCCACGATCGGCGCGCCGGTGATGACCAGAAGAACGCGTGTCAGGTGATGCACGATGACATACCCCAGATCCGCTCCGACGATAATCGCCAGGACTGTCATTTCAGCCTGTCCGCCCGGCGCGAAGGCAAGAAACGCGTCCATCGGCCTTGCCAGTCCCAGAATCACGACGATCTCGGTAAAGGCTGCCGCCAGCCCGGCAAGCATCAGAACGAAGAACACCCCGGCCAGAACGACGCGCCGCACCTCATGCGCCGTCACTCCGACATATCCGATCCCGATCCCGATCCCGATAAAGAACTGCGCGGCAAGTATCGCTTCGGCAGGGGGACGGTGTTCTATGACCCCGCTGACGGTCAAAAGGCCCGTCGTTATCATGGGGCCCAGAATGGACGCACCGAAGAGTCCGATCCGCTCTCCGCCCTTCCAACCGACCAGCGCGGCTACCGCCATCAGCACAAGTTCCCAGACCGGCAGGTCCTTGGCGGGGGCGCCGATCGGGTTGTCCAGTCCGGCACCGAATCCCTGGGTCAGAATGACCGGGGCAACCGTGATGATGATCAGCACCCGCGTTGCGTGGATCAGCGAAAGCGCGCGCACATCGCCACCGGCCTCTTGTCCGAAGATCACCATGTCCTGCAAGCCGCCCGGCATGGCGGCATACCAGGATGTTGCCCAGTCGAACTTGTAGACTTTCCGGAAGAACGGCACGCCGATCAGACCGATCAGCGCGATATAGATCGGGATCAACGCCACAGACGCGGTCATTTGCGGTAACCGTCCGATAACCTCGGGCGTCATCGAGGCCCCGACCGCGACACCAAGAATGGTACGCATCGCCGTGCTGAACTGTCCGACACCCCGGATCGGCGCCCCCATAAGCGCGACAACCAGACAGGCCACCATCGGACCGAAAAGAAATGGCAAAGGCAGATTGAGGAGCAGGAAGACGCCAGTGCCCAGCGCACCGAGCATAAGGGTAAGGACGGACCGGACAAGTGGTGGCAGTCGGCTCATATGCTTAACGCCGGATACATTGCATTCTCTTGTATACGCGTGTATTCAATTTGAAAAGACGCGAAGAAAGCCGCCGCTGCAAATGGAAAGAGAAACAGGCACCAGGCAGGGTCAGGACGCCTACCAGCGCCTGGTTGAAGCGATCCGGGCAGGAGGTTTGAAACCGGGCGACCGCCTGATCGAGACCGAACTTGCCGAACGCCTTGGGATATCCCGCACCCCTGTTCGCGAAGCGATCCGGCAGCTTGAATCTGACGGACTGATCACACACTTACCTCGAGCAGGAGTGATAGTCCGACAACTGGATTACGCAGAAATAACAGAGCTTTACGAGATGCGCGCCGTTCTTGAAGGCACCGCCGCGCGGTTCGCTTCCCGGGCAGCGTCGGACATCGAACTCGCAGATTTGGAATCGATCAACGCCGAGATGAAAGCCGCACCCGGCACGGACGCGCTTTACGAGACGAACCGGCAGTTTCACGGCGTGCTTCTGAACGCCGCCCGGAACCGCTATCTGGTCAAGTCCGTCGAGGCGATTCAGAAAACACTTCTGATCCTCGGCCCTTCCACGATGGAGGAAGGGGACCGCGCCGCAAGAGCGATCGAAGAGCACGAGGCTCTGATTTCCGCGCTGCGCGCACGTGACGGAAACGCCGCCGAGGCGCAGATGCGTTCCCATATCGAAGCGGCGCATCGAGCCCGCCTGCGCCAGCTTCGGCTGACGGCGGCGGCATGAGCCAGCTTGATCGGGAACGCTGGGACATAATAGTCGCAGGCGGCGGGAACGCCGGCCTATGCTCCGCAATCGAGGCCGCAGAGGCCGGTGCCAAAGTCCTGATTCTGGATGCGGCCCCAATTGAGTTTCGAGGCGGCAACTCGCGCCACACGCGGAACTTCCGCTGTATGCACCGTCGCCCGCTTTCGGTCCTGACGGGCTCCTACGCGGAAGACGAATACTACGAAGACCTCATCCGCGTCACAAAGGGCAAGACCGACGAGGCGCTGGCCCGGATGACGATCCGGCAGTCCGAGGATTGCCTTCCCTGGATGGAGGCGCACGGCGTGCGATTCCAGCCTTCCCTGTCTGGCACTCTGTCCCTGTCGCGTACCAACGCCTTCTTTCTTGGCGGCGGCAAGGCACTCGTTAATGCGTACTACAACACGGCCGAGGACCTTGGCGTCACGGCAGCATACGGGACCGAAGTTACCCACGTGCGGATCGAAGATGGCCGGTTCACAGGCCTCGACGTCACGAAGCAGGGGCAAACGTATAGCCCGAAGGCGCGGGCGCTGGTCCTCGCCTCCGGCGGCTTCCAGGCTGACATCGACTGGCTGGCCAAGGCCTGGGGTCCCGCCGCGCGAAACTTCCTGATCCGCGGCACGCCGTTTAACAAGGGCCGTATCTTGCGAGATATGCTCGACCAGGGCGCCGACAGCGTTGGCGACCCGACCCAGTGCCACGCCGTCGCCATCGACGGGCGCGCAGCGAAGTTCGACGCAGGCATCGTCACGCGGCTGGATTGCGTGCCCTTTTCGATCGTCGTGAACCGCGACGGACAGCGCTTCTACGACGAGGGTGAGGACGTCTGGCCCAAACGCTATGCGATATGGGGCCGTCTGGTCGCCGCGCAACCGGAACAGATCGGCTTCGCCATCATCGACTCCAAGGCCGTGAACGATTTCATGCCTTCCGTCTTCCCGCCCGAGACCGCCGACACCATCGATGGCCTTGCCCAAAAACTTGGCCTGCCAGGGCAGTCGGTGCGGGAGACGGTCGATGCCTACAACGCTGCCTGCCGACCTGGCACTTTCGACGGCAGCGACCTTGACGGGCTGTCCACTCAGGGCCTCGACCCGCCCAAATCGAACTGGGCCCGGCCAATCTGCGATCCGCCGTTCCTCGGCTATCCGCTCCGGCCTGGGGTGACGTTCACCTACCTGGGCCTGAAGGTTGACGAAACGGCGCGTGTGTCGGCCGACGGACATCGGCTGGAAAATGTCTGGGCGGCGGGAGAGATCATGGCGGGTTCGATCCTGGGCGAGGGCTACCTGGCCGGTTTCGGTATGACCATCGGCACCGTCTTCGGTCGCATCGCAGGACAGGAGGCAGCCGCGCATGCTCGTTAAGTCCACGCCGGAAATCACGCCCGCCATTACGGAGGCACGCCGACAGGCCGAAATCTGCAATGCCTGTCGGTATTGCGAGGGCTTCTGTGCCGTGTTTCCCGCAATGTTCGCCGAGCGCATGTTTTCGGACGGAGACATCACGCGGATCGCCAACCTCTGCCATAATTGCCGGGGCTGCTATTACTCCTGCCAGTACACTGCCCCGCACGAGTTCGATCTGAACCTGCCAAAAGCGCTGGCCGAGGCCCAAACCGAAAGCTGGGATCGTTTTGCCTGGCCCGGCCCCTTGGCGGGACTGTTCCATCGCAATGCTACGCCGATTTCGCTGGGGTTGGTCGTGGGGATCACGCTGCTCTTCATCGCAATTCAGTTGCTTCCCGGGGATCGAGAAGGTTTTTATGCCGCGCTGTCTCACGGAGCGATGGTGGCGATTTTCGCACCCGCTTTTCTCTTTCCGATTTTCGCACTGGCTATCGGCGTTCGCCGTTTCTGGAAGGAAACGGGCGGTGGTGCGCTCCGCATGTCTCACTGGAAAGAGGCCGCAACGGCAGCGGCAGCGCTCAGAAACCTCTCGGGTGGACAGGGCCAGGGCTGCAACTACGAGAAAGGCGACCGCTACAGCGTCGCTCGCCGCCATGCCCACCAGGCTACGCTCTGGGGCTTTGTCCTTTGCTTCGCATCAACGTCATCCGGCACGGTGCTGCACTATGTCTTCGACATGCCCGCCCCATATGGCCCGGTAAGCCTGCCGAAGCTCGTGGGCGTGCCGGGCGGTATACTTCTGACCCTCGGCGCCTTCGGCCTTGCTTGGCTGAAAACCAAGGCCGATCCCCGTTTGGGTGCCGTCAATCGCCATGGAGCGGAAGTGGCGTTCGTGGTGCTTCTGGGCCTGACCGGCTTCTCCGGCCTGCTTCTCTACGGCACAACCGGAACGGCATGGGTTCCGGTCCTTCTTGCGTTGCATCTCGGCGTGGTGCTGACGTTTTTCCTGACGACGCCCTATTCGAAGATGGCGCACGGCGCCTACCGGTTTGCGGCTCTGCTGCGAGACGCAGAGCGCAAACAATGACCCGAGCGTTGATGCTGTCAGGCGGCGGGATCGAACCGGGGATCATCGCCCCGGCAGCGGCGCGACCGTGAATACGTCGCAACGCAGCCAAATACGCGGATCACTCGGACAACAAACCTTATACCTTGCCTGACGGTCACCCGACGATCACGAACCTCAGTCCCATTCATGTCCGGAAGCAAGCGTCAGGGATCGGATCATCTCTACCTCGCCAGGATCATAGGGGCGCCCGTCTTCATACAACAGGTCGTGAAACCACACGTCCCGGTCGGTCCTGCCGCCGTGTGCCCTGACAAGGTCAGCGGGCCACGGCAGATGTGTCTGGGTCCGGCCCCGCACAAATCCCCACTGAAAGCATCCGACGCTCCGGTCATGGAACATCTGAAGCTGGTCTTCGATCCTGCTGTCCACCGCGCGAGCCATCCACTCGGTGCACAGCATCGGACGATCCAAAACAGACAGATAGTCGATGAACTTCGCGACCTGTCCTGCTTTCCAATATGCATGGAACGTCACGATGTCCGAATGCAGCAAGGCGCTTCGGTCGATCTCGGTCTGGTAGGGATGGACGTCCTCGTCCGGCAAGGGCGTTGTCCAGGCGGCGACCGACAAGGGCTGCTCCGGCCCCTGCTCCCGCGCCCAGGTAAAGGCGTCTTCCATCAGGCGGTGTGAATGCGCGTCAAGGTCTCCGTCAAAGCGCGAGAAACCGTCAACGCGGAATTCCATCCGGTTCCCCGGTTCATTGTACAGATCCCAGAAAAGGATCCTGCGGTCGTCCCGAAACGAACCGACAAGGTCGCGCACATAGGCACCAAGATCCGCTTGGGCCTGCGGGTCCATGACGACTTCGCGTCCGGGACTGGCCACCGCGCGACTGTTATGAACGCCGGGAACGGGTTCGGATTGTGGTCCATACACTGGCTCGGCACCGCCGAAGCCGCAATCGTCGAACAGACACGGGACGGTATCCAGTCCAGCTTTCGACGCCACATCCATAACCGTGTCCAGCCGGTCCAGTAGACCGTCGCGGTCGTGCTGCCAGATCAGGGTGTGCAGGTTGATCCGGATCGCGTTGAACCCGATCTCTCCTGCCCATCCCAGTTCGCGCGCGATGGTCGGAAGATCGAACGTGTCCTGATGCCACATTTCCAGGAAATTGACCGAAGTCGACGGCAGGTAATTGAAGCCGCACACCCAGGGGCGCGCTTGCCACCAGGCATTTGCATCTCGTGTCGTCCAGCGGACCATATCGGCGTTCCGGGGCGTGCAGTCGGGTCAGAATCCGCCCCGCGTGAGCGGCGGGGCGGCACACTCACAGGGGTTCAGCGGTCAAGCAGATCCTGAACTTCAAGCTCGGCGTCTGCCAAGGCGTCGTCCACGGGCTTTCCGGTCAACCAGATCGCCTGCAACTCTCGGTTCAGTACGTCCTGGATGGCACCGTAGCGCTCGGACGGTGGTGTATCCTTGGCGATCGCCGCGGTACCTGTGTACTCGTCGCGGTGCGGAAGCGATGCATATGCATCGCTGTCCAGGACCGACTTGCGCACCGCCATGTGACCTGTACGGGCCCAGTCGATGTTGTGATCGTTGATGAAGGCCAGAACCTTCATCGCCGCAGCACGCTCTTCGCCGTCGAGCGAACTGGGGATCGCCCACATATGGCTGTCGGCCCAGGTCGCGCCTGTGTCGAACAAGGTCGGGAAATCAGCGACATAATAGTTGTCCAGCCCGACCTCTTCCTTCGCCGCTTCGGCGGTATAGAAATCCACGACCCATGTGCCGTTCACCAGAACCGCAGCTTCGCCGTTCAGGAATGCCTGCTGGCTATCGGCATAGTTCAACTGCGGGTTGGCAAGCCCGGCGTCGAAAAGTTGCGTGATCGCCGTCACCGCGTTCTTGGCGGCCTCGTTGTTGATCGTAGCGGTGCCGTCCTCGGTGAAGATATTGGCGTTCTGCTGCCACATCAGGGCAAGGACAAGGCGCACACCGATCGGGAACTGCGCGAAGTCGGCGGCCAGGTAATCCTGTCCCGTCGCCTCCTTGACCTTCTGTGCATGTTCCAGAAGCTCCTCGGGTGTCGAAGGCAGCACCGGCTTGCCATCCTCGACCAGCCCCGCCTCGGCCATGATATCCATGTTCACGTGCCAGAGGTTGGCGTGGAAATCCATTGGCACGCCATAGATTCCGCCGTTGAAGCTGACGGCCGCCAGCGCGTTCGCGCTCCAGTCGTTCGGATCGATATCCGCCGCTTCCAGATCGCCCGAGATCTCGGCGATTGCACCAAGACCCGCGAACTCGGGCACGCGGTGACGATGCATGACGTGAACGTCCGGCGGGGTGCCACCGGCATAGGCCGCCTTGATCTGGTCGTAATAGTTGCCCCAGTCCGTCGGCAGCGTGTTGATCGAGATGCCTTCAAGCTCGGCGTCTGCCGCATTGATGATGGACTGGATGATGCAGGCTTCCCCGGTAGACGTCGTGGTATCGGTACCCGCATCCTCGCAGGCGCCGAAGAACCGGCCCAGGGTGACCTCCTGCGCAAGCGCGCCGGTGGCAAGTGTCGCGGCCGCAGCCGCTGTCAGTAGCACATTTTTCATCGTTTTTCCTCCCTGAGATGTGCGTTTCAGCCCTTGGATCCACCGACGGTCATGGCTTGCACCACGTACCGCTGGAAGATCAGGAACAGGATGACGACCGGAAGCGAGGCAATGACGCCCGAGGCCATGACACGGCCCAGACCTTCCGATTGCGCGAAGTTCGATTGGATGGACGCCAGACCCAGCGTGATCGTGAAATATTCCCGCTGCTGTGCGGACACGAGCGGCCAGAGATAGTCATTCCATGCGTAGAGAAATGTCAGGATCGCCAGCGTCATCATTGCGGGACGCGCAAGCGGCAGCATGACGTACCAGAAAATCTGCAACCATCCCACGCCGTCCAGACGCGCCGCTTCCTCTATGTCCTTGGGAATAGCCCGGAAGAACTGCAGCATCAGGAAAACGCCGATCGGCACGGCCATGCGCGGCAGGATCAGTGCGTGATAGCTGTTGTGCCAGCCAAGATCGGCGAACATCGTGTAAAGCGGGATGAAGACCGCCTGTTCCGGAACCATCAGGCCGATCAGGCATATTACCGTAATCGTGTTCTTGAACGGGAAATTCAGGCGGGCCAGCGCATAGCCGGCCGTTGTCGACACAGCCAGCACGCCAAGGGTCATGCCCAGCGAGACGACCAGCGAATTCAGGAACCACCAGGGGGTCTGGCCGAACTTGAACAGCGCGGCATAGTTCTCCGCGGTGAACGGGATCGGAACCAAACCGAATGCCGTGGTCGACGTGGTGCGGGCCAGAACCTCGTTCGGCTGGAACGACAGCGAGACCATCCAGATCGTCGGCACGAGCCAGATGAAAGCCGGAACCGACAGGGCCAGGACAAGCCAGTAGTATCCTCTGTTCATCAGCTTTTCTCCCGTCCGACAAAGAACTGGATCACCGAGAACGTGCCCATGATGAAGAACAGGAAGACCGCCATGGCGCTCGCGCGCCCAAGCTCGCTGTCGCGGAATCCGGTCTGGTAGATGTAACGGACCAGAACCTGCGTCGTGTCGTTCGGCCCGCCCTGGGTCATCAGGTGCGGCTGTCCGAAGACCTGGAAGTGCAGGATGATCTGCAGAACGACGACAAGGGTGATCGTCCGCTTGAGATTCGGCAGTGTTATGTGGCGGAAAGCCTTGACGCCCCGGCAATTGTCCAGCGCAGCCGCCTCGTAAAGGTCTCGACTGATATCCTGAAGTCCGGCCAGGAACAGGATCATGGCAATGCCGAGCGACCACCAGATGGTCGTGATGACGATAGCCGCCATGGCGAATTGCTCGTCGGTCAGCCAGTTTATCGGTGTTCCGCCCAGAACGTCGGTGACGTTAGCGATCAGACCCTGACGCGGCGAGAACATGATCTGCCAGATCAGCGTGACGACCGTCACCGACAGAACCTGGCTGAGGAAGAACAATGTCCGCAACGCCGACATCGCCTTGGTCTCTCGATTGATCGCGGCCGCCAGAACGAGGGCCGTTATCGTTACTCCGGGAACCGTAAGACCAACGAACAGCAACGTGTTTCCGACCGTTGGCCAGAACCGTCGGTCATACCACCGTCCCCCTTCGCCGGGATGAATGCCGGGGAGGACAAAGAGCAGCGCTGAAGCCACGCCCAGGGCGATGGCGTTGACGCTGCTCAACCGGCCCATCCGACGAAGGATGACGGCGGCGGCAAGTCCCAGAAGGGCAGGCACTTGCCAGATCGGTGCATTGAACGGGGTCCAGATTATGTTCCGGCCCCACATGACCCGGACATAATTGCGTGTGCCGACGAACTCCTTGGCGTCCGGATTGAACGCGACCGCCAGAAGGTTCCAGTCGTGCAGGCTGATCCAGACGCCCTTGAAGAACGGATAGATAAGAAATAGCGCATAAGTCGCCAAAAACGGCAAAAGAAGCACATACGCCGCGCGTGTCTGGTTCAGAAACCGTCCCGACTTTGCCGATGGCCGCACCGATTCCTCCCCGATTCAATGCTGATTCCTCTTGTGCTAAAATTATTAGCAATATTTATTAGCAAAGATCAAGAGGCGAGTTCGAAGATGAATGATACGCGAAGGGCGGACAAACGTCGGGTGACCATGAAAGACGTGGCCGTCCGGGCCGGCGTTTCCCAGTCGACTGTTTCATTCGTACTGAACGGACTTGAAGACATGCGGATCAGCTCCGACACGCGAAAGCGCGTGATGGATGCCGCAGCCGAGCTTGAATACCAACCCCGCGCTGCTGGCCGCCCTCCAAAATCCGCGGGGCTGGGTGTTTTGGGTGTACTTTTCGACGAGATCGCGACAAGCCCTTTCGCATCCATTTCGATCGAAGGCATCCAGGAAGAAGCGTGGAAACACGATGTCATCGTAGAGGTCTTCATGACCGGCAGAAATCGCGACTACGAAAACGAAGTCTTGAAGAAATGGTCCCGCGATCGGGTTCGGGGTGTCGTCTATGGCTCGATCCTGACCCGAGCCGCG
Organism: Silicimonas sp.; assembly: GCA_040220415.1. Classification (GTDB taxonomy): domain Bacteria; phylum Pseudomonadota; class Alphaproteobacteria; order Rhodobacterales; family Rhodobacteraceae; genus JAVJUV01. The sequence continues at coordinate 63,402 of JAVJUV010000119.1, forward strand.
TCTCCGCCCGAAGGTCTTTCCCGTCATCGTTCCATCCTTCTCAACTGCTATGACAAGGATGCCCGGTATCCGTCTGTCGTCCCCGCCGAGCGGCGCGGCGGCGAGGTTGCGACCGAGGCACTTCTTGCAGAAGGCCACCGCCGCATCGCCTTCATCTCTGGCGAAACCTGGATGGAAGCCTCCGACCAGCGAATGGAAGGCTACGAGCGGGCCCTTCGGGCCGCGGGTATTCCTGTCGACCCGTCGCTGATCGTCGAGGGCAACTTCCTGCCCAGCGGCGGCCGCGATGCCACACTGCGCCTCATGTCCGGACCGGACCGGCCCGACGCGATTTTCTGCGCGAACGACCTCATGGCCATCGGCTGCTACGAGGCGCTCAAGGAGCTGGGCGAAAAGATTGGCGACACCATCGCCGTCATGGGCTACGACGACCAGGAAGTTGCCGAACACCTTTCTCCCGCGCTTTCCACCGTGCTTTTGCCGCACCGCGAAATGGGACAATGGTGCGCGCGACAACTGATCGACGACGGCGATCTTCCGCAAGAGCAGGTTCGAATCGAATGCCCGCTGGTCACTCGAAAATCGCACCGCGCACCGGCTTCGATGTCGCGGGCCTGACTGAAGGAGCCGACCATGTCTGACTTCGTCGCACTGCTTGGCGTGAAAGGCGGACCGGCTATCCGGCCCGGCTCGAACATGCCGACCTCGACCCTTCTCTCCATGAATGACAAGACGATCCTGATCGATGCAGGGCTCGGCGCCACGAAAGCGATCTGCGACCAGGGCATCCCCCTGCCCCGCATCGATGCAATCTTCGTCACGCACCTGCACTCGGACCACTACCTGGAGCTCGGCCCGCTGATACACACCGCCTGGACGGCCGGGCTGAACAGGACCCTGCCGGTCTACGGACCGCCACGGCTGCGGCACTACTGGGACGCTTTCCTGGTATCGATGGAAGACGACATTCACGTTCGCATCGCAGACGAAGGTCGCGTCGACCTATCCAGACTGATCCGGATACACGAACTTGCCGATGGTCAGGACCTCGATGTCGAAGGTATCGCAGTTTCCACGATGCTGAACGTCCATCCCCCGATAGAGCACAGCTTTGCCCTGCGCTTTTGCTCCCGCGACCGCTCGATCGTGCTGTCCGGCGATACCGCCTACATGCCCGAGATGTCGCACTTCGCACGCGATGCCGACCTGCTGGTCCACGAAGCGATGCTCACGAATGGGATAGACGCCCTTATGTCACATCAGACGAATGGCGACGAGCGTTTGCGCGCCCATATCCTTAGAAGCCACACCGCCGCCGAAGACGTCGGTCGCGTCGCCACGGTGGCTCGGGTCAAGCGTCTGGCGCTCAACCATTTTGTCCCCGACGGATACCCTGGTGTCACAGAATCCGACTGGACCTATGCCGTGCGGCAGACGTGGCGGGGTCCGCTCGTCATTGCACGCGACGGTGAACGGATAACGCTTTAGCGCCTTGAAAAAGTTGCGCCCACTCAAGTGGGCGCAACCGGAATTCCGAGACTTGTGAGGTTCCAGTACGGCCCCGTCAGCTGCCTTCATCCGAAAAGGTCGCCAGGAAGGCGGCCAGATCAGCGGCCTCTTCTTCCGTACGGATCTTGAATGCCATGCCGCTGCGAGCGCCGCTATCGCCGGTCACTTCCTTCAGGAATGCCGTCGGATCCTGCAGATAGGAAGTTATGCTGGCAACATCCCAAACAAGACCGCCCTCACCAGCCTCCACGATGGACTTCTTGTAGCGGAAGCCCTCGACAGATCCGGCCTGACGCCCAACCACGCCAAAAAGGTTCGGTCCGGTCTTGGCATTGCGGCCTGCCAGCACTTCGCCCGCGTCGTTCTCGACGACATGGCAGGTTTGGCACTTGTTGAACGCTTTTTCGCCAGCTTCGGGATCACCGGACCCGAGGTGCGCGTCGGCGAATACAGGTGAGGCAATCGTTGCAATGGCAACGGCGGCCAAAAAATACTTCATTTCAGTCTCCATAGTTTGGCTATCCAAGATCCTAGCGCATATTTCGGCGAAGGAAAGCCGAAGCCCCCTCGCGTTCTCACGCAACGGCACGCGCGATGGCGCACCGTTTCCACAAAGAATTCAATGCTTCGCCAAGATATGCAATATCATCGTCGGAATGAAGCGGTCCGGGTGTGATGCGCAGCCGCTCGGTACCCTTGGGAACCGTCGGATAATTGATGGGCTGAACATATATACCCCAGTCTTCCATCAGCATGTCCGAAATCATTCGGCATTTGACCGGGTCACCTATCATGACCGGGATGATATGAGATGGGTTCGGCATATGCGGGATGCCGCTTTCGTCCAGAAGTCGGCGCAGCAAGGCGACCTGACGTTTCTGGCGCGCGCGTTCCAGCTGGCTGTTCTTCAGATGGCGGATCGAAGCCGTCGCGGCCGCGGCGACTGCCGGCGGTATCGCGGTGGTGAAGATGAACCCGGAGGCGAAGGATCTGACGAAATCTATCAGTGCAGCCGAACCGGTGATGTATCCGCCGAAGGTTCCGAAGGCCTTGCCAAGCGTGCCCTCGATCAGTGTGATGCGATCCATCAGACCCAGTTCTTCGGCCACGCCGCCCCCACGGGGGCCATACATTCCGACCGCATGGACCTCGTCGATGTAAGTCATCGCGCCATGCGCGTCGGCGACGTCGCAGATTTCAGCGATGGGCGCGATATCGCCGTCCATTGAATACACGGATTCGAATGCCACTATCTTCGGGCGATCCGGACCAATCGCCGCAAGCTTGCGATTCAGATCTTCGGGGTCGTTGTGCCTCCAGATCACCTTATCCGCACGGCTGTGACGTATGCCTTCGATCATCGACGCATGGTTCAGCGCATCCGAGAGGATGACTGCACCGGGTATGCGGGCGCCGAGCGTCGAGAGCGTCGCCCAGTTCGAGACATAGCCGGTCGAGAAAACAAGCGCCGACTCTTTGCCGTGCAGGTCGGCAAGCTCGCGCTCCAGTTCGATGTGCTGATGCATCGTACCCGAGATGTTGCGTGTGCCGCCGGCCCCGGTGCCGCAGGCCTGAGCCGTCGCCGTCATCGCTGCAACAACGTCCGGGTGATGACCCATTCCAAGGTAGTCGTTGGAGCACCAGACGGTGACTTCGCGCTTCCCGCCGGGGCCATAGTTGTCGGCCTTGGGAAAAGAGCCGCAGCGCCGTTCCATCTCCGCAAAGATGCGGTAATTGCCCTCTTCCTTCAGCTTGTTGAGCTGATCGGTAAACAGCGCGTCAAAATCCATCTTCGATCCTCACTTGGTCTTCCTTGGGCGCAGGCAACATCCAGCGCCATAGTTTTGCGTCAGGCAGTGGCAGTACCATCAGCCAGTGTTCCAGCAGTGCGAGCGCGGTAAACGCCGCGAGAAGAGAGAAACCGATGTCCCCGGTCGCATAAAGACGCTCGAGCCAGCAGGCCACGGCCAGCGTCAGAAGCGTGACCGAGATCGGAAACATCCAGTTCAGCTTCCGGATGCGAAAGTAACTGGGAATATGGGCCAGTGGCCTTGGCAGGAACTCGGTGTTTATCCGCGGCACACCAAGGAACAGGTTCAGCTTTGCCGACACGCGGGCAAAGAACAGAACCGCAAAAGTCCAGAACGCCAGCTGGTTCTCGGCGCCATGACTGATGCCCCAAAGCGCCAACAGCGCAAACACCAGAAGGCATTCATGGTAGGCAATGACAGAGACGGCCGCCCGGAATCTCTCCCACCCGTCGGCCGTGTCCGGGCAAGGCGCACGGTTCGGTCCGGTGACAAGACCGGACAGGAATGAAAGCTCTATCCAGCCCCAGATCGCCAGGGCCGAGAGAAAACCGATATAGGCGCCTGACGCTCCGGTCTGATCCAATGACATCTTCAGACCGACCACGCCAGCGAAGAGGATCGGCACCGACAGGAGCGAGGCCCAGACATGTCCGTCCGGGCCGTCACCATCGGCGCGTTTCACCACGAACAGGATCGCTCCGGTGCAGAACCACCAGAGAAACAGCGCAGCCAGCGCGGCGACCCAGGGGGACGTCAGCACGCTGCACCCGTATTCCGGCTTTCACCTGTCATCAGAAGGCAGGCTCCAGCCGCACGTTTACGGGAACTTCGTTCTTTTTCGAGGGGATCGTGTAGAGGCTGAAGAAGGCAAGTGCGGCGCGACTGCCGCCTGTTAGCCTCTTGAGCCGACCCGTCAGACCTCCCTTGCGCTTGGCCTCGTCCATATCCTCGAACGCCGCCTGAAGCCTCACAAGCGCGGGCTTCCAGCGCGGATGGTCAATGTCCAGCTCAAGCGGGAAGACCTGCCGCGCGATGGTCGAGGTTTTCCGGAACACCTCCTGATCATACCAGTCGATGTCCACGCCCAGTGCGTCGTGGAAGGCATGCCGGGCGTGATCGCGTACCCACATCGTGCCGTAGACCGCCGTTAGGAAGAACTTGATCCACAGCTTGTTCGTGAACGATTGAGTCAGTTTCGGGTCGGTCCGCATGAGAAGTGCGAAGGCCTCGCCGTGGCTGAACTCATCGTTGCACCACTCCTTGAACCACTTGAAGATGGGATGGAACCGATGCTCCGGGTTGGCCTCCAGGTGGCGGTAGATGGTGATATACCGCGCGTACCCGATCTTCTCGGAAAGATAGGTGGCGTAGTAGATGAACTTGGGCCGGAAGTAGGTGTACTTCTTTTCACGTGTGAGAAAGCCCAGATTCACCGCGATGCCGGCCTCGCGCAGCGCATCGTTGATGAAACCGGCATGGCGTGCTTCGTCGCGCGACATATAGGCGAACAGTTTCTTGATATCCTCGTTCGTACCGCGGCGCTTCATTTCCTTGTAAAGTACGCAGCCCGAGAATTCGGCGGTGCAGGAAGACACAAGGAAATCGATGAACTCGGCCTTCAGCCCAGGCTCCATTCCTTCCCAGTCGACCTCGTCCCAGTCTTCGTTCTTCTTGAAATGTCCCTTGTTCGGGTCGCTTTCCATCTGCGCCAGAAGCTTGTCCCAGTCCTCGCGTACGGGTGTCACGTCGATGGCATCAAGCTCATCGAAATCGGTCGTATAAAACCGCGGCGTCATCAGCGTGTTCTGCATCGCCAGCGCGGTTGCGTCGTCGCTGTTGAACTGGGATTGGGCCTCGACGCGGGCCAATCCTTCTTCGACGGTCGTTGCGTCGGCGCTATGGCCAGTTTGAACGTTCATAGCCGGATCTCCTCGGAGAAGGAAAATTCGCAAAGTTCCATGAATTCGATGTCGCCGGTCATCCGGGTCCAGAAACGCTCGAGCGCGGAAGCGCGGGTGATCGTTGCCTCGCGGGCCTCGGAGACGACTTCGCCGAAGGGCGCCATCACTGGCGCTCCGTGGACAAGGACCGTATCGCCGGGATGGACCACCGCGCCATTGTCGAACCGCACATGTGCGGAAAGTTCCTCGAACCGGTGACTGATCTCGACGGTGCAGGGCACGCGTTCGGTTTCTTTGGTTAGCAATCCCATGTTTCAGTTCCCTGTTTTTTGTTCTTGAAGAAGGTTCATCCAGACCCCGACATTGCCGGGTCCGAAGGAAGAGATCTCAGTGCTCCATCCCGTCGTCGGATCCAGAAGGGACAGACGGCTGTTTTCGTAGAGCGTCAGCGTGACGGGCGGGTTACCGGAAATCCGGTTCACGATACGCGCGCGTTCCAGACCGTCGTTCACCACCGAAATGAATCCGCCGTTGGTAAGGTCGAGTACCGTCCCACCCGTGGATGCATCGGTTACACGGATTCCGTTCCCGTCTGCATCAATTACCAGGCTGCGTTCGGCGACGACCGGTGCCAGTTGCGGCTGGCCGACAAGCGGACGCTCGGTCAGTACTGCAAAGCCCGTCAGCATGACCGCGGCGATAGCCATCGAGAACATCGCTATGACCAGGCGGCGCGGGATCAGCTCCCTGTCGCGTTTCCGCATGACGCGCGCTTCGGCGTCGAAGTAAAGTCCGGTGTCGGTTCTCTGTGTCATGACCTGTCCCCCCTTCATTCCGCGGCGACAGCGTTGCCGAAGGTGTCAGCACGCTGGATCGCAGGTTGGGACAAACGGGTTTCGGCCGCTTCCGCCAGGATCGCGGCTACTCTGGCTGCATCCGGTATGCACCGCAGGGCTGGCTGTGTCTGTTTCATGTACCAGGGGCGCACGTGCGGCCAAAGGATCATGTAGGACAGCTTCACGGGTCCCATCGTCCGCAGCGCGATCGTGCCGGTGCCTGACTTGCGCAGGTCCAGGTCCGCCGCACCGATTTTCGGAAATGGCAAGTTCAGCGTCAGCGTCAGCGCCGCGCCGATCCGCATCGCCACGCGTTCACTTGTGATCGTATAGACGGTTGCCCGCGCCTGAACCCAGGCGATTGCCAGGATGATGGCCGATGCAAGCGCCGCAAGAACAACAAAGGGCAGTGCGGTCATCACGGCCGGGCCGAATGGCATAACAGCGGTAGATGCGCCAATCCGCCAGATGATCAGGATGGCAAAGTAGGCAAGCACCCAGTTGAGCGAGAGCGCCTCGCGGGCAAGCGGCAACACAAGCGGCCGACCCTGCCACAATATTACTTCTCCCGGAGGAAGTGTCTCGGGCAGACCCTTCACCGGCTCCACGGTCACGTCGTCATCATGTGGCATGGCAGCGCCTTTCTTCGTTCCCTTTTTTCTCTGGCGCGCCGGTCAAGCGGCGCGCCACATCTTCATGGCTTACGAGTAGAGAGTGCCGCCGGTGTACCAGGCGGAGATTTTCTCTTCCTCGAGCTTTGTGATCTGCCCTGCGGTGCGAACCTGGGGCACGCCGTCGAAGCGGCTGGAATGCAGCGAGGCGACCATGATCCAGCGTGGCTGCACGCGGACCAGAGTCATCGGAACAAGTCGCTTCCCCGAGCCGTGCTCGGGCTCGAGTTCGATCTCGAGATAGCGCACTTCCTGTTCGGCTTCGTCGATCCACATGTCGGTGCAATGGGCGACGACCTGGTCGTCCTTCGAGAGAACCGGCATGCCGCGCGGGTCGCGACCGGCCGAGATGAAGAAGTTGTCGTTGCTCGCCATCGGGCCGATCTTTGGATGCCCGTGGGCGTTCATCTCGGGCACATCCTGACGCGGTGTCCAGGACGCCGGGCCGACGCCATCGATCATCGGGTCGCCGGTCGGAACCTGCGGGAAGCCCTCACCGACCTCCACCTTCTCCAGCGCGAGATTATCGCGGCGATGCTCGGCCTCGTTCTCCGCCGAGGGAACGGTCACTTCGCGTCCATCCGGGGTCTTGAAGGTCTTTGGCTTGGGAAGCGGAAATGGACCCTGGTTGGGCGATTGCGATCCGTCTTCCATCTCAAGCGGATAACCTTCACGCATGTTCTCGGTCTGCAGATAGTAAACCAGCGCAGCGAAGAAGAGCCAGAAGCCCCAGATGGCGAGGCTCGCCAGATCGAAGTTTCCGAAAAATGTGACACCGACCATGTGTGTGTCCTCCGTGGGTTAGGTTGGAAAATCGGCAAGTCCGATCCTGCCGGTTCCCTGGTTGATCTGTTGCGGTTTCTGGAAAGCGAGACGCACGAGCGGACCCAGAACGATAAGGGTCGCAAACAGAAGCGCGATCTCGGTGTGATAAACGACGGAATAGCCCGTGCCGGGCGTGTTGAGAGTTTCGCCCAGGGCGCCGGACGCGGCCAGCGCACCCACACCGTCACGTATGGTGCCGCCAAGTGCGATGGCGACACCTGCTGCGGTTGCCTGCGCCGCGCCCCAGGCGCCAAGGGCAAGACCCTGGCCGGCCTTTTGTCCCATGGGCAACGTCATGGCTGCGGTAAGCGTGGCAACGGCGAACAACCCGCCGCCCAACCCGATGCCGAAGGCACCGGCATAGAACAGTGGCGGCGAATTCATCGGATCGGCGAAGATCACCGCCGAAAAGGCCGCAAGACCGATAAGGATGCCGCGGACGCACATCCGGTAGGGGCTGAAGTCCTGCTTCAGCCAGCGTGCCGCCAAGGCGAAACCGATCAAGGCACCAGATGCCCAGAGCGCGGTCAGCAGAGTGGTCGCCGATACGGACAGCCCCAGGATTTCGCCGCCGTATGGCTCCAGCAGAACATCCTGCATGTTGAACGCCATGGTTCCCAGGAAGACCACGACCAACAGCCGTCCTGCGTCGCCGCCGGACGTGAAGTCGGCCCAGGCATCGGCGAATTTCGGTCGTGGCGCGGCCCGTTCCTCGCGTGTCATCGGCCGGACACTCTCCTGTTTCCAGAGAGCGACCAGGTTCAGCAGAAGGGTCACGACAGCGGTGCCCTGAACCACCTGGATCAGCCGCAGATGCGAGAAATCGCGCAGGAGCCAGCCGACGATGATCGCCGAGATGCCCATGCCGATCAGGAACATGACGTAGAGCAGGGCCACGACTCGCGGACGGGTCTCCTCGGTAGCGCGGTCAGAGGCCAATGCCAGCCCGGCCGTCTGGGTCATATGAAGACCAAGACCGGTCAGCAGGAACGCCAGGCCCGCTCCCAGTTCCCCGGCCCATCCAGGGCCAAGCGTCTGGGTTCCGCCAAGTATGATCAGCGCGAAGGGCATGATGGCGAGGCCGCCGAACTGCCAAAGGGATCCGAACCAGAGGTAAGGCACACGCTTCCATCCGATGGCACTTCTGTGCGTGTCCGACCGGAATCCCAGAAGCGCCCGGAAAGGAGCGACGAGGACTGGCAAAGCGATCATCGTGGCGACGATCATGGCCGGCACGCCCAGCTCGACGATCATCACGCGATTGAGGGTGCCAAGCAGCATCACCGTCGCCATGCCAACTGATATCTGGAACAGCGACAGCCGTAGAAGCTGGCCCAACGGCAAGTGCTCGGACGCCGCATCCGCAAATGGCAGGAAGCGGGTGCCGAGACGCTTGACGATGGACCGCGTCAGTATCATCCGCGCGCCTCCAGGGCCTGAGAAATGTAGAAACCGCGTGAGATCCGTGCGTGCTCCACAAGCTCGGTTGCAAAGCCGCAGTTGCTCAACGCTTTCTGGATGGTACTTGCGCGATGAGGTTGGATCGCCGGAGACCGGTCGCCCCGCGGAAACGCCTTGCCCGCCCACCACATTGCAACGAGCAGCGAGGTTCTCGGAGCGACGGTGAAAGCAAGCGAACCGGTCGATAGACGCGCAGTCAGCCCCCCCAAAGCACGGGCGATATCGTCCGCGCTGTAGTGGATAAGGCTGTCCATCGCGACGGCAGCGTCAAAACTGCCAAGCGACGGGTCCAGCATGTCGCCGGCACGGTAGGTGATACGCCCGGCAAGATGATCGGGCGTGCGGCGGCGGGCAACGTCGAGGAGGGACGGCGAAATGTCTATGGCAGTGACGTAGGCGCCGCGCTCGGCCAATTCCATCGCCATCTGCCCGGCACCGCATCCCGCGTCCAGCACGCGCGCGCCGGTCAGGTCGGAAGGCAGGATTGACAAAAGCTCTGCCCGCATGGCGTCCCGGCCTTCGCGTACGGTTTGGCGGATACGGCTGACGGGCGCGTCAGAGGTCAGCGCTTCCCACGTCCGCGAAGCCGTCCGGTCAAAGTACGTCTCAAGCCGTTCCCGGGTGGCTTCGTACGTCATCAATCGAACCCCAGAAGTTCAAAGATTTCACGGTCGGGCAGGGCCGACGGCAGAACCGGATCCTCGGAAACCGAACTCCAGAGCTTTTCGGCAAGCGCCACATACTCGGCACGGGCCATCAGGATGTCATCCTCGTCGGGCATCTCGAACAGGGTTTTCTTCTTGAGACGCGAGCGGCGAATGGCGTCGTAGTCGGGCATATGCGCAAGGCGCTTGAAGCCGACAGTGTCGCAGTAGCGGTCGACTTCGTCGGTGGCTTTCGAGCGGTTTGCGATGCACCCCGCAAGCCGGACGCCGTAGTTTTTCGACTTGGCCTCGACTGCTGCGATGATGCGGTTCATCGCATAGATGGAATCGAAGTCGTTTGCCGTCACGATCACCGCTCGGTCGGCGTGCTGAAGCGGTGCTGCGAAACCGCCGCAGACCACGTCGCCCAGGACGTCGAAGATCACCACATCGGTGTCTTCCAGCATGTGATGCTGTTTCAGCAGTTTGACGGTCTGGCCCACGACATAGCCTCCGCAACCCGTGCCCGCCGGCGGACCACCGGCCTCGACGCACATGACGCCGCCCCAACCCTCGAACATGAAGTCTTCCGGACGCAGTTCCTCGGCGTGAAAGTCGACCTCTTTCAGAATATCGATAACGGTCGGCACCAGAGAACCGGTCAGCGTAAATGTCGAATCGTGCTTGGGATCGCAACCGATCTGCAGGACACGTTTGCCAAGCGTGGAAAACGCGGCCGACAGGTTCGACGACGTCGTCGACTTCCCGATCCCGCCCTTGCCGTAGACCGAAAACACCTTGGCGCCCTCGATTTTCAGACTGTCGTCCTGGTGCACCTGCACCGATCCCTCGCCATCCTCACCGCGCCGGATCTGTCCGGCAGCGGCGCGAAGGCGGGGAACGTCGATGTCATCTCTAGGGCTCATGTTTCCTCCAAGGCGGCTATTCGGCCGCAATTCCTTCCATCCGGTCCTCAAGCTCGTCCGCTGCGCCCTGAAGGGCTGCCAGCGTTGCTTCGTCCGGTTTCCAGTAGTTTCTGTCGCTTGCTTCCAGCAGACGGTTTGCCATCCGCACGCTGGCTTGCGGATTCAAGGCCGCCAGCCGCTTGCGCATCGCTTCGTCCAGCACAAATGTCTCCGAGATCCGCTGATAAACCCACGGGTCCACCTGGCCGGTCGTTGCCGACCAGCCCATCGTGTTCGTCACGTGCGCCTCGATCTGCCGGACGCCCTCGTGTCCGTGTTCCAGAAGGCTTTCGTAGAACTTCGGATTCAGGCTGCGGCTCCGCGTTTCGAGGGCGATCTGATCCTTCAGGGTCCGGATCTTGCCGGCGCCGCGGGTTTGATCCGAGATGTAGACAGGCGCCTCTTTGCCCCGGGCGCGCTTCACGGCGCGCGAGATGCCGCCCAGAGTGTCGAAGTAGTGGTCCACCGAGGTTACCCCCAGTTCGACGGACTCGAGGTTCTGGTAAGCCAGTTCGACGTCCTGCAGGGTTTTTTGCAGCAGAGCCGCGTTCTTCGCGGCCTTTCCGTGGCGGGAATAGGCAAACGATTTTCGCGCCTCGTAGGCATCGGCCAGTTCGTCCTCGTCACCGAAGGCGGAGCTGTCGACAAGCTGGTTCACGTTCGAGCCATATGCTCCCTCGGCATTCGAGAAGACGCGAAGCGATGCGGTTTCCATGTCGCATCCCATTTTCTCGGCATAAGCCAGCGCATGGGTGCGGATGAAATTCAGTTCAAGCGGCTCTTCCGCGGTTGCCGCTTTCCAGGCCGCTTCGGCCAGCATCTTGGTCTGAAGAGGCAGCAGATCGCGGAAAATTCCCGAAAGGGTCATCACGACATCGATTCTGGGCCGCCCCAGTTCCACGAGCGGGATCAGGTCGGCGCCGGACAGGCGTCCAAAGCTGTCGAAACGCGGCTTCGCGCCCATCAGGGCCAGCGCCTGACCGATCGGGCCGCCATCGGATTTGATGTTGTCGGAACCCCAGAGAACCAGCGCGACCGATCGGGGCAGAACAGGGTGCGCTTCCAGAAGACGCTCGGCCTGTGCCTTGCCATCGGCAAGCGCGAATGCGGTCGGCATCCTGAACGGATCGAACGCATGGATGTTCCGGCCTGTCGGCAGGATTTCGCGCGACCGGATCAGATCGCCGCCGGGAACGGGCGCGATGAACCGTGCATCGAGGGCGCGCAGGATCGCCGGGATCTCGGTCTGTTGCTGCAACTGGTTGTCAAGAGTTCCCCGTGCCTTGGCGTCAAGGTCCGGGATCGCGTCCAGAAGGGCCGCGCGGCGGTTATCCGTCATCGGGCGCCCGACGATGTGAAGGCCATCGGGGATAAGCGCTGCCTCGGTCTCGAGAAGCGTCAGCCAAAGCCGATCGGGGTCTGTTCCATCCAGGTCGACGGCTTCGGCCTGGGTGCTGATAAGGCCGGCCAGATCGTCCCGCTCCGCTGCGCCAGGCGCCAGGGCACGCCACCGCGTCACACTGTCCTTCAGCTCCAGAAGCCCTTTGTAGAGACCTGCCGAGGCCAGCGGCGGCGTCAGATGCGTTATCGTGACTGCGTTCGAACGTCGCTTGGCAAGCGTCGCCTCGGACGGATTGTTGGCCGCGTAGAGGTAGATGTTCGGAACCTCGCCGATCAGGCGGTCGGGCCAGTCGCGCGCGCCCAGGCCCGCCTGCTTCCCGGGCATGAACTCCAAAGCTCCATGCATGCCGAAATGCAGGATCGCGTCTGCCTGGTACGTGTTGCGAAGCCAGAGATAGAACTGGACGAAAGCGTGGGTCGGAGCGAAGCCCTTTTCGAAAAGCAGGCGCATCGGGTCGCCTTCGTAGCCGAAGGCTGGCTGGACGCCGACGAAAACCTTGCCGAACTGCCGGCCAAGGATGAAGACGCCCCGTCCATCGGATTGGTGCCGCCCGGGCGCCGGCCCCCAGGCCTCTTCGATTTCCGCAAGGGTCGGAGTGTTCCGAACGATGGTGTCCGAATCGACATGAGCCGCGACATTTGCGTCCTGCCCGTGTTGACCGGCGTTACCGGCAAGGATGGCCTGCCGCAGACCATCGACCGTATCGGGCGGCTCCACATCGTAGCCCTCCGCCTTCATCGCGTTCAGTGTGTTGAATAGACTTTCGAAAACAGAGAGATAAGCTGCCGTTCCAACCGCGCCGGCGTTTGGCGGAAAGCCGAACAGAACGATGGCGACGTTGCGCTCGGACACTTTCTTGCGGCGCAGGCGCGCAAGCCGCGAGACCTTTTCCGTCAGCGAGACGATCCGTTCTGTGCAGGGCGCCATCGCGCGGGCTTCGACCCCGCCTGCGCATTGACGATGGCAGCCGGTACAGGTGGTTTCCCCGTGGCGACCCGCAAACACCGTCGGGTTGGTAGCACCGTCGATCTCGGGCAGGGCGACAAGCATCGTCGTTTCGACCGGGCCAAGGCCGCCTGACGCTTTCGCCCATTGACCCAATGTCAGGAATTCAAGGGGGTGAGCGGCAACATAAGGCACATCCAGCGTCGTGAGCGTTTCGACGGCTGCTTCGCTGTCGTTATAGGCCGGGCCGCCGACAAGGCTGAAACCGGTCAGCGAGACAAGTACGTCGATCTTGCCCTTGAAGTAGGCGTCGATTGCAGGTCTGCCGTCCAGTCCACCGGCAAAGGCCGGCAAGCACTTGATCCCGGCATTCTCGAAGCTTCGAATGACCGCGTCGTAATGCGCCGTGTCCGAGGCCAGCACATAGGAGCGCATCATCAGCAGGCCGACAGTCGACACCGGATTTCTCGGTCCGGGCAGGTCACCGGGATCGGTGGTAATCCGATCCTTCAGATCCGGATGATAAAGGCCGACATCCGGATACTCGACCGGGGCCTTCGCCTTCGTTCCTCGCCAGTCGTCACGGCTTGCATAGCGCGAGAGCAGGAACCGGATCATCTCTTCGACGTTGTCGTCGGACCCGCCCAGCCAGTACTGCATCATGAGAAACCAGGCGCGAAGGTCCTGTGCCTTGCCCGGGATGTATCTCAGGATGCGCGGCAGCCGGCGCAGAAGCTTCATCTGCTTTTCGCCCGAAGCGCTGGATGGTTTGCCCGAACCGCGTAGTTTTTTCAGCAACCGAACAGCAGCCGATGACGGCATGGACATGTCCAGATCGCCCATCTTCGTCAGCTTGACGATCTGACCATCGGCAACCATCCCGACGAACGCATCGGCGGTTTCCCGAGCGCGCTGCAGTTCCGGCAGGATCGCCTTGATGTGCTCTTCGAGGAACAAAAGGTTTGTGATGACGATGTCGGCCGCGAGAACGGCTTCGCGGGCTGCGACCAGCGCGCATTCCTTTTCAGCCCATTCGGCTGCGGCATGCACCGTGACCGTCAGTCCCGGAAACTCGCTGGCCAGGCGCGCTTCGACCCGGGCGCAGGGCCCCGCGGCATGCGCATCGAGCGTGACAATGGCCACGCGATAGCCGGATATCAGGCTGTCATCGCGCATAATGAGCTTTTGCCTCGTACAGTGTTTCAACGCTGATCTCGTGGACACCGCGTTCGGCCGCGAAGGCTTCGGTGTTGCGCCGAGCCTTGCCACGGACGAAGAAGGGGACTTTGCGAAGTTCCGTTTCCGCTTCGGTCAGCCAGACGATTTCGGCATTGGTGTTCGCGGGCTGTGCAGGTTCGGCAGCGGGTTCCTGCCGTTGGGCGGTGCCACCATGATGACTGGGACCGGCCGAATCGTGGAACTCGAAATCCTCGCGGAACATGGTCAGAAGGTGCTCTTCCAGCCCCATAACAAGAGGATGGACCCAGGTATCGAAGATCACGTTCGCGCCCTCCCAACCCATCTGGGGCGAGTAGCGGGCGGGGAAATCCTGAACGTGGACCGGCGCCGAGATGACAGCACAGGGAATGCCCAGGCGCTTGCCGATATGGCGTTCCATCTGGGTACCTAAGATCAGTTCCGGCGCAGCGTCGGCGATGGCGCGCTCGACCTCGAGGTAGTCGTCGGTGATCAGTGCTTCGACGCCATATTCCTTCGCCAGGGCGCGGATCTGTCGGGCGAATTCGCGGTTGTAGCAGCCGACGCCGACCACATCGAAGCCCATCTCGTCGCGGGCGATCTGCGCTGCGGCCGCGGCGTGGGTCGCATCCCCGAAGATGAAGACGCGCTTGCCGGTCAGATAGGTGGAGTCGACGGATTCGGCGTACCATGGCTGGCGCAAGCGGGTTTCGTCTGCGCGAGGGGCAAGACCGGTAATCTCCGCGACCTCGGCGATGAAATCGCGGGTGGCGCCCGTTCCGATCGGGACGGTCTTGGTGAAGGGCTGGCCGAAAGTTTTCTCAAGCCAGCGCGCCGCCGTTTCGGCCGTCTCGGGATAGAGGAGAACGTTGAAATGTGCCGCAGGGATACGCTTGATGTCCTCGGGCGACGAGCCCATGGGGGCGACGACGTTCACGTCGATACCCATGTCGTTCAGAAGTGATGTCACCTCGACCACGTCGTCACGATGACGAAAGCCAAGGCCGGTCGGCCCGATCAGGTTGGCGGTGACGTTCGAAGTTCTGGGTTGTTCCTTGGCCAGATGGCGCACGATCTGAAAGAAGGTCTCGTCCGCGCCGAAGTTTTCCTTGCGCTGATAGGAAGGCAACTCCAGCGGAATGACTGGCACCGGCAAGCCCATCGCCTCGGCAAGACCGCCCGGATCGTCCTGGATCAGTTCCGCGGTGCACGACGATCCGACGATCATCGCCTGCGGCTGGAACCGTTCATAGGCTTCGCGCGCGGCGGTCGAGAAAAGGTTCGCCGTGTCAGACCCGAGATCTCGCGCCTGGAACGTGGTGTAGGTGACCGGCGGACGATGGTTTCGCCTTTCGATCATCGTGAAAAGCAGATCGGCGTAGGTGTCGCCCTGCGGAGCGTGCAGCACATAGTGCAAACCCGTCATGCCGGTTGCGACGCGCATGGCGCCGACGTGTGGCGGGCCTTCGTATGTCCAGACCGTCAGCTTCATTCCGCGGCCACCATTCTGTTGGGGTGACTGGCGTGCAGCAAAGCCTTGCGGCGCAGCGGACGAGCGAAGAGTTCCGCAAGGTCTCCGGCCTGCTCGTAAAAATGGACGGGCGTGAAAACCAGTTCGATGGCCCATTTGGTGGTCAGGCCGTCGGCCTCCAGAGGATTGGCCAGACCAAGGCCGCAAACGGTCAGGTCGGCGCGCGCCGACCGGGCACGGTCAAGTTGCTTTTCGACATGCTGACCTTCGGAAATCGTCGTGAGCGGCAAGAGATCGAGATCGGGTCCGGTCAGAGTCTTGTGGAGGAACGGGGTGCCTACCTCGACTGCCTTCATGCCGCATTCACGCGTCAGGAATCGCGCCAGCGGGATCTCAAGCTGGCTGTCGGGGAAGAAGAAGATGCGCTTGCCGCGCAGTGTCTCGGCCTGTCGGGCGATGGCGGCGCGTGCGCGGGCACGTGGCGCTTCGGTGACCTTGGTCACATGCTCGCGGGAAATTCCGAAGGTCTCGGCAATGGCCTCAAGCCAAAGCGTCGTGCCCTCCTCGCCGAAGGGGAACGGAGCAGGGATATGCGCGGCACCGCTTCTATCAAGAGCCGCTGCCGTATCGCCGAGGAAGGGCTGACACATCGCGTAATGCGTGTTCTCGCCGATGGAAGGAAGATCCTCGACCCGACGCGAGGGCAGGCAGGATACGGCCTGGATACCGATATCGTTCAAGAGCCGAAGCGCCTGGTCCTCGACCACGTCGGGAAGAGCTCCAACCAGAAGCAGTTGCCGCTTATCGGTTGTGGCCATCTGCGGAACCAAAGCCGCCAGGCACGCATCTTCGCCCTGGGTGAAGGTGGTCTCGATTCCCGAGCCCGAGAAGTTGACGACCCGAACATTCGGCCCGTGGACACCGTTCAAACGTTCAGCCGCGCGCGCCAGATCCAGCTTGATCACTTCCGAAGGGCAGGAACCGACCAGGAAAAGCTGCTTGATGTCGGGACGGCGGGAGAGAAGGCGCTCGACTTCACGATCAAGCTCATCGTGCGCGTCCGCCATGCCGGCGAGATCCTTCTCTTCGAGAATCGCCGTGCCGAATCGCGGTTCCGCGAAAATCATGACGCCCGCGGCGGATTGCAGAAGATGGGCGCAGGTTCGCGACCCCACGACAAGGAAGAAGGCATCCTGCATCTTGCGGTGCAGCCAGATGATTCCGGTCAGGCCGCAAAAGACCTCGTGCTGTCCGCGTTCTTTCAGAACGGGCGCATCGCGGCAGCCACCATCGGCGGGATATGTACCCGCGACGGTCATGCCGTTACCGCGGCTTCACGCCGGGCAAGACGCAGCTTACGGATGAACTGGCCGGCATTGATGACGTAGGCCGCATAGGCAGCCAGGGCGATTGCCATGAGTTGATCGGGCGACCACGCGCCGTCGAAAAGCGCCCAAATATATAATGTGTGCAAGGCGATGACGACGAAGCTGAAGACGTCTTCCCAGAAGAAGGGGCGCGCAAAAAGCCACTTTCCGAAGACCACCTTCTCCCAGATCGATCCGGTGATCATGATCGCGTAGAGCACGCCGGTCTTGATGACGACCGAAAGCGCGGCGGCTTCATAACCGCTGCCCGTTGCCAGGTACCGAAGTACAAGCGCCAGCGAGACCAGGAAAACGATGAATTGCAAAGGGGCAAGCGCTCCCTGGACGATGGTCCAATAGGTTGCGTCCCTTCGGGCTCTCTCTTCTGAAGTGTAGATCCGCGTCGCTGCTGCTTTCGCGGGTCCCGGACCAGCCATCCGTCGCCTCCCTCGGGCTTGTGTAAGGCAAGCGTATCCACGACTTCGCAAAAGTGTCAATCTTAACTTACACTCGAAATGTACGAATCTTGTGACAGACAAGCGTGCCTGACACCGTCGATTTGACCATGAATTGTTGACCCAAGTGAATGTTTCCAGATTTTCGGCGGCACTAATCTGATTCGAGATGTCAATTCGCTTTGACATTTCGTCTCAACAGCGCGACACTTCTTTAGCGAGTTTTTTTGAGAGTCGTTGCCATCACGGCGGCGCTATTCTGGCAGCTTGCAAGGACAGGCCAATGACAGACGGCCCAGAACCGCAGCGCAGCGTGTCGAGGCTCGCTTCCGATCAGTCGGTCGAAAGCCTCGCCAACCAGGCGCTCAATCTTTTGGCAAAGAAGCGCTTTGCCAAGCCGAGAGTGCTTTCCAAGGACTTTCTGAACCGCCTCAGATTTGCCGCAGTCGATCGCGACTCGGATTTGCGGTTTCAAGTCGTCTCTGAGATGCGGGCGGGCGGCATTCCGCCCGAGGACATCGCCGACCTCTATATACCGGAAATCGCCAGGCAGCTTGGCGCGCAGTGGTGCGAAGACGGTCTGGGATTCGCCGATGTGACGATCGGAACCGCGCGGCTGCAATCATTACTGCGCGAGATATCCACCAGGTTCCATTACCCCACCGACAAACGGAACGAATCCGGTATCGCGGTGGTGGTTCTGGCCGACGAGTATCACACGCTTGGCGCCATGGTGCTGACGTCGCAACTGCGGCGTCTGGGCATATCGGTCCGGCTTCTTCTGGGCGTTTCTCAATCGGACGCATTGCGTGAGTTGCAGCAGGATCGGTATGATGCCGTGATGATTTCCGCATCGCATATCGAAGGTCTTGATAAACTCGCAAAATTTGTCGAAAAAATAAGAAAACAGACAAGAAGGAACACGCCGATCGTCATTGGGGGCCCAATTCTCGGGAGTTCAGCCGACGTCAAGGCGATAACGGGTGCGGATGTCGCTACTGCCGACGTTTATGAGGCTATCAGGGAATGTCGGCTAAGAACATTCCACGCCGGCGTGCCCGCAAATCCGAAGGGAACGTAGGCGATGCGTTCCCCGATGTACAAAGCAAAGGTTGGTCAGTGACGTCTCGCGGCACAAAATATTGGAATAGCGGATCGATTCCGTTGATCGCTCCGGATGTCCTTGGGGATATCATTTCCAAAGCTTCGGATATTGCGATCGTGATATCCGAGACCGGCCGGGTCATGAGCGTTCTGGTCAACCCCGATCACCCTTCCTTCGGCTCCCTTGACAACTGGGAAGGCCGTGATGTCCGCGAAGTTCTTACCGTCGAGAGCATTCCGAAAATTGAGGCGCAACTCAAGCGCTTCATGGAAGAGGGCCCCGCAGGACACGCCATCGAACTGAACCATAGCGGCGATGTCGATCTCGAGTTTCCGATCCGGTATTCCTTCCATGCGATCGGTCCGGACGGCGTGATCCTGATGCTGGGGCGGGATCTGCGTCCGATTGCCGAGATGCAGCAGCATCTGGTCAAGGCGCAAATGGCGCTCGAGAACGACTACGAGGTCCAGCGCGAGTATCACACACGGCTTCGTGTCGTCATGGAAGCCGCGCGCGATGCCTTCGTTTTCGTCAACCAATCGACGGGACGGATCATCGACATAAACTCCACCGCGGCCGGCTATCTCGGGGCATCGACCGAGGATCTTCAGGGTTCGATCCTCGCCCATGAGCTTGACGGTCGCCGAAGGGGCGATCCGCTGGCAAGCTTTTCGTCGCAGGCCCTGGCCGATTCAAGTCAGCCGGTCGAGGTTACCGCAAGACGCTCCAAGCGCATGTTGCGCGTCACATCCACCGCTTTTCGCGCCGGCGGCGAACGCATGTTGCTGTGCCGACTTTCGACTGAAGAAGATGCCGGATCGGAAGACGAACTGGCAGACAACCTCTCCGCCTTCTACCAGGAAGGCGTGGAAGCCATCGTCTTCGCCGACGAGAACGGGCTGATTCAATCAGCGAACGAGAGCTTCCTCGGATTCGTGGATGCATCTCATCTGACCCGACTGAAGAGCCGGTCGTTCGGCGATTTCCTGGCGCGCGGAGCAGTCGACCTGAAAGTCTTGATCGAAAACGCGCGCCGCGTGGGTCAGATGCGGATCTATGCGACGAAACTCATTTCCGAATACGGAAGCCAGCTACCGGTGGAGATCTCGGCCACCTGGTTGAATGACCGGGCACATCCCTCTGTCGTTTTCGTCATTCGCGATGCCAGCAGGGCGGAGGCTGTCCGCAAGTCCGGGCCGGCGATGTCCGAAGAGGGCGTCGCGAGTGTGATGGAGCTTGTCGGTTCAGCCTCACTCAAGGAAATCGTTTCGAACACGACTGACGTGGTCGAGAAGATGTGTATTGAAACCGCGGTCGAGTTGACCCGGAACAACCGCGTCGCTGCCGCCGAGATGTTGGGCCTGAGCAGACAGAGCCTCTACGTCAAACTCAGAAAGTACGGTCTTCTGAATAAAGAAGACTGAGGCTTTCGGCGCGTACCGCAGACTCTCCTTGCCAGACGCGCGACTGTAGTGTGTAATTTACACTATGACTGTAAGCGAAAATTTACACTCTCATGACACCGCGGCTCGTCGCTGGCCTGAAGCCAGGGGTTTGCTGGAGCTTTTGAAGCCCATCACATGGTTTCCGCCGATGTGGGCCTACCTGTGCGGCATCGTTTCGGCGGGTGTCTGGCCGGGTCACGAATGGGGGCTCGTCTTGCTCGGCGTGGTCCTTGCCGGACCCCTGGTCTGCGGGATGAGTCAGGCCGCGAATGATTGGTGCGACAGGCATGTCGATGCCATCAACGAACCGAACCGACCGATTCCATCGGGCCGCGTTCCGGCACCTTGGGCACTGGCGGTCGCCATCGCAATGTCTGTGCTGGCCCTGTTCGTCGGCCGTTTGCTCGGACCCTGGGGGTTCGGGGCAACCGTGGTGGCGGTTCTGGCGGCCTGGGCATACTCCCTGCCGCCGATCCGGCTGAAGCGCTCGGGCTGGTGGGGGCCGGGTCTGGTGGGATTGTCCTACGAAACGCTGCCCTGGTTTACTGGCGCCGCTGTCCTTAGTCTCGGAGCGCCGTCCTTCCCCGTGATGGTTGTTGCCGTTCTTTACGGCATCGGGGCGCACGGGATCATGACACTCAATGATTTCAAGGCGCTTGAAGGTGACAGAGCGACAGGGGTGAGGTCGCTACCGGTCGTTGTCGGCCCCGAAGTGGCCGCCAAGATCGCCTGCACGGTGATGGCCTTGCCGCAGATGCTGGTCATTGTCATGCTCTTCATCTGGGGTCGTCCTGTCTTTGCGCTGGCTGTGACAGTCGCGCTCATTCTGCAGTTCGCAGCAATGCGCGTTCTGTTCCGCGACCCGAAAGCCAAGGCGCCCTGGTACAATGCCACCGGCGTCTCGCTTTACGTCGTCGGCATGATGGTCACGGCCTTCGCGATCCGCACGCTCGAGATTGCGCCATGACGCTGGGCTGGATCTCGATCTTTCGGCTTGGACTTGTTCAGATGGGCCTCGGCGCGATCGTCGTTCTGACAACCTCGACGTTGAACAGGCTGATGGTCGTTGAGCTGGCCTTGCCCGCCGTTCTGCCCGGGATGTTGGTCGCTTTGCACTACGGCATCCAGATTACCCGCCCCAATTGGGGATTCCTGTCCGATCAGGGCGGTCACAGAACGCGGTGGATCATTGGCGGCATGGTTCTGCTTGCGGCGGGTGCAATGTTGGCATCCGCGGCCATTCCACTCTTCGAGAACGGGTTCTGGTGGGGGCTGATCCCCAGCATCCTGGCATATGCGCTGATCGGTCTTGGGGCGGGTGCGTCGGGCACATCTCTGCTGGCATTGCTTGCGACATCGACCGCACCGCACCGCCGCCCGGCAGCTGCCACGATCACCTGGCTGATGATGATCTTCGGTATCGCGGTCACCGCGGCCTCGGTCGGCGCTTTTCTCGATCCGTACTCGCATGCACTCCTTCTCAGAATTGTGGCCATCGTCACCCTTGGCGCGATCCTCATGTCCGTCTTGGCAGTCTGGGGCATCGAACACGGGGTCGAGGCCAGGCCCGAAACGGTTCCGATGCCGTTTCGCGAAGGGCTGGCCGAGATCTGGGGCGAACCCAAGGCCAGGCAGTTCACGATCTTCGTTTTCCTGAGCATGAGCGCCTATTTCATGCAGGAACTGATCCTGGAACCATATGCCGGCCTTGTCTTCGCTTTCACGCCCGGTCAATCCACCTCCCTCTCGGGTGCTCAAAATGGCGGCGTCTTCGTCGGAATGCTTGTCGTCGGCATCGCTGCCACGGGATTTGGCCTTGGATCGCTGCGCAGTTGGGTGATTGCCGGCTGCCTGGGCTCGGCCAGCGCGCTTACCATCATCTCGCTCATAGGTCAGTTGTCTCTCACCGGGCTGGTCCCCGCCGTGATGCTGCTGGGTTTGTTCAATGGCATGTTTGCGGTTGCCGCAATCGGCTCGATGATGGCGCTTGCCGGCGAAGGGCGCGAGGCGCGTGAAGGCACGCGCATGGGTCTTTGGGGCGCAGCCCAGGCAATCGCCGCCGGATTTGGCGGATTGCTGGGCGCGGCGGCGGTGGACCTGTTGCGTCAAACGATGGCCACACCGCAGGCCTTCGCTTCGGTATTCATTGTCGAAGCGGCCCTGTTCGTAGCGGCTGCCTTCATGGCGTCGAGAATCATTTCCAACAATGCGTTCCAAGCCGGGCGCGCAATCATGCCGGGAGAATAGACATGCGCTACGATGTTGTTGTCGTGGGAGGTGGGCCGGCCGGAACGATTGCGGCGGAAGACCTTGCAAAGGCCGGGCACAAGGTTGCCTTTCTTGATCGGGCAGGACGGATCAAACCCTGCGGCGGCGCAATCCCACCAAGGTTGATCGCCGATTTCGAGATCCCCGACAGCCAGATCGTGGCACGCATCAATACCGCACGCATGATTTCGCCAACCCAGCGCAGGGTCGATATTCCGATCGAGGGTGGGTTCGTCGGGATGGTCGACCGCGAGCATTTCGACGAGTTCCTGCGCAAAAGAGCCACCGAGGCGGGGGCGGATCGCTTCACCGGAACCTTTCTGCGGATCGAGCGCA
This sequence comes from Silicimonas sp., assembly GCA_040220415.1. GTDB lineage: Bacteria > Pseudomonadota > Alphaproteobacteria > Rhodobacterales > Rhodobacteraceae > JAVJUV01. The sequence continues at coordinate 86,016 of JAVJUV010000119.1, forward strand.
GCGAATCCGGACCTTCCGTCGTGTATCGCGACAAGGCGACCCGCGAAGAGACGCGGCTTCAGACTCGGCTGATCATCGGCGCAGATGGCGCCCGGTCCGATGTCGCACGCGCCGAAGTGCCCGGTGGTGACAAGATTCCCTACGTGATCGCCTACCACGAGATCATCAAGGCGCCAGGCAAGGTCGGCAACTATGATCCGCTGAGATGCGACGTAATCTACGACGGCGCGATATCTCCGGACTTTTACGGCTGGGTCTTTCCGCATGGCGCCAGTGCAAGTGTCGGGATGGGAACAGGCGTTGACGGCGTCGATCTGAAGAAAGCTACATCCGATCTCCGTATCGCCAGCGGCCTTGCAGATTGCGAGACGATCCGTCGCGAAGGTGCGCCAATTCCCCTTCAGCCTTTGGACCGTTGGGACAACGGTCGCGATGTGGTCCTGGCCGGCGATGCGGCGGGTGTCGTGGCGCCCTCGTCTGGTGAAGGCATCTACTACGCGATGGCCGGTGGCCGGGTCGCTGCGACCGCAGCCCAGGCGGCTTTGGCGTCAGGGCGGGCAAGGGACCTGCAATTGGCACGCAAACTATTCATGAAAGAACACAAGACAGTGTTCCGCGCTTTGCGCGCCATGCAGGATGCCTATTACAAGTCCGACGAACGAAGGGAGCGGTTCGTCTCGTTGTGTCATGATGTAGACGTGCAAAGACTCACCTTCGAGGCTTATATGAACAAGAAGCTGGTCAAGAAGCGCCCTTTGGCGCACCTCAAGATCGGCATCAAGAATATCGCGCACCTGGCAAGGCTGGTTCCGGAGACCTATGCATGACTGACATGATCCCCGTCTGGATCGATGGCGTCCTGACGCCGGTCGAGAAACTGGAGGCCCACAGGAAGGGTCTGCGGCACAAGGCGGTGAGCGTCTTCGTCATGGATGGGTCGAAGACCCTTATCCAGAAAAGGGCAGCGTCGAAGTATCACTCACCCGGTCTTTGGGCGAACACATGCTGCACGCATCCGCTCTGGGGAGAGGATTCGGCGACTTGCGCCATGAGACGCCTGAAAGAAGAGCTGGGAATTTCCGGGCTCTCTGTCACACAGCGCGACACGGTCGAGTATCGCGCCGAAGTGGGTGCCGGTCTGATCGAACACGAGTTGGTCGATATCTTCGTTGCCGACAAGACGCCGGACATGAGTATCACGCCGAGCCCGGCCGAAGTAGAAGCGCTCGAGTGGGTGGACATTTATGAACTCGCCGCACTTACGCAGCGAAGACCGGATCGGTACTCGGCGTGGCTCAAAATCTATCTTGCCGAACACATGGACCGCATTTTTGCGGGTCTCGCGAGAGCGTAGGACGCTCACCTGAACCAGTCCGGCGAGTTTGCCTTTCGTCAGGCATCCTCAAGAAGTTCACATCCGGCCCGCTCAGGCACGTATCTGCACGAAATCGCCCTGAATCGCACCCATGGCTTCCAGCGACGTCGCGACAATATCTTTAGCCGTCAGACCGGCATCGGCATACATGTCCGCCGGCGACGCCTGATCGATAAAGCGGTCGGGAAGCGTCATCGTCCGAATGCGCAGGCCTCGATCCAGGGCTCCCCTGCTGGCGAGATGGTGCAGGACATGCGCGCCAAATCCACCACGGGCCCCCTGCTCGACCGTGATCAGCGCGGCGTGATTCCTGGCAAGTTGTTCGATCAGCTTCGTGTCCAGCGGCTTGGCGAAACGGGCGTCGGCAACCGTGACGGAGATGCCCCGTGTCCGAAGCTCTTCCGCGGCAGCACGACATTCGGACAAATGCGCGCCGAAGGAAAGTAGCGCGACGGTCTCGCCCTCCTCCACGATACGGCCTTTCCCGATTTCCAGCGTTTCGCGGCCCTCGGGCATTTCGACTCCAACCCCCTCGCCCCGGGGATAACGGAACGCAATCGGACCCTCGTCATAATCCGTGGCAGTGCAAACCATGCGGACGAGTTCGGCCTCGTCCGCGGCCGCCATGACGACGAAATTCGGCAAGTTGGCCAGATAGGCGACATCGAAGGCGCCGGCATGGGTGGCGCCATCGGCACCGACCAGTCCTGCACGATCGATTGCGAAACGCACCGGCAGCTTCTGAAGCGCCACATCGTGCACGACCTGATCGTATCCCCTCTGAAGAAATGTCGAGTAGATCGCGCAGAATGGCTTCAGCCCGCCGGCGGCCATACCGGCGGCGAACGTGACACCGTGCTGCTCGGCAATGCCCACGTCGAAAACCCGCGCGGGAAACCGGTCGGCCATGATGTTCAGACCGGTCCCGGATGGCATCGCAGCCGTGACCGCAACAACCGAACAGTCGCGTGCCGCCTCTTGAGTCAGCGTCTGGCCGAATACTTTGGTGTAAGCGGGCGCATTGCTCGTGCCCTTTTTCTGCTCGCCGCTGACGACATCGAACTTCGCGACACCATGATACTTGTCGGCAGAGTTCTCGGCCGGGGCGTAGCCCTTGCCCTTCACCGTGCAGCAATGGATCAGGATCGGCCCATCGGCGCGGGTGCGCGTTGCGCGAAGGACAGACAGCAGTTGCGACATGTCGTGGCCGTCGATCGGGCCGATATAGGTAAAGCCCAACTCTTCGAACAGCGTCCCCTGACCTCCGGGCAGACCGGTGACAAGTTGGCGTGCGCGTCTTGCTCCATCGCGGAACGGACCCGGCAGGGCGGCCTCGAACCCTTCGGCCATCTTGTGCAGCGGAGTATTGGCGTAAAGTCCGGACAGATATGCCGACATCGCGCCGACAGGCGGCGCAATGGACATCTCGTTGTCATTCAGGATCACGAAAAGCCTCCGTTTCTCGTGTCCCGCATTGTTCAACGCTTCATAGGCCATCCCCGCGCTGACCGCGCCATCGCCGATGACGGCGATGGCATCGCCTGTCGACTGGCCCATGTCGCGCGCTGTCGCAAACCCAAGCGCTGCCGAAATGGACGTAGACGAGTGAGCAGCGCCAAATGGGTCGAACTCGCTTTCGGAACGCTTCGTGAAACCCGAAAGCCCGCCTTTCTGGCGCAACGTCCGGATACGATCACGGCGGCCGGTCAGAACCTTGTGCGGATAGCACTGGTGGCCAACGTCCCAGACCAGCTTGTCATGAGGCGTGTTGAACACGGCATGAATGGCGACGGCCAACTCCACCACTCCCAGGGATGAACCCAAGTGTCCGCCCGTCTCGGAAACCGCGGAAATGACTTCCGCACGAACTTCGACGGCCAGCTTTTCCAGGTCGGTGTCGGACAGGGCCTTGAGGTCGGCTGGTCCGGCAACGCGATCGAGAAGAGGTGTGTTCGGGCGGCTCATGGCGTAACCTCGCAGTTCATGCTATAAAAAAGGCGTCGCGAGGGTGTTGGCCCAGGCGACGCCAGTTCCCTGTAGCCAACAGGAAGGGAACCGGGGTGTGGAGGCCCCGAATATCGGGCGCGGCTAAACACCCGAAGTCGTGGAGAAGGCGGCGCAGATGCACCGCCTTTTCCTATGTCAGCGCCGTTGTGATTGCCGCCCCGGTCTCCAGCGCCGCGAACGGATCTTCGGGCAGGAGGTTCGAGATGGCAATCAGGGCGAAGATGAACAGGACCACTCCGAAGAAGACGAGCATGGCATAGATCGCCCCCATCGCCATCTGAGAGAAAATCCACATCCGAAGCGACGGCTTGCTGTCGTCCAGATACCAGTGAGGATCTTTGTCAGCCATATCGCTTTACTCCTGTGGCGGTAGGTACGGTGTGAAGTCTTCGCTGGTCAGCGCCGGCACATAGTTTGCCTCGGCGCCATAGCCATGCTCCTGTGCCCAGACGAACCAGTTGTCGACAACCGTGCCTGTCAGCAGGATGCCGATGCCGCCCGTCAGGGTGCAGAGAACGGCGAACCACCAGGCCCAACGGTGAATGCCTTCCATTGTGGCGTTGAACCCCATGGTCCAGCGCCAGAACAGACCGGCCCGCTCGGATGCCGTGCCGCGGTCATAAATCTGCTCCAGTTCGCGGTCGCCGCCCAGACGCGAGACCGCGAGGATGGTCGCCCCGTGCATCGCGAACAGCAGGGTCGAACCATAGAGGAACACGATCGAGAGAGCGTGGAACGGGTTGTAGAACAGATTCCCGTAGGTCAGCGAAAACAGGTTCGTCCAGTCCAGATGCGGGAAAATGCCGTAGGGCACCGCCTCGGACCAGGATCCCATGAGAATCGGGCGGATGAGGCCCAGCACGAGGAACAGCCAGATCGCCGAGGCGAAAGCCCAGCAAACATGCTTGCCCATCCCCAACTGGTCAGCCAGGACATAGGACCTGATCCACCAGCTGATGACACTTATAAGCAGGAAGAACGACGAAATCAGCCACAGGCCGCCTTCCCAGAGCGGCGCAAAGCCAAGTCCGTATTCCGGCGCGGGCGGCTCAAGCGCCATGTAGAACAGGTCGCGGAAAAAGACCCCGGGGCTGAAGCCGGCCTGAACCCAGAAGCTGATGCCGACCATGAAGAACCACAGACTGCCCGACAGCAGGGACAGGACGCCCCAAGGTCCGAGATAGACAGGACCCAACTGCGCATTGCCCAACCAGCCCAAAAGCGGACTGAAGCTCGTGCCATTGGTGCGGTCGCCCAGGTCCACGTCCTCGACCATGCCCATTTCGGCCGGGCCCTGGACCTGAACCTGACTGAAGATATTGAAGTACTCAGCCATTGACGCCTCCCGGAAGATCAGCCCACCAGGGCAGTTGAATGTACCAATCCCACCACACGATCCACTGGTCGAACCAGATCGTGCCCGAGATCACGATGCAGACCGCGCTCCAGAAACCCGCGTTCAGGGCCAGAAGCAAACCCAGCCGGTGAATCCCGAGGGGTCCGATCGAGTAGCCGATGAAGTCGCGGAAGAACGTGTCTTCGTGCTCGGGCAAACGGGCCGAATGGCCCTTGGCCGGGTTCGCCGCTGACAGGATCAGCGATCCGTGCAGGGCCAGCGCGAGTGTTGTCGTGAAGAACAACGATACAGCCAGCATGTGTGCCGGGTTGTAGTGGAAGTTCCCGTAAAGGTAGCCCGTGTAGCTTACCCAATCGAGATGGGACCAGATACCGTAGGGGAATGCGTGTCCCCACGCGCCCATGAGAACGGGACGGATCACGACAAGTGTCGTATAGGCGAAGATTGCGACGCCGAAAGCGATCGGAATGTGAAATCCGATCCCCAGCTTGCGGCAAATCTCGACTTCGCGCAGCGCCCAGCTGATGAAGGCTCCGTGCGCACAGATCGTGATGATCTGCCAAAGGCCGCCTTCGGCCAGCGGTGCGGCGCCAAGCCCGTAGCTGATAGGCGGCGGGTTGACCGAAATCAGCCAGGGATTCCACGTGCCCTGAAGAGCCGCGGAATAGAAAACCAGGATGGTGCCCAATGCGGCGAAGAAAACCGTCGTGACACCGAAAAAGCCAACGAAGAAAGGTCCGACCCAGAAATCGAACATCTCGCCGCCGACAAGCGTGCCGCCGGGCACGCGATACTTCCGTTCGAAACTGAGCAAAGCCATTTTGCTTCTCCGTATTCTCTGGATTGTCGCGGGCGACCGCGCCGCCCGCGACGTTTCTTAAACAACGATCAGCCGTCAGAGGCTTCAGCCGCGAACGCGCGCTGAAACCAGTTGGTGTTCGGGTTGCTGAGCAGGACGAGGTGAATCATCGCTGCAAGCAGAAACAGGAAGACGCCCTGAGCCACGAAGACGCGACGGGGATCGAAGATCAGCCAGATCTTGTAGAACTTTGACATCTCTTCTCTTCCTTAGTTCCAGTTGAACCAGGGCAGCCAAATGTACGTGAGGATGTGAGCCACCAGCGCAATGCCGACAAAGACCCACAGACCGCTCATGTACACAGAATGGAGCTCCTGCGCCTGATCGTCAGTGAGACCTGTAAAAGACAGGTCGGTTCTATCAGCCATTAAATCCTCCGGATCTCAGACTGACGCCGCGTCCCCCGCGGCCGGGTTCCGTTGGGGTTCACCCCCTCGGGTATCTGCCTGCCTTTTGGCCGGCAAATCTTGCAGACCGCTGTTCAGGCGGCAAAAATCATGGGCGTGATGATCCGGGCCTGGCTCCAGGCGCGGGCCATCGGACCCTTCTGTTTCAACGAACCGGAGCGAACCACGCTCAAAGCCCAGGTCAGCGTCGCCAGCGGCAACGTGGCGAGGAAGATGATCGCGAAATAAACCGCGAACTCGGTGGTCGGCTTCTTTGCCAGCCGCGCCTCTGCGGACATCGGCAGGTCGATGGTGTGGTCGCTCATGTGCGTCCTCCCTTGGTGATATTCAGTCCGCTCAGCCCCTCGACGGTTTCGCGAACGACACGCTCGGCGCCGGCCTCCAGGGCCGCTTTCTCTGCGGCATCGCGAAGAGTCTTGGCTGCGGAAATTCTGGTCAGAATCGGATGCTCGGCCACGATCCGGTCAAGTGCCGCCTGCGCATCCGCGTCCCACGGGAAATCGCGGCGCAATGTTGTCGGCGTGGCCTTTGCGCTGTCCATCTCCGAGCCCAGAGGCAGGATGTGAAACAACGCGTCGAAGAGACCGTTGCAGATCTCCTGAACAAGATAGGTCGCACCGGCATAGCCCATGAAAGGCGTGCCGGTGGCCCGACGGATCGCGGCACCCGGGAAGCTGGCGGGCATGAAGGACGGACGCGGGCCATGACCCGCAACGCCCTCGGCCATATACATCTTTTCGTTGATCGAGCCCATCACGACCAAAGGCCGCTTTTGCTGGATCAGCGCGCGAACCTCGTCGTTGTTGGTCTTTTTGCCGGCGCAGCGCGCGACCGCGAAAGCGCAGGGAAGTCCCAGATCATCTTCCAGGAACAGTCGCACCCCGCGTGCGTAAGTCTCGTTGGCCACGATCCCGAAACTGGCCGTAGCAAAGAAATCCTGGGTAACCGAGCGCCAGAGATCCCAGACCGGCTTGATCGTCGAGTGCTTTTCACGCGCGATGAATGGCTCGGGATCGAGCTCCAGAAGATCGCCCAGCTTGCGCAGAAAAAGAGTCGTCGACTCGATCCCGATGGGCGCCTGAAGATAGGGTTTTCCCAGAACCTCGCAAAGGCCACGTCCGAATTCACGGTACATGCAGATGTTCACGTCCGAGTTCACGAGGTTGCGCATCTCGGCCAGATGTGCGCCAAGCGGCATTACCATGTTTACTTCGGCGCCGATGCCCTCGACCAACCGGCGGATCTCGTGCAGATCGGACGGCATGTTGAACGTGCCGTACATCGGACCAAGAATGTTGACCCTTGGCTTTGCGCCATCTTCCCGCTTCTTCTCGGGCGGCATGCGCCCCTTCGTCATGCCGAATTCGGTGAAAATCCAGGTCATCGCCCGATCCGCGGCTTCCCACTGGTCCTCGTCGATTGTGCGGGGCAGAAAGCGTTGAATATTCGTGCCCATAGGTGTCACGCCGCCGCCGATCATCTCGGCGATCGAGCCCGTCACGACGACCGCCGGAAGCGCCGGGTCAAGAACCCCCCAAGCCCGCTTCATCGCACCTTCGGTGCCGTCGCGTCCCAGTTCTTCCTCGCCCAGTCCCGTCACGACGATCGGCAGTTCATGAGGCGGAAGCGCATCGGTATAATGAAGAACCGAAGTAACAGGCAGGTTCTCACAACCCACCGGCCCATCGATGACGACCTGAAGTCCCTTTACCGCGGCAAAGGCGTAGACTGCACCCCAATAACCGCCCGCCCTGTCATGATCCTGGATCAGCATGGCGACATCCCCAGGCAACGCACCGAAGACATGGGGCAGAAGAGTTGCTGCAAGGCTGCGGAAAGGCGGGTCATATCATTTGCTCCGCCGCGGCAGCCCGTGCCTGCTTGTCCAGTTTCTTCTGGTGCTGTGCGCGGAAATCCGGGCGCAGATTGGGATCTCCTTCCCAGACACCGGCCGTGTCCTCGGCTCCGACGCCCTCGAAGAAGGCCTTCATCCGGTCCATGCGGCCCTTGTTCGAAATCGCGGCATTGATCACTTCGGCCAGCGACCCCGCGCCTGCCGGACCCATCATGGGACGCGCAGAGATGAGGTTGGTGAAATACAGTGACGGAATGCCCAATTCCTTGCCCTTCTGAACGACAGGTGTCGTGCCGATGGCAAGGTCCGGTTTGACCCCTTCCATGGCGGCAAGATCGTCTTCCAGAGAAGCGCGATACTTTACTTTGCAGCCATGCGCCTCAAGCCACTCGCGATCCCACGCTGATTGCGGCGTCTTCGGGCAGGCGGTGCCGACATAAGGCACGTCCGCGCCGGATTCGATCAGCAGGCGCGCAACCAGAAGTTCCGACCCCTCATAGCCGGAAAGCGTGACCGTGCCCTTGATCGGCGTCGCGGCAAGTGCCCCTCTGGTCGCGGCAACGAACATGTTCTGTGCCGCGGCAACCTTGTCGGCGGCAAGCCCGAAGGCATCGCCAATGCCGGCCAGCCAGTTCGCGACGCCATCGGCGCCCACCGGGGCAGACCCTACGATCGGACGGCCCGCAGCGGTGAACTCGCGCATGGCGGCGGTATAAAACGGGTGGATCGCGGCAACCGCGCCGCAGTCGAGCGCGGCATAGAGTTCACGCCATTCGCGGGCCGGAATGACCGGACCGGCCGCAAGTCCCAAAGGCTCAAGCATCTGACCGATGACCATCGGATCCGCCGGGAACATCTCACCCAGCATGGCGACGGTCGGTCGATCCGACTTGCCGCCTTCGGGTGCCTGGACAGGACCGGCCTCGGCTTCTTTTCGTGCGTAGTTCAGCATCGCCCCGGCCAGCACATCCTTTGCTTCGGCGTGCGTTGGGATGCCGAAGCCCGGCACGTCTATGCCGACGATACGGACCCCGTTGATTTCATCGGGCAGAAGACGAAGGGGAACGCCGGAAGCGGTAGGCACGCAAAGGTTGGTGACGACGATGGCGTCGTAGCGGTCCGGATCAGCCATATCATGGACCGCCTCGCGGATATCCTCGAAGAGCTTGCCCGTGACCAGCGTTTCCGAATTGAACGGTACATAGCCCACCGACCTGCGCGCACCGTAGAAATGCGAGACAAAGGTCAGGCCGTAGACGCAGCAGGCCGAACCCGACAAAACGGTAGCCACCCGACGCATCCGCAGACCGACGCGCAGCGAGCCGAAGGCCGGGCACATGGACTGCGGCTTGTCGTGGGGGCCTTGCGGATAGTCTGCCGCATACTGGTCAAGAATGTCGGACTTGCCCGCCAGGCGAGCGGCGGCCGCCATCTCGGCGGCGCCGGCGTGGCATCCCATGCCGTCGCCACCCGCCAGATCAGGTGCCCGGGATTGGCCTTGGATCACGTCGGCATCTGCCGCGCCGTCATATGTGACTTCGTCGGTCAATGCAGGGTCTCCGTCATGTCCTTGCTGACGAGATGCGATGTGCGGATGTCCCAAAGCAGGTTCCGCAGGCGATCGGGGTCTGTCTTGGACAACATCTCGCGCACCTGCTGCAGCACTTCCTCGCGGGGCTTTTGCTCAGGCGTCGTCATAGATCACCTCCAGCGAGTCTTTCGGGGCCGCGTTCTTGCCGCGCATGTCCATGTCCGTGGCCGGTTCGAGAACGTAGTCGCCGCCGGTATCCTTGCTGTCGAAGAGGGCCAGCAATCCATCCTGGTCAAGCGGCGCGGGCCGGATCGGGGGGGCGGCCGCAACGGCATCGCCGAGACCGGCAAACAGCGCGCCCCATTCTGATTCCGCCGTGCCAACGATCTGGTAATTCGCCGACTTCTTGCGCAGGTCGTCGTTCTGCGGGATCGAGGCAAGGATCGGAATATCGACCGCCTCGGCGAAAGCCTGTGCCTCACCCGAGCCATCATCCTTGTTGATCACAAGGCCCGCGACGCCGACGTTGCCACCTAGCTTGCGGAAGTATTCGACCGCCGAGCAGACATTGTTGGCCACGTAAAGCGACTGAAGATCATTCGACGCGACAAGGATGACTTTCTGCGCCATGTCGCGGGCGATCGGCAAGCCGAAGCCGCCGCAAACGACGTCGCCGAGGAAATCCAGAAGGACATAGTCGAAGTCCCAGTCGTGGAAGCCCAGCTTCTCCAGAAGTTCGAAACCATGGATGATGCCGCGTCCGCCGCAGCCCCTGCCGACTTCGGGACCGCCAAGTTCCATTGCGAACACGCCGCCCCGCTTGAAGCAGACGTCGCCGATCTTGACCTCTTCGCCCGCAAGCTTCTTCTTGGTCGAGGTCTCGATGATGGTCGGGCAGGCCTTGCCGCCGAATAGAAGGCTTGTCGTGTCCGATTTCGGATCGCAGCCGATGAGCAGCACGCGCTTGCCTTGTTCGGCCATCATGTGGCTGAGATTGGCCAGCGTGAACGACTTGCCGATCCCGCCCTTGCCATAGATCGCGATGATCTGCGTTTTCTTCGTGGGTTCGGCAACCGGAATTTCGTCAAGCTCCATTGCAGCTTCGTCGCGCAGGCGCTGGTCGAATTCCTTCAGGTTGGGGACTTCGTCCTTCATGCTTGGCCTTCCCATTCGAGGATCATTTTGAGGCAGTCCGGATCACGAAATGCCGTCGGATACGCCAGGACCGCTTCCGCGGCCGGGCGTGTATGCGTGACAAGGCCGTCAAGCGAAAGCATCCCCGCTTCGACCAGTTCGCGGGTGGCGACCAGATCGTCGGCCGTCCACTCGGCTGCGATGCGGAAACGCGCCTCTTTCATGAAGGCCGGAGGGAACGCGAACTTGACATCGTCGGCATAGAACCCGGCCAGAACGATTTCGCCGCCCTTGCAGATACGCCCCATAAGCATGTTCAGAACATCGGGCGCGCCGGATGCATCGTAGATCGTGCGGTAGTCACGGCGCGTATCGTCATCCGGATGCAAGACCTGATAGCCCTTGGCGCCGGTCTGGCGGTTCTCGTCGATCTCCCAGACCACCGGAGGTGGCGCGCCGGCTGCGATGGTGATGCGCGCAAGCAGGCGACCAAGCACGCCGTGCCCGACGATAAGCTCGGGCATGGCCTTGCCAAGCCCCGCCATCGCGTGCCTTGCAGTCGCCGCCAGCGCCAGAAGCGCGCCCTCGGCGCCCAGGCCCTTGTCGATTCGTACGGCGCGCGACGCCGGCGTGACCAATCGGGCAGTTGCCGCGCCGAAAAGACCGCGCGCGCCTTCATAACAGTTCGCGCCAGGAACGAAGACCCGATCACCGGGAACCAGATTGGTCGAGCGACCCGCCTCGACGACCTCGCCGGCGGCCTCGTAGCCCGGCACAAGAGGGTATCCCATGCCCGGAAACGGCGGCATGTTCCCCTGCCAGAAGAGTTTTTCCGTTCCCGTCGATATGCCGGAATGCGTGATCTCGACGACGATATCTGCATCGGAAGGCTCGATAAGGCCAAGCTGACCAAGAGCTATATTCTCGGGCCCCGATAGTATGACGGCCGTTGTATCCACGTTCACTCCCCAGCCGCGGCCCGCCTGTCATGAGACTCGCTTCGCGGCATATCCGATACTGTCAGTTTAAACTTACATAATTAAGTGTCAATTGTTTTAGACATTAATTTGTCAGGGCTTCCGGGCCTCGACCACCGAAGTGATGAATGGCCTATGTGTCGGACGGTGTCGCACCGCGACGAAACCTGCCTGCTCCAGCATCTGAACGATCTGTCCGGGGCTTCGCGTCCGGCCTGTCTCCATCGCCATCGTGTAGACCGCGAAATAGGCGTCGCCAGCCCGCGTGGGTTGCCGTTGTCCCGCCATCGGCTCGGAAACGATCAGCCTTCCGCCAGCCGGCAAGGCCTCGTAGGCGTTGCCAAGAAGGGCTTTGACGGTCTCGTCCGCATGATCGTAAAGCACGCGTACCAGCGATATGACATCCGCACCACTTGGCAACTGATCGTCTCGAAACGAGCCGGGGTGTATGTTCACACGATCGCTCAGTTTCGCATTTCCGAATTTTTCCAGAGCCGGCGCCACGACACCCGGCAGGTCGAACAAAGTGCCCCGAAGCCCCGGCGTCGCCTCAAGTGCGGCGATCAGGAAAGCCCCCGTTCCACCGCCGACATCCATCAGGCGCGAGTGTCCAGTAAAGTTGACACTTGCCAGAGTCTCGTCCGCGACAAGTGCCTGCGTCTCGGCCATCAGATTGGAATAACGGGCCGCGGTTTCGGGATCCTGTACCGCGCCGGCGCCGAAAACGTAGGGCCAGAAACGGGCCAGCTCGGGTCCGGTTCCGCCCCGGAAAAACGCAACCGGGTCAGCCAGATCGCGATAGAGCACCGCGTGATGAGCGATCATCTCGGACAGTCCGGGCACACCGGTCAACGCCGCCCCGCGACGGCTCAGGCCGTATTGATCGTCCTTTCGGATCAAAAGACCAAGCGCCGTGCCCGCATCGAGCAGCACGCGCATCCGATCCTCTGGAGCGCCGGCCATACTCGCCAGTCGCCGCAATGGCAGCGGTCCGTCGATCAGATCGTCCAGCGTGCCAAGACCTACAAGCGCTGAAAGGCATTGGGTATGGACGAAGCCCGCGACCAGATCGAACATCGCCTCGCCTTCCCGGCGGGTGATGCCTCGGGTCAGCGGGAAGCGCGCGGCCCATTTCTGGAATCCGCGTGAGGCCGTGAGTTTCAGAAATCGCTGCCTCAGCCCGGGCCTTGGCGGCGGGTCGATGGCCGGACCAAGGCCGACGTCACTCACCAGGTATGGCGGAACGCGTCTGTGCTGCTTCCGCCTTGGGAATGATCTTGTCTGCTGTGGCACGTACCATGTGCGCCAGCGCGGCCTCTCCCGGACAGGACGGGATCGAGGCGATGGCCCCGGCAAGGATGTCGCGAAGCCTTTGGGTCGCGCCTTCCACGCCAAGTTCGCTGACCGCATTCGGCCGGCCGTGCAGATCGTCCTGCCCGACCGGCTTGCCGAGGGACTGCTGATCCATCAGCGCATCGCGCAAATCGTCCGCGACCTGGAACGCCTCGCCGATACGGGCGCCAAGCTCGATCCAGGGCTCGCCCTCCTGGCCTCCGGCGATCGCCCCCATCTCGGTCGCGGCGATGAACAGCGCGCCGGTCTTGGCCAGGTGATAGGCCGAGAGGTCCACCTTGTCTTCGCTCTCCCAGCCCTGCCCGGCGCAAATGCCGAACGGCATGCCCGCGCGCTTTGCCAAGGCCAGCACCAGTTCCAGCGCCAGTTCAGGAGGCGCCCCCTTGGCACGCGCGATGGTTTCGAAGGCAAGTATGATCAGGCTGTCGCCGGTCAGAACCGCCAGCGGTTCCGAGAAGGCGCGGTGGACCGACGGCTTGCCGCGCCGAATGTCGGCATCGTCGAAGCAGGGCAGGTCATCATGAACCAGGCTTGCGCAATGGATGATCTCCAGCGCTGCCGCTGCCGCATCCGCCAGTTTCGGGTTCCGGTCGCCGCAAGCCATGGCCACAGACAGCAGGATGGTCGGGCGGATACGCGCACCACCCGGCGTTACGGCATAGTGCAGCGCCGAAGCGAGACGGCCCGGAGAGGGCTGCGCCTGCGCACCGGATATGGCGGCGGTCAACGCGCTGTCGATACGGCTGTCGAGTTTCATGCCGGAGGCTCCGATCTGTTCTTCCGCATTGTCCATTCTGAATGACACTGCCTGTGTAAACAATACTGGACAGATGGGCGACATGAGTCAACAATCGAACCATGGGAAGGCCTCAGAATTCCAATGCGGCGCACATTGCCGTCATCGGCGCCGGCATGGGCGGGCTGGCCTCGGCCATACGCCTGGCAAGCGCCGGGTGCCGCGTGACGGTTCTGGATTCGGCGGAAGTCGCGGGTGGCAAGATGCGCTGTGTCGACAGCCCTGCAGGGCCCGTTGATGCCGGGCCAACGGTGCTTACGATGCGGCACCAGTTCGATGCCCTGTTCGTCCTTGCAGGCAGGCGGATGGAAGATTTCGTCGATCTCGTCGAAGAACCGCTGCTGGCCCGGCACTGGTGGCTGGATGGCTCCGGCCTCGATCTGTTTGCTGACCGCGAGCGCAGCGTCGAGGAGATCCGCCGGTTCGCCGGCACGCGCGAGGCCGAGGCCTTTCGATCCTTTTCCGAACGCGCCCGTCGATTGTTCGAAGGTTTCGAGTTCGCGATGATGGAATGCGCGCACCCGACTCTGCCCGCCGTGGCGGCAACGGCGCTGCGGAACCCGGTGCTGATCCGGGACATGGCGCCCCAATCCAGCCTGGCTGGCAGCCTGGCGCGCACCTTTCGCGATCCGCGCCTGCGGCAGTTGTTCGGCCGCTACGCCACCTACGTGGGCGGACTGCCCAGATTAAGCCCCGGCGTCCTTCAACTGATATGGCATGCCGAGGCATCCGGTGTCTGGCGAGTGGTTGGCGGCATGTACAAGCTCGCCCATGCGTTGGCGCGTCTGGCGGAGGATCTGGGCGTCGATATGCGGATGGGCGAAAAGGTGATCCGCATCGAGAAACAGGCGGGGCGCGTCAGCGCGGTTCACACCGGGAACGGCGCAAAACTGCGGGCGGATGCGGTGGTATTCAACGGCGACCCCCGGGCACTGAGAGAGGGCCTGCTGGGCGAGGCGGTGATCGAAGCGGTCGCGCCGGCAGCGGTAGCGCCACGCAGCCTGTCGGCGCGTGTCTGGGCTTTTGCCGCCCAGCCCTCGGGGCCCGACCTCGTGCACCACAACGTCTTTTTCGGCCAGGATCCGGATGCCGAGTTCGGACCGATCCGCGACGGGCGACCACCGGAAGACCCGACGCTTTACATCTGCGCCCAGGACCGGGGCGCCGGGGTCGACCCACCGGCACTGGAACGGTTCGAGATCATCGAAAACGCAGCCCCCGCCGATCGGGAAACGCCAGAGGAGAGGGAGCAATGTCGGACACGAGTCTTCAACCGGCTAGCGGAGTTTGGCCTGACCTTCACACCGCGTCCGGACGCCTCAAGGGTGACGATCCCGGCCGCGTTCGACCGCATGTTTCCGGCAAGCCTAGGTTCCCTTTACGGCCGCAGCCCGCACGGGATGATGGCGGCCTTCCGGCGGCCGACGGCAAAGACGCCGGTTCCGGGCCTATACCTGGCGGGGGGCGGGGTACATCCGGGGGCGGGCATCGCGATGGCTGCGCTCTCCGGACGGCACGCGGCCGAGGCGATCGCGACGGACCTTGCTTTGCCCTTGCCGTCCCGCCCAACGGATATGCGTGGTGGTATATCGACGGCGTCTCGGACGATGGGACTCAGGCCGTCTCGGTCATCGCCTTCATAGGATCGGTCTTTTCGCCCTGGTACAGGTGGTCGGGTCGGAAGAATCCCGAAGATCACGTCTGCATCAATGTCGCCACCTATGGGAAAGGCGGCCGTTTCACGATGACGGACCGTGGCGCATCCGCACTGCGCCAGTCGCCCGAAAGTTTCACGGTCGGACCATCCTCCCTGCATTGGGACGGCGAGCGGCTGGTCATCGACATCGACGAGATCTCGTCCCTGCCACTGGTCTCGCGGATGCGCGGCCGGATCGTCGTCACGCCCTCGGCGCTGACCGAAGTCGAGCTGCCGCTGACCCCATGCGGTACCCACATCTGGCGGCCCTTCGCCCCCACATCGAACATCGAGGTTGATCTCGGCAAGGGCTGGCAATGGAGCGGGCATGGCTATTTCGACGCCAATTTCGGAACACGCGCGCTCGAGCAGGATTTCGATTACTGGACATGGGGGCGTTACCCGGTGCCTGGCGGATCGGTATGCTTCTACGACGCAGTGCGCAGGGACGGCACTGAACTGGCTGTAGGCGTCAAATTCACCGACACCGGCGAAACCGAAGCCTTCGAGTTACCACCCAAAACGCGCATCGCGCGCTCGCTTTGGGCTGTGAAACGAGAGACGCGGGCAGACCACGGGTTTCAGCCGCGACAGGTCAAAGGGATGCTGGACGCGCCGTTCTATTCGCGATCATTGGTCGAGACACAGATCGACGGGCACGTAACCCGCGGTGTTCACGAAGCATTGGACCTGAAAAGGTTCCGGGGGCCCTGGCTGATGCCGATGCTTGCGGTTCGCGTTCCACGGCGTGCCCGGTGGCACTTCTGAGACCTAGGCCGCTGCCTCTTCGGGATTGAGTCGCCAGACGCTCCAGTTCAAGGCGCTGGCAGCCGTGACCCACGCAACATAGGGCACAAAAAGCGCGCCTGCGATCCAGTCGAGGCGGAAAAAGGCGATCATCGTTCCGAATACCGCCACCCATAGGCAAAGTATGACGATCATCCCTGCTCGCATTCGTCGAAGCCCGAAGAAAATCGGCGTCCATAGCGTATTGAGTGCCAGTTGAAGAGCGTAGAATGCCATTGCATGCGCATTGCCCTCAAGCAGCGCCACACGCATCGCGGCGAAAGACATGAAAAGGTAAAGCGTTGTCCATGCCACGGGAAACAGCCACTTCGGCGGCGTCCACGACGGCTTTTTCAGACCATCATACCACTCTCCCGGCTCGAACATCGCGCCGGTCGTGGCGGCGGCCATGCAGCCCGCCAGGAACAGGAAAAACAGAAACCAGTCCATGAGTGTCCTTGCAGCTTAAGCCGCGCCATTTCCCAGGTGCGACTCGCGATCACGCGCTTCCAGTTCGGCAAAGACGGCAAGCAGCCTGCCTGCCCTGCCCTCGCCCCAGCCTTCGATGGCCGGTTGCCGAGCCGCAGCATTCACCAGAAATGCGCATTCGTCCAGCGGTCGCGCATAAAGAACCGCAGAGCGCGGTGTGACTGTCGTAAGGCCGGCCTGAACCAGCGCCAGGCCGAGCCAGCCGATCTTCTGACCCTTGTAGGTTCGCGCACGGTAACTGATCGTATCATGTCCGTTGCGCCGGATGGCGCCGCCAATGCCGGCATAGACATGCCGGGCAGCAAATATCCCGGGCCGAGCTGAAACCGGAAGAGCCGCGACTCCGCTTTCCGACCTTATATAGAGACGGTTTGCCTCAGCCAGAAGCCGCTTCACGAGAATGCGGATGCGTTCGTCGGGAACCGGGTCGACCAGGAAGGCATCGGGTTCCAGATCGACTTCGCGCAACCACTCCAGTGGCAGATAGATTCGACCGGCACGCGCATCCTCGCCCACGTCGCGGGCGATATTGGTCAGTTGCATGGCGACACCCAGATCGCAGGCCCGTGCCAGCGCATTCGCATCACGAACACCCATCAGGACAGACATCATCGCGCCGACTGCAGCGGCGACACGGGCGGAATAGCCGAAGACGCCCGACAGGGTCTCGTAGCGCTGCTCCAGCGCATCCCATGCAAGCCCCTCCAACAGCGCATCCGGCAGCGCCTTCGGCATGTCGTGCATCTCGACCGTCGCAGCGAAGGCGCGGTCGGCGGCGGCGTCGCGGGGGCGTCCCTGGTAGATCAGGTCCAGCCGGTCGCGAAGACGCAGGACGGCATCGACCTTTTCCTCGTGCAGGTCAACCGCGTCATCCGCCAGCCGGCAGAACGCATAAAGCGCCAGCGCCGGGTCGCGCACCTTGGCCGGCAGCAACTTGGACGCGGTGTAGAACGAAAGCGACCCGTGGCGGATGGCGTCGCGGCAGATGTGAAGATCGCGCGGATTGATCATTCGGCAGCCACTCTCCAGTCTTCGTCCCGTTGCGCATCCGGAACCAGCTTGGCCAGAACCTCGGCTGACGAAACCACGCCCGGAAGGCCAGCGCCCGGATGCGTCCCCGCACCGACCAGATACAGACCTTCGGCCTCTTCGCTGACGTTATGCGGGCGGAACCAGGCCGATTGCAGGATGCGCGGTTCGATCGAGAACCCGCAGCCATGAGGTGAAAGATAGCGGTCGCGAAACGTCTCGGGCGTGAAGATTTCGGACGCGGAAAGATGCTGACCCAGACCGGGCAATAGTCTCTGTTCAAGGGTTTCCTGCACTTTTTGCCGATAACTCTCGGCCATTGCGTTCCAGTCGACCGGGTTTTCGTGACCCAGATGCGGCACTGGCGAGAGGGCATAGAACACGTCGTCGCCATCCGGCGCGGCCGACGGATCGGTGACCGTGGGCCGGTGGACATAAAGGCTCATGTCGTCGGCCAGGGTGCCGCTGGTGAAGATGTCCTTCAGCAACCCCTCGTAACGCGGCCCGGAAAGGATCGTATGGTGTCCCACATCCTTCCAGAGATCACGGGTTCCCATGGTACCGAAATACCAGACGAACAGCCCCATCGACCAGCGGGTGCGCTCAAGGCGCGCACCGGTCCAGCGTTTTCGCGGACGATCACGCAGAAGGTGATCGTAGGTGTTGCCCGGGTCAGCGTTCGAGACGACGATGTCGGCCGGAATCTTCTGCCCGTCCTCCAGGCGCACGCCCGAAGCGCGGTTGCCCTCGAACTCGATCTTGTCGACGGTCTGGCCGAACCGAACTGCACCGCCCTGCCCCAGGATCACGTCGCGCATGGCCTCGGCAATGGCCGCAACCCCGCCGATGGCATAGTGAACGCCGAATTCCTTCTCAAGGTGACTGACAAGCGCATACATCGACGTGACGTGCCTCGGGTCGCCACCGATGAACAGCGGATGGAAACTGAGTGCCATGCGAAGACGCGGATCGCGCACCCGCGCATTTGCCAGACCCAGAATCGACCGATCGGCGCGCAACACCGCAAATTCGGGAAGCACCTTGGCCGTGTCGCGGAAGCGGTGCATTGGCTTGGCGACCATGCCCTCGAACCCGACTACATACCGGCGGTGCGCATCACCGAGAAACTTCAGATAACCATCGACGTCGCCGGGCGAGAGACGTCGAATCTCCTCGACCATCTTTTCGGTGGAGCCGCGTGCGGTGAAGACCGAACCATCCGGCCATCGAATCTCATAAAACGGGTCCAGCGCCCTCAGCGAAACATCCTTGTCGAAATCGCGGCCGCAGGTTGCCCAAAGATCCCTGAAGACCTGCGGACATGTCACGATTGTAGGCCCAAGATCGAACCGATAGCCGTCGCGATGGATCGCCGACCCACGTCCACCGGCACTGTCCAGCCGATCCAGAACGGTTACGCGCCAGCCTTTGGCTCCAAGGCGCATGGCCGCGGCAAGACCGCCAAGTCCGGCGCCGATGACAACGGCAGTCTGGCCTCTTGGGCCCGGAAGGTGCGGCATAGCGGTCATCTGCAGAACGATAGACTGTCCAGTTTAATTTACAATCCCTCATATTGCCCTGCTTATAGCGTCCGAAACCCTTTCATTACGCGCAAAGTCATGTCACACTTGGTTGACACTTGCGAAGGAGAGTCACCATTCAAACCGTCTCTCTCAGCCTGTTCCGGTTCCAATCGGCCTGGGCCCGCCTTTGGGTTCTGGGACAGATGGGCGCCGCCCGGCTGGATTTTGGCCGGATGCCGGAAGCACGGTTCTGGAAACTCTGCGGTTCGGGAACCGGAGAGGGATTCACGCCTGTTCCCAATACCCGGGTCTGGGCGATTCTGGCCGTCTGGGACGATGAGCGGACGGCACGGCGGTTGACGCGGGAAAGCTCTGTCTATCGGCGGTGGCGCGCAAGGTCGGACGATTCCTGGACCGTTTACCTTGGGCCAACATCGGCCCGCGGAAACTGGTCCGGCAAGAACCCCTTCGCCGCAGAGTGGGCTGCATCAACTTCCACGGCTGGCACTCCGCTGGCGGCCCTGACGCGCGCCACCATCAAACCATCGGCCCTGCCGCGTTTCTGGGGCAAAGAGCCCGATGTCTCCCGCGCGATCGGCGCCGACCCGAATGTCATCTTCAAGATCGGAATCGGTGAAGTCCCCTGGTTCCACCAGGTCACCTTCTCGATCTGGCCGGACGCCGAGTCGATGACGGCCTTTGCCCGCAAGGACGGACCGCACGCCCGTGCGATACGCGCCGTCCGGGACGGAAAGTGGTTTCGGGAAGAACTTTACGCCCGCTTCCAGGTGCTTGGCAGTGTCGGAAGCTGGGAGGGGCATAATCCCCTCGAAAAAACTGAAAGGCAAGCCGCATGACCCAACCCTATCCATTTTCGGCCATCGTCGGCCAGGAGGACATGACACTTGCGATGATCCTGACCGCGGTCGATCCGGGCATCGGCGGCGTTCTGGTCTTCGGCGACCGGGGCACGGGCAAATCAACGGCCGTCCGGGGCCTGGCGGCGCTGCTCCCCCAGATTGAAGCTGTGGAAGGATGCCCGGTCAATTCGCCAAGGGTCGAGGATGTGCCGAACTGGGTGGAATCAGTCTCTAACAAGGTCAAAAAGCGGCCGACACCGGTTGTCGACCTTCCGCTGGGCGTCACCGAGGATCGGGTTCTCGGCGCCCTGGATATCGAGCGCGCCCTGGCGCGGGGCGAGAAGGCTTTCCAGCCTGGATTGCTGGCCAGGGCCAACAGGGGTTATCTCTATATCGACGAGGTCAACCTGCTGGAGGACCATATCGTCGACCTCCTTCTGGACGTCGCGCAGTCGGGCGAGAACGTGATCGAGCGCGAAGGCCTTTCGATCCGCCACCCTGCCCGCTTCGTGCTGGTGGGCTCGGGCAACCCCGAAGAAGGAGAGTTGCGCCCACAATTGCTGGACCGTTTCGGGTTATCCGTCGAAGTGACGACGCCCAGGGAGATCGACGACAGGATCGAGGTCGTGCGCCGCCGGCAGGCCTACGAGACCGATACCGCCGCTTTCCTGAAGCGTTGGAGGGCAAGCGATACGCGGTTGCGGAGAAAGATCCTGGACGCGAGGGCGCGGCTTGGCTCGGTCGAGACGCCCGAGGCAACGCTCAGGGATGCCGCCATGCTTTGCATCGCGCTCGGTTCCGACGGATTGAGGGGGGAACTGGTTCTCTTGCGGGCGGCGCGCGCCCTTGCGGCCTTCGAAAGCGCCGATGCGGTGGGGCGGACTCATCTCAGACGCCTTGCCGCCCCTGCCCTCTCCCACCGTCTGCGCCGCGACCCGTTGGATGACGCCGGTTCCGGTACGCGCATTGCTCGTACCGTGACCGAGACCTTCGGGACGTTCCAGACGGCGGCGGAATGACCGGCCTATCCGTCCTCGCCCGGCGTATCGCGGCAATCCTGGCCGTCGATCCCAAAGGTTTGGGCGGTGTCTGGTTGCGTGCCAGGCACGGGCCGCGCCGGGACGCCATGGTGGTCGCGCTGAAAGCCCTGCCAGGCAAGCACGGCAAGGTGATGCCGGAAGCCGGGGACATCGAGCTTTTTGGCGGAATCGACCTTACTCAGAGCCTTTTTTCAGGACACGTCATCGCACGGGAAGGCTTGCTTGGGCGATCCGATGTGCTGTGGCTGACCCGGGCCGAGAGAATGCCCGTCGGTATGGCGGGAAGACTTGCCGCCGCAATGGATTCCGGTTCGTGCGGCACGATCGTTCTTGCCGACGAAAGTGCCGAAGACGGCGACATGCCGCCCTCCGCTTTGCGAGACCGGCTGGCCTTCTTTCTGACCGACCAGATGGACGATACCGAGGAGGACAGTCCGCCCTTCTCGCCGGACCGGACCGATGCCGCCAGGCGCCGCCTGGAAGATCTCGTGCCAGGTGATGAACTGGTTACGCTTGCGGTTCGAATAACCGCCGAACTGGGCTGCCATCAGACCCGCCCCGCCCTGTTTCTGCTGCGCGCTGCGCGGGCGATCGCGGCGCTGGAAGATGCCGACAGGATGACGGAGGCTCATCTGGCCGAAGCGGCACGACTTGTCATGCCACACCGGGTCCGGCCGCCCGCTGAGGTTCCGGAGCCTGACAATCAGCCGGAGGCCGAAAGGCAGGAAAAGGACGACGACGGAAAAGGCGGCGACGAACGGCTGGAAGATACCTTGCGGGACATTCTTCTCGAGGCCGCCAGCGTCAAGCTGCCCGACGACCTCCTGGCGAGGCTCATCGCGAAGGACCGAAGGGCGGCGGGGTCGGGGCAAGGTGCCCAGCGCACCTCTCATACCCGTGGACGCCCCCTGCCCTCGCGTCCGGGGAAACCGGACGGCCGCGCAAGGCTCGATCTGCTGGCGACGCTGCAGGCCGCGGCCCCCTGGCAAAAGCTGCGCAACGCCCCCACGGGCCGCCTTGCCATCCGCAAGGAAGACCTTCGTATCCGCCGCTACCGCGAACGCTCGGAACGTGTGCTGATCTTCGTCGTCGACGCATCGGGATCAGCCGCCATGGCGCGCCTGGCCGAGGCCAAGGGAGCGGCGGAAACGCTCCTGTCGGAAGCATACCGCAGTCGGGACCATGTCAGCCTGATCACGTTCCGCGGCGATGATGCGGAATGCGTTCTGCAACCCACCCGGTCCCTGGTTCGCGCCAAGCGCCTGCTGGGCGGACTCCCGGGAGGCGGAACGACACCGCTTGCCGCTGCGCTGCGTCAAGGCGCCGAGCAGGCCGCATTGGCAAGAAAGAAGGGGCTCTCGCCGCAAATCGTTCTGATGACCGATGGCCGGGCGAACAAGGCGCTGGACGGAAGCACGGATCGCGAAAGCGCGCGCGAGGATGCCACGCGGATGGCCCGCTGGCTGCGGGCCGATGGCGTGCCGGTGCTTGTCGTCGACTCCGGCCTGCGGCCGTCGGCCGACCTGGCCGAGATTGCGCGCATCCTCGGCTCTGAAACCATAAGGCTGCCGAAGGGACACAGGGCATCCTCTTCGAATAGCCTGCTGGCCGCGCTGGACATCTGAAAAGTGCAGGACACGGGTGATGAGGTCCAGGAACTGACCCTCGCGGCCGGCACGCATCGGTGGCGTGTCTTGAAGACCGGCCACGGGCCTGTCGCTCTTTGCCTTCACGGTGCTGGCGGATCCGCAGACAGCTTTTTACCGTTGATGCGTATTCTTTCGTCCGACCTGACGATGGTGGCTCCCGACCTGCCGGGACATGGCCGCACGCGCCTCGGGTCTCCCGCCAGATCCGGCCTTGCCGCGATGACCGACGACATTGCCGCACTTGTCGAAGCGATGAACATCGCGCCGCAGCTCATGATCGGACACTCGGCGGGAGCAGCGATCGCCCTTAATCTCGATCAACGACTGTCGCCGCGGGGATACGTTCTGATCAACGCCGCACTCAGCGAGTTCCAGGGACTGGCCGGATGGCTCTTTCCCGTCATGGCAAAAGGGCTGTCGATGACACCCTTCGCCGCGGATTTCCTGTCGCGCAGCCTTGGAAGACAAAGCAAGCTGCAGGGTTTGTTGGCGTCCACCGGTTCGGCCGTAACCGATGAGATTCTGAACCGGTACAGCGCTTTGGCGCGCAATCGCGACCATGTGGACGGTACCCTGAAAATGATGGCAGCCTGGGATCTGAAGCCATTGCTGAAGCGCCTGTCCGAGATCCGAACGCCGACATTGCTGATTGCCGCCAAAAACGATGGCACCGTTCCATTATCAGTCTCTAAAAAGGCCAAACAAACGCTGAGATCCGCGGATTTGGTCATTCACGAAGGCGGCCATCTGCTGCATGAAGAGAATGCGCAGACAGTTGCCGAAGACATCCGAGCATTCCTGCGTGCACTGGATGCCCCGACCCAGACGACCTCATGCTGATATGCGCACGTTGCCAGACCGCCGGATTGGCGATACCAGGCGTCGCCCTTGCGGCGGCCCCACCCGTCCCAATCGCCGCCCCGCCGAGCCGTAGGAATGTCAACGGTGTCGGCTGCGGGTCTGGCAGACACGCGGACGTGTCGATCGTTCCATGCGTCATGGCATCCGTTGCGGGTCAATCACACTCCGCCGCTAGATTGGCGACCACTTTCTTGGGGGCGGCAATATTGGTCTACTTGGTGTGCTACGGATCGTTCCCCCAGAGGCGCGGCGCAGGCCTGTGCCGCGTGGCGCTGTCGACTTCAAGGTGGCCAGCGCCCGGAAAAGGCTGATCGGCCTGATCTGCATCCGCTTCTCGGAACGCCGGCACGAAGTCGCGGTCGCGGCGGTCTGTTCGCCGCTCGCGTCGTCCGCTGGTCCATGACGCTCGATCCGGATGCCTCACCGGGGATCTGTTGCACAAGTCCCGTTGAGAGTGCATTTCCTTGGTTCGGGGGTGGCGACAGGGGCGATCACGAACACACCCGTGCCGGCGACCTGAAGGCCCCGAAACCGTCAAGCTATCACGCAGTCCTCAAGGTCCACCGCGGCCCGGACAGGCGTTGAGACAAAGGTGCGCTTCGTCACGTCGTCGCGCCGTGCCATCGACTTTGTCGAAGACCCGCTGCGGTTCGTCAGCCTGAACCGGTCGAGGCCGCAAGCCAGCAGGTCGTCTCGCCGCTCAGAAACCCTCGCCGTGGACAACCTGTGTCGGCATGCCGGTTCCACCGGCTCTACTCGGCCAGATTCCGGTCGACGAGAAAATCGCAAGCACCAAAGCCTGACTCGATCGGACCGGGACAAGCCATCCTTTGGCCTTGACGATTTGCGCAAGTGCCCCGTCCGACATCGCAGGCTTGCAAGGCTGACCTGCTGTTCGGAATGAGACCGGGCTAGCCGACACGACTTTGCCGCGCTGGCGTTCCTTGGTTTTCGTGTATGCGAAACTGCAGGACGCTGTTGGTAAGCGCTTTCGAAACCGAGTTCAGACTTCGGCATTCAGTCGTCGTCGCGACCACGGCGGCCTCGTTCTCGCGAATGTCAAGGTCGAAGCGCTGAACCGCGCCGTTGATTTCGCTCAGCCGACTCGATTGGTCACTCGAGGCATCGGCGATTATTTTCATTTCGAAAGTTGCCCGGGCGATTGCATCCACGATGTCCGACAGGGAAGTTCCGGCATTTCCTACTAGGTCAACGCCTCTCTTTACCTCTGCGTCGGAGGCCGAGATAAGCTGATTGATATCGTGGGCCGCTTCAGATGATCGAAGCGCCAGAGCGCGGACCTCGGATGCGACGACTGCGAAGCCGCGTCCGGCAGACCCGGCACGCGCTGCCTCGATTCCGGCATTGAGCGCGAGGAGATTGGTTTGAAACGCAAGATCGTCCATCACACCGACAATCTCATGGATCCTTGCCGACGATCGTTCGATTTCACCCATCGCCTTGATGGCATCCACGACCACGCCGCCACCGACATCGGCTTTGGCCTTTGCCTCACCGACAATATCGGCGGCCTTTTTGGCGACGACCGCGCTGGTGTTGACGGTCGCGGTGAGTTCGTCCAGGGCCAATGTCGTTTCCCTTACCATCGCCGCCTGTCGTTCGGTTCGGTCCGACAGGGATTCGATTGTCAGGGTGATGTCGCTCGAAGCGGTTGAGATCTCGCCGGCATGGGCCGTCACTGCCCCGATCGCTGCCTCGAGGCCGATCATGGCGGCGTTGAAATCCTGCCGAAGCTGCTCGTATTCATGCGCGAAGGGATCGTCGATCTGTGCTGTCAGTACCCCGGCCGAGACAAGCTCGAGATTGCGTCTGAGAACGTCGACGACCGCCTGCTGAGCGTGTGCCATGGCAATTCGCTTGCGTTCGGTTGTTTCCGCATCCGCTCGGGCCTGCGTAACATCCATTCCGAGAAGAAGCGCGCCATTCGGCCGACCCTCATGATCGGGGACCGGACTGAGGCTGCCCTCGAGAAGTACGGTGCGTCCGGCGGCAGTGACCGAGAAGATGTCGGAAATCGGCTCACCCTTGCCAATCACGCTGAGCAGGTCCTCGCAATTGGCTGCGGGGCGACATACAACCTTCTCCATCGAAGTGCCGATGAGCGCATCCGCGGCAATTCCAAGCAAGCCGGAAAGCGCAGCGTTCACGAGTGTGATCGTCCCGTCGGCGGATACCTCGAGGCGTGCCTGCCCACAATCGATGGCCGCCAGCAGAGTCCGGGCTTCCATCTCGAGTGTCTGATCACGCCATTCCAGAATGTAGCCGATAATGGCTCCGCCTTCGTCGCGGACCTCGTCCAGAAGGACGCCGAGATAACTGCCGGCAACCTTGATCTTCATGCGAACCGGAAGGTCGGCGGGCCGGTCAAGATGCGGGCATAGTGGGCTGTCCGATGGAATGAAATCAGACAAGTGCCGCCCAAGGATACGTGACGGATCGAAACCCGGGATTGCCGCATCGAAATTCCCCATCCGCCTTTCGAGCATCCTGGAAAATGCCGCGTTCGCCGCGGTCACGCACATGCCCTCATCGGTCATGAGCATCGGGGCCCCGGAAACCTCGAAGGCCGCACCTCGAAATGCGGCGACCCGGGCAAGGCGTTGCGCGTCTTCCAGAGCTGTACGCAGTTCGATTGTCGTGCGGGCGATTTGGCCGATCTCGTCGCGCGCGAGGGAAAAAGGGACCTCATCGGAAAGATCCCCTTCGGCATATTTTGCAAGAACATTGTTCATCCGGCCAAGCCGAACGGCGAAACGAAGGGCGACCATCGACATTATCCCGCAGCAAAGAACCAGAATCACACCTGTCAGAAGTCCGGTACGCCGCTGAACGGCAGCCGTTTCTTCATGAATCCGCTCCCTGACAAAATAACCGTACTCGGCCTCCGCCTCGACGATGTCATCCATGGTGGAGGCGATTCGGCCAAGTCCTTCGATAAGCTCGCTCTCGAATGCCAAACCGTCGTCCATCCGCACGACAAACGCATCGTAGAGTTCTTCGGCGAGGATCAAGAGGCCTGCGGTCAGGGTCTGCGACCTTTCCGACCCTGATCGTTCGTTCACAACCTCGAGGTCGGTCACAAGATCATAAAGCGCTTCGTCGAGAGCGTCGGCATCGAACGCTTCATCGCCATGCGACCTCAGCACCGTTTGATGCACCGCAAGCACGACATTGGCTCGAGCCGACTGCGCAAAGCCGATGGACATGGTCGGCCCATCGTACAGGCGGACCGCCTGGTCTCCCAGAAGGCGCATGGACTGCCACGACGTTACGGCGACTGCGGTCGAGCCGGCTGCGAGCAGCGCGATAGCCAGAAGGATCTTGTATCCGAACTTCATTGCGGACTCTCCGTCATCTGCTCTGTGGCGATGTTCCCAGGCATCAACGCGTCGGCTTGTCCGCCACGCGAAGCTGCATGAGGTTGTCATCCTCGTCGAACCACTCCAGCAGCTGCGTTCGGTAGGCCAGGACCTGATCGCGACTCGGCTCGTGGAAACCGTCGATTGCAGTTCTCTCCTCGACGACAATCTCCGCGCGCATTCCCATCAGAAGGTGGGGAAGACAGTGATACTGGTACGTCCCGGCCACTTCGAAGGTGTGCGAGTACGTCTCTCCGGCCTCAAAAAGGAATGGGCTCTGAAATCCTTCTGCGCCTTTCGGAAAGCCGCCGGGATACGTGATGACGTTGTGTTCCTCGTTCACATCGTTCCGCCAAACCACGGTATCGCCCTTCGCGATCACAATAGTCTGCGGCTCGAACGCGAAACGAAGGTTGTCGTAGTCGGTGACGATCGTGACGACGTGCTCGGCAGCCTGAACGGCACCTGCCGGCCACCCGGCTATCGTCAAGACGGCGAGTTGGGTCAAGAGCCGGCGGCATTTTGTTTTCATCATCTTATTCCACCGTCACATCGATCTTCATCTTCGGATGGATGGCGCAACGGACCTTGACCTGACCGGGTGTATCGAATGTGTGGCTCATTTCCGTCCCGGGCGCTTGTGCTCCAAGGTCAAACGCGTGCCCATCGTTCATTGAATGGACGTTGTGCGTCGTGTCGTCGTCGTTGACGAATGTGATGGTATCGCCGACTGCGATCGTCAGACGGCGCTCGGAGAACTTCTTGCCTGCCTGTGTCACGGCAACGTCACCGGCATTGGCCACCGCCACGGCAAGGCCGGTAATGCCGCCTGCAAGTGTAAGTGTCAGGATTGCGCGTTTCACTTTTCTGTCTCCAGTTTTGGTCATCGGGGAAGGATCGGCACGACGAAATCTGGATCGTCGCCTGTCAGGGTCTCTAGAAACGCGACGATATCGGCGACATCGCGGTCGCTCAGACCGATCGGATAGATTTCTTCGGACCGACTTGGCCTTTCGACTCCACCCTCGTCGTAATGCCGGACGACATCGACGAGTGTATCGAGGCTCCCGTCGTGCATGTACGGACCGCGTTCGGCGATATTGCGCAGACCGGGTGTCTTGAAGGCATGTTGCATCACTTCGACCGCCGGAACGTGCGCGCCGCGCCCCAGGTCGTCGCTTTCAAGACCGACGTCATGGAAACTGTCATCCGTAAATCGCCATCCTTCGTGGCACGCGGCGCAGTTTGCTTCACCCACAAACAGTGCAAATCCCCTTTCCGCGGCGTCCGAGATCGCTTCGTCTTCGCCTTCGATCCAGCGGTCGAAAGGCGCCGTTCCCGATACGACTGTCCGTTCGAACGCGGCTATGGCAAGTGCGACGCGATCCGATGTGATGGCATCGTCTCCATCGAACGCTGCTGCGAAGAGCGGCCGGTAGCCGTCGATGGCGTCGAGTCGCTCAAGGGTCTCTTCGATTGTCATGTTCATCTCGACGCCCGAGACAATTGGACCCAACGCCTGATCCTCCAGCGTTTCGGCCCGGCCATCCCACATCAGCGGTTCGCTCCAGGCGAGGTTCAGGATTGTCGGCGAACGCCTTGCAAGGGGCTGGTGCTGATCGCCCACGCCGACTGCCAGTCCGTCGCCCCACGAAAGCGACGGATTGTGGCAGGATGCGCACGACTGCGAGCCCGATCGGGATAGCCTCGGGTCGAAGAAAAGGGTCTTCCCCAGCGCCTCCCGCGCCGCGTTCGGAAGGTTGTCTTCAGGGTAGTCAATTCTCAGGTCGCGCCGAAAGCCTTCCCGCGCCGCGGTTGAGACGTTCACCTCCTGGCGTTGGGAAAGACCCACGGTCACGACCTCATCGATGCCCGCAGCCATCACCGTGGCAGGGATCAGCGCGAACAGCGCGCAGCCAGCAATTCTCGTCATGTTCACCTCTCACAGATTCAACGGAGGTCAATCTAGCCAGCCCGAATTAATTCGGAGTTACTCCGGGACAGAAGCTGGCAATGCATGACCATTTCGGACCGTTTCATCCTGATCCGACGCGCCCCGCCCACCTCGGGATCATTGCGCCTGCGGCGGTTTCCGCCCCGCTGGAAATCACGCGCGTTCGGTTCCTGAAGCGCTGCTGTCAAGGGGCGGCACATGGCCTTGCGACTGGCGGCAAGCGATCCAGGGACGTCACGGATTCAGACCGCCGAGCCCAGGCAACGCAATTCGAAGAGACAGCGCTTTGGCGCATCGCACGAAGGTCTGTTGTGGTGATGAATGGTAGCGGAGGAGGGACTTGAACCCCCGACACGCGGATTATGATTCCGCTGCTCTAACCAACTGAGCTACTCCGCCACGAGCGAGGGGCTAGGTAGAGGCTCGGAGGGCAGGCGTCAAGTCCGATTGAACTCCCGCAGACGGAAAACCGGATCGTGGTTTTCAGGCGTCAGACACCCACATAGCGCTCGCTGATCTCCGGGCTCAGATCGGCTGTCGCACCATTCCAGACCGAGCGGCCACGTTCCAGGATCACCGACCGGTCTGACACGCCGCGCAGCTCTTTCACCGACTTGTCGACGACCACGATCGACAGCCCCGTTTCGGCCTTCAGTCTGGCGACCGCCGCCCAGATCTCCTGGCGGATCAGCGGCGACAGCCCCTCGGTCGCCTCGTCCAGCAGCAAGAGCCGCGGATTCGTCATCAGCGCGCGCCCGATCGCCAGCATCTGTTGTTCGCCGCCCGACAGCGACGCGGCACGCTGTCCACGCCGCTCGCCCAGACGCGGAAACAGCAGGTCGACCTTTTCCTGATCCCAGTATCCCGGGCGGGCCGCAGCGATCAGGTTCTCTGTCACCGTCAGATCGCGGAAACAGCGGCGCCCCTCGGGAACAAGGCCGATCCCCAGCCGCGCGGCCCGATGGCTGGGCAGTCCCGTCAGGTCATGGCCGTCGAAATCCAGACGCCCATCCGTCGGCAGCATCCGGCATATCGCCTTGATCGTCGTGGTCTTGCCCATGCCGTTCCGGCCCATCAGCGCCAGCACTTCGCCAGCGCCCACCTCCAGATCGACTCCGAACAGCGCCTGGCTGGACCCATAGCTGGCGGTCAGGCCCTCGACCCGCAGCAGGCTCATGCCTCGTCCCCCAGGTAGGCCGTGCGCACGACGGCGTTCGCGCGGATCTCCTCGACCGTGCCGCTGGCGATCACCCGCCCGTAGTCCAGCACGCTGATCCGGTCGGCCAGCGCAAAAACGGCGTCCATGTCGTGTTCGACCAGCAGGATCGGCGCTTCGCGCCTCAGATCATCCAGAAAGCCGGTCATCTGCCGCGAGCCGTCAGCCCCAAGTCCCGCCATCGGCTCGTCCATGACGAAAGCTTTCGGCTTCAGGGTCAGGGCAACCGCGACCTCCAGCTGCCGGCGCTGGCCGTGGCTCAACTCCGCGGTGCGCAGCGCGGCAAAGGGTAACAGTCCGACCCGCTCCAAGGCCTCCTCGGCATGCGCTCTCAGGCCTCGGTCGCTCAATGCGGCCCGAAACAAGCGCCACGGACTGCAGACCGCCCCGATTGCTCCCAGAACGGCGTTCTGAAGCACTGTATCTTCCATCGCCAGCGCCGAGATCTGAAACGTGCGCCCCAGCCCGGCACGCGCCCGCAGCCGCATCGGCTGGCCGGTCACATCCTGGCCCATCAGGTGTACGCTGCCTGCATCGGGCGTCAGCCCGCCGCAGATCTGCGCGATCAGCGTCGACTTGCCAGCGCCATTCGGCCCGATGATCGCATGGATCTCGTCCGGCAGCAGCGATATCGAGATATCTTCGCTCGCGGTCAGCGCGCCAAAACGCTTGGTCAGGCCACGCGTTTCCAGCACCGCCTCAGTCATGCGCCGGCTCCCGCCGCGTCAGCATCCCGATCAGCCCGCCCCGTCCGAACAGAACGATCCCCAACAGCAGCAGCCCAAGGTAGATATGCCAATAGTTGCTCAGCCCGCCCAGCACGTGCTCCAGCGCCACGAACACCACCGCGCCCGCCACCGGCCCGAACAGCCGCGCCACGCCGCCGATGATCACGAAGACGATGATCTCGCCACTGGTCTGCCAACTGAACATCGTCGGGCTGACGAACCGGTTCAGGTCGGCGAACAGCGCGCCCGCCAGCCCGGTGATCGCGCCCCAGATCACGAAGGCCGCCAGCTTGATCCGCTGCCCGTCCAGACCCATGGTCTCGACCCGAACCGGCACCTGCCGCGCCGCATTCAGCGCCAGCCCGAAGGGCGATCTGGCCAGCCGCGCGTTCAGGAACAGCACAAGGCAAAGGATCGCGAAGCACAGCCCGTAGAACTGGATCGGCACCAGCGTGTTCAGCCCGGGAAAGCCGTTGCGCACGTAAATCGACATCCCGTCCTCACCGCCATAGGCGGGCCACGAGATGGTGAAGAAATAGAACATCTGCCCGAAGGCCAGCGTGATCATGATGAAATAGACGCCGCTGGTTCTGAGCGACAGCGCTCCTATCACCAGCGCCGCCAGCGCCGAGGCGATGACCGCGACCAGCCAGATCACCGGCATCGACTTGGTGCCCTCGATCGCCAGGGGCCATTCCGTCAGTGGCGTAAATGTCTGGGCATGAAACGCCAGGATGCCCATCGCATAGCCGCCGACCCCGAAGAACGCCGCGTGGCCCAGGCTGACCAGCCCGCCCAGGCCCAGCGCGATGTTCAGCCCCACGGCGGCCAGCGCGAAGATTACCGCGCGGGTCGCCAGCGTGATGGTGAAGGGCTCGTCCGCCAGGTGCGCCCACAGGGGAACCGCAACCAGCAGCGCCAGAAAGCCCGCGTTCAGGTACCGTTCGCGGATCATGCGCGCGCCCCGAACAGTCCCGTCGGTCGCCAGATCAGGATCGCGCCCATCAGGATGTATATCGCCATCGACGACAGCGACGCGCCGACCGACGTGGCCGACGAAGCGTCCATGAACAGCTTGAACACCTCAGGCAGGAAAATGCCCCCCAGCGTGTCGGTCAGCCCCACAAGCAATGCCCCCACCAGCGCGCCCCGGATCGACCCGATACCGCCGATCACGATCACGACGAAGGCCAGGATCAGCACCGGCTCACCCATGCCCACCTGCACCGACTGGATCGCGCCCACCATCGCGCCCGCCAGTCCGGCCAGCCCGGCGCCCAGCGCAAATACCAGCGTGTAGAGCTTCGAGATGTCGATCCCCAGCGCCGCCGTCATCTCGCGGTCATTCTCGCCCGCGCGGATGCGGATGCCGATCCGCGTCTTCAAGATCAGAAGCTCTAGGCCCAGCGCGATCAGCAGGCCCGCCACGATCAGGACAAGCCGATAAAGCGGATACTGGATTCCGCCCGGCAGCGTCACCGGCCCCGACAGCGCATCGGGAATGTCCAGGAACAGCGGGAACGATCCGAAGATCCACCGCGTGCCTTCCGAAAAAATCAGGATCAGCGCGAAGGTCGCCAGCACCTGGTCCAGATGGTCCTTCTCGTAAAGGCGTCGGATCACCACCAACTCCACGATCGCTCCTGCCAGCGCGGCCGCAATCAGTGCGCCCAGCAGCGCCAGCGTGAATGACCCCGTCGCCCCCGCCACCCAGGCGGCCGCAAAGGCGCCGACCATGTAGAGCGAACCGTGCGCGAGGTTGATCAGACCCATGACCCCGAAGATCAGCGTCAATCCTGCCGCCATCAGGAACAGCATGACCCCCAGTTGCAGGCCGTTCAGGACCTGCTCGATGATCAGGATCGTGGACATCTCAGAGACGCACCACCAAGGCGGTGCCGCAATCGTTCCAGTCCATTGCGAAACCCAACGCGTCGTCCTTCGGGCCATGGACGCTGGTCGACATGAACCGGTCCGGGTCCGACCCGTCGCCGACGATGATCGCGTCGATCTCGTCCTCGACCCCGCGCGCACCCTCGCCCCAGATCGCGATCAGCGATATGCCGGAGGCCAGACAGGTCTCGACAAAGGGCGCAAGCGCGGCCCGGTCGCTCAGCGGAAGTCTCAACACGACTGTGGCGGGGTTCAGCATGGCGGACAGACGCGCGGCAGCCGGTCGTGCCGCCGCGCATCGCAGCTTACATCTGGCATTCGGCGGCGTAGGGATCGCCGTGATCCTCAAGCACCTTGCCAATGATCTTGTTGGTATAGACGTCGCCTTCCTTGATCACTTCGCGGATGTAGATGTCATGAATCGGGTGGTTGTTCGGCCCGAACCGGAAGTCTCCGCGAACGCTGTCGAAATCCGCTTCCTTCAGCGCGGCGCGGAACGCGTCGATGTCCGAAATCTCGGCTTTCTCCATCGCGCTGATCAGCAGGTTCGCGGTGTCGAACCCCTGGCTGGCATAAAGCGACGGCAGCCGCCCATACTCGGCCTGGAAGGTCTCGACGAAGGCCGCGTTGGCCGCGTTGTCCAAATCCTTGTTCCACTGCGATGTGTTCTTCACGCCCAGCGCCGCTTCGCCCACGGCTTGCAGGATACCCTGGTCGAAGCTGAACGCCGGTCCCACCACGGGAATATCGACGCCGCTTTCGGAATACTGCTTCAGGAACGAGATCCCCATGCCGCCCGGCAGGAAGAAATAGACGGCATCGGCACCCGAGGCGCGAATCTGCGCGATCTCGGCGGCATAGTCGGTCTGGCCCAGTTCCGTGTAGATCTCCGATGCGACCTCGCCTTCGTAAAGCGCCTTGAAGCCGTTCAGCGCATCGGTCCCCGCCGGATAGTTCGGTGCCAGCAGAAAGGTGTTCTTGTAACCGGCTATATTTGCGTACGCCCCGCCGCCGTTGTGCAGGCTGTCGTTCTGCCAGGCAACGTTGAAGTAGTTCGGATGGCACCCCTTGCCGGCCAGCGGCGACGGGCCCGCATTCGGCGAGAGATAAATCTTGCCCTGAGCAGTCACGCTCGGCACCACGGCCATCGCAAGGTTCGACCAGATGATCCCGGTCAGAACGTCGACTTTCTCGGACTGGACCATCTTGTCGGCCAACTGCACTGCAATATCCGGTTTCTGCTGATCGTCCTCGATCACGACCTCGATATCGTCGCGCCCCGACTGCTGGACCGCCAGCAAGAAGCCGTCACGCACGTCGATACCAAGGCCAGCGCCACCGCCGGACAGCGTGGTGATCATGCCTACCTTGACCTCGGCGGCTGCCGCCTGAGCTGAAACGGCCAGCGCAGCGGACAAAAGAAGTGTCTTGAATTTCATCATTGTCTCCCCAGTGTTCCGGGCCCCGGGCAGGGCCTTGTCTTTTCTTGAAAGCGTTATTCTATCGCTTGCGACAGACTTCAAGGAATGCGCTTGGGTGGCAAGCCGGAAATGACTCTCCCATGTTCCCATCCGCCGCCGACTGTGAGACGTTGCGCCCCATAATGACAGCGCCCGCGCCCGAAATCCTGCCCCTCGGCCTCGATGGGATTCTTGTCCGCTTCGCCGACACTCTCAGCGAGGCCGCCAATCGGGCCGCGCTCGCCTTTCGCGGCGAGTTGGAACACGAGCTTCCGACGGGCGTTACCGAAACCGCCACATCGCTCACATCGGTGCTTGTCCGGTTCCGGCCCGGCGAGGTCGCGCGCGCCCGGCTGGAGGACACGCTGCGGGACCGCCTGACACGGCAGGACTGGTATCACGCACCCCTGCCCGAAGGCCGCACCCTCTGGCGGATTCCGGCGGTCTTCGGCGGCGAGCACGGCCCACAGCTTGACGAGGTCGCCGAAGCGGCCGGCCTCTCGCCCGATCAGGCGGTGACCGAGATCGCATCGGCCGAGCTTCGCGTCCTCGCGCTCGGGTTCGCACCGGGACAGCCCTATCTTGGATTTCTGGACGAGCACTGGAACATCCCCCGTCAGACCGAAGTGACGCCCGAGGTGCCACGGGGCGCCGTCGTTGTCGCCGTCAGGCAGGTCATACCCTTCGCCAACGCCGCCCCGACCGGCTGGCGCCAGATCGGGCGCACCGCCTTCCGCTGCTATGCGCGAAACGGCTCGCCCCCTATTCCGCTGAAGGCCGGCGACAGCGTGCGGTTCGACCCGGCGCAGGCAAAGGACTTCGCGCGTCTCGCCGACGCCGGCCCGCTGGGCGGCGCCGTCGCGGAGCCGATCGAATGAGCGGCCACCTGATCATCGACCGCGCCGGCCCCGGTCTCGGCGTTCAGGATCTCGGACGCCCCCACGGCATTGGTCTCGGCCTGTCGCGCGGCGGCGCCGCCGACCGGCATGGCTTCCTGATGGGCGCCGCGCTCCTCGGCAACCCGCCCGGCGCTGCGGCGCTTGAGATGACGGTCGGCGGCGGGCGCTTCCGCGTCGATGCCCCGGTCCGCATCGCGCTCACCGGGGCACACCTCCGGGCCACGATAAACGGCAGCCCCCTCGAGGACCACGCAACCTACCGGATGAACCCTGGCGACACGCTCGACATCGGCCCCGCCGAGAACGGCGTCTACGGCTACCTCCATGTCTCGGGCGGGCTTCTGACCGACGAAGAGCTTGGCGGGCGCGGGCGTCACAGGATCGCCGGCCTCGGCCCCGATCTCGCCGATGGCGACCGCCTGCCGCTGGGCGACGATCCCGAACCCGACGCCCGGCCCCTTCGCCTGGCGCCCGAGACACCCGGCGCCCAACCTATCCGCGTCATCCCCGGCCCACAGACCGCGCTTTTCCCGCAGGACGCGCGCGACCGGTTCGAGTCCACCACCTTCACCCGCAGCCCGCGCGGCAACCGGCAGGGCGTGCGCATGGACCAGGACGGCGCGCCTTTCGCCACCGAGGCGCAACTGGGACAGGTCTCGGATTTCATCTCCGAAGGCGACATCCAGATGACCGGCGACGGCACGCCCTTCGTGCTTCTGACCGAATGCCAGACGATGGGCGGTTACCCGCGGATCGGCACCGTCATTCCCGCCGATCTGCCCCGCATCGCCCAGGCGCTCCCCGGCGCGAAGATCCGGTTCCGGTTCGTGAGCTTCGACCAGGCGGAACCGACCTGGACCAGCGACGAAGACCTCTACCGCGCGTTCCGATCCCGCTGCACGCCCCGCGTTCGCGACCCGCGCGAGATGGCGGATCTCCTGTCCTACGAGCTGATCGACCGCCCCCCCGACGACATCGTCGAGTAGGCCGTCACAGCATCCACTGCACGGGCAGGACGCTCGCGATTGCCACAAACAGCCGCAGCGGCAGCGTCGTGTTCGGCTCGACGTCATAGGTCACGGCGCTGCCGTCCGCGTTCCCGGCCGTCCACAGCGTGCCGCCACCCTCGTCCCGCGTCACCCGATAGGCCAGGACCGGCAATGTCTCGTCCATCCAACCCGAGATCAATCCCGCGACCCGCGGGCTGTCGATCAGCAGCCCCATCTCCGTGTTCAGCCGCCGCGACCGGGGATCGAAGTTTAGCGATCCGATGAAGGCGCGCTGTCCGTCCACTGCGAAGCTCTTGGCGTGCAGCGCCGCCTTCGACAGCTCCATGATCCCCAGTTCGTTGATCGTACGCCGCTCGCCGCCGTCGCTGCGCAGTTCGTAGACTTCGACACCGCCACCGACCAGCGCGTCGCGATAGTTGATATAGCCTGCATGAACCATCACGACGTCGGTCGCCTCCAGCGAGTTCGTCAGCGTCCGCACACGGACACCGTCCAGGGCGAACTCGGCCATGCGCTCGGTCGCGACCTTCCCGGCGATGAAATAGGCCGAGATGATGTCGAACGACAACCTGGGTGTTCCCACTTCGCTCATCAGTTTTCGGATCATCAGATCCGAGGCATCCACCAGCCCCAGACCCTTGCCGGGGTCGTCGCTGAACAACAATACCGGCACCCACTCCAGCGGCAGGCTCCCAGCTTCAAGCTGTTCGATCATCGACGATTGCAGCACGATTTCCGAATACGCGCGCGCCTGCTCGGTTTCCCGAAATGCCGCGTCGCGTGCCTGCAGCAGCGTGTCTGCGCCCTGCTCCGCGTCGACCAGGCTGGCGACTGGATAGGACGATCCGCTGAACCAGTAGCGCTCGAAATCGGCCGACACCTCCACCGCGGCCGGTCCCAACGCCAGAACGTCCAGGTCAAGATACGTGTGCCCGTTTCCCGTCTCGAAATAGATGTCGCCGATGTTCCGGCCGCCCACGATGGTCGCCACCGCATCCACGGTCAGCGACTTGTTGTGCATCCGCCGGTTCAGCCGGAAGAAATCGAATGCATAATTCAACAGCCGATGATCCCGCACCGTGAACGGGTTGAAGACCCGCACCTCTGCCTGGGGCAGCGCATCCAGCGCCGCCAATTCCTGGTCCAGATCGGGCGTCCCGTTGTCGTCGACCAGCAGTCGTACACGAACGCCGCGCTTCACCGCGTCCTGCAACTCGGCCAAAAGGCGAATCCCGGTCAGGTCGTCCTGCCAGATGTAATACTGCGCATCGATGGTTTCGGTCGCAGATCGGATCAGCATGACGCGTGCCGCGAATGCATCGGTGCCCCGCTCCAGCGGCAGGATACCGGACATGCCGGGATGGACCGCAGCCAGCGGCGCAATGGACTGTCCCAGTTTCGTTGCGTCCGCCGCGGGCCAGCCCTCGCCGGTCCGGGCTTCGGGAATGTCGGGCAGCGGAAACAACAGTCTCAGCGACACGATTGCGATGGCAGCCACCGCAACCAGGGTCATGACCGCTTTCAGAAGCCTGCGCATACCCGGTGAACTCCACACGCATGAACTTGGAAACCCCGGCTTGCGGTTTCTTCTGGCGACAAGCTAACCGGCCTCACCCCCGATGAAAATAGTGCCCAGGCACCCACGGACTGCCCACCTGGAAATCGGATTGATGGGGCGGGTCGGCAATCCAAGACAACCGGAACGATACCCAGACGGTGTTTTGCGATCCCGTGCGCCAGACCGACAGCTCCGAGGCATGGGACGGCGAACCGCTGGGCAATACCGACTGACCCGCGACATCGGACAGGGAACACCTGCTTAACGCAGCGGTAAGCTTCGTGAACGTGCGCACCAGATGTTGTGTGTCCATTGTCTGACCAACCAGAGGCACCGACAAAATACCGACGTGATACCGACGTCCCGATTCACGCTCAGGCCCCGAATTTTAAGGCGTTTACGATTTGGGGTGTTCCGCGCAACGCCCTTCGCTCGCACGTTGTGGCAGGACTCTGTTAAGCCCGTTCAGAGAACACGGCGCAAGAACGCCCGCGTTCGCTCCCGTTCCGGTGCGCCAAAGACCCTGGCGGGCGGTCCTTCCTCGAGAATGACGCCGGCATCCAGAAAGCACACCTTGTCCGCCAGTTCGCGCGCAAACCCCATCTCGTGGGTCGCCAGCACCATCGTCATCCCCTCTTCCCGAAGCTGGCGAAGCACATCCAGAACCTCGCCCACCAGTTCGGGATCAAGCGCCGACGTGATCTCGTCGAACAGCATGATCTCCGGTTTCATCGCCAGCGCCCGGACAATCGCCACCCGCTGCTGCTGCCCCCCTGAAAGCTGGTCGGGATAGTGCTCCATCCGGTCTTTTAGCCCAAATCTTTCAAAGAGTTGAGTGATCTCCGGCAACAGGGCTTCGCGCGTCATCCCCTTGACCCGCCGCGGCGCGAGCATGGCGTTTTCGACCGCATTCATGTGTGGGAAAAGGTTGTAGCTCTGAAACACCATCCCGATCCTCTGACGAACCGCCTGAGGGTCAAGTCCCGGCACCGAGATGTCCTCTCCGTCCAGCCAAATCTCGCCGTCGTCGATGGGTTCAAGCAGGTTCAGACACCTGAGAAGCGTGGACTTCCCGGACCCGGACGCTCCGATCAGGCAGACCATTTCGCCCTCATCCACGCACAAGTCGATGCCCCTGCACACCTCGTTCGCGCCGAAAGCCTTGCGGACTCCTCTCGCTTCCAGTTTGGCGGTCAAGACCGTTCTCTCAACTGCCGCGCCAAAAGGTAATCGGCATACCGCGTCGCCGGAATCGTGACCGCCAGAAAAATCAACGCCGCCCCCACGTAAGGCGTGAAGTTCGCCAGTAGCGACTTATAGACGCCAGCCTGCCGGAAGATCTCGACGGGACCGATAAACGACAGTAATGCAACGTCTTTTTGCAGCGCAATGAACAAGTTCATGTTCGCCGGAACCACCCTGCGGACCGCCTGCGGCAGGATCACGTAGCGCATCGTATCGGCGTTCGAAAGGCCCAGCGACGCCGCCGCCGACCGTTGGCTCTGATGGATCGATTCGATGCCTGTCCGGAACACCTCGGCCACATACGCCGCATAGGTCAGCACCAGCGCCACGGTGCCCCACAGGTAGGGCGAATTCCACGGTCTGGGCAGCCCCAGCCCAGGCACACCGAAACCGATCAGGTAGATGACCAGGATCACCGGAACGCCGCGAAAAATGTCCGTATAGACCATGCCGAACAGGCGCAGCGGATATAGAGCAGGCGATCTCACATCCCGGGCAAGTGCCACCAGCAGGCCCAACACGAAGATCAGCGGTGCAGACCATGCGAAAATCGCCACGTCCAGAAGGAATGCCTCCAAAAGCCCCGGAAAGGTCTTCGCAAAAACATCGGCGTTGAAAAAGCTTTTCTTCACCGCCTCCCACCCGGGCGCCAGCGGAATCAGAACGAGCAGGGCAGCAAAAACCGCCAAGGTCGACAACGCGGCGATCGAGTTCGATCGCCGCCTGATCTTCGCTTCGTATACTTGTCGCCTGGTAGCCAAGTCCTACTCGATGACCGGGACGCCCGTCGTCTCGGACAGCCATTCGGACTCGATGGCTGCCAAGGTACCATCTTCCTTCATCGCCATCAGAGCGCCGTCAACGCACTCCCTCAAGGGATTTCCTTCCTCCATCAACAGTCCGAATTCATCCGGGTTCTGACTGCGTTCGGCAGGAAACTGACCAAGGATCACGCCGTCCTCCAGAACCACGGCACCGAGGTAGAGGGCGGTGGGCAGGTCGAATAACGCCGCGTCGATCTGATTGGCCTTCATCGCTTCGACAACGT
This sequence comes from Silicimonas sp., assembly GCA_040220415.1. Classification (GTDB taxonomy): domain Bacteria; phylum Pseudomonadota; class Alphaproteobacteria; order Rhodobacterales; family Rhodobacteraceae; genus JAVJUV01. The sequence continues at coordinate 125,991 of JAVJUV010000119.1, forward strand.
CTGCATTGTCCCCGTAAAGAAGCGGCGATTTTTCGGGCTGGATCAGATCGTTCAGCATCGGGACAGCGGTCGTATTGGCATCCGCGCCCCAGACAAGGCTCCTAAGCGAGTCGGTCGTCGCCGTCGCTCCGTTATCGACCACCGGCCGTCGTGTCAGGACCGCCATTGCAGCCGAGTAGTAAGGTACCGAAAAATCGACGACTTCCTCGCGTTCCTCCGTAATCGAGAACTGCTGGAGATTGAAATCGAAGTTCTTGGCGCCTGGTTGGATCGCCTGATCGAACGAGGAGCGAACCCATACCACCTGGTCATCCGCGAACCCCATCCGTTCGGCGACGGCATAGGCCACGGCGGATTCGAAACCTTGCTTCGAATCGGGGGCGTCGTCGATCACCCACGGGAAATAGGCCGGATTGCCGGTTGCTATGGTAAGCTTGCCATCTTCCAGGGTCTTCCCGGCGGCGCAATCGTTCTGAGCGAATGCGCCTGTTGCAAGCAGGGTTACAAGTACTGTCGTGCTGAGACGTTTCATGATCCGTACTCCCTGAAAATCAGGCACATGCTTGGCTGGCATTGTGGAATTGTCCAGACCCGGCCTTCCGGGCCTCGATGCAGACTGCGCGGTTTCGCCTACGAACGGACTATTCGCGCGCTCTGAGAACCCGCGCAGGGCGCGCAGCGAGGGGACCCCAGGCGAACACCAGACCCGCAAACAGTGTCGCCAGAATACCACCGGCTACTATCAGCAGCGCCGAAACCGGCTCGAACACGTAGTCGGTTTCCATCACGAAAGTCATTACCCCCCAGCCCGCCATCGCGCCCGCCACAATCGCAACAATACCGGCGGCAGCGCCCAGCATGGCCGAACGCAGAGTGAAGCTGGTCAGGATCATGGCTCTGGACGCGCCCAGGGTTTTCAGTACCGCTGCCTCGTATGTGCGCGCGTGAATGCCCGCTGCGGCCGCGCCGATCAGGACCACTACACCGGTGACGAGAGTGGCCAGCGCGCCATAAGTTATCGCCGCTGAGATGCCCGCCAGCACCTCCGAGACACGGTCAATTGCATCCTTCACGCGGATCGCAGTCACGTTCGGAAAGGCGTTGGAAATGTCGCGCAGGATTGTCGCTTCCGCCTCTTCGTCGGCATAGACTGTCGAAATGAAGGTGTGGGGCGCTCCGGCAAGCGCACCTGGGTTCATGGCCAGTACAAAGCCGATCCCGGCAGTCGAGAAGTCGACTTCCCGGAAACTTGTAACCCGGGCAGAAATGTCCCGACCAAGGATGTTCACTGTAATCTCGTCGCCGAGGGTCAAGCCCAGTTCAATCGCCTCCTCGGTCGCAAAAGACACCTGCGGCGTTCCGGCATAGCCTTCGGGCCACCATTCGCCGTGCGTGATCTTTGTGCCTTGGGGCGGGCTGTCCGAGTAGGTGACGCCACGATCCCCTTGCAGAACCCAGTGCTCGCCCGCAACTTCCTGAGCAGGTTGTCCGTTGATCCTGGTGATGATGCCGCGAAGCATCGGCGCACTTTCGACTTTCTCGACCGCTGGATCGTCATTCAACCGAATCCGAAAGTCTTCGATCTGCCCAGGCTGAATGTCGACCATGAAGAAGGACGGCGCTATGTCCGGCAAGTCGCGAGCAATCGCCCCGCGAAGATTGGCGTCGATCTGACCAACCGCGGCAAGAACCGTCAGTCCCAAACCAAGCGACAATACAACAGACGTCGCCTCGCCGCCCGGGCCGCCAATAGCGCCGAGTGCCAGACGCCAGGCACTCTTGCCGCGAATTATCCGCGCACGGGCCGTCCTTCGCGAAAGGCGGCGCGTTCCCTCGGCAGCAAGAACAAGGATGGCAAACGCACCCAGAAGTCCGCCCGCCGCCCCAAGCGTCAGCGTCCACAGCCCCGAGAAGAATGCCGCACTGCCAATAAGTGCAGCAAGGAGAAGCGCTGTGGCAGCAATCCAGATGGGGCGCGGAAGCTGCCGGTCGGTGCCGCCGGCATCACGGAATAGAGTGGCCGCCCTCACCTCTTCGATCCGGGCCAGCGGCCAAAGCGTGAAAATCAGTGCAGCCAGAACTCCATACAACGCCGCCTCGGCCAGCGGTCGTACGTGCAGGGAAAAAACCGCGGGAACCGGCAGGCGGGCTTCGAGCATAGGTGCAAAGACCAATGGAAGTGCCGTGCCAAGGACAAGACCTGCGACGAGGCCAACCAGAGTGAGCGCACCGATTTGCAGGAAGTAGGTCTGGAATATGGTTCGGTTGTCCGCGCCCAGCGTCTTCAGCGTGGCGATGACCTCGGTCTTGCGCTCCAGATAGGCGCGTACCGCCGCCGAGATGCCAACTCCTCCGACAGCCAGTCCGGCCAGACCCACGAGAACAAGGAAAGATGATAAGCGCTCCACGAAACGCTCCACGCCCGGTGCGCCGTTGCGTCGGTCGCGCCAGCGGACGCCGGTGAACGCTTCTTCGGCTTCGACTTCGAGTGCATCGAGGTTGGCGTCGTCTGAAAGAAGAAGCTTGTATTCGGTATCGTACAATGTCCCCGGTTGGATCAGTCCGCTTTGGTCCAGTGCCGTGGTCAGAACGATTGTCCGAGGACCCAGTCCAAAGCTGCCTCCTGCATCATCCGGCTCGAGTTCGAGCCGCGCCATCAGAACGAACTCCTGCGTGCCCAACTTGAACCTGTCGCCGACATTCATGCCCAACCGGTCGACAAGCAGAGGCGCTATCACCGCACCCGGCGTACCATCCAGGCCGGCGAGCGCCTCTGATAGTTCCATGTCAGGGTCCAGTTGGACCGCCCCCAAAAGCGGATAGGCTGCATCTACGGCCTTTACCTGCGTTAGCCCGCGCTCGGCGTCGGGACCCTCGCCGAAGACCGCCATGGACCTGAAGTCGACCAACTCGGACATCGCCGTGGAATTGGACTTCATCCAGGCAAGCTCTTCTGGCTCGGCAAAACGATAGGTCAGCTCCAACTCGGCATCGCCGCCAAGTATCGTCGCGCCTTCGCGTTCAAGCCCCGCGCGGATCGACTCCCGAACGCTGCCGATGGCGGCGATGGCGGCGACACCCAGAATCAGACATGCAAGGAACACCCTGAATCCGTGCAGCCCCCCGCGCAGTTCCCGCCGGGCAATACGACTTGCAGTGGCAAAACTCATTCGGCGGCCTCGGCCGTCGCTTGTTCCTCTGCCGCGATGCGGCCATCGACAAGGCGAACGATCCGGTCGCAGCGTCGAGCCAAGTCCGGTGCGTGGGTGACCAGGATCAAAGTAGCGCCGTGCCGCTCCTGCAAGCCGAAGAGAAGATCGATGATCGCCTGTCCGGTGGCGGCATCCAGGTTTCCGGTCGGTTCGTCTGCCAACAGAATATCCGGGCGCGGAGCGGCTGCGCGGGCAAGAGCTACACGCTGTTGTTCGCCACCTGACATCTGGGACGGATAGTGATCGAGCCGATTTCCCAGCCCGACGGCCTGCAGTTCCTGCTCGGCCCGATCGAATGCGTCGGGCTTTCCCGCCAGCTCCAAGGGCGTTGCGACGTTCTCAAGCGCGGTCATTGTCGGAATCAGGTGGAAGGATTGAAAAACCACGCCCATATGTTCACGGCGAAAGCGGGCCAGAGCGTCCTCGCCAAGCGCTGTCAGATCATGACCCAGCGCCATGACCTGCCCGCCTGTGGCACGTTCCAGCCCGCCCATGAGCATAAGGAGTGACGACTTGCCTGAACCAGAAGGTCCGATCAGACCAACCGACGTTCCGCGAACGACGTCCAGGTCTATGCCTTTCAGAATGTCGACTCGTCCGGCATTGCCATCCAGCGACAGCGCAGCGTCCTTCAGAGAGAGGATCGTCTCGGTCATGCTGTCTCCGTTCCGGTTTTGCCGCCTCCACACGCCATATGGGGTGATACGGATGATGCGCAACGCCGGATTGGTTCTTATTGTCGCCGCAGCCCCGGCTCTGGCCGAGCCAGTCACTATTGCGGCATTGGGAGACAGTCTGACCCAAGGTTACGGGCTGGCACCCGAAGATGGGTTTGTTTCGCAACTCGACGTCTGGCTGAACGGGCACGGTGCCAGTGTGACCCTGATCAATGCCGGCGTTTCCGGCGATACGACGGCTGGCGGACTCAGCCGGATCGAGTGGACTCTGACCCCTGATGTTGATGCGCTTATCGTGGCTTTTGGTGGAAATGACCTATTGCGCGGCATAGATCCCGCGGTCAGCCGCAAGAATCTGGACGGTATACTGAGTATCGCGTCGGAGCGCGGATTGCCGGTTCTACTTGTCGGGATGGATGCGCCCGCGAACTACGGGCCAGAATTCGAGGCCGCCTTCGACCGAATGTATCCGGACCTGGCAGAAAAGCACAGCGCCTTGCTGTATCCAAACTTCCTTGAAGCGTTGTCCGCGAAAGAGGACCGAAAGGCCACTCTTGCCGAGTTGATGCAGGCTGACGGCATTCATCCCAACGCCAAAGGTGTGGCGCTTATCGTCGAGGCGGTCGGTCCGCACGTGCTTGAGTTGGCGGAGATCGCGCGCAACTGATTTACTCCAGTCCGGGTTCGTCCAGTAGATGTCGGCCCTGACGATCTTCCACCTCGATGACCCACAGGTCCGGGTCGAAACCGCCTTGTTTTGCGATGCTTGAGTCCACATCGGCCTCATCACCCTCGGCCAGCACGATCCATCGCCGTTCACCCGACATCAGATCAAAGGAGCGCTGGTAGCAGACCGCCTGACCATCCAGTGTATTCAGCTTGACGATTACCGCGCCTGCGGTCTGATCACCCTTCTTGACGATGAAGGCGGGAATCGTTGCCAGACGACATCGGGTCAGATAGGCGGCAACCCAGATCTCGGACGTAAGGCGGGTCATCCGTTTCCGTCGCTGAAATCCAGTCCCATCTCGGAATATCGCTCCGCCTCGTCCAACCAGTTGGGCCGGACCTTCACGGTCAGGAAAAGATGTACCTTCCGGCCAAGGAACTCGGCGATATCTTCGCGGGCCAACTGCCCGATCGATTTGATCGTTTCACCCTTCTTCCCAAGCACGATACCCTTGTGACCATCGCGGGCGACATAGATGATCTGATCGATCCGAACCGATCCGTCATCATTCTCTTCCCAGTTCTCGGTCTCGACCGTCAGTTGATACGGCAGTTCCTGGTGTAGCCGCAGCGTCAGCTTTTCCCGGGTGGTCTCTGCAGCGATCATACGCAAAGGCAAGTCGGCGATCTGGTCTTCGGGATACAACCAGTGACCCTCGGGAAGCTCCTTTGCCAGCCAAGCCTTGAGGTCATCGACACCGTATCCCTTCTCGGCCGAAATCATGAAGGTCTGGACGAAAGGAAATCGGGTATTCATCTTTTCCGTCAGCCCCAGGAGCACAGGACGCTCGACGCGATCGATCTTGTTGATGGCGAGGGCGATCTTTCGGTCCCGACCGATTTCTTCCAACCGCTCGAGAATAGCCTCGACTCCGGCCGTCAGACCTCTATGCGCCTCAACCAGCAACACCGTAATGTCGGCGTCCGCGGCTCCGCCCCATGCAGCCGCGACCATCGCGCGATCCAGGCGCCGGCGAGGTCGGAAAAGGCCGGGCGTGTCCACGAAGACGATCTGGCTGTCCCCTTCGATCGCGACACCGCGAATCCGTGCGCGGGTGGTCTGGACCTTATGGGTCACGATGGAAACTTTGGCGCCGACCATGCGGTTCAACAGAGTCGACTTGCCCGCGTTGGGCTCTCCGATCAGGGCAACGAAACCGGCGCGGCTAGTCATGTGATGGACCTTTTTCGGGACAATCGGGCGGATACCGGAAAACCCCCGCGTTGGCCAGTCTTCTGAATTCCCATTGCCAAAAATGCGAAACTTGAGATGCT
>JAVJUV010000120.1:0-3824 GCA_040220415.1 Silicimonas sp.
AGCCTCGTTTTGTTCCTAACGGACCAAGGCGCCTCAGCACGCGCAAGCTATATGGGGAGCGCGCGTGCCAAGGCGCCAGCCACATCCCGACTGGCCGACTTTTGCTCCGCCACCTGGCCGGAAATCCCTCCGCCGTTGACACCCGGAAGACAGCCACCGACAATGCGCGCACAGTCGACGGTTCGATGGTGATGCCGTCACACTGATATGTCGGTGCATAAACCGAGGCTTCGGCCAGGATTTGTTCCGGGCCGGCCCGGTGCAGGATCAGGCTTGTCCCGGCAGCCGTGTTGCGCACCAGCGCGAGTTGCCCCGACACCGTCAGATGGATCGTTCGGACCGTATCGCCAACCCGGAACAGAGCTTGCGCCTTTTCGAGGGACACGGTTCGGGCATCATCAAACGGCGATCTGATTTGCGGCAACATGATCGCAATCATATGCATCCCGGCGCGCTGATGCCACGGGTTTACCCGCCCAGTTAGTAGGATGCAGCCATGAACCGGACCATCACGACGCTGCTTTTGGCCGTAATGCTCCCGCCCGTGTCGGCTTGGGCCAACGATGAGCATGCCCATGGGGGCCCTATGCAGGATTTGAGCCCCGCAAAATCAAGAGCCTCTCACAAGACGATCTGGACGAGTTGCGCCGCGGTTGCGGGGTGGGGTCTGGCGCTCCCTGCGGAGCTCTCGGGACAACCTGGCGCGGCTCACTTGCTGGAGTTGCGTGACGAACTCGGTCTAAGCGATGCGCAGGTCACCGCGATCACGGTCATTCCTCCGGCTGTAGAGTAGGCCGAAAGGAAAGGTTTGCGTCAGGCACCAGAAATGACGCTGTGAGCGCGACATTGCCGCATCGCTCCGTAGGGCATCAGCGAGCCGGCACGGGGTTGCACATTGACAAGCAGTCCAGTGCAAAAGCCCGAAATCATGGCGACTGAGTGCTGTTGTGGCTGTGTTCGGAGCTGATCGCCTGCCTTTCCCGCAAACGACAGCTTAACCGCCAGGAGCCGACTTCAACATCACGTCATAAGCTACTGAATGCAAGTCCGTTCAATGCGCTTGGTACGCAGCTAGTTCCTGCATGAATGCCTCCTCGGAAACCTGCCCGTGCTTCTGAAGTCGGTGCAGGTCTTCGGGTTTGAGATTGGTGTAACGGCGAAGCATTTTCCAGTCGCGGTGACCCGTGACAAGGGCAACGCGTTCGATCGACAGGCCGGCTTCAAAGAGGCGGCTGGTTGCCTCGTGCCGCAGGTCATGAAACTTGAGGTCATCGATGTCCAGATGCTTACGGGCGCGCCGAAACGCGGTGCCGACGGATTGCGGGTGATAGGGAAAGCATCGACCTTTGCCGCCTGTCAGAACCTTTTGCTCGAGTAGCAACCGCCAGGCGTCATAACCCGTGAGGTTCAACAGTGGCACCTTTTGATGGTTTCCGTCCTTGCGGCGCGGATCTTTCCTGTCACGGACCGTGACGATCCTCTTCGTCAAATCGACATCGCGCCACTCGATCTTGCATATTTCCTCCTGACGCATTGCGGTGGCGATCGCAAAGCGCACGATCCGGCCCATGGGCATGATCATGTTGGTCTTGGCATCGAAGTATTCGAGCAGGGCACCGATTTCGTCTTCGGTTGGTCGACGGTCGCGCTCCATGGATCGGCCGACCAGGCCAAGGCGGGCGAGGGCGGTTCTCGCAAGGCGGACACTTTCTGTGTCCACGTTGATGCCGTGGACTGCTGCTGCATGGGTCAAGATCGTGTTGAGATAAGAGAGATCGACCGACAGGGTTACAGGTCCCGCGCCTTGTTTGGCGCGCTGCTTGCCGTATCGGATGATCCTGGCGCGATCGAGATGACTCAGTCGCGTAGCGCCCAAATCGCATTTCAGCGCTCGCATAACAGCGTGTTTCGATCGTCGTAGAGGACGCCCCACTTCTTGAAGGTCGCTCATATGGAGATCAACAAGGTCTGCCACAGTCTTGGGCGAGCCGTGTCGACGCTTGTCAGGCTCCCCGCCCAAGTCGATGAGACGTTCGGTCTCAACTACCCAGGCGTCAGCGTGGCTCTTCAAGCGGAAGGTGTTCGATGCGTATTTGCCCCTGCGTCGAACCTGTGCGCGCCAATGCCCCTGCTTTGTTTTGAAGATGGTCGCCATGCCGTGCAGTCCTCTGTCGGCGTGCAAATAGCGTGCACCCAGCGATCAAACGGGGTACAAAAGCGTGCAATTTCGTCCATTTCTGTGCACGCCGTTCACGAATTGATCTTATTGAAATGTATCATAAAACACTGAAAAACAAAGAGAAAATTCTCACCGTCGCGCCCATGATGGACTGGACGGACCGGCATTGCCGGCTGTTCCACCGGCAGCTTTCGTGCCGGGCGCTGCTCTTTACAGAGATGGTTGTCGCGGACGCTGTGATCCATGACGATCGCGGCCGGCTTCTCCGTTTCGATCCTGTCGAGCATCCGCTTGCCGTACAGCTTGGCGGCAGCGATCCCGAGAAACTGGCCGAAGCCGCGCGCATCTGCGCCGATCACGGTTTTGACGAAATCAACCTCAATGTCGGCTGCCCGTCCGACCGGGTCCAGTCTGGCACGTTCGGCGCCTGCCTGATGCGGCAGCCCGATCTGGTGGCGCGCTGCGTCGCGGCGATGAAGAAGGTTGCCGGCGCGGTTCCGGTCACCGTCAAGTGCCGGATCGGCGTTGACGAGCAGGAGCCGCGCCAGGCGTTGTGGGCGCTCGCGGAACAGGCGCTCGATGCGGGCGCAGACGCGCTGTGGGTGCATGCGCGCAAGGCCTGGCTCGAAGGGCTGAGCCCGAAGGAGAACCGCGACGTGCCGCCGCTGGACTATCCGCTCGTGCACGCGCTCAAGGGCGATTTTCCGACCCGTTTCATCGGCATCAATGGCGGCATCGCCGATCTCGATCGGGCGGCCGCGCATCTTGACGTGATGGACGGGGTCATGCTGGGCCGCGCCGCCTACCAGACCCCAGGCGTTCTCGCCGATGTCGACCGGCGCGTTTATGGCGAGCAATTTCCATCGCCCGATCTGGCCCAGGTGGTCGAGACGATGGCGGACCATGTCGACCGGCACGTTGCCGAAGGCGGGCGCGCCAGCCACGTCACGCGCCACATGGTCGGCCTGTTTCATGGCCGGCCCGGCGCGCGGGCCTGGCGGCGGCACCTGTCCGAACAGGCGGTCAGGCCGGGCGCCACGGGCGCGGTGCTGCGCGAGGGGCTCAAGCTGGTCGCCGGCGAAGGGGCGCTCGCGGCCGCCTAGAAGACGGTCCTACCGAACCGTTCGCGCCGTTTGCCGGCTTGTGAAAGCCGAGCGATCGACCCCAATAGGTGGCATCATCGACCGCCGGAGCATGCCGCCGTGCCCGAAATCGCCGACATCGCCATCCTTGCCGTCGCGCTCGCCGCCGCCGGCGCGGTCGCCGGGCTTCTGGCCGGCATCTTCGGCATCGGCGGGGGTGCGGTCCTCGTGCCGGTCTTCTTCCAGGTCTTCGGCCTTCTGGGCGTGGACGAGGCCGTCCGGATGCACCTGTCGGTCGGGACATCGCTGGCGGTGATCGTGCCGACCTCGCTGCGCTCGTTCGCCTCGCACCGGGCGCGCGGCGCGGTCGACATTGACCTTTTGCGTACATACCTGGTCGCGGTGCCCGCCGGCGTGCTGATCGCCGCGCTGGTGTTCGCGTCGATCTCGCGCGCCGGGCTGCGCCTCGTCTTTGCGGCGCTGGCCTTGCTCGTCGGGCTCACGCTGATCTTCGGCGGGACCGACTGGCCGTTCGGCGCCGATCGCCCGGGGGTCGCAGGGCG
>JAVJUV010000121.1:0-73786 GCA_040220415.1 Silicimonas sp.
CGAAGCGCGAATAGCCATCAGCAGTCTGCAACGACCGTGCCGGTGTTGGTGCCTGTTGTAGCAGCTTGAGCGATGACCGCCGCCGAGCCAGCAACGTCACAACCACCCTCTGCGAGGGTGCCAGCATTCTGACCCAGAGCAATCACACCAGCGCCACCGACGATGGTCACGACGATCAGGGCAACGGCATACTCGACCAGCGAGGCGCCGTCTTCGGACTTGCGGAATTTGATGAAGAGGTCGCGCATTTCAGTACTCCTTATACGCTGTCAAAACTGTCGCGAAGCGCGACGTCACTTTTCCGAACCGGTGTCTGTCCCCCCGGCTCTCAAACAAGGTACGACGCCGTTAACCTTTCGCGCATCGTCGGTTTGGATGAATTTTTCTACCCGAAGTTGCATTTTCCACCGAAGCTGGCCAAAATGTGGCGACTTTCCGCCTTCGCCGCCCCAATTCGGCCCCGGATCACCGGCGAATCTCCGCCGGTCAAGCCCGAATCGCCCTGTGGATAATCCTGTGCGTTCCCGGAACCGGGACAACCAGGCCCTCGATGGCCCACTGAAAACACCCCGGAAACAACCACCTGAAATTTCGTGATTTTTTCTTCGGAATTGTCCTGTTTTCTTCCCCATGACCGGTTCGAGGCCCGGAAATCCCGCCCGCGCCGGTCATGTGCAGAACTTCCGTCGGCGGAAATCGGCCAGCCCGCATCCCGCCGTTTCCGTCACATTCCCGCCACATTCGGACAGTTCCTGCCCGCCCGGCGCCCGGTTTTTCCCGATTCGGTCAAATTGTCGGAAATGATCTTGGTATCGGCAGGCCCGTGTCATGATTTGGCCCGATCGCGCCTGCCCGATGGTCGTATAGTGTGAATGGCCCCTCGGGGCCGCTGTACCGGAGGCCCGACATGGCCGAAGAAAAGAAAACCCCGCAGACAGAACCCAAGGCGCAGGGCGACCGCAAGGCGCGCGTCCGGGACGACCAGCCCAAGGTCAAACCCCGCAAGGAAGACACGACTGTCTGCTTTACGGATTTCGCGTCGATCTGATCTACCGGCGACGCGACGCGCGCGCTAGGATCGCGCCCATGCCGTCGCCCGTGTCATCGATCCGAAATCTCGGCCCCGCCTCGGACACGGCGTACGCGCGCGCGGGCATCACCTCGGCCGAAGAGCTGGCCGACCTCGGCCCCGACGCCGCCTACGAGCGGCTTCTGCGCCACGGCGCGCGTCCCCACTTCATCGGCTATTACGCGATGGTCATGGGCCTTCAGGGCCGCCCCTGGAACGATTGCCGGGGCAAGGAAAAGGACGATCTTCGCAAACGCTTCGACGACATCTGCGCCCGTGCCCGCGCTGCCGCACCCTCGGGCCCCTCGTCGGCGCTGGCCGCCGAGCTTGACCGGATCGGCGTCCGCCTTCATCCCTGAGACGAAAAAGGCCGCCCCCTCGGGCGGCCCTTTCCGGTTGTCCGGTGCGGTGGACTTATCCGACGAGCTCGAGGCCCGAAAAGAAGTACGCGATCTCGACTGCCGCCGTCTCGGGCGCATCCGAGCCGTGAACCGAGTTCTCGCCGACCGATTCCGCGAATTCCGCGCGGATCGTGCCCGGCTCGGCGTCGGCCGGGTTGGTCGCGCCCATAACTTCGCGGTTCTTCGCGATGGCGCCCTCGCCCTCCAGCACCTGGACGACGACGGGGGCCGAAGCCATGAACTCGCACAATTCGTCGTAGAACGGGCGCTCGGCGTGAACCTCGTAGAACTTGCCGGCCTGCGCCCTGGTCAGGTGGATGCGCTTCTGAGCGATGATGCGCAGCCCCGCTTCCTCGAACTTGGCGTTGATCTTGCCGGTCAGGTTCCGCTTGGTCGCGTCGGGCTTGATGATGGAAAGGGTGCGTTCGATCGCCATTGGTCTTGCCTCTTCAGACGGTGCGGCGGCCAGCGCCCCATGCGCGCCGCCTGAATTCCGCGGCCCGCCTAGCATGGGGCGCGGCGGTTGAAAAGGCCCGCGCGCCCGGCCCCGATCCCGCACCATGAGTATTTGTGAAAAGAAGAAGCAGGAGGGTGCCTTCCGCCCCGCCCGGCAGCAATACGCCGGAACGGGACAGAAGGGCTTCTCCTTTTTCGGTCATCGGCTCTCCAGCCTGTACCGCCCGCCGAACTGGCGGCACTATTCTTAAGATTTCGTTTCTTCTTTTCGAAAATACTCCCGCCGGAGGCGGAACAAGGCGACGGCCACGATTGACGCCACCCGCGTGCCGGGGCAAAGCGTGCCCCATGCTCCGCATCGACGACATACGCTACTCGGTCGAAGGCCGCCCGCTCTTCGAAGGCGCCTCGGCGATCATTCCCGACGGCCACAAGGTCGGCTTCGTCGGGCGCAACGGCACCGGCAAGACCACGCTCTTCCGGCTGATCCGGGGCGAGATCGCGCTGGAAGGCGGCGAGATCCACATCCCCCGCCAGGCACGGATCGGCGGCGTGGCACAGGAAGTGCCGGGGTCGGAAACCTCGCTTCTCGACACCGTGCTTCAGGCCGACACCGAACGCGACGCCCTGATGACCGAGGCGCAAACCGCCGCCGATCCGTCCCGCATCGCCGATATCCAGATCCGGCTGGCCGATATCGACGCCTGGTCGGCCGAGGCGCGGGCGGCCACCATCCTGAAGGGCCTCGGTTTCACGCAGGCCGAACAGGCGATGCCCTGCTCGGCCTTCTCGGGCGGCTGGCGGATGCGCGTGGCTTTGGCGGGTGTGCTGTTCTCGGCCCCCGATCTACAGCTTCTGGACGAGCCGACGAACTACCACGACCTCGAGGGCGCGCTCTGGCTCGAATCCTACCTCGCGAAATACCCCCATACCGTCATCACCATCAGCCACGACCGGGGCCTTCTGAACCGCGCCGTCACCTCGATCCTGCATCTCGAGGATCGCAAGCTGGCGCTGTACAACGGCAACTACGACACCTTCGCCCGCACCCGCGCCGCCCGACTGGCCGTGGCCGAGGCCGAGGCGAAGAAACAGGAGGCGCGCCGCGCGCACCTGCAATCCTTCGTCGACCGTTTCCGCGCCAAGGCCTCGAAGGCCACGCAGGCCCAGTCGCGGCTGAAGATGATCGCGAAGATGACGCCGATCAGTTCGCCGCAGGAAGCGGCACTTCGCCGGTTCACATTCCCCGAGCCGGAAGAGTTGTCACCGCCGATCATCAACATGGAATCGGCCTCGGTCGGCTACGACGGCAAGCCTGTCCTGGAAAAACTGACGCTGCGTCTGGACCAGGACGACCGCATCGCGCTTCTGGGCCGTAACGGCGAGGGTAAATCGACACTGTCGAAACTGCTGGCCGACAAGCTGAGCCCGCTTGGCGGCCGCATCACCCGGGCGCGCAAGCTGCGCATCGGTTACTTCGCCCAGCACCAGCTGGACGAGCTTCACGCCGACGAGACTCCCCTCGACCACGTCCGCCGCCTGCGCCCCGGCGAAGCGCCCGGCAGGCTGCGCGCCCGGCTGGCGGGTTTCGGCATCGGTGCCGAGCAGGCCGATACCATCGCCGCGCGGCTCTCGGGCGGCCAGAAGGCGCGGCTGTCGCTGCTGCTGGCCACCATCGACGCGCCGCATCTCCTCATCCTAGACGAGCCGACCAACCATCTCGACATGGAAAGCCGCGAGGCGCTGATCGAGGCGCTGACCGCCTACACCGGCGCCGTGGTGCTGGTCAGTCACGACATGCACCTCCTCAGCCACGTCGCCGACCGGCTGTGGCTGGTGAAGGACGGCCGCGTGGCGCCTTACGAACACGACCTCGAAGCCTACCGCCGGATGCTTCTGGATCAGCCCGCGCCGAAGGCCGGCAAATCGAAGGAGAAACCGGCGAAACCCTCGCGCCACCAGGTCGCAGAGTTGCGCCAGGCCGTCTCGGCCGCCGAGGCGCGGGTCGAGAAGCTGACCACCATGCGCGAGAGGTTGGCGGCGAAACTGGCGGATCCGGCCATGTACGACCCCGCCCGCATCGCCGAGACCGAAAACTGGCAGAAGAAATTCGCCGAGGTCGAAGAAGGGCTGGAACGCGCCGAGGCGCTTTGGCTGAGAGCGCTGGAGCGGCTGGAGACGGCCGAGGGCTAGGGCGGATTGTCCTGCGCGGGAAGGCGGATGTAGGTCACGCCGCCGGTCGTTTCGATCAGCAGCGACCCGTACCTGGGACGCGGATCGAAAGGCGGCGTTTCGGCGCTGCAATCCACCTTCGCGCTTATGCACATGACCGCGGGTTTTCCGGTCAGATATCGGATCCGGTATGACAGGCCCTCGACAGTCTGAAGACCGACCTCGCGCGCGCCCTTGTAAGACGCCGGATTGCCGTAAATGACAATCCTGCCCGTATCGACGGGAATCCGCGCCGCCAGATCCGCCGTCGATCCCTGCCAGATCTGCAGAATCCGGTACCTGTCATCGAAACGCAAACCAAGCAGGACGACGATGGTCCCCAGCACCCCGAAACCGATCCATTGCCGGATCGGCGAAGTTCCCACTATCCGGACGCTGGCCACCAGCGAAAAGGACAAGACGATCCAGACGAAGACCGTTGCCCTGACCGGCAGGAAGACACCGGTCACGAGAACATAGGACGCCAGGAGTCCCATGCCCAGAAGTATGGGCGATACGGTATAAACCAACAGCATCATGTCTCTGCGCATCAGTACCAGCAGACTCAGCATGGCCAGCATGAAGAGCGGATAGCCAAGCCCGGTGTTGCCAAGGCCGAAGTTCCGTACCAGATTTCCCAGAAACGTGACGAGCACGTCGAGGTTTCCGATCAGATCCGACAGGTTCGTGATGTAATTGGGCTGACGCCACTCCTCGATCCGAACGCCGAAAACGCCGTGGTAGGTCCAGTTCAGCGAGTAGGCCATCAACAGACCAAGCGCGAAGGACAAGGCAAATACGGACAGCACCAGGAAGTAATCCCGCCACGAGCGGTCGAGGTCGAACCGGCACATCAGCATGGCCAGCATGTAGAACGGATAGGTGTTGTAGGCGCTGAATGCGAAGGGCGAGAAGATCAGCAACGCGCCGATCGCTACACGCCGCGGTGCGAACACGCACACCAGCGCATATCCCGCCAGCACCCAGACACCGATCACCACAGTGTTGAACCACTGCGCGATGTTGAACGCCTGCGGCGTCAGCACGATCAGCACGGCAAGCAAGACCCGTGCTCCGAAGAAGGGACCTGCGTTCCGACCGAACGCATGGGTCGCGAAACCCGCCGCGAAAATCGACCAGCCAAGCAGATAAAGTACGAAATTGACCTGCGTGGACCACAGGACCGGCCGCGCCACCCACCAGTAGTTCAGCCAGCGACCCTCGCTCAGGGTCTTCCCGTAATAGTCCGCCTCTTCCCCGAAAACCGCCGGGAAGTCGTCGTGGCGCACGAAGGGATCGCCGACATTGACCCAGGCGACGCCGACAGCCAGCGCGAAGGCGCAGACCAGCACGACGGCAAAGATCGCGGCGGTGTCCGTCAGTCTCCCAGCGGGCGGCACGGCCTGGCTCGAAGGGGTCATTGCGGCATTTGACAAGGTTTTGCTGGCTCGACGGATGCGATGCCGGATATCACCGGATTGCCGCGAACCTGCGCCAATGAGCCCACGCCTGACAACACGCGAGATCCGGCAGACCGACCATTGTGCCTGGCCGGACACATCGCCCGTGCCCCATCCGAAACCCGAATTTTCCCGAAAACCATGCCGGCCCGGCCCAATTCCGGGCATTTTTCAGTGCGATATGGGCACATTGGTTTTTAACGGTTTTTAACGAGTGAGAAAACGATGGAATACCTTCAGTATGCCGGCCCGCTGTCGATCCTTCTGGCGGCAGGCTCGATTGTCGCGCTGATCGGGATCAAGTTGAAAAAACCCCGGTAACTGCACCGGCATATACGAAAAAAGCGCGCCGTGAGGGCGCGCTTTTGATTTCCTGGCGTCACTCGATCTTAACGTTTCGAGAACTGGAAGCTCTTGCGGGCCTTGGCCTTGCCGTATTTCTTCCGCTCGACCACGCGGCTGTCGCGGGTCAGGAAACCGGCCGCCTTCAGCGCGCCGCGCAGCGACGGATCGTAAAGCTGCAGCGCCTTCGAGATACCGTGCTTGACCGCACCGGCCTGGCCCGACAGGCCACCGCCCTTGACGGTCGCCATCACGTCGAACTGACCGTCGACCCCGGCCACCTGGAACGGCTGGCGCAGGATCATCTGCAGCACGGGACGCGCGAAATACACGTTCAGTTCCTTGCCGTTCACGGTCACCTTGCCCGAACCCGGCTTGATCCAGACGCGGGCGACCGCGTCCTTGCGCTTGCCGGTGGCATAGGAACGCCCCAGCGCATCGCGAACCATTTCACGGTTCGGCGCGTCCACGACGGCTTCGGCGGGCGCGTCGGGGGTTCCGACGGCGTCCTTCAGATCGTCCAGAGTCTTGATGTCTTCAGCCATGTCGCTCAGCTCCGGGTGTTCTTCTTGTTCATGGACTTGACGTCCAGAACTTCGGGGTTCTGCGCCTCGTGCGGGTGCTCGGCGCCCGCATAGACACGAAGGTTGGTCATCTGCTTGCGCGTCAGCCGGTTACCGGGAAGCATCCGCTTCACCGCCTGGGTCACGACACGCTCGGGATGCGCGCCTTCCAGGATCTGGCCGGTGGTGCGCGACTTGATGCCGCCCGGATAGCCCGTGTGCCAATAGTTCGGCTTGTCGCGCTTGTTACCCGTCAGTTGCACCTTGTCGGCGTTGATGACGATGACATTGTCGCCCATGTCCATATGGGGCGTGAAGGTGGCCTTGTGCTTGCCGCGCAGGCGCATGGCGACGATCGAGGCAAGACGGCCAAGAACGACGCCTTCGGCGTCGATCACAATCCATTTCTTCTCGATGTCCGCCGGTGTTGCGGTGAACGTCTTCATTGATCCATTATCCGTGGAGAATTCGATTGCCGCTGTCTCGTGCATGGCAGGCGCTTAGTCAAGTCCGACTTGGCAGTTTTTATCTATCAAAAACAAACGCTTGCAAAATAGGTAAAATAATACCCCAAAATATCCCCCGATTACCGGCCTCTGTTTCCGGAACGGGAACGCTGAATTTTCCACAACTCCGCCGCCCTGTCACCCACGTAAAGCCCGATTCGGTGTATAGTGATTGCAGGAAGGCGCAGGTGCGCCGTTCCGGGACGGGTCGCATATCGGCCGGTTCCATACCGAGTTCTGGAGGTTTGTTGTGATTGCAGGTATCTTTCTTTGCTTCGTCGCCGTGGGCATCACGCTTGGTGCTGTTTTCTACGGACTGGGGTCCGTCTTCCTGATCCTCTCCGCCCTTCCCGCCGCCGGCCTGGTTCTGGGCCTGGTGTCGCTGGCCTGGGCGCGCACCGATTTCGCCGAAGACGATCACGCCGCCGAGACCTGATCGCGGTCCGGCGAAAAAACCCCTTGCGCGACTCGCCCGGCGTCCTTAGATGCCGCCGGACGAGGCACCGATCCCATCCCGAGAAACACCTTGGGGGGCGCTAAGGGCCGGATTACAATCTGCTGGAACGAAGGGGAGTGCCATGATGGACGGCGCCAACCTCTTCCAACTGGGGATCGGTCTGGATACAGGCGCCCACGCGGAAGATTTCTGCGAGCCACCGCTCGCGCAAACTGCTGCCCGCGATGTCCTCGACAAGGACCGCGAAGATCACTTCATCCGCCGCGACGGCCGCGTCTTCGCGGGTACGCATCTTATCATCGAGGTGGTGAACGGCACCGGTCTCGACGACGAGGCGCGCATCCAGCAGGCGTTCCGCGACTGCGTGGAAAGCTGCGGAGCGACGCTTCTGCACATCCACACCCACAAGTTCAGCCCGCAGGGCGTCTCGGGCGTGGCGGTGCTGGCGGAAAGCCACATCTCGGTCCACACCTGGCCCGAGATCGGCTATGGCGCCTTCGACGTCTTCATGTGCGGCGACGCACAGCCCTGGCGCGCGGTCGACGTGCTGAAGGCCGCCTTCGATACCGGCGATGTCCGCGTCAGAGAGCTTCTGCGCGGCGACGGGCTGGTCGACGCGGCCTGATCCTTCTTCCTTGCCGAAATACGGCAGGGGGTGTGGGGGACAGCGTCCCCCACCCGGATCGCCGCCCCAGGGCGGCGACACGCAAGAGAAAGGCAATCCGATGACCGACTGGATTCGCGAACCGCTCCACGACGCCTGGGCGCAATCGCTGAAGGTGGGCCGGCTGCTCTATGACAGCCGGACCGATCACCAGCGCATCCGCGTCTTCGAGAACGCCACCTTCGGCCGTGTCCTGACCCTCGACGACGTGGTCCAGACCACCGAGCGCGACAACTTCATCTATCACGAGATGATGGCCCATGTGCCGATCATCGCCCACGGCGCCGCGCGCCGCGCCCTGATCGTCGGCGGCGGCGACGGCGGCATGGCCCGCGAAGTGCTCAAGCACGCCGCCATCGACCATGTCACCATGGTCGAGATCGACGCCGGCGTGGTCGATTTCTCGAAGGAATACCTGCCGATGCTGTCGGACGGCGCCTTCGACGACCCGCGCCTCGATCTCGTGATCGCCGACGGCGCCGAGTTCATCCGCGAAACCAGCGGCGGCTATGACGTGATCATCGTCGATTCGACCGATCCGATCGGTCCCGGCGAAGTGCTCTTTACCGACACGTTCTACGGTCACGCGCAACGCGCCCTCGCGGCGGGGGGTATCCTGGTGACGCAGAACGGCGTGCCCTTCATGCAGGGCGAGGAACTGACCAACACCATGCGCGCCTTCAAGGCGCTGTTTTCCGACTGGTCCTGCTACACCGCCACCATCCCCACCTATGCCGGCGGCCCGATGGCCTTCGGCTGGGGCACGGACGGCGACGCGCGCGCAACTCCGCTGGCCACCCTTGAACGGCGCTTCGCCGCGTCAGGTATCGCCACCGGCTACTACACGCCGGCCGTCCACGCCGCCGCCTTCGCGCTGCCGCGCTATATCGAGCGTCTGATGCCCTAGCGGAACGTGACCAGCCGGACGCCGCGATCATCAGCGCCGACAGCACCATCGGTACGGCCATCGCTCTCCCCTATTCCCAGCGATCCGGGGTATAGGGAAACCCGCGCCTCACAAGGACATGCCGACGCCGTGCCGCTTCAGAATCGCGTCCTAGCCACCGGCGACATCGTCGCCGATCCCGCCCGCGGCCTCTTCATGGGCAACCGGGGGATTCTTCACGACGTCGCCCGCCGCCTGGGCAGGGCGCGCTGGAAGCACAAGGCCTGGATCATCTGCGTCCTGGCCCACAAGGACTGGCACCGAAAGGTCATGTCCCCCGGCAACTACACCGAGTTGTTCTTCCTCGACGAGGCGGTGGCGCTTGCCGCCGGGCACCGGCCCTGCAAGCTCTGCCGCCGCGCCGCCTACCAGGCCTATACGGCCGCCGCCGGCCACACCGCCAGCGCACCCGAGCTCGATGCCGCACTCCACGCCGAGCGCGCCATTCCCCGGATTTTCGCACAGCGCCGGCACGAGGCCCCGATCGCCGCCCTGCCCGATGGCGCCATCATCCTCGACGGCCTGCCGAAACTGGTTCTCGGACGGAGCCTTCTGCCTGTCGGCCCCGAGAGCTATGGCCCGCCGGAGCCGCGGCCGTCCTCGGGCACGGCGACCGTCCTTACTCCGCCCACGACGCTTCGGGCGCTTGACGGCGGTTACCGCCCCACGCTCCACGCCACTTCTTCTTGGTGAAAATACTTCGGGGTGACGGGCGCAAGGCCGGCGGGGGCAGCACCCCTCGACCGCCGGGCATACAAACTGCCTTACCTTTTTCCGACAATCGCCGACGCTAGGCCGACGCGGCCTTTTCTTCCAGCGTCAGCCATTCTTCCTCGGCCTTCGCCAGCTTTTCCTGGCGTTCGTTCAGCGCCTCGGTGGCCTTGCGGAATTTCACCGGCTCGCGCGTGAACAACTCGGGATCGGACAGCAACTCGGTCAGTTTCCCGATCTCGGCCTCCAGCCGATCGATCACCGATGGCAGCACTTCCAGGCGGTGCTTTTCCGTGAAACTCAGCCGCGCAACCTTCTGTTTCGATGTCGGTTTTTCTACCTCTATGCGATGTCCCGCCGGCTTCTCCGGCGGCGGCGCGGCAAGCGCGCGTTTCGGCGCGTAATCCGACCATCCCCCGGCATGAACGACGATCCGACCGCGCCCCTCGAGCGCAACGGTGGTCGTCGCCACCCGGTCCAGAAAGTCCCTGTCGTGGCTGACCAGCAGAACCGTGCCGTCATAGTCGTCCAGCAGTTCCTGCAACAGGTCCAGCGTCTCGATGTCCAGGTCGTTCGTCGGTTCGTCCAGAACCAGCAGGTTCGACGACTTCGCCATCAATTTAGCCAGCAATAACCGCGCCTTCTCGCCGCCCGACAGCGACCGCACCGGCGCCCGGGCCTGGCTTTCATCGAACAGGAAGTCCTTCAGATACCCCACCACATGACGCGGTGCGCCACGCACCAGGATCTGGTCCGCCCGCCCCGAGACGCGCATCTCCCGGTCGCCCGTCAGGCTTTCCCAAAGCGACATCTCCGGGTCCAGCGCCTCGCGTCTCTGATCGAAGACGGACATCTCCAGATTGGTGCCCAGCGTGACGGTTCCGGCATCGGGTTCCAGCTGCCCCGTCAGCATCTCGATCAGCGTCGTCTTGCCCACGCCGTTCGGCCCGACAAAGGCCACCCGATCCCCGCGCTGAACCTTCAGCGAGAAATCGCGGCAGATCACCTTGTCGCCGTAAACCTTTGTAATTCCGACCGCCTCGATCACCCGCTTGCCGGACTTCGGACCCGACTCCAGCGCCATCGCGGCCGTTCCCTCGCGTCTGATCTGGCCCGATCTTTCCGCCCGCAGCGCCTGCAACGCCCGTACCCGGCCCTGGTTGCGCGTGCGCCGCGCACTGATCCCCTCGACCGCCCACTTCGCCTCGGCCTTGATCTTGCGGTCCAGCTTGTGGCGCGCGTCGTCTTCTTCCGACCACAGCTTGTCGCGCCAATCCTCGAACGCCTCGAAACTCTTGTCCTGCCGACGCACCACGCCCCGGTCGATCCACAGCGTGCCCCGCGCCAGCCGCCGCAGGAAGGCGCGGTCGTGACTGATCACGACGAAGGCCTGCCGGGTTTCGGACAGACGTTCCTCAAGCCATTGTATGGCTTCAATATCCAGATGGTTGGTCGGCTCGTCCAGCAGCATCAGCGCCGGTTCCTCGGCGATGATCCGCGCCAGCGCCGCCCGGCGCCGCTCGCCGCCCGAGGCCGCCGCGACGGGGGTCGCGGGATCGAATTTCAGCCCCTCGGCCACCGCCTCGACCCGCCACATCTCGGCAGCACCCAGCCCGCCGACGGCGAAATCGCCCAGGGTCGCGAAGCCCGCCATGTCGGGCTCCTGCTCCATATAGCCGACGCTGTCGCCGGGAGAGAGGATACGCGCGCCCTGATCCGGCTCGACCAGCCCCGCCATCACCTTCATCAGTGTCGACTTGCCCGAGCCGTTCCGCCCCACAAGCGCCAACCGGTCGCCCGGCTGGATCACCAGCGAGAGACCCGAGAAAACCGGATCACCGCCGAATGTCAGCGAAATGTCCGTGAGTTGCAGAAGCGGAGCGCGTGCCATGGGGGCGAGCTAAGCCCGCGCCGCGGCGGCGTCAATGGTCAGCCGGCAACGGCGCGCAGTGCCCGCGCGCGCGCCGGCGGGATCGCGCGGATCTCGAGGCCGGTGAACACGTGCAGCGTATTCAGATCCCGATCAACGACGGCGTGATCCGAAACCCAGCCCCCCATCGTGAGATAGCTCTTCAACAGCGGCGGCATCCGTTTGAGGGCCTTCACCCGGTCGGGCTTGGCGCAAAGCCGCTCGGCAAAGCGGAAGACGTTCGGCGCCTTGATCCGGGGCAGCCAGCGCTTGGGCGCAAGGTGGCGCTCGGTCAGCATGGCGAAGGCATCGGCATAATACTCGGCATCGGTTCCGTGAAACGAGGAACAGCCGAACAGCATCTCGACCTTCTCGCTGTCGACGAAGGCCGTCATCGCGCCCCAGGCGGCCCGCAGGATATCGGGATCGGCCAATCCGGGTTCTATGCAGAACCGGCCCATTTCGACCATCGGGCCGTCGAATGCGCTCAGCGCGTCCAGTTCGTAATACTGCGCCGAATAGCAGCGCCCGATCTCCGCGCCCGACGCCAGCGGCATCAGGCGGAACGTCGCGACAAGCCGCCCCGTCCTCGCCTCTTCGATCAGAACGTGGCGGCAGAGCGCGTCGAAGACATCCGCATCGCGCCCGTCCCGCCGTTCGGCGGCCCCGGTCCCGGCGATGAACGCGCGGTACCGCAGGCGCTGCGCCGCTTCCAGATCGGCCTCGGTCTCGGCCAGCCGCGTCCTGTATCTGCCTTTGCCCCAGATAAGCATATCGTGATCCTTCCACGTCTGGCGCCTGTGGCGTTGCCGCCTACATATCGGCTTGCACAGAATGCCATACAAGTTGTGACGTGGATACGACGATGGGGACAGATATGGACAAAGTCGAGAAATCAGACGCCGAGTGGCGTTCGCAACTGGATGACCTGGCCTACAAGGTGCTGCGCAAGCATGGCACCGAACGCGCCTTCACCCACGACGATTTTCCGAAAGAGCCGGGCGCCTATCACTGCAAGGGATGCGGCGCGGCGCTCTTCGATCAGGCGCACAAGTTCGATTCGGGCACCGGCTGGCCGTCGTTCTACCGGCCTCTCGAGCCGGACATGGTGGGCGAAAGCGAGGACCGCGGCCTTTTCATGCGCCGGACCGAAGTTCACTGCGCGCGCTGCGGCGGGCATCTGGGACACGTCTTTCCGGACGGCCCGCAACCGACGGGCCTGCGATACTGCATCAACGGCGTCGCCCTGGAATTCGAGCCCGAGAACGACTAGCCGTCCGACTCGAGGAAATTGTCGGCCGCGAAGTTGCCCAGGTTCGAGAAGAGCTGACGCAGGAAACTGACGCCGCGCGTGTTCGATGTGGTGACGCGACGGTTCAACGCAACGACCTGGCCATTCTCGAGGCCGAAGCGCTCGATGTTCTCGACCTGGCCGTTCTCGGCGAAGCTGATGGCGACGACCTGGCGGTTCACCTCCTTGGGCGCGCGCCAGAGGAATCGTTCGTAATCCGACTTCACATAGTACCAGCCGCGATCGTCCACGATGCCCGAGGTGCTGGGCCTGCCCAGAATCCGGGCCACGGTATCCTTGGTGTCCAGTCCCACCTCGACCTCTGCCAGCAGATCTTCGTCGGGCACGTAGCCGTGGCTGTCTTCCAGCCGCGAGCATCCGGCGATAAGGACAAGCGCCACGATGCCGATCCCGACCCGAATCCTGGAAATGCCGCTCTGCGTCATGCCCCTCACCTCTTGCATCGCGCCGACGCGCCGCCTAGTCGGCATATCGACAGAACACCGCCTGTTCAAGGATTTGCTCATGGCAGACGATAACGTAACCGGAAGTGTGCGGACCGGCGACATCACCAGGCCGCTCGACTTCTCGCTGAAACCGGACGCCGAGGCGCGCGCCGCACTGGCCGACCGGCTTGGCATATCGGCGATCCGAAAGCTGACCTTCCAGGGAAGGATCGCCCCCGAGGGCGACACCGACCTGCGCCTCGAGGCCCGGCTGGGCGCGACCGTGGTGCAGCCCTGCGTCGTGACGTTGACCCCGGTGACCACGCGCATCGACGAAAGCGTTTCACGTCACTACCTGGCCGACATGCCGCGAATCCCCGAGGGCGAAGAGGTCGAGATGCCCGAGGACGACACCGCCGACCCCCTGCCCCGCGAGATCGATCTGGCGACCGTCATGGCCGAGGCGCTTGCCCTGGCCCTGCCGCCCTGGCCGCGCGCCGAGGGCGTCGAAACGGTCGAGGTGTCGGTGACGGAACCTGGCAGAGAAGCCATGACGGACGAGGAGGCCAAGCCCTTCGCCGCCCTGAAATCCCTACGCGACAAGCTTGGTCCCCCCGACGAAGAAAAGGACTGAATTCGCCCTTGCGTTTCATCGGAATCACAGTATGTATGCGCACTCTTTCGAACATTGGGTTGGACACGGGCCGCGCCAGCGCGTATCACCGCACTGACCCAGAACCACCGGGGCGCAGCCCCCTTGAATACCGAGGTTGAGACATGGCTGTCCCTCAGAATAAAGTCACCCGCTCGCGCCGTAACATGCGCCGTGCGCACGACGCTCTCGTTGCAGGCAATCCGGCGGAATGCCCGAACTGCGGCGAGTTGAAGCGTCCGCACCACGTATGTGGCGCATGCGGACATTATGACGACCGCGAAGTCGTCGCACAGGCCGACGAGATCGACCTGGACGACGACGCAGCGTAAGCGTCGCCCGCGCGCCCCGGCCCGGCGATGACGGATAATACCGATCAGACCAAAGGCACCGCGCGGCCCATTACCATTTCAGTCGACGCCATGGGCGGCGACCGCGGACCTGCGGCCGTCGTCGCCGGCATTCACAAGAGCGCCTCGAAGAACCCGAAGATCGCGTTCATCGTTCACGGGCCCGCGTCGGAACTGAAACCCCTTATCGAAAAGCGCCGACTGAGCGACCGCTGCGAGATCCGCGACGTCGCGGACGTCGTCACGATGGACGCCAAACCAAGCCACGTTATGCGCAACGGCAAGGACACCTCGATGTGGTCGGCCATCGACGCCGTTCGCGATGGGCAGGCCGATGCGGTCGTCTCGTGCGGGAACACCGGCGCGCTGATGGTGGTGTCGATGCTGCGGCTCAGGAAATTGCCGGGCGTCGACCGGCCCGCCATCGCCTGTCTCTGGCCATCACGCAATCCGGACGGTTTCAACATCATGCTGGACGTCGGCGCCGACATCCGCGCCGATGCCAACAACCTGCTGCAATACGCCCTGATGGGCAGTTCCTATGCCCGCAACGGTCTGGGCCTTAAGCGGCCCCGGATCGGATTGCTGAATGTCGGCACGGAAGAGCACAAGGGCCGCCCCGAGATCAAGGAGGCCCACGACCTGATCGCCGAGGCCGCGCCCGTCGCCGACTTCGAGTTCGTCGGTTTCGTCGAAGGCGGCGATATCCCGTCGGATCGCGTCGACGTCATCGTGACGGACGGATTTACCGGCAACGTCGCGCTCAAGACCGGAGAGGGCACCGCCTCGCTGATCCGAGACTTCCTGCAGGTCGCCTTCAAGGCAACGCCGCTTTCGCGCATCGCGGCGCTGCTTGCCCTTACATCCCTTCGCCGCCTGACCAAGCGGATCGACCCCCGCCGGGTCAACGGGGGCGTCTTCCTGGGCCTGAACGGAACCGTTGTCAAAAGCCACGGGTCGGCGGATGCCACGGGGGTTTCCTCGGCCATCAAGCTGGCCTTTCGCCTGGCCGAAAGCCGCTTCACCGAGCGTCTCGCGGCGCGGGTTGCATCCGCTGGCGCCGCGCGGCAGGATGCAGTCGGGCAAGTTGGCGAAAGCGAGCAGAACGAATGACAAAACGCGCCGTCGTGCGAGGCGTCGGGCATTATCTGCCCGAACGGGTGGTTCCCAACGCGTGGTTTGAAGACAGGATCGACACTTCCGACGAGTGGATAAGGTCGCGCAGCGGCATCGAGCGCCGCCACTTCGCAGCGGAAGGACAGACCACGTCCGAACTGGCCGCGAACGCCGCCCAAAAGGCGCTCGACATGGCCGGTCTGCAGCCGGACGACATCGACGCGATGATCGTCGCCACCTCCACCGCCGACCTCACATTTCCGTCGGCCGCCACCATGGTGCAGGAACGCCTTGGCATGTCGCGCGGCTTCGCCTTCGACATCCAGGCTGTTTGCGCGGGGTTCGTCTATGCGCTGGCCAACGCGAATGCGCTGATCATCTCGGATCAGGCCAAACGCGTGCTGGTGATCGGGGCCGAGACCTTCAGCCGGATCCTGGACTGGAACGACCGATCGACCTGCGTTCTCTTCGGTGACGGGGCAGGCGCCGTCGTACTCGAGGCCGCTGAAGGCAAGGGCACGACGGACGATCGGGGTATTCTCTCGGTCGATCTCAATTCCGACGGCCGCCTCCGCGACCTTCTCTATGTCGACGGCGGCGTCTCGACGCAGTCTACCGGTTACCTCAGGATGCAGGGCAAGGAAGTCTTCCGTCATGCCGTCGAGAAACTGGCACAGACCGCGCACGACGCGCTCGACAAGGTCGGCCTTTCCGCCGAGGACGTCGACTGGATCGTGCCGCATCAGGCAAACCTCCGGATCATAAAGTCCACGGCGCAGAAAATGGGAATTGGCATGGACCGCGTGGTGCTGACGGTTCAGGATCACGGCAACACATCGGCGGCCTCCATCCCGCTGGCGCTGTCGGTGGGCGTCGAACGCGGCCAGATCAAGAAGGGCGATCTGGTCGTGACCGAGGCCATCGGCGGCGGCCTTGCCTGGGGCTCGGTGGTTCTTCGCTGGTAAACGGGCGTTAACGCCCTTTTCCAAGCGCTTGATATTGACTCGGAAAATCTTCCCGCCCATGCTACCGCGAACATAATTCGACGGGGGAGTGGAATGAGCGAAAAGACATTGACACGTATGGATTTGAGCGACGCCGTCTTCCGGGAGGTCGGTCTCAGCCGCAACGAGTCCGCCCAGCTTGTCGAAAGCGTCCTTCAGCACATGTCCGACGCGCTTGTGAGTGGCGAACAGGTCAAGATTTCGTCCTTCGGGACGTTTTCGATCCGGAACAAGGCCGCGCGTGTCGGCCGGAACCCAAAGACCGGCGAGGAGGTTCCGATTCACCCCCGGCGGGTTCTGACGTTCCGCCCGTCCCATCTCATGAAAGAGCGCGTTGCAGCCGGCAACAAGCAGTAACGAAATGGAAAAGTCCCGCGAGGCGTTCCGCACCATCTCGGAAGTGGCCGAGTGGCTGGACGTCCCGACACATGTTCTGAGATTCTGGGAAAGCCGGTTCTCGCAGATCAAGCCGGTCAAGCGCGCCGGCGGGCGGCGCTATTACCGCCCCTCGGACATGCGTGTGATCGGCGGGGTCAAGACGCTGCTGCACGATCAGGGCATGACGATCCGCGGCGTGCAGAAACTGTTTCGCGAACAGGGCATCAAGCACGTATCCTCGTTTTCCCCGGTGTTGTACGGCGCCGACGGCGACGTCGAAGACGACCAGGTGATCGAACACGTCCCGGCGCCGGATACCGAAGCCGGCATCGCGCCTTCGCCCGCCGCCCGCTCGACGCGTGAAGCGTTTCCCGACCCGATTGTCGACGCCATGGACGGAAACCCGGTCACTTCCGACGTGCCGGTGTTCTCGCATGCACGGCGGCCCGTCCCGGCCGAGGAAGCCCCTGCTGTACCGCCCGAGGAGGACACCCGGGCCGAGGAAGCGGTTGTCGCCGCCGCCCCGGCCGAACCCGCTCCTGAACCCGTTGAACCGCCGGCCCCGGTCATACCCGCAACACCGGACGTCCCCGAGACCGATGCAGCCGACGATGATCCCTCTCACCCCGATTTGCCGGGTCTTGCCGCACGGCTGACGACCGCCCGGCGCGGGCAACTGCGAGAGCATCGCGTCGCCTTGACCGAGGCCGTCCGGCGCCTGAAAGACATCCGCGCACGGCTGAACTGACCGATGCCGGAACAAGCTGCCGTCCGCATGAAACTCAGCCCTTGCCCCCGACCCCGTTTTCGGTCAGAAGGCCCGCTGTCGGGCTATGGCGCAGCCTGGTTAGCGCGTCCGTCTGGGGGACGGAAGGTCGCAGGTTCGAATCCTGCTAGCCCGACCATTCCGACACGATCGAGGTTCACATGACCGGCGTCCTGCCAGACAGTGCGATCCGGACCTTGGCCGAGACCGGAGGCATCCGGGCCGAACCGGCGCTTACCTCGGAGCAGGTCCAGCCGGCTTCCCTCGATCTCCGCCTCGGAAAGGTCGCCTACCGCGTCCGCGCCTCGTTCCTGGCATCCGGCGGCACGACCGTCAAACAGCGGCTCGACGCCTTCACCATGCACAAGATCGACCTGACCGGCGGCGCCGTACTGGAAAAGGGCTGCGTCTATGTGGTGCCGCTGATGGAAGGGCTGGACCTGCCCGACGACGTCTCGGCCGTGGCCAACGCCAAAAGCTCGACCGGGCGGCTGGACCTGCTGACGCGCACGATCATCGACGGCGGCACCGAGTTCGACCGGATTCCGTCAGGCTACAGCGGCCCGCTCTATGCCGAGATCTGCCCCCGCTCATTCTCGGTCCTCGTTCGCCCCGGAATGCGGTTGAACCAGATCCGCTTTCGCCGCGGGCACGCCACGCTGGACGACGACGCGCTTCGCGCCTTGCACGCGCACTGCCCGCTGGTCTCCGGTGCGCCGGTGATCTCCGAAGGCCTGGGATTTTCCGTCGACCTGAAACCGGCCAGCACCACGCTTGTCGGCTATCGCGCCAAACCGCATACCGGCGTCGTCGACCTGGACCGCATCGGCGCCTACGACCCCGCGGATTACTGGGAAGAGATTCACACGACCACCGGCCGCATCATCCTGGACCCCGGTGCCTTCTACATCCTGGTCAGCCGCGAGGCGGTGACGATCCCGCCGGACCATGCGGCCGAAATGGCTCCCTATCTTGCAATGGTCGGCGAGTTCCGGGTGCACTACGCTGGTTTCTTCGACCCGGGTTTCGGCTTTGCCGCCGCCGGCGGCAGCGGGTCGCGGGGGGTCCTCGAAGTCCGTTGCCACGAAGCGCCTTTCGTGCTGGAGCACGGCCAGGTCGTCGGCCGGCTGGTCTACGAGAAGATGGAATCCGTGCCGGATGTTCTTTACGGGCGCGAGATCGCGTCCAACTACCAGGGCCAGGGGCTGAAGCTGTCCAAGCATTTCCGCACGTCGTGAAATTACCACTCCCGAGAGCACTTGAAGCGGCCGTTACCGCACCACATCTGACCTCGACAGCGCCCCGCGCACCCTCTTCAACCCGTGAGTTCCGATGGACATCGTCCTGATCATCATCGGCCTCCTCGCCCTTGTGGGCGGAGGCGAAATTCTCGTGAACGGCTCAGTCAGCCTCGCCAAGTCGATGCGACTTTCACCGATGGTGATCGGCCTGACCATCGTCGGCTTCGGCACTTCGCTGCCCGAGCTTCTGACCAGCGTGACCGCGGCCCTTGCCGGTTCTCCGGGCGTCGCCATCGGAAACGTGGTGGGTTCCAACATCGCCAATATCCTCCTGATTCTCGGGGTCGCGGCCCTTCTGTCGCCGATCGCGGTCGACCGAAGCGGCTTTCGCAGGGACAACACCGTGCTCGTCCTGGCCACGGCCGCCGCCATCGGCATCCTTTTCATGGGCCAGACCGGGCGTATCGTCGGCCTCGCCCTCGTCACCAGCCTCGGGCTCTACCTCTGGTACGTGCTGCGCTATGCCGAAGGCGCGAAACCCTCGGGCGACGTCGAAGTGCTGGTGCGCCCCGGCTGGAAATCAGGTCTGTTCATCCTGGCAGGGCTGGCAGCGACGATCCTCGGCGCAAAGGCGCTTGTTACCGGCGCCGTCGAGATCGCCGGCCGCGCGGGCATGTCGGAAGCCGTGATCGGCCTGACCCTCGTGGCCGTCGGTACATCGCTGCCCGAACTGGTCACTTCGGTCATCGCCGCCCGCCGCAACATGAGCGACGTCGCCCTGGGCAATATCGTCGGCTCGAATATCTTCAACATTCTCGGCATCCTCGGCGTCACCGCGCTGATCGCCCCGATCCCGGTTCCGGCCGAGATGGTCGTCAGGGACAGCCTTGTTCTTGGCGCGGCCACGATCCTGATGGTGGTGAACTGCCGGACCGGCTGGAAGATCACCCGCGCCGAAGGAGCCCTCTTTCTGGCGCTCTACGCGGGCTATGTCTGGTTATTATGGCCCTGAGACTCAGTCTAGCCGCTTCTCCATGAAGACCAGAACATTCGCTAATGCGACATCCTCGAAATGGTCGCTTTCGGGATAGGGGTCGCGAAAAGCGAAGCCCATGTCCTGGTAAAGACCGATGGCCGCCGTCAGGTTCCGGGTCGTGTCGAGCCGAAGCGCCGGTGCCCCGGCGCCGCGGGCCTCGGCGATCGCGGCCTCGACCAGGGCCCGCCCCGCGCCGGTGCCGCGCGCGTCCGGACGCACGTAAAGCCGCTTGATCTCCATCGAGCCGCCGCCGGACTTCCGAAGAAATACCATGCCCAGGGGCGCTTCGTTCCCGCCTTCGGCAACGAAGGTTCGCCCGGAGGGGGGCACGACCTTGTGAAGAGAGCCCATCGTCCCCTCGATCAGACGTTCGGCATCGAAGGACACGCCCTCGGCGGCTTCCAGATCGGAACAGACAAAGCGGATGTATTCGCCCACCAGCGCCGCCAGCCCGCGTACCTCTTCAAGTGTATCGAGTGTCCGGATCTTCATGGGCAGGACATTGCGCTGCAGGATCGGTGTCCGCAAGCGTCGGGTCTCAGAACCGTCCGAACCGCCGCCCCATCCGCAGTCTCTTCGCGGCCTCGGCCATCTTCGGATCGGTCTTGGCGCCCTTGTTCAGGTACCTGGCGCCGTGACGGAACAAAAGCCGCATCAGCATGTGCATCAGTCTCTCGATGTTCATGTCTCAGCTCTCATCTTCGAACATGTCGGTCTGATCATCCTCGCCGTCCTCGTCTTCACCCTCGGTGAATTCGCCCGGTGGCGGTCGGTTCTCCAGAAGGCCCGCTGCGCGCAATTCCTTCAGTCCCGGCAGATCGCGGGCGCTTTCCAGTCCGAAATGGTCCAGGAAATCTTGCGTCACGACGTATGTCACGGGCCGCCCCGGCGTCAGTTTGCGGCGTCCAAACTTGATCCACTCCAGCTCCAGAAGCTGGTCCACCGTTCCCCGGCTGACGCTGACGCCCCGGATCTCCTCGATCTCGGCGCGGGTGACGGGCTGGTGATAGGCGATGATCGCCAACGTCTCGATCGCGGCGCGGCTCAGTTTGCGCGTCTCGACCGTTTCCTTCTGCATCAGGAAACCAAGGTCCGGTGCGGTCCGGATCGCCCAGGCCTCGCCCACCTTGACGACAGAGACGCCCCTGCCCTCATAGCGCTTCCGCAAAAGCTGGATCGCCTCGGCCGCGTCGGCGCCATGCGGCATCCGCGCGTTCAGTTCGGCCACGGTCACGGGGTCGGCGCTGGCGAACAAGATCGCCTCGACCATGCGCTCCTGCTCGGCCAGGGGCGGCGCCTCGAAAAGGCTGTCGCGGACGTCCTCTTCCTCAACCACGGGCCATCGCCCGAATCTGGATCGGGGCAAAGGTGCCGGTCTGGCGGATCTGGATCGCGCCGTTCTTGACCAGTTCCAGCGAGGCCGCGAAGTGCGACGCCGTGGCCGAGCGGCGGCGCGCCGGGTCTGTCTCCCAGCCTTCGGGCAGGTAGGACAGAAGGTCGGTCCACTCGCCCGCATAGCCGATCAGGCCCCGCATCCGTTCCAAAGCCTGCTCCAGCGTGAAGACATGCTCGCGGTCGAAGGCATAGGGGCGGAACTCGTCCTTGGTCCTGATCCGCGCATAGCCCTGCATCAGGTCCAGAAGCGTCGCGGTGTAACGCACCTTGCGCACGCGCATCACATCCTCGGGAATGCCGCGCACGAAGAAATCCCGCCCCTTCTGGTCGCGCGCCATCAATTTCGCGGCGCATTCGCGCATCGCCGACAGGCGCTCAAGCTGGAAGGCCAGGTGCGCCGCCAGTTCCTCACCCGATGGCCCCTCGTCCGACGGATCGGGCGGCAGCAGCAGGCGTGACTTGAGGAACGCCAGCCAGGCGGCCATGACCAGGTAATCGGCGGCCAGTTCTATCCTCAGCGTCTTGGCGCGGTGGATGAAGGCCAGGTACTGCTCGGCCAACGCCAGAACCGAGATCTTGCGAAGGTCCACCTTCTGGGTGCGCGACAGCATCAGAAGAAGGTCGAGCGGGCCCTCGAACCCGTCGACATCGACAATCAGCGCTTCGGCTGCAAGACGGGCTTCGACATCGTCGAAATCGGCGTCGCCGTCAGGCATTGTCTGCTCCCTCAATCAGGGTCTCAAACTCGGCCTCCAGCGCGGAAATGTCAATATCTGTTGGGGTTCTCCGGCGGGAAAGCGCAATATCTGCCCTTTCGGCCGCTTCGGGCGACATGCGCGCCATGCCCTCGGCCAGGATCATCATTTCGGAAAGATCGCCATTGCAGTGCAGCACCAGATCGCATCCCGCCGCAAGGGCCGCCGCCCCGCGTTCGGCGACGCTGCCCGTCAGGGCCCCCATCGAGATGTCGTCGGTCATCAGCAACCCCTTCAGACCAAGCTCCTCGCGAAGATACCGGATTCCAGCCGACGAAAGGGTTAACGGCGCCTCCGGGTCGATCTCGGGCAGCACGATATGCGCCGTCATCACCATCGGCAGATCCGACAATGCGCGAAACGGCGCGAAATCGGTGTCCCGAAGATCGGCCAGCGTAACGGCGATACGGGGCAGCCCCATGTGGCTGTCGACAGTCGCCCGCCCGTGTCCGGGCGCATGCTTGATCACCGGCAGAACACCCGCATCCATCAGCCCCTCGGCACAGGCGCGCGCCATTGAAACCACGGTCCCGGCGTCCGCGCCGTAACAGCGGTTTCTCAGAAAGGGATGCGTCTCGGGCCAGGCGATATCGCCCGAGGGCGCACAGTTCACGTCCACCCCGCAAGCCATCAACTCCGCGCCGATCAGCCGGCCGCGCAGATACATGGCGCGTTCCGAAGGGCAGCGTCCGACCTGATCCAGAGGCGGTAGCCACTCGCGCCAATAGGGCGCCCGCATCCGCTGCACGCGCCCGCCCTCCTGGTCGATCAGGATCGGCGCATCGCGTCCGACGGCGTTCCGCAGATCATGCGTCAGGCCCCGCAACTGCTCGGGGTCGGCGCAGTTTCTCTGGAAAAGGATGAACCCCCACGGCTGCGCCGCGCAGAAGAAAGCGGTCTCCGCAGGGGTCAGATGCGGCCCGGCGGGCGCGAATATGTACGCGCCCTGCCCCAAGTTACTCCTGCACGACCGGAATGCAATTCGCGCCGTCCGAGACCAGAACCGAGCAGAACCGGCGCGCGTCCGCGAGATCCTCGAAGCCCATGGCCCGAAGCCGCCAGAACGTGCGGCCGCCGGTCTGCGCTTCCTGGATGACGCGCTCCTTGCCGGCCATGTAGTTGCCGAACCGCGCCGTCGTCTTGTCCCACTCGGCGCGCGCCACGTCCGCGCTGCCGAACGCGCCAAGCTGAACAAGCCGCGTGCCGGTCGGGATGCTGGCCGGATCCAGTTCGTCCGCGCCGCCATCCGTCGCGGGGCGATAGCTGACGGCTTGCAGGTTCTCCGGCCTGATCGCCGGACGGGGCGTCACCACGGGCACGCCCGGTGCCGCCTCGACCGTCAGAACCGCTGGCTGGACGTCGTCGCTCTCGTCGGCCAATCCAAGGGCCAGGGCCACCGCCAGGTCGGTGCCCGACTGTTCGGGCTCCACCGCTTCTTCGGTGACGGCGACAGCAGCCAAAGCCACGTCCGCTTCCTCCTCGGCCGGGAACGCCGGGGCGGGAACCACATCCACCACCTCCTGTTCGGAGGCGGCCGGCGCGTCTTCGACCACCGGCAGCGGATCGGGTTCGACCATCGGCTGAAGATCGGCCATCGCCAGATCTTCCTCCTCGTTCAGGACCGAAGGCTGCGGCGCCAGAACGACGCGGTCCGCCATGTTGTCCTCGACCCGCTCTTCCGCGATCCGGTTGACCGAAAGGCCCTGATACTTGCTGGCCAGGCCGCCCGGATCGTCCGGTGTCACCCGCATCGGACCCTCGAGAGCCCGCACGACGGGAACACCCGAGACGTCCCGTACCCAAAGCTTCCAGCCCCAGGTCGCCAGTCCGGCGATCAGAACAACGGAAAGTAAGGCGCCCGCCCAGTTGAGCGCCGCTGCCAGCGATGCGCCGCCAGGCGAATCGCCGTAGTCATCATAGTTGAATGCCGCCATATTCCATGCCTCGCTGCCGCCGCCGGTTGATCCGGCGGTCTGCTCCTGCTCGTTCGACGGCGGCGGGGCACTTTCGTCAGCGCATTTCCTCTACCGGCGTCACGCCTAGGATACCCAATCCGTTGGAAATAACAACGCCCACGGCTCTTGGTAGGGCGATTTTCGCCGCCGTGGCCGCAGGATCGCCTTCCTGCAGAAAGCGCAGTTCGGGCTTGTCGTTGCCCTTGTTCCACAGCGCATGGAAATCCGAGGCCAGTTCGTAAAGGTAGAACGCCACCTTGTGCGGCTCGTGATTCCGCGCCGCGATCTCGACCAGCCGCGGCCACTCGGCAATCTTCCGGGCAACGGCGAACTCGGCCTCGTCCTCCAGTCGCGCGTTGTCCGACCAGTCGAGGTGCATCTCTTCGGACTTGCGCATGACGCTTCTGATCCGGGCGTGGGCGTATTGCACGTAGAAGACCGGATTGTCCTTCGACTGTTCGGTCACCTTGTCGAAATCGAAATCCAGCGGCGCGTCATTCTTCCGGGTCAGCATGTGAAACCGGGTCACGTCGGCGCCGACCTGTTCCACGACATCGCGCAGGGTGATGAAGGTACCTGCCCGCTTCGACATCTTGAACGGCTCGCCGTTCATGTAGAGCTTCACAAGCTGGGTAAGCTTGATGTCCAGCGGCACGCGCCCGTCCGACAGCGCACTTACGGCGGCGTTCATCCGCTTGACATAGCCGCCGTGATCCGCGCCGAAGACGTCGATCAGCTCGTCGAAACCGCGCGCGATCTTGTCCCAGTGATACGCGATGTCGGGTGCGAAATAGGTCCAGGCCCCGTCCGACTTCATGATCGGCCGGTCCACGTCGTCGCCATGCTCGGTTGAGCGGAACAGCGTCTGCTCGCGCGGTTCCCAGTCCTCGGGTGTCTTGCCCTTGGGCGGCTCCAGCGTGCCCTTGTAGATCAGGCCCTTCTTCTTCAGCTCCGCGATCGCCGCCTCGATCCGGCCAGTGCCGTAAAGCGACTTCTCGGAATAGAACACATCCATCTTCACCCCGATGGTCGCCAGATCCTCGCGGATCAGGTCCATCATCGCCTCGGTGGCGAAATCGCGCACATCCTCCAGCCAGTCGCCCTCGGGTTTGTCCAGCAGGCTGTCGCCGTACTTTTCCTTCAGAGCCTCGCCGATGGGAATGAGATAATCGCCCGGATACAGTCCCTCGGCGATCTCGGGGCTCAGCCCGTTGGCCTCGCGGTAGCGCTCATAGGCCGAGCGCGCCAGCACGTCGACCTGCGCGCCGCCGTCGTTGATGTAGTATTCCCGCGTCACCTCGTAGCCCGCGAAGTCCAGCAGGGACGCCAGGGCGTCACCGAACACCGCGCCACGGGTATGGCCGACGTGCAAGGGCCCGGTCGGGTTTGCCGAGACGTATTCCACGTTCACCTTCACGTGGCTGCCCAGCCCCGAATGGCCGAACGTCTTGCCGGCGTCGATGGCCTCGGCCACGACATCGTGCCAGACCGCCGGTTTCAGGCGCAAATTGATGAACCCCGGCCCCGCGACTTCCGCCGTCGCGATGTTGTCGTCGCTCAGCAGCCGCTCGGCCAGTTCCTGGGCAATCGCGCGCGGCGGCTTGCCGGATGGCTTTGCCAGCACCATCGCGGCGTTCGTCGCCATGTCGCCATGCGGGGCATCGCGCGGCGGCTCCACCGTCACGGCGCCCCAGGAAAGGCCCGAGGGCAGATGCCCGTCGGCCACCATGGCGTCCAGCGTTTCGATCACAGAGGTGCGGATTTCGGCGAAGATGTTCATCTGGTTGTTCCTTCAATCGCGCCGTCTTTACCACGCAAGCTGCAAAGAGCAACGTCGCGCCTTTCTTGCTGGCATAAATACGGGCGGGGTCCGGGGCAGCGTCCCGGCGATTGGCGCGACACGCGGCAGCCGGGTCAACCCACCGGCACGCTTCGCATGGCCGATGCGTCCACGCCGCCCACGAATTTCTCATGGCACTGCAAGGCAAACCGGTCCGTCATCCCTGCGATATAATCCGACACGATCCGCGCCAGCGCGGTTTCGCCGTCCGCGTCCTCCACGTCCTTGCGCCATTGCTTCGGCAGGTTCCCAGGGTGCGCCATGAAAAACGGGAACAACTCCTCGATCACCTTCGTCACCTCGCTCCGCATCACCACGACCGTGGGGGCCCGGTACATGCGCTCGAACAGGAACTGCCGGATCACTTTCAGATCCTCGAACATCGGGTCCGAAAAGCGGATGATCTGGAACCCGGCGCGGCGGATGTCGTCTGCGGTCTTCGGCCCGATCTCCGACAGGCTCTCCTTCGCCACCCCGATCACGTCCTCGACCAGAACACCGAAGAACCGCCTCAGCGCCTCGTGCCGCCGGCGGTAATAGTTGAGACCCGGATACAGCTCGTCCACCCGCGCGAAGCAGCCATCGAGGATCGGCATCTCGGCAAGTTCGTCGGTCGAAAACAGCTCGGCCCGCAGCCCGTCATGCAGGTCATGATGGTTATAGGCCACGTCATCGCTGATCGCGGCGACCTGCGCCTCGGCACTTGCGTAGGTGTCCAGTTCCAGGTCGTGCAACTTCTGGTATTCGGCCAGCGCCCAGGGCAGTTCGCCGACAACGGGACCATTGTGCTTGGCGATCCCCTCAAGCGTTTCCCAGGTCAGGTTCAGCCCGTCGAACTGCGCGTAATGCCGCTCCAGCGCGGTCACGATCCTGACCGCCTGCGCGTTGTGATCGAACCCGCCATAGGGCGCCATCAGCGCCGACAGCGCATCCTCGCCGGTGTGTCCGAAGGGCGGATGACCCAGATCGTGCGCCAGTGCGACGGCCTCGGTCAGTTCCGC
This sequence comes from Silicimonas sp., assembly GCA_040220415.1. Classification (GTDB taxonomy): domain Bacteria; phylum Pseudomonadota; class Alphaproteobacteria; order Rhodobacterales; family Rhodobacteraceae; genus JAVJUV01. Next base: position 26,922 of record JAVJUV010000121.1, read on the forward strand.
ATTCAGCCCCAGGGCGCCCGAGATCGTGCGCGCCACCTGCGCAACCTCGATCGAATGGGTCAGCCGCGTGCGGAAGTAATCGCCCTCGTGTTCGATGAAGACCTGCGTCTTGTGCTTCAGCCGGCGGAAAGCGCTGGCGTGGATGATCCGGTCCCGGTCGCGCTGAAAGCACGAACGGAAGGTGCTCTCCTCCTCCGGATAGAGCCTGCCCCGGCTCTCGGCCGGATTCGATGCATAAGGCGCACGCATGTCCCTGCCCGTCTTGTTCGTCTGTCCCAAGGGTCATATATTGACGATAGCCCTGAATTGAAACGTCGGAGTCCATGATGGACCTCAATATACCGCCCAAGGTCACCCCCCGCGCCTTCGCCCGGCTGGCCGAGATCAACGAGGCCACGGACGCGCCAAAGGCGTTGCGCGTCGCGGTCGAGGGCGGCGGATGCTCGGGCTTCCAATACAACATCGATCTGGACGAACCCGCCGATGGCGATCTGGTGCTTGAAGGCGATGGACAGAAGGTCGTCGTCGACGAGGTCTCGCTGCCGTTTCTCGCGAACGCCGTCATCGACTTCTCGGAAGAACTGATCGGCGCCCGCTTCGTGATCGAGAACCCGAACGCCACGTCCTCCTGCGGCTGCGGGACGAGCTTTTCGGTCTAGAACGCCGCCGGGTTCCGGGAACAACCGGTGTCCTGACGAATTGGCGTCGCCGTTGTGCCGTTCCGCACATGGGCTTGGGCGCACCGTATTCAGGATGGTGTGCCGTTCGCTGCTTGTCGGACCAATGCTTGTCGGCTCTGCCCTAAGAGCTCTGCAATGTTTGTGCCCGGGAGCGCCGGAGTGTAGCATCGGCGAAGGCCCAAGATCATTGGCCCGGATGGAGTATTCGCGGCATGGCGAAGTTCGTATTCGGAATGAACCTGTCGCTGGACGGCTACGTCGATCATCAGCACTTCGCGCCGGACCCCGTGCTCTTTCGCCACTGGATCCAGCAGGTGCAGGGCGCGACGGCAAGCATATACGGCCGTCGGATTTACGAGATCATGCGCTATTGGGAAGACGACCAGCCCGAGTGGACCAGCGATGAACGCGACTTCGCGACCGCGTGGCGGCGCCAGCCCAAGTGGGTCATTTCGCGGACGCTTGAGTCGGTCGGCCCGAACGCCACCCTCGTATCAGAGGACATCGAGGCTGCGATACGAGGGCTGAAAGCCGAACTTGCGGGCGATGTCGACGTCTCTGGAACAATCCTGGCGCAAAGCCTGACCGACCTGGATCTCATCGATGAATATCGGCTCTACTTTCATCCCGTTGTGCTGGGTCGCGGCACACCGTTCTTTGCCGGGCCCCGACCCCCACTCCGGCTTGTGGCCAGCGACCGGATCGGCGAAAACGTCATCAGGCTGATATACGTCCCCGCCTGATCGCCTGGCCGTTGCCGCCGCGCACCGGTTTCCGCTTTGACAAGCCCCCGCAAATCCCGTCATCTCGGCTCATGAAAATCGCCACGTTCAACATCAACGGCATCAAGGCCCGGATCGAACCGCTTACCGACTGGCTTCGGACCAGCGCGCCGGATGTCGCCGTTCTGCAGGAAATCAAGTCGATAGACCAGAACTTCCCGCGCGAGCACTTCGAGGACCTTGGCTACACCGTCGAAACCCACGGTCAGAAAAGCTTCAACGGGGTTGCGATCCTGTCGAAACTGCCGCTGGAAGACGTCACTCGCGGGCTGCCCGGCGACGACGATGACGAACAGGCCCGATGGATCGAGGCGACCGTGATCGGCGAGCGCCCGGTGCGCGTCTGCGGCCTTTACCTGCCCAACGGCAACCCCGCGCCGGGCCCCAAGTATGACTACAAGCTTTCCTGGATGAAACGCATGAAAGCCCGCGCGCAAGCCCTTCTTCTTGCGGAAGAACCGGCGATCATGTGCGGCGACTACAACGTCATTCCCCAGGACGAGGACGCCGCGCGACCGGAAGCCTGGCGCAAGGACGCGCTGGCCATGCAGCCGTCGCGCGACGCGTTCCGCGAGATCCTGAACCTGGGCTTCACCGACGCTTTGCGCGTCCGCACCCGGGCTCCCGGCCATTACACGTTCTGGGACTATCAGGCCAACGCCTTCGACCGTAACGACGGCATCCGTATCGACCACCATCTGCTGACCCCGCAGGCCGCCGATCTCCTGAACGATTGCTGGATCGAAGCAGAAGTGCGCGGGCGCGAGAAACCATCCGATCACGTGCCGATCTGGATCGATCTGGCCGCCTGATATTGCATGACAACGCGGCAGATGCGTATCTCGGCAACGACCCGCCGCGGTCGGAACGCATGCCTTACTTCCGCCCAAGGCATTGTCTAGCCCTGTCATAAAGAAGGAGCAGACCGATGTATCGTACATTTGCCCTCATTCTCGCCGCCGCCGCGGCTTTCCAGTTCACCGCCGACCCCGCCCTGGCCGGGAACGCCAAGAACTGTCCGCCGGGTCTGGCCAAAAAATCCCCCGCCTGCGTCCCGCCCGGACTTGCCAGGAAAGGCGTCACCGAACGCGATTACCGGGAAATGCGGCGCGACGAGGACCGCTACCGCGAAGATGACTACGTCTACGACCGTTACCGGCGCGGTGATCGGTTGCCGCGCGACCGCTACGTGATCCTCGAAGAAGGCGACCGCGTGGTGTTCGAGGGCCGGGAGTACATCGTCGTAGACACCGACAACGGCACCGTCCTTCGCCGCGGCGACGACTGGTATCGTCTGCCGCGGTACGACGACAGCCAGTATGTCCGCATCGGCGATCAGATCCTGCGCGTCGACCGCGAGACGAAACAGGTCATCGAACTGATCGAGCTGGTCGACCTGATCCTTGGCTGACCCGTCTTCCGCATGGTCACGGCACGTGCTAGCTTTCCCTGAAAGGGAGGGCACGGCCATGAAAGTCAACGGTTTCAGTCACGTAAACGTTCGGACATCCCGGCTCGACGAGATGATCGCCTGGTACGACGATATCCTCGACATGCGCCCGGGTCCCCGCCCCGACTTCGCTTTCGGCGGCGCCTGGCTCTATGTGGGCGACAACCCTTTCATCCACCTGGTCGAAGTGCCCACCGAGCCGCAGACGAAAGAGCCGAAGATCGAGCACTATGCCTTCGATGCGACGGGCATGGCCGAGTTCGCCGCCAAACTGGACGCGCGGGGCATCGCCTATACGGTCGATCCGGTGCCGGGCTTCCCGCTTGTGCAGATCAACTGCCACGATCCCGACGGCAACCACATTCACATCGACTTCAGCCGCGACGACGCCGAGGCCGCCGGTCTCGCCTGACGGCACCGCCCGGTCACAGCCTCAGAACCCGCGCCAGGGTGTCGGCGTTCTCGCGCACCGCCTTGCGCCCGGCCTCGATGGCTTCGTCGGCACGGTGAAACTCCAGAACCGACATGTCCATCAGGTGCGCGTCCAGCAGGATATGCGGCGGGTCTCCGGCCAGTCGGCTGCGGCGGATATGATCGGTCATGATCTCGATAGAAGCGGACAGAACATCCAGATAATCCGGTGCTTTCTGTTCCGGCCCTTCCGGGTTGACGATCGACCGCAGCGTTTCGGGCAACCGTTCGCGCCAGTCCCACAGGTCATGGCTCCCGGCCGCCTCGCGTTCAGCCCAGAACGTGCGGTCCAGACGGCCGCTCGGGTTGACCGCGATGACCACATCCGCACCAAGCACGCGGCAGGCCGACACCGGCACCGGGTTGGTCAGGCCGCCATCCAGCATCCAGCGGCCGTTTATCCGGACCGGGCCAAGTATCCCCGGAAGCGATACCGAAGCGCGCACTGACCGGGCCACATTGCCCTGCGTCAGCCATGCCTCGCGGCCCGTGGCCATGTCCGTCGCCACAAGGGCAAGCGGAACGGGAAGATCCTCGATGTTCGCCGGCATGTCGAAGCCCGCGATGACGTTGATGATTTCTTCGCCCTCGAACAGGCCCCCCGACGACAGGCGCAGATCGAGCAGTCCGAAGAACCGTCGGGCCGTGAGTTTGCGCGCCCAGTCCTCGAGCGCGTCCAGCGCACCGCCGGCATGAACCGCGCCGACGACAGCACCCATCGACGCGCCGGCGATCACGTCGGGCCGGACGCCCATCGCGTCAAGTTCGCGCAGCACGCCGATATGACACCAGCCGCGCGCGCCGCCGCTGCCCAGGGCGATCCCCAGCTTGATATCCTCTCGCTTCACCAGTTCACCCGATGTCCCTCAGACCAACAGAACGGACCCTATGCCACACGGTATCCGGGAAATCCGCATATCCAAACAGACAGGATCAAGCCGAAAATCCCATGATCGAGGTCAAGACTCCGGATTTCGAGCGTCACAAGACGTCAAGAAAGACGCAGCCACAGGGGCCGCCATGCCGCCCGGAAACACGAGAGGCGAATTGCACGGCGTCTTTGGCGCATCGATGGTGAATGTCTTCACCGCCCTGCCGGGCAAGGGCTGATGCCCTATTCCGCCGCGACCTTCGCAATGCCCAGCATATCCGCCAGATAGCGCCCGGTATGGCTGCGCGGCTCTTTCGCCACGTCCTCGGGCGTGCCGACTGCCACGATCTCGCCGCCGCCGTCGCCGCCTTCGGGGCCGATGTCGATGATCCAGTCGGCGGTCTTGATGACATCCAGGTTGTGCTCGATCACGATCACCGAATTGCCCTGCTCGACCAGCTCGTGCAGTACTTCCAGAAGTTTCTTCACGTCCTCGAAATGCAGCCCTGTCGTCGGCTCGTCGAGGATATACAGCGTGCGCCCGGTGGCGCGCTTGGACAGCTCCTTCGACAGCTTCACTCGCTGCGCCTCGCCGCCCGACAGCGTCGTCGCCTGCTGGCCCACCTTGATATAGTCCAGCCCGACCCGGTGCAGCGCGTCCATCTTGTCGCGGATCGCCGGTACCGCCTTGAAGAACTCCTGCGCTTCTTCCACGGTCATATCCAGCACGTCCGCGATGGACTTGCCCTTGAACCTGATCTCAAGCGTCTCGCGGTTATAGCGCGCACCCTTGCAGGTTTCGCAGGTCACATAGACGTCCGGCAGGAAGTGCATCTCGATCTTGATGACCCCGTCGCCCTGGCACGCCTCGCAGCGCCCGCCCTTGACGTTGAAGCTGAACCGCCCCGGCGCATAGCCCCGCGCCTTGGCCTCGGGCAGACCCGCGAACCAGTCGCGGATCGGCGTGAAGGCCCCGGTATAGGTCGCCGGGTTAGAACGCGGCGTGCGCCCGATGGGCCGCTGGTCGATGTCGATCACCTTGTCCAGATGCTCCAACCCCTTGATCGTTTCACATGGCGCGGGCGTCTGCCGCGCGCCGTTCAGCGCCATCGAGGCGGTCTTGAACAGGGTCTCGATGGTCAGGGTCGACTTGCCACCGCCAGAGACACCGGTGACGCAGACGAACTTGCCCAGCGGGAACTCGGCGGTCACCTCTTTCAGGTTGTTGCCCGTGGCCTTGACCACGGTGACCTTCTTGCCCTTGCCCTTCCGCCGCTCGACCGGAACGCCGATCTCGCGCACGCCCGACAGGTATTGCCCCGTGATCGACGCCGGATTAGCCGCGATCTCGCCCGGCGTGCCATGCGCTACCACCCGGCCGCCATGCACACCGGCACCGGGACCGATGTCGAAGACGTAATCCGCCTCGCGGATCGCTTCCTCGTCATGTTCCACCACGATGACGGTATTGCCCTGGTCGCGCAGGTTCTTCAGGGTGGTCAGCAGCCGCCCGTTGTCGCGCTGGTGCAGACCGATCGACGGCTCGTCCAGCACGTAAAGCACGCCGGTCAGGCCAGAGCCGATCTGGCTGGCCAGACGGATCCGCTGCGACTCGCCGCCCGACAGCGTGCCGGCGTTGCGCGACAGCGTCAGGTATTCCAGGCCGACGTTGTTCAGGAACCCAAGCCTCTCGCGGATCTCCTTCAGGATGGCCCGCGCGATCTCGTTCTTCTGCTTCGACAGATGGTTCGGCGCATCCTCTACCCAGGCCAGCGCCTCGCGGATCGACTTCTGCACCACCTCGCCCACGTGCAGCCCTCCGATCTTGACCGCCAAAGCCTCGGGCCTCAGGCGATAGCCTTCGCAGGTGCCGCAGGGACGGTTGTTCTGATAGCGCTCGAATTCTTCGCGTATCCAGCTCGAATCCGTCTCGCGATAGCGCCGCTCCATGTTCGGGATCACGCCCTCGAAGGGCCGCGCGACCTGATAGACCCGTCCGCCCTCGTCGTAGCGGAACTGGATTTCCTCGTCGCCCGACCCGTACAGGAACACCTGCTGCACATGCGCGGGCAGGTCCTTCCATTTCGTGTTCGGATCGAATTCGTAGTGCTTGGCGATGGCCTCGATTGTCTGCTTGAAATAGGGCGACTTGCCCTTTCGCCAGGGCGCCAGCGCGCCGTCATACACCTTCAACCCCTGGTCCGGCACCACCAGCCGCTCGTCGAAGAACAGCTCCACCCCAAGTCCGTCGCAGGCGGGACAGGCCCCGAAGGGCGCGTTGAACGAGAACAGCCGCGGCTCGATCTCGGGAATGGTGAAGCCCGACACCGGACAGGCGAAGTTCTCGGAAAACGTGATCCGCTCCGGCTCGGCATCCTTGGGCGCGGTCTCCAGGATCGCGATCCCGTCGGCCAAATCCAGCGCGGTGCGGAACGAATCCGCCAGCCGCGTCTCCAGTCCTTCCTTCACCACAAGGCGGTCCACCACCACGTCGATGTCGTGGCGGAACTTCTTGTCGAGCGTCGGCGGCTCATCCAGATCATGAAACTGGCCGTCCACCTTCACCCGCTGGAAACCCTGCTTGCGAAGCTCAAGGAATTCCTTGCGATACTCGCCTTTCCGGTCCCGCACGATGGGCGCCAGAAGATAGGCGCGCGTCCCCTCTTCCATCGTCATCACCCGGTCGACCATGTCCTGCACCTGCTGCGCCTCGATGGGCAGGCCGGTCGCGGGGCTGTAAGGGGTTCCGGCGCGCGCGAACAAGAGACGCAGATAGTCGTAGATCTCGGTGACGGTGCCGACGGTGGAGCGCGGGTTCTTGCTGGTCGTCTTCTGTTCGATGGAAATCGCCGGGGACAGGCCGCTGATGTGGTCCACATCCGGCTTTTCCATCATGTCGAGGAACTGGCGCGCGTAGGCCGACAGCGACTCCACGTACCGTCGCTGCCCTTCGGCATAGATCGTGTCGAACGCCAGCGACGACTTGCCCGAACCCGAAAGTCCGGTGATCACCACCAGCCGGTCGCGCGGAATGTCCACGTCGATGTTCTTCAGATTGTGCTCGCGGGCGCCGCGCACCTCGATGTTCTTCAACTCGGCCATGAATACCTCTCGACAGCCCAGTGAGAAATAGCGGGATGGCAGCCAGACTCAATGGGGTGAAAAGAACATTACATGAACATTAACGCTCCGTCACGGGCTTTTGGCCACTTTCCTGTGGATAAGCGGCCAGAAGGCGGACGGCCCGGGACATAACCGTGTTTCCGGCAAAACTTCGCCTACTCCGGCTGCCTTCCGGATCGAAGGGAACCCCTGGCCCGGAACGTAGTTGTTTCCCCAGCAAGAGGAGTACCGAAATGAAAAAGATTCTGTTCGTTATCCCGCTCGTGCTGGCTACGGCCGCCTGCGACACGCGAACCGGCAATGTCCTCGGCGGAGCCGCCATCGGAGCGGCCGTTCACGATGAAGACCGGCTCGAAGGCGCTGCCGTCGGCGCGGCCTCCGGTCTGGTGGTGTCCGCAGTCCAGGAATCGACCAACACCTGCCGCTACCGCAACACCCGCACCGGAGAGGTCTTCACCGCTCCCTGCGGCTCGTACTGACACGGGCGCCGCGCGACTGAACCGCAGAGAAACGCACGCCCTCGCAGGTTCCTGCGGGGGCGTCGTCGTCTGAACTCGGGGCGCGTCGCTCCCTTTACCGGGCGTCGGCCGCGCGCTCGGCGATGCGCAGACATAGGGCCGTTGCCTGCGCCATGTCCTGCACGGATATCCATTCCAGCGGGCCGTGCAGGTTCTGCATTCCCGTGAACAGGTTGGGACAAGGCACGCCCATCTCGGTCAGGCGCGAGCCATCCGTCCCGCCGCGGATCGGCACCGACACCTCGGCGATACCAAGATCGTCGAGTGCCGCGCGCGCAAGGTCCACCGGCGACATGTCCTTTTCCAGCCAGTAACGCATGTTGCGGTACTGCGGCGTGATCGTGCAGTCGATTTCGGCACGCGGCTCGGTGGCGGCGATGGTCTCGCAGACCCGGCGCAAGAGCGCGCCCTTGGCTTCCAGTCCCGCCAGTTCGAAATCGCGAAGGATAAAGCGCAATTCGATCTCCGCGGCGCTGCCCTTCATGTCGACCGCATGGATGAACCCCTGATGACCATCGGTCGTCTCGGGCGTCAACGTGGCCTGAGGCAACGTATCGACGATCTTCGAGGCGAGATGAATGGCGTTGACCAGCTTGTCTTTCGCGGTGCCGGGATGGATGGAAACGCCCTTGACCGTCACGACGGCGAAATCTGCCGAGAAGGTCTCGTAGACGATCTCTCCCACGTCGCCGCCATCGAGGGTGTATGCGAAATCCACGCCCAGATCCGCCGGCAGCCGCGCGTCCACGCCCCGGCCGATCTCCTCGTCCGGTGTAAAGGCCACGCGAATCGTGGGCCGCTCGATCTGCGGGTTCTCCAGCAGATGCCGCGCGGCGGTCATGATGATGGCGATCCCGGCCTTGTCGTCGGCTCCAAGCAGGGTCAGCCCGGATGCCGTGACGATATCGTGTCCGACTTTCCCCGCCAGATAGGGAAACTCCTCGGGCGAAAGAACCAGCTCCGGATTGTCGGGAAACGTGATCGCCCCGCCGTTGTATCCCTCCAGCACCCTTGGCTTGACGCCCCTGGCGTTGAACTGCGGCGCAGTATCGACATGCGCCAGAAACCCGATGACGGGCCCGTCCACTGTTCCGGGAATCGTCGCGATCACGGTGCCATAGTCGGTCTTCGTCACCTCGGCAGCGCCGATAGCGGTCAACTCCTCGACCAGAAGGTCCAGCATGTCATGCTGGCATTCGGTCGACGGGGCGCTCGGGCTGTCCATATCCGACTGGCTGTCGATCGCGCAGTATCGGACGAGACGCGTTTTCAATTCGGTATTGAACCGGGTCATGGAAACTCCCTGGATGCGTTCCGTGAAGGGGCATCACCACCGCCGAAGTGTCAAGCATGACCCGAAGACCCCGTCAGGGACGCGGCCATTTGGGACAGCAGCCCGCGTCCGAGAAATCGGGATCAGATGTGGATCACCCGGTCATACGCGTCCAGCACACTCTCGTGCATCATCTCGCTCAGCGTCGGGTGCGGAAAGACCGATTCCATCAGGTCTTCTTCCGTCGTCTCCAACTGGCGGCCGATGACATAGCCCTGGATCAGTTCGGTCACTTCCGCCCCGATCATGTGAGCGCCCAGCAACTCGCCCGTCTTGGCATCGAACACCGTCTTGACCAGACCTTCGGGTTCGCCCAGGGCGATAGCCTTGCCGTTGCCGATGAAGGGGAAGCGCCCGACCTTGACGTCGAAGCCCAACTCCTTCGCCTTGGCCTCGGTATATCCGACGCTGGCGACCTGCGGATGGCAATAGGTGCACCCCGCGATGCTGGTCGGCTTGACCGGATGCACCTTGTTCTTGCCCGCGATCAACTCGGCAACCATGACGCCCTCGTGCGACGCCTTGTGGGCCAGCCAGGGCGCACCGGCGATATCGCCGATGGCATAAAGCCCTTCGACGCCGGTCCGGCAGTATTCATCCGTCACCACGTGGGTCCGATCGACCTTGACGCCCAGTTTCTCCAGGCCCAGCCCCTCGACATTGCCGACGATGCCGACAGCCGAGATCACCGAATCGAATTCGTGCTTTTCGACCTTGCCGCCGACCTCGATATGCGCGGTCACCTTGTCCTTGGCGCGGTCCAGCGACTTCACCACCGCCTTCTGCATGATCTTCATGCCCTGCTTCTCGAACGCCTTCTTCGCGAAGGCGCTGATCTCGGCATCCTCCACCGGCAGGATCCGGTCCATCACCTCGACCACGGTCGTATCGGCCCCCAGCGTATTGTAGAAACTGGCGAACTCGATCCCGATCGCGCCCGAGCCGATCACCAGCAGCTTCTTCGGCATGTGCGGCGGCTGAAGCGCGTGCTTGTAGGTCCAGACCCGCTCGCCGTCGGCCTCCAGCCCCGGCAACTCTCGCGCCCGCGCACCGGTGGCCAGGATGATGTTCTTGGCCGTCAGTTCCTCGGTGCCCTTCTCGGTCTTGACGCTGACCTTGCCCTTCGCCGAAAGCGTCGCCTCGCCCATGACGACCTCGACCTTGTTCTTCTTCATCAGGTGGCCGACGCCCGAGTTCAGCTGCTTCGCCACACCCCGCGACCGCTTGACCACGGCATCGAGGTCATACCCGATCCCCTCGGCCTTCAGCCCGAACTCCTTGGCCCGGTGCATCAGGTGGAACACCTCGGACGACCGCAGCATCGCCTTCGTCGGGATACAGCCCCAGTTCAGGCAGATGCCGCCCATGTGCTCGCGCTCGACGATGACGGTCTTCAGACCCAGCTGGCTTGCCCGGATCGCGGCGACATACCCGCCGGGACCGGCACCGATCACGATAACGTCGAAGGTCTTTGCGACCATGGAATCCTCCCGCCAGAAATTTGTTAGACGTTAAACTATCTGCCACAACGCAGAGCCGAAGTCACCAGCAAGGCGTTGACGCTGCGGAATAGCCGCTATGCTGTCCGATTGGGCCGCGAATGCCGGCATCCCTCGGTTCCATCTTGCCCCAAAAGCCATTATGAAAATCCAAAAGACCGGGTGAGGCGATATGGTGCGCGTACCAGAGCAGTTGCAGACGGCAACGATGCAGGCGGAACGCCTGCTGGCGGGCGGCGATCCCCGGGCGGCAAAAGGCCTGGTCGAGCCGGTCGTCAGAACCGCCCCCGGCTATTCCCGTGCTCACACGGTTCTTGCCCGCGCCCTTGTCCAGCTTGGCGACACCGAGAACGCGCTCGCCCGCTTCAAGGCAGCCGCGGAAACCGCCGGCGGCCATCCCGCGCCCTGGCAGGAATTCGTCATGGCCCTGATCCGCGCCGGTCAGAAGGGCCGCGCCCGGAACGTCCTGAAGAAAGCCCCCCTGAAAGGGCCGGACAGAAAAAAGCTGCTGGACCTTGCCCGCACAGGCATCCCCGACACCAGCCCGTCGCTCGGCGGCGCCAGCGAAGAAGACTGCCGCCGCATCCAGGAGATGATCCAGTCCGGTCGTGCCGACGACGCCGAGGCGACCGCAGCCGAGCTTCTCAAGCGCCATCCGCAAAGCGCGTTTCTCTGCAACGCGCTGGGCGTGATCGCGCTTTACCGGGGCAATCCGGCCATCGCGGAAACCCACTTCCGCGACACGCTCGAACGCTCGCCCGGCTTCTCCGGGGCCGCCGGCAATCTCGGTCTCGCCCTCACGATGCAGGGCAAGGCGGGCGACGCGGTGCGCATCCTTCGACAGGCGGTGGCGGATAACCCGAAATCCGCCGAGACGCGCACTAATCTCGCCAACGCGCTGCTGAGGGCAGGGCTTCTCGAGGACGCCGTGAAAGAAGCGTCTACCGTTCTGGACCGCGACCGGAACGACCCCGAGGCGCTCGGCATCGCAAGTTCCGCGCTCATGAAGCTGTCGCGCTTCGACGAGGCCGCGACACTTCTGGAAAGGCTGGACGCCCTGCCCGACAGCGGCGCCGACGTGAAGTGGCAGCTTCTGAAATGCCTCGCCTCGTCGAACCGCATCGACGAGGCCCTGGCCTACGCCCGGCAGAATCTCGACGCCTCACCCCTGATGGTTCACCGCTACGGCACGCTTCTGGCCGAACTCGGCCACATCGACGAGGCGCGCGAGGCGCAGGTAGAGGCGATCCGCCGCGACCCGCAAAACAGCCATGCCTACATGGCCTACGGCGCCATTCGGAAATGGACAGCCGACGACCCGGTTCTGGGACAACTCGAAAACCTTGTCCGGCAGGAAGACTTCCATGACGACAAGGGTGCCGCGCATTACGCCCTGGCCAAGGCCAGGATGGACATGGGCGCCGACGACGATGTCTTCGGCCTTCTGTACAAGGCAAACGCCTTCCATGCCGCCTCGACCGACGAACGCTTCGAGCCCGCCGAAAACGACCGGATCATCGGAGAGCTGATCGCAACCTGGTCCGCGGACCAGATCGGCAGCCTGAAGTCCGCAGGCGTCGCGACCACCGCCCCGATCTTCGTGATCGGCATGCCGCGCTCCGGCTCGACCCTGGTCGAGCGGATCATCGCCTCGCATTCGCGCGTCGTCGGGATCGGAGAGGACTCGCTGGTCTCTCCGCTTTTCCCGATCGAGATCCCCGCCGACAGAACCCGCATATCCGACGCCGCCCGAGAAGGCGCCGAGCGGCTTCGCAACGCAGCCCCCGGCGGCCTGCGCGTGGCCGACAAGTACCTGAACAACTTCTGGCGCGTCGGCGCCCTGGCGGCGGCCTTTCCGCGCGCCATCTTCGTCGACACGGTCCGCGACCCCAGGTCCATCGCGCTCTCGATCTACTCCAATGCCATGAAGGTCGATGGCCATCCCTATTCCACCGATCTTGCGCATATCGCGCATTACTACCTGGGCTGCGTCCGCCTGATGAAGCACTGGAAGGACATTCTGGGCGACCGCTTCGTTTCCGTAACTTACGAAAACCTTGTCAGCGATCCCGAACCCTGCATCCGGGATCTGATCGCCAGGCTGGGTCTGCCGTGGGAAGATGCCTGCCTCCGGCCCGAGAAACTGGGCGACCGGGTCAGAACCCTGTCGGTGGGGCAAGTGCGATCACGGATCGGTACCGGCTCGAAGGAACGCTGGAAACGCTACGAAGACGACCTCGAGCCCTTCACGCAGGTCTTGCGTGACGCTGGCGCGATCTGACCGCAACGGCATGATGACATGCGCCGAAGCACGCCGGTCCGGCCTGGCCGCCGCCTACTGCGGCGACATTGACCACTTCATTCCCGCTCCCGGAAATGTCAGGCAGCTTCCCGCGACCTGACCTCTTCCACCATCGCGCCGTAACCGCCCTGCTCCAGGAAGGCCGCTTCCGCCGGAGGCGTCTCGCGCCCGATGGCGGCATTGCGGTTCGGGAACCGGCCGAACCGGCGAATGACTTCGCGGTGCGCCTTGGCGTGCAGAAGGTTGCCCGCGCCCGTCGCCGGCATACGCGTCTTGATCAGGCGCACGGCGCGGTCCTGGTCGGGCAGGCATTCGGAATGCACCAGCGGCATGTAGAAGAACTGCCGCGCCGGTTCGTCGATCTTCTGGTCCCAACCCTTCGAGATCGCCGCCTTCGCCGCCGCTCTGGCCATCCGGTCCGTCGCGAAGGACTTCGGCGTGTCGCGGTACATGTTGCGCGGGAACTGGTCCATCAGGATGATGTAGGCCAGCGTGCCCGAGGGATATGTCAGCCAAAGCGACAACGCCCCGTCACATGCCTGCTTGTAGGTGTCCTCGAACCGGTCCCGGATAAGCTGATCCAGTTCCTCGCCCGCCGAGTACCAGCCCTTCGGGCCGATCTCGTCCAGCCAAAAGGCCAGAATGTCGTCAGGGTTCGCCATCGCACCCAATCCTTCACAAACGCTTCGTCCACCCCGGGCAAAGCGAATCGTTACAAAATCTTCATGTTCGATCAAGTCAAACTCCTCGCTCGACAGACACTTCTTCGTCAGTGTCGGCATTTTCAGCATAGAATTCCTGGGCCGCTTCCAGCACCACCGGCGTCGCCGTGGGCAGAACGGGCGCATAACTCACCGCGTCGTAGTCCTCTTCCTCGTTGTAGGCCGAGGGCCGCTGCGTCATCCGGTACAGCACATAGACCGACAGCACCGCGAAGGTTACCGCCAGGTAGGCCCAGAAGCCTGCAGGTCCGGCGACGGACATGGCCCAACCGGTCAGGATCGGCCCCAGGATCGCCCCCATCCCGTTGACGAAGATCAGCCCGCCCGAGGCCGCCGCCATGTCGTCGGTGCCCAGGTAGTCGTTCGTGTAGGCAAGCAGCAGCGCATAAAGCGGGTTCGACATCCCGCCGATCAGGAACCCTGCCACCAGCAGCATCTCGAATGAGCCGCCGAACGCGAAACCCAGAACCGATGCAACGCCGGCGACGACGGCCGCCAGCAGGATAAGAACCCGCCGGTCCATCCGGTCCGAGAACCAGCCGAACGGAAACTGCAACACCATGCCGCCGGTGAAGATCGCCGAGACGAAGATGGAGATCTCGGCAACGCTCAACCCCGCCTCGGTGCCATAGACCGAAGCCATGCCGAACTGCGCGGCAAAGACCATGCCCATAATGAACATCCCCACGATTCCGGTGGGTGATACCCGGAACAGGTCGACCAGGCTCATCGCCTTGGCCGTCTCGAAGGCGGGCGTCGGCGTCACCGACAGAAGGATCGGCGCGAAGGACAGCGAGACCAGCACCGAGGGGATCACGAAAAGCACATAACCGGCAGGGTCCGCCACGTTCAGCAACGCCTGGCTGGCCACGATCCCGGACATCTGCACGATCATGTAAAGCGACAGCGCCTTGCCGCGCGTCTGGTTGGTGGACGCGTTGTTCAGCCAGCTTTCGGCGGTGACGTAGACACCCGAAAAGGAAAACCCGAATATCACGCGCAGCAGTATCCACGCCCAGGGTTCGGTGATCGTCGGATACAGGACCAGAACCGCCGAGATGAACGACCCCAGAGCCGCGAAAACCCGGATGTGCCCGACGCACCGGATCAGTTCCGGTGTCACCCTCGATCCGAACAGGAAACCGACGAAATAGGCCGAGGTGATGACCGACAATTCGGCGGTCGAAAACTCCTCGATGGCGCCGCGGATACCCATCAGCGAACCCTGAAGACCGTTGCCGATCATCAGAAGCAGCATCCCCAGAAGGAGAGCCCATGCGCTTTTCAAGACCTGCCACATTGGTCCCGGTCCACTTGCCTTTGTTCCCGCCCTATAAGGGCGAACCTGCCTCTACGCGCCTTGACGCGACCGATTCTGTCGGTTTTCAGCCGTGTGGCAGAAGAAGCGAAGCATCGCCATAGGAAAAGAATCTGTATCGGCCGGAAACCGCGTGCGCATAGATTTCCCGAATTCGCTCGGTTCCCATGAAGGCGGAAACCAGCATCATCAGCGTCGATTTCGGCAGGTGGAAGTTGGTCATCAGCCCGTCCGCGATCCGGAACCGGTAGCCCGGCGTGATGAAGATATCCGTCGCGCCCTCCCAGGCCGACAGAGTTCCGTCGCCGGCCGCCGCCGTCTCGATCAGACGCATCGCCGTGGTGCCCACCGGGATGATCCGCCCGCCTGCCGCCCTGGTGGCATTGATCTCCGCCGCCGCCCCGGCAGAAATCCGGCCGCGTTCCGAGTGCATCCTGTGCTGACTTATGTCGTCCGTCTTCACCGGCAGGAACGTCCCCGCACCGACGTGCAAAGTCACGAATGTGCGCGCGATCCCCGCCGTCTCCAACGCCGCGATCAGCGCCTCGTCGAAATGCAGCGACGCCGTCGGCGCCGCCACCGCGCCCTGTTCGCGTGCCCAGATCGTCTGGTAGTCTTCCTTGTCCTGCGCGTCCGACTTCCGCTTCGCCTCGATATAGGGCGGCAGGGGCATCGCGCCGGCCTCGGCCAAGGCCGTGTCGAAATCGTCGCCCGCAAGGTTGAAACGCAGGTGCGCGACCCCCTCGCCCCGCCCTTCGACGACCGCCGACAGGTCGTCCGAGAACACGACCGTCTCGCCGTCCCGCACCTTCTTCAGAGGCTTCAGAAGCGCCGACCACGTGCCGTCGGCCCGAGGTTCCAGCAACGTCGCCTCGATCCGCGCCGCCGTCGTGCCTTCGGCCCCCTCGCGGTGACGCGTCCCCGACAGGCGAGCCGGGATCACCCGCGTGTCGTTCAGCACCAGCCGGTCGCCGGGCCGCAGGAACGCGGGCAGATCGATCGAATGCGCGTCGGTGATCCTGTCCGGCGTCGCCACCAGCAGACGGGACGACGATCTTGGCCGCGCGGGCCGGGTGGCGATCAGCGCTTCCGGCAGATCGAAATCGAAATCGCTCAGTCTCATGGGGCTCGGTCGCAAGGGGCTCACCCTCCTGATCGCGGACGCCGGAAGATCTGCCGCAGCGCCCCCGGTGCGAGGATCGACAACGGGTTGACGCCTACCTGGGGATTCTCCGGTGTCCCCGTCATGCTGTAATTGAACCCGAACAGCCCTTCGCCCCGGCGCGACACCGCCGCGCCGATGCCGTTCACGAAATAGACCGGCGATATCACGCCCCTGAAGTCCAGCTGCTTCGAGACGAAATCGTAGATCCCATCCGCCGAAATGCCCAGCGAGCCTCCGACGCCGGCGGCCTCGATCAGCGTCAGCCGGTCTCGCGTCAGGCGAAAACGTCCGTCCATCGAGTTGAAAAGGATACCGGGACCGGAAAGCTGGTCGATCAGTCCCACGACGCTGATCGCATCCAGTAGATCGCCCAGAAGCGGCGCGTTCCGGATCCGGATGCCTTCGATCAGGAACTGGCCGTCATAGGTGCCGGCCGCAGCGCCCACGACCGGTGTCAGCACCAGATCCAGCGTCCCGTCCCGACCGTTCGGCGTCAGGCCGGCGTCACGGATGACCCCGCCCGCGTCATTCGACCGGACCCGGACCGCGGTGCCCGCATTCGCCGGCGCCAGCGTGCCCCTGACGGCTGTGCCGCTGTTCACCCGCGCTTCGAAGGTGCCCGACAACCCGGCGCGCCCGCGCTGGAACCGCCCGACAAGCGGTGCCATGCTGATCTGGTCGGACACCACCAGTTCGCTCAGCGCCACGTCGATCTCGGCGCCGTCGCCGGGGGCGCTGCCTCCGCTCGGCAGCTGGCGCAGGTCCATCCGTCCCTCGGTGATCCTGATCGACGGCGCGCGCCCCGCACCGCGCGGCACGATCTCGGCGCTGCCGTCCAGCCAGTCGCCGACCCGCACGCGCTCGAATACCGCGCCCGCGAAGCCGCCGGTTTCCGCCAGCGAAACGCGCCCGTCCAGCGCCAAACCCGGCGCCGACAGCGACAGCCTCTCGACCGAGGGAACAGCGCCCAGTTCGGCCGTCAGCTCGAACGCGCCGGGTGCGGTGCCGGCCTTGCGCCACCCAAGCCCGGCGACCTCGAGTGCAAGGCCCGAAAGGTCCGATGACAACTCCAGCCGCGGCGCACCGCCTTGCGGCAGCGCAAGCCGGAAATCACCCGTGCCGCGGCCCGCGACCATCCCATCGGGCAAGGGAATATCCAGTGCCTTCAGGGCTTCGTCCGACAGGGCGATGGTGCCCTCGACCAGGCTGCCGTCAGAGGCGGTTTCGCCCAACGGTTGACGCCAGCTTGCCGTCACCGGCACGCCGTCCAGCCTCAGGGGACCGTCAAGCCGGATCTGCTCGGTTGTCGCCGACAGTGTCAGCCGTTCCGAGGTCAGTATCCGGCCGGCCGCGATCTTGTCCGATTCGACATTTCGCAACACCGCCGACACCGAGTAATCGATCTCTTCCGCTGGGATGTCATCCTCCAGCGGCAGAACGATCCGCGCCTCCGCCTCCGCCTCGGCACTGGCGATGGCGGGCGTCCGGCCAGCCCGGTCCATGATCCGCAGCGGCGGGTTGTTCAGCACGGTCAACGCCGCCTCCAGCGGCCCCGCGATCCGCAGGTCGATCTCGCCGATGGCTGGCTTCGGGCGCGTATCCGGAACCGTGAAAACGGATCCGGCCGCGTTCAGGATACCGGTGCGGCCCGCGTCTACCTCGCCTACTTCCAGGAACAGCGAAAACCGCCGGTCGACCAGCGACGCCCGGCCCGACACGCCCGTCAGCGGCGGCATCCGGTCCAGAATGCTCACCCTGCCCTCGTCGAACTCGAAACTGAGTATGGCGTCCGGCTTGCTGCCAGTATCGTACCGCAGCCCGGCCGAGACGTTCCGCAAGACGCCCGTCTCCAGATTCTTCGACAGCCAACCCCGCGTCACCGGCGACACGAGCATCGGCCAGTGCGACAGAACGTTCCCAGACGTGATGACCGGGCTCTGCGCGTCCACCGAGACATGCCAGCCATCGGTCTCGGCCGAGATCCGCGCCGTCGCACGGATCTGCGCCTCTTCCTGCTCGAGGGCCAACTGGCCGATCTCGACGGTGAAGGGATCAAGCCGCAGCCGAAGATCCGCGCGCATGTCCGACAAGGCGACAGGCCCCTCGAAAATGCCCTCGCCGTCATACTCCAGCAACCCGATCGTGAACTGGCCCAGAAAGGCGTTCGGCCAGGGCCCCGACAGTTCCGAGAGATAGGTATGCCCCGCCGCGCTCAGACGTCCGCGTTTCGAGACGACCGCGATCTCGGAAAAGTCGATCCGCTGGCGGGCCGGATCGAACGTGAAATAGGCCCGCGCGGAAGAGAACGCGACCGGCGACACCGCGGGCAGCGGTTGCAGCGCGCCCTCGGCGATGTCCAGCGTACCGGCAAAGGACGACACCCGCCCGTCCGCGCCGATTTCGGCCCGGACCGACCCCGAGATCGGCGCGTCCAGTACGCCAAGCCAGGCCAGGACGGGCGATTGCAGCGCAATGTCCGGCGCCGGCATCCGCGTGACGGTCGCGCCAAGCGTCACGCCCGAAGTGGTCGGGTTCCGCGCGACCGAAAGCTGGACCTGGGCCACGTCATCTGTCCCGTTGAAGACATCCGAGACCAGCGTCATCGTGGTGGCATCGTTGGCCCGGCGCAGGATCAGGCTGGCATTCGTGGCCTGCCAGATACGCCCGCTGCGCGCATCCTCCAGGCTGAGGACGATGCCGTCCGCCTCCACTGTCGTCAGCGACGACAGCGCCGGTGTCCCGAAGGCCGCGTCGACAAGGTTCAGCAGCTCCGGCACGCTGCGCGCGACACCTTCGCCGCTCTGCCCCGTCGCAAAGGCGAATGCCCCCGTCGCGGTCCGCCGCAACGTGATCTGAGCCCCGTCGAGGTCAAGTTCCGAAGCGGCGACCTCGCCCTGAAGCAGCCGCCCCGGCGACAATTGCGCCTGAAGCCGGTTCAGAACCGCCACCATCCCGTCGGCGGGATTGCCGATCGCCACATCGGTCAACATGACCCGGGGAATGCCGTCGCGCCCGACCGCGATGTTCACGCCACCCAGCCGCACCTCTTCATTGCCGAACCGGTTGTTCATCCCGGCCTCGATCCGGGCGCGCAGGGCATCGGGCACCGGAACCGACTGGCCGGAAAGCGACAGGAACAGAAAGCCAAGGATCAGCGAGGCGAAGAAAAGCGATCCGACCATGCCCAGTCCGACACGGCCATGCCGACGCCGCCGCGGAAGCGGGCTATCGGCTTCCGCCTTCTCTTCGGTGATTTCCTGCTCGGCGATCTCTTTCATACTTTCTTCTGATCGGCCCCGGTCTTTATTCTTGCCGCATGTGACCTAAAACCCAACTGTCAATTGTGCCACATACTGAAAAAGAAAAGGGACCGACATGAGCCTCGAAGGCCAGACCGCACCGGATTTCACGCTGCCCCGAGACGGCGGAGGCGAGATAACGCTTTCCGGGCTCCGTCCCCGGAAGGTCGTGCTCTACTTCTATCCCAAGGATGACACCTCGGGCTGCACGAAGGAAGCCCAGGGCTTCACCGAGCGCAAGGCCGAATTCGAGGCCGCCGGCGCCGTGGTCGTCGGCATCTCGAAGGACACCGCGCAGAAGCATGACAAGTTCGTCGCGAAATACGACCTCGACGTGATCCTCGCCTCGGACGCCGAAGGCGACATTTGCGAGCGCTATGGCACCTGGGTCGAGAAAAGCATGTATGGCAAGAAATACATGGGGATAGAACGCTCGACATTCCTGATCGGCGGCGACGGCACCGTCTTGAAGGAATGGCGCAAGGTGAAGGTGCCGGGGCATGTGGACGCGGTGCTGGAAGCTGTGAAAGGATAGGGTCCGCCGCCTGTCGGCGGCGACCATCCCGCGTGCTGTCACTCCGGCCGCGCCCAAGCAAGAAAGGTGCCCCCGTGTGATCCGCACCCTGACCGACATGGCCGTCGAGGTTCTGACCACCGCCGACGGACGCGCCAAGACGGCGCTCAGCCGCGCCCACGCCGCCCGATGGTTCGCCGCCCGCGACGCCGGTGGCGCGCTCGACATCGGCACCGCCGAACCGCCGCTGCGCCCGGCGCGCCCGGCCGAACCGCAGCTCCTCGATCCCCGCGAGGTACCCAGGCGCAAGCCCGGCACGCCCCAGGGCCGGATCGCGCTGCTGCACGCCGTCGCGCACATCGAACTCAACGCCGTCGATCTGCACTGGGACATCATCGCGCGTTTCGGCCACGTGCCGATGCCGCCGGGTTTCTTCGACGACTGGGTCAAGGCTGCCGACGAGGAATCGAGCCATTTCAACCTGATGTCGGATTGTCTTGAAGCGCATGGCAGCCACTACGGCGCCCTTCCGGCCCACGCCGGGATGTGGCGCGCCGCCGAGGACACAGCGGATGATCTCATGAGCCGGCTCGCCGTCGTGCCGATGGTGCTCGAAGCGCGCGGCCTCGACGTGACCCCGGGCATGATCGCGGTCTTCCGGAAAGCCGGCGACCAGCGGGCTGTCGACGCGCTCGAGACGATCTATGCCGAAGAGGTCGGCCACGTCGCCTACGGGTCGAAATGGTTCCACTTCCTTTGCGGACGCGACAACCTCGATCCGAAGCCGGTTTTTCACGCCCTCGTGCGCAAGTACTTTCACGGCGCGCTGAAACCGCCCTTCAACGAAGAGAAGCGGGCCGAGGCCGGTCTGCCGCCGGATTTCTACTGGCCGTTGTCGGAAACTGGCTGAGGGTCGGCGAAATCTCGCCGAAATCCCGCCGTTTAGGCCCTCCCGGGCCCGAACAAGGCCAGCGAGGTTGCCTCACTTTTCCACAGCCGTTAACACTTTCGCAGCCCGGAAGGTCCACGACCCTGGGTGCTGGGGGTTTTCAACGGGTTAGGGACAGGCCTGTGCACAGACGTTTTGCGATCAAGGTTCACGCCGCGCTTGAGCGTGCGTTCCCGGAACAACGCCTTTTCCTTCGCTCCGACACCGAAACCAGGTTCATCCGCCTTTCACCGCTGACCCAGTTCGTCGGCGTCACCGGCAGCGCCCTGCTCCTCGGCTGGACGATCATCTCCTCGGCCATCCTTCTCATGCACTCGCTCGGCGCCGGCGACCTCAAGCAGCAGGCGCTCCGCGACCAGGCGGTCTACGAGCAGCGCCTCAACCAGCTTGCCGCCGAGCGCGATGCCCGCGCCCAGGAAGCATCGCAGGCCCAGGGTCGGTTCACCGTCGCACTCACCGAAGTCTCGGCGATGCAGTCGCGGCTTCTGGCCTCCGAAGACCGCCGCAAGGAACTCGAAACCGGGATCGAGGTCATCGCATCGACGCTGCGCAACGCCATGAAGGAACGCGACCAGGCGCGCGAACTGGCCGACGTGCTGCGCGCCAAACTGGTCGAAAGCGAAGCGGAAGAGCCTGACACGCTGCGGCTTTCCGATCTGGAAGCGACGCTTGGCGTCATGACGGCCACCCTCGGAAACCTCGCCGGGCAACGCGACGCCATGCAGGAAACCGTGTCCGAAGCCGAACTGGCGCTTGACCGCATCGCGATGGACGCACGCCTCGAAGCCGAGCGGAACGAACGTATCTTCACCCAGATCGAGGACGCCGTCGCCTCCTCGCTGGTACCGCTGGACGAGATGTTCTCGACCGTGGGCCTGCCGACGGACTCGATCCTGGAACAGGTCCGGCGCAGCTATTCCGGTCAGGGCGGTCCCCTGACCCCGATCACGTTCTCCACCAGCGGAGACGCCGAGGTCGACCCGATGACCGAACGCGCCAACGGCGTCCTCGGCCGCCTCGACGAGTTGAACCTCTACCGCATCGCCGCCCAGAAGCTTCCTTTCGGCTTTCCGGTCACCGGATATTACCGCTCCACCTCCGGTTTCGGCCCGCGCTGGGGACGGATGCACGAAGGCCATGACTGGGCCGGCGCGACCGGAACGCCGATCCACGCAACCGCCGACGGTGTCGTCGTTCATGCCGGCCGCCAGAGCGGTTATGGCAACCTGATCAAGATACGCCACGACTTCGGATTCGAAACAAGATACGCACATCTCTCGAAAATCCGGGTCGAGGTCGGGCAAAGGGTCTCGCGCGGCGAGCGCATCGGTGATATGGGGAATACCGGACGGTCGACCGGCACTCACCTCCACTACGAAGTGCGCGTCGGCGGAAACCCCGTAAACCCGTTGAAATACATCAAGGCAGCAAGAGATGTTTTCTAAAAGCAAAATCAACGAGCCCGGCCCGAAACAAGGCACTGAGGCAGAAAAGGACAAGGCCCCAGAGATGAATCAACCGAAACCTACTTCCGATTTTTCGTCGTCGAGCGCCCCCAAGGCCAAACCGCCGGCATCGGTCCTTTCGGCTGACCTGACGATCACCGGCAATATCAAGACCACCGGTGACATCAACATCGAGGGCACTGTCGAGGGCGACATCCGCGCCCATCTCCTGACAGTCGGCGAAGGCGCGACCGTGAAGGGCGAGTGCATTGCGGATGACGTCGTGGTGAACGGCCGTGTCGTCGGCAAGGTGCGTGGCCTCAAGGTCCGCCTGACTTCTACCGCTCGTGTCGAGGGCGACATCATCCACAAGACGATCGCGATCGAATCCGGCGCCCACTTCGAAGGCTCGGTTCAACGCCAGGAAGACCCGCTGAACTCGGGCAACAAGGCCCCGGCGCCCAAGCCTGCCGCGTCGCCGACGTCTCAGTCCTCGTCAGGACAGTAACGGCTCATTGCCGAACGGACGCCCCGGTGTCCGCATCAACGGCCCGCGCCCACCCGCGCGGGCCGTTTGATTTTTTGCGACGACGACGCCTAAACGCCACCCGCACCGGCCAGCGGATCCTCTCCGAACCGGTTCGGTCCCGTCGTGCCCTTCTGAACGAAGAAGAAGATAAGGATCAGCGCGCCCAGTAGCGGGATCAGGATCAACAGGTACCACCAGCCCGACTTGTCCAGGTCGTGCAGCCGGCGGACGCCCACGGCGATCGACGGCAGAAACACCACAAGCGAGAAAAGCGCGCCCAGGATCGATACCTGCTGCCCGTCCATCCCGCTGCCGAACAGCATCCGGTCAAGGAAGCTGAAGACGAGGTTGCCCAGTAATATGAACAGGACGAACCACCACAGCTCGGACCGGGCCGCGCGTCCGGTGAAGGTGATATACTCCGAAAAGCACTTCTTGACTGCTTCCTGAAATCCCATCTCTCTGTCTCGCTTTGCTGCTTCAAAAAAGTCAGGTGTCATTGCCCTGACCATAGCACACATCGAAACCGGCGCCGCGCGCAACAGCGACGAACCGTGGGGCTTCAATCGGAAACGGACTGAGTCCTCTCTGCACCTCTGTGGCACCGCCCGAAACCGGCGTCAGCCCGGGTGATAGAGCGCCCGCCTGTAGATGTGCCAGGTCGCGTGCCCCAGAACCGGCAGCGCTATGAACAGGCCAAGGAAAGCCGGCAGCATGGCCACGAACAGGCTGACGGCCACGATCACCGCCCAAAGCCCCATCACCGCCTTGTTGCGCGCCACCGTGTCCAGGCTGATCAGCATGGCGGTGACGAAGTCGAACTCCTTGTCGACCAGAAGCGGCAGCGACACCGCCGTCAATCCGAAGGTCAGGAAGGCCACCGCCGCCCCCACGACGCCCTGAACCGCCAGCATGATCATGCCGTTCGGCGTCATGTATATGTCCCATGACGTGCTGACGTTGGTCAGGGTGCTGACCCCGAAGAACAGCGCGAACGTCATATGGGCGAAAAAGCTCCAGAACAGGAAGATCAGCGCCAGCACCGCGCCCACCCAGGGCAATTGCCGCTGGCGCTGCGACCAGACCACACCCAGCACCGCACCCCATTCCAGCGGCTCGTCCGCCTCGATCCGGCGGCTCACCTCGTAAAGGCCCACCGCCGCGAAGGGTGCCACCAGCGGGAAACCAAGCGCAAAGGCCAGCGTCCACAGAAACGTCCCCGCGCCGATCCACCATAGCGCCACGCCCGCCACAACGTAGAACGAACTGAAGGTCAGCCCGAAAAGCGGCGCGGTCTGGAAATCCGACACGCCTGCCTTCAGCGCCACCCACAACTCCGCCGGCGTCACCCGCGCGATGTCCGGCGGCGGCGACGGCGGCAGCGGAAGGGGATTGTCGTCCATCATGATTCAGCTTTTCCCGGCTCCTCGTCCCATACCTTGATCCATATCAGGATCTCACTTCGCTTGAAGCCTTTCCGCGCGGTTGCTATCAGCATCCGACGATTACCCAGCCAGCCGGAGGCCCCCCATGCGCGCCGAGACCGAAAACACGGTCGCCGCCATCGAAAAGTCGCTCGATCTTCTTGCCCAGCGGATGGATTGGGAAACCGCCGGGCACCGGCTGGAAGAATTCAACGCGATGGTCGAGGATCCCAAGCTTTGGGACGATCCCGAGAAGGCGCAGAAACTCATGCGCGACCGGCAGATGCTGGTCGACGCGATAGAGCGTCTATCGACCATGAAGCAGGAGCTGTCGGACAACGTCGAGCTGATCGAGCTCGGCGAAATGGAGGACGACGCAGACGTCGTCAAGGAAGCCGAGGCGGCGCTGAAGACCTTGAAGGAGCGTTCGGCCCAGGCCGAGATCGAGGCGCTTCTGGATGGCGAAGCCGACGGCAACGACACCTTCCTCGAAATCAACTCGGGCGCGGGCGGTACGGAATCCTGCGACTGGGCGGCGATGCTGGCGCGAATGTACGTCCGATGGGCCGAGAAGCACGGCTACAAGGTCGAACTCCAGTCCGAAAGCCCCGGCGAAGAAGCGGGCATCAAGTCGGCGGCCTACAAGATCTCCGGCCCCAACGCCTATGGCTGGCTCAAGTCGGAATCGGGCGTGCATCGCCTCGTGCGGATCTCGCCCTACGACAGCGCCGCGCGCCGCCACACATCCTTCTGTTCGGTCTGGGTCTACCCCGTGGTCGACGACAACATCGAGATCGAGGTCGCCCCGAACGACATCCGCATCGACACCTACCGCTCGTCGGGCGCTGGCGGCCAGCACGTCAACACCACCGACTCGGCCGTGCGCATCACCCACATGCCCACCGGGATCGTCGTGACATCTTCCGAGAAGTCGCAGCACCAGAACCGCGACATCGCCATGAAGGCGCTGAAGTCGCGTCTCTACCAGATGGAACTCGACCGCCGGAACGCCGCGATCAACGAGGCGCACGAGAACAAGGGAGAGGCAGGCTGGGGCAACCAGATCCGCTCCTACGTGCTGCAACCCTACCAGATGGTGAAAGACCTTCGCACCGGCTACGAGACCTCGGACACCCAGGGCGTACTGGATGGCGATCTCGACGGCCTGATGGCCGCCACGCTGGCGATGGGCGTCTCGGGCATGAAGCGCGCCGAAGCGCAGGCCGAGGAATAATCCGCACGAACCGCAGGGCAGCCGAAGCCGCGTCTCGATGAAGGATCAGGCGACGGCGGACGACTGCACGCGATGGAACGGCGGGCGCTTCAGACGCGTCGTCCGAAAGACCGCCCGGCCTTCGACCGCATCGCCATGACATGCGGCCTCACCGGTTTCGATCGCGGCGCCGCGCGGACGAAACCGGTGCCGCAGGAATGAACTGGATATCCCCGATATATTCGCGCAGGGACGCGATTGACCGTCGGTCATACTGGTACTCACCATACTGGTTAACGTTCACAACCCTGCCGTTATCTCAAAGAGATTGGGCAGCACTACGTCATTTTCCGCAAGATTTCGGGATTTCTTTCTGCCCGCGCATCCTCCGCGAATACCCGGACCGGCAAGGCGGACTGGCCCGCCCCTAGTACAATCCGCCGGCACTGATCTCGCCCACGGTCGCCTGCTGCGGAACCGTCACGGTCTGGCCGTCCGGGTTTGTCACCGTCTGCTGAGATCGGCCCAGTTCCGCATCCGTGAACAGCGGCAGGTTCGCTCCCATGGCAAAGCCACCATCGAAAGCGATGCCGAAGACCGGCTGCTCACCCTCGCGGAAATACTCCGCCACGACGTACTCGCCGGTGGCCTCGTCCGGAAGGCGCGCGCCGGTAAACCGGTCGATCTTGATGAACCTGCCCCCCGGCGGGATCGCGAATCGGCCCGAGCCGTACTTCGCCACGGCCTTCTCCATGAACTTCTGGAACACCGGCGCGCACAGTCCGCCACCCGAAGCGCCCCGGCCCAGCGGCTCGGGCAGGTCATAGCCGATATAGCAGCCCGCCGCGATGTTCGAGGTGAAGCCCACGAACCAGACATCGCGCGCGTCGTTCGTCGTGCCGGTCTTGCCCGCGGTCGGCACGCCCAGGTTGACCCGGCCCGCCGCGGTGCCGCGCTCGACGACGCCCCGCATCATCGACGTCAGCTGATAGGCGGTGATCGGGTTCATCACCTGGCTCTGGGTCGAGCGGATATCGGGCAGATCGCCACGCGCCAGGTCGCGCTCCGTGCATTCTTCGCAGATGCGCTGGTCATGACGGTAAACGGTCGTCCCCCAGCGGTCCTGAACCCGGTCCACAAGCGTCGGCTCGACCCGCCGGCCGCCATTGGCGAACATCGAATAGGCCGAAACCATCCGGTAAAGCGTCGTCTCCTGGCTTCCCAGCGCATTCGCCAGGAAAGGCTCCATCCGGTCATAGACCCCGAAGCGCTGCGCGTAGCTGGCAACGGTGGTCATACCCACCTCTTCGGCCAGACGCACCGTCATCAGGTTTCGCGACCGCTCGATCCCGGTCCTCAGCGGCGTCGGGCCGTAGAACTGGTTCGAAGCGTTCTTGGGCCGCCAGACGCGGCCGCCGCCCACGTCGACCTCGATCGGGGCATCGATGATGATCGTGGCCGGCGTGAAGCCCGAATCCAGCGCCGCGGCGTAGACGAAGGGCTTGAACGACGATCCGGGTTGCCGCTCGGCCTGGGTCGCGCGGTTGAAAACCGAATCCTGATAGCTGAACCCGCCCTGCATCGCCAGGACGCGGCCGTTGTGAACGTCCATCGCCATGAAGGCGCCCTGCACCTTCGGCACCTGCCGCAGCGAAAACACCGGGTCCGATACGTCCCCGCCCTCGTGGCGAACGTGGACCACGTCACCGACCTTGAGGATGTCCGAAGGCACGCGCGCGCCACGAACCCAGTTCAGGTCGCCGGGCACGATCCAGTGCCCGTCATCTCCGTCAAGCCAGCCCTCGACGCCGATCCGCGCCCGGTCGCCCTCGATCGACAGCACCACCGCCGGGAACCAGTCCTCGACATCGCGCACCGCCTCGGCGCCCTCAAGCGCCAGGCGCCAGCGCGCGACCCCGTCCTCTTCGCCGGTCAGAGCTTCGGGCTCCAGCGAGACCTTCACGCCGTGCCACTCGCCCTGCGCGCGGTCGTACTCCTCCAGCGCCTCCTGCAACGCCGCCGCCGCGACCTCCTGCATCTCGGGGTCGATGGTCGCGCGCACCGTCAGTCCGGCGCTCTTGAACCCTTCTTCGCCGAAGTCGCGGCTAAGCTGGCGGCGGATCTCGTCGGTGAAAAAGTCCCGCGGCGGCAACTGCTCGCGGAACGCCTCGTAGTCGCCCGCCTGCACCGTCAGCAGCGGCGCGACGCGGGCTGCTTCGTATTGCTGGTCCGTCAGATAACCGTTCTGCCACATTTCCTTCAGCACGAAGTTCCGTCGCGTGACGGCGCGCTCTTCCTGATGAACGGGGTGATAGGTTGAAGGCGCTTTCGGCAGCGCCGCAAGATAGGCCGCCTCCTGCGGTTCGAGTTCGGCCAGAGACTTGTTGAAATAGACCTGCGCGGCGGCCGCCACGCCATAGGCGTTCTGGCCGAGGAATATCTCGTTCAGATAGATTTCCAGGATCTTGTCGCGGTCCAGCGACCCCACCATCCGCGTCGCAAGGATGATCTCCTTCAGCTTCCGGTCGATCGTCCGCTCGCCGCCCAGGAAACTGATCTTCGCCACCTGCTGCGGTATCGTGGACGCGCCCCGTACCGAGGCGCCGCGGGTCTGAATGGCCTCGAATCCCGCCGCGGCGATACCGCGCACATCGAAGCCCTGGTGCTGATAGAAGTTCTTGTCCTCGGCCGAGATGAACGCCTGTTTCACAAGGTCCGGGATCTCGTCGGCCGGGGCGTAAAGGCGACGCTCCTCGGCGAATTCATCGATGATCCTGCCCGCGGGCGAGTAGATACGGCTGATCGTCGCGGGCTGATAGTTTACCAGCGTCTCGTGATCCGGCAGATCCTGACCATACACCCAGAAGACCGCGCCGATCGTCAGCGCCGCCATCACCAGTCCAAGCGTAAGAACGCTGAAGATCGCCCCGAAGACCGACAGAATGAAACGGGTCACATCGAAACCTTTCGAACTCAGGCCACCAATATAGGCATTGGCTGCGTCAGGGTCAAAAGATCCGCAGCGTCGTATAGGCCGGTTTCGGCCGCCGAAACCGCCGTCACTGGCCCATCGCTTCCCGCCTCAGCCGGTCCTCGTCCTGCCACCGCAGCAAAGCCTCGGCCACGGCCATGGCCGCCTCTTCCTGCCAGTCCTCGGCAGTCAGCCGCTTGCGGTCCTTTTCGGAAGACAGAAAGCCCAGTTCGATCAGCACCGAGGGAATTTCCGCAGACTTCAGAACCGAAAACGCCGCAGCCCGCTCGGGGCGCGAATTCACCTGCAACCCCCCGGTTCGAAACGCCTCGACCAGCATCCCCTGCAATATCCTGGTGCGGGGCGCGGTTTCGCGCCGCGCCATATCGAGAAGCGCCAGCGCCACGTCGTCGCCCGTCCCGGTCAGGTCGACCCCCTTCAGAAGGTCGTTCGGCGCGTGCCGGGCGGCCAGTTGTTCGTCAGCGGCTTCCTCGGCATTCTCGGGCAGCCGATAGACAGTCATGCCGCTGGCCGAGCCGTCCGTCGCCTCCAGCGCATCAGCGTGCAGCGACAGGAATACGTCCGCCCCCGCGGCGCGCGCCAGCGTCAGCCGCGATTCAAGTGAGACGAATACATCCTCTTCCCGGGTCAGCACCACGTCGAATCGCCCGGTCCGCAGCAACGCCTCTTTCAGCCGGCGCGCCGCCGACAGCACCAGGTCGGCCTCCACAAGATCGCCGGCCATCGCACCGGGGTCCACGCCGCCATGACCGGGATCGATGGCGACAACCATCCGGCCGGGCGCCACATCGACGGGGGCCAGTTCCTCGGCGGCGGTCGCAGGGTCCGCCGTCTTCCGGAATTCCTCGGCCGTCGTCGGCAGCATCCGCACTTCCAGCAAGGCCTGACCGTCTTCCGTTGTCGCCATCTCGGCCGAGGCCACCGCCAGCGGTTCGCGCAGCAAAAGCGACAACTCGGTCCATCCCGGCCCCGAGGTGGCCGTCCGCGCCTCCGAGATGCTCTGCGATGCGATGGCGGGCGGCTCGGTCCAGTCAACGTCGCCAAAGCCGACGACAACCCTGGGTGGCCCGTCGCTGACGCCGACCCGCCAGGGGACTGCCCGCGACAGCGGTACCGTAAGGATCACCGCGCCGCCGTTGTCCGAGACGCTCGCGCCCTCCGGTCCAATTTGTGCCAGCGCACCGGAGTCCGCTTCGGCACTCAAAGGCAACGACGCAAGTGTCGCAAACGCGACGGCTCGCAATATCCGGATAATTCTGCCCATTGCCTCGGTTGTTCTAGTGTTTTCCGAACTCTAACCTGAAACGGCGGCGCAAGAAACCGCTATTCGCCGCTCTGGCCAAAGCCTTTTGCGCCCATGAACCGCTTCAGCCGCTCCAGCCCCTCGGCGATGTCCCCGGTGGACCGCGCATACGAGAAGCGAAGCGTTCCGTGTCCCCGTCCCTTGTCGAAATCCAGCCCCGGCGTCACCGCAACGCCCGCCTCGGCCAGGATCTCGGCGGCAAAGGCCCGGCTGTCGTCGGTAAAGTCCGAGACATCGGCATAGATGTAGAAGGCCCCGTCCGGTGGCGCGATCCGGTCGAAGCCGGCCTCGGCCAGCCCCGCCAGCATCAACGCGCGGTTCTTCGCATAGACAGCGACATTCGCCTCGAGTTCCTCGGTGCAGTCCATCGCCGCCAGCGCCGCGATCTGGCTCGCGTGCGGCGGGCAGATGAACAGGTTCTGGGCCAGACGCTCGATCGCGCGCACATGATCCTCGGGCACCACCATCCAGCCCACCCGCCACCCGGTCATCGAATAATACTTCGAGAATGAATTGATCACGTAGGCATCATCCGTGATTTCCAGCGCGCTGACCGGCCGGAATCCATAGTCCAGCCCGTGATAGATCTCGTCCGAAACGAAGGACGCCCCCCGCTCCGCCGCCGCCCCGATCAGCGCCTCCAGCGCCGGGCGGTCCAGCATCGTTCCCGAAGGGTTTGCAGGCGATGCCACGATCAGCCCCTGGATGTCCCTGGGCAGGGTCTCCGGCACCGGCTGATACCGGTCCTCGGCCCGCGTCTCGATATCGACAGGCTGCAGGTCAAGCGCCGACAGGATCTGCCGGTAGGACGGATAGCCCGGTGCCCCCAGCGCCACCCGGTCGCCCGCGTCGAACAAGGCGGTGAACCCCAGGATGAAGCCCCCCGACGATCCGGACGTGATCACCACCCGCTCGGGCGACAGGTCGATCCCGTGGCGTTCGCCGTAAAGCGCGGCGATCCGGCGTCGCAACTCCGGCAGCCCCAGCGCGACTGTATAGCCCAGCGATCCCGCCTCCATCTCGCGCGCCTGCGCCGCCCGCGCGCATTCCGGCGCAGGCGTGCCGGGCTGTCCCACCTCCATGTGGATGATATGCCGCCCCTCCGCCTCGGCCTGGGCGGCGGCTTCCATCACGTCCATGACAATGAACGGATCGACCTCGGAGCGGCGGGACAGGCGCATGGAAAACCCTCTCATTGATCCTGCCCTCCCTGCCAACCCGCCGATGTGGCGTCAATGGCATCGCGCACTACAATTCTTGGTGAGGGTATGGGCTTCCCCCCGATACTCTGCCATCTTTGCCGCCACTTGCGCTCCGGAGAGACACATGCTGCGTTCCATACTTGCTTCCCTGGCGATGATCGCCTTCCTGGCCCCCGCCGCGTCGGCCTTCGACATCGACCAGATGACGGACAACGAACGCACGATCTTCCGCTCCGAGATTCGCGACTACCTGCTTGAGAACCCCGAGGTTCTGATGGAAGCGATCCAGGTGCTCGAGGAACGCCGCGCGCGCCAGGCCGCCGACCAGGAGCAACTCCTGCTGTCGACCCACAACGACGCCATCTTCAACGACGGCTACAGCTTCGTCGGCGGCAACCCCGACGGCGACGTGACGCTGGTCGAATTCCTCGATTACCGCTGCGGCTTCTGCAAACGCGCTTTCCCCGAGGTCGAGGAACTTCTCGCCTCCGACGGCAATATCCGCTTCGTCGTCAAGGAATTCCCGATCCTGGGCGAAGCCTCGGTACTGGCCTCGCGCTATGCCATCGCGGCCAAGATTCTTGCCGGCGACGAGGTCTACAAGGAGCTGCACGACAATCTCATGGTCTGGAACGGCGACATCAACGAAGCCGCGCTGGCCCGCGCCTCGCGCGGTCTCGAGCTGGACCACGAGGCGGTGCTGGCCAAGATGAACGACGACGACGTGTCCGAGATCATCCAGAAGAACCGCGAGCTTGGCAGCATCCTGCAAATTCAGGGCACACCCACATTCATCGTGGGAGATGCCTTCATCCGCGGCTACGCCGAACTCGAACAGATGCGCGAGATCGTTCGCCTGGTCCGCGAGGAGCAGGGCTGAAGGCCGCCGCGATGCGGACTTTCGACGACATCCTGGAAATCGCGCGGAACCGCCACGGCGACATGCTGTCCGAAAAGATCGGCAACGGCCCTAAACCGGCGTCCGAACTTGCAAGCGTGCCCGAGGACCGCTGGCTGTCTCTCTTCACCAGGTCGGTCTTCCAGGCCGGCTTCAACTGGAAAGTCATCGAGGCCAAGTGGGACGGCTTCGAACAGGCGTTCCGGGGCTTCGACGTGGACGCCTCTGCCTTCATGCCCGAGGACTGGTTCGAGGAACTGACACAGGACCGCCGCATCGTTCGCAATCCGGTCAAGATACGGTCAGTTCAGGAAAACGCACTGTTCCTCCAGGGGCTTAGGGCGCAGGGCGGCGCCGGACAGGTCATCGGCGGCTGGCCGTCCCGCGACTTCATCGGCCTCCTTGCGCTCTTGAAATCGGATGCCAGCCGGCTCGGCGGCACGACGGGCCAATACGCCTTGCGGTTCATCGGGCGCGACGGCTTCATCCTGTCGCGCGACGTGGTGGCGCGTCTGGTGGCCGAAAGGGTGATCGACAAGCCGCCCACGTCGAAAAAGGCGCTCGACGCCGTTCAGACCGCCTTCAACACATGGATGGATCAGTCCGGGAAGTCCCTGACCGAGATCAGCCGCGTGCTCGCCCTGTCGATCTGACCGCCTACTCGGCCGCCTGCGTGGCAGCTTCCGCCGCGTCGAGTTCCGCGGCTTTCTTCTCGACCTCTTCCACGATGTGCTCGATCATCTGATCGTTCGACATCTTGTGGCTCTGCTTGCCCGCCAGGTAAACCATGCCCGAGCCCGCGCCGCCGCCGGTGAAGCCCACATCCGTCATCAGCGCCTCGCCCGGCCCGTTCACCACGCAGCCGATGATGCTCAGGCTCATCGGCGTCTTGATGTGCTCAAGCCGCCGCTCCAGTTCCTCGACCGTCTTGATCACGTCGAAGCCCTGGCGCGCGCAGGACGGGCAAGAGATGATGTTCACCCCCCGGTGCCGCAGCCCCAGCGACTTCAGGATCTCATAGCCGACCTTCACCTCTTCCACCGGATCGGCACTCAGGCTTACCCGGATCGTGTCCCCGATCCCCATCCACAGAAGATTGCCCAGGCCGATCGCGCTCTTGATCGTCCCCGTCGTCAGCCCGCCCGCCTCGGTGATGCCAAGATGGATCGGCGCGTCGGTCGCATCCGCCAGCGCCTGATAGGCGGCGGCGGCCAGGAACACGTCCGACGCCTTGCAGGAAATCTTGAACTCGTGGAAATCGTTGTCTTCCAGGATCTTGATATGATCCAGACCCGATTCCACCATCGCCTCCGGGCAGGGCTCGCCGTATTTCTCCAGCAGGTCCTTCTCCAGCGATCCGGCATTCACGCCGATGCGGATCGAACAGCCGTGATCCTTCGCCGCCTTGATGACCTCGCGCACCCGAGCTTCGGACCCGATGTTGCCGGGATTGATCCGGAGGCAGGCCGCCCCTGCCTCGGCCGCCTCGATCGCCCGCTTGTAGTGGAAATGGATATCCGCGACGATCGGAACCGGGCTTTCGCGCACGATCTCGCGCAGCGCCCTGGTCGAGGCCTCGTCAGGGGTCGAGATCCGCACGATATCGGCGCCCGCTTCCGCCGCGCGCTGCACCTGATCGACCGTCGCCCTCACATCCGACGTATCGGTGTTGGTCATCGTCTGCACCGTGATCGGCGCATCGCCCCCCACCGGCACGGGGCCGACGTGAATCTGCCGGGATTTGCGGCGATAGATATTCCGCCAGGGGCGCACGTGATTCATCGACATCGGAACCGACCTTCGCATTCTTTCATTTCTAGATAGGCCAGCCCGCCCCGGCTGACAATCGCGCGTGTCCTATTGACCGCTGTCGGCTTGGGCCACGGCGATGAAACGCTTGAGATCCGTGTCGCGCTCCACGTCGGCGACCTTGTAGCTTCCCATCAGCGCGTCAGGCTCCAGCACCACGCCCTTCACGACCTCGGGGCCCTTGCCCGCCGGACCGTAGGTCTGCCCGTTGACCGCGAAATAAAGCGAACTGGCATTGCCTGCACGCAGTGTCGCCGGCTCTTCGGTCAGCGGAACCTCGAAGGTTTCTCCCGCATCCAGTATCTTCTCGAAAACGATGGTCCCGTCTGAAGCGCGCACCCGAACCCACGACGGGCGCACCGCCAGCAGCGAGACGCTGGGCGCCGCCGCGCCCACCACCTGAACCGGCGGCAGCAGGTCGTCGGTATCCAGCCGCGCGACCGTGGCGTCGCCTTGGCCGATGGTTCCATCCGGTACGGGAATCGCGAACGGCATGTTGTCTGGACGCGGCGCGCGCGACGCGATGAAACGTTCGTCCCGCTCGGGCGCCAGCGCGCCGATGGTGTCGGGATCGATCGCCGAGATCGGGCCGTCCCGGGCCACCAGGACCGGCACGTCCAGCGCCTCGGGGCGATAAAGCCGGTCGAACCGGTCGGTGGCGGGCGCCACCACCTCGGCGGTCTCGGTCACACCGGTTCCGCCCTCCTCCGTCGCCGCGGTCGGCGCCAGCGGGTCAAGCTCGGCCAGAACCTCGGGCGTCTGGTCCACGGGCGTCAGGCGCACCTTCTGAACTTCCTGCAACACCGACCAGCCACCGTAACCGATACCCGCCAGCAGCGCGAGAAGCACGGCGATGGAGCCAAGCGCCCGGGGCTCGAAGCCCGAGAAAGCGCGCTCGCCCTTCGGCAGATAGCTGACGGACGGCTCGGTGAAGGGATCGCGAAGATGCGCCGGTTTCGAAGACGCGCCGGGCACCTTGGCGCCGGGCGTCCTTTGCGCCTGCTTCGACGGCTGCGAGACGCGCCGGACAGAAGCGTCGGCCGACATGCCATGAGCGACGGCGAAATTGCCCTCGTCGCAGAAGGTCTTGAACGCCCATTCCGGGTCCAGGCCCAGGTAACGGGCATAGGACCGCACATATCCGGCGATGAAGCCGGGCGTGTCGAAGGCGGATGGATCGGTGTTTTCGATGGCGGCGATATAGGTCGCCTTGATCTTCAGCTCGCGCTGAACGTCCAGCAGCGACTTGCCCATGGTGGCGCGCTCGCCGCGCATGATGTCGCCAAGCAAAAGATCGAAATCGTCGAATCCCTTGGGGCTGCGACGATCTTCGTCTTCCGTCAGCGTCTCAGGACGCCCAATCATGTGTCCTGCCCCATGTGTCACTCACCGCTGTCCCCGGCACGGGACCAACAGCAGAATCGGTCCCGGACATAATGCATTAACAATTAACACATACTTATACGCTGGTCACTTGTGGATGATCTACGCTGAAAGTTCGGCGCGATTGAGCGCACAATGCGACCAAAGCTTGTCCATCGCCTGCACAAGTGCGTCGATTTCCCTTGGTCCATGCACCGGCGAGGGCGTGAATCGCAGCCGCTCGGTACCACGCGGCACGGTGGGGAAATTGATCGGCTGCACGTAGATTCCATAATGTTCCAGCAGCATGTCGCTGATTTTCTTCGTATGTACCGGGTCGCCCACGATCACCGGCACGATGTGCGAGCCGTGGTCGATGATCGGCAGGCCCAGCCCCTTCAGCCGCAGCTTCAGGATCGACGCCTGCGTCTGATGGCGCTCGCGGATCGACTGATCCCGCTTCAATACCCGGATCGACGCGGTCGCCCCGGCAGCCACCACCGGCGGCAGCGAAGTGGTGAAGATGAACCCCGGCGCGTAAGACCTTATGGCATCGCACATTTTCGCGCTTGCCGCGATATATCCGCCATGCACCCCAAAGGCCTTCCCCAGCGTTCCGTTGATGATGTCGATGCGGTCCATCAGACCGTCGCGCTCGGCCACGCCGCCGCCACGGGGCCCGTACATGCCGACCGCGTGAACCTCGTCCAGGTAGGTCAGCGCGCCGAATTCCTCGGCCAAGTCGCATATTTCGGCAATCGGGCCGAAATCGCCGTCCATCGAATAGACCGATTCGAAGGCGATCAGCTTCGGTGCCGCAGGATCGTCGGCCTCCAGCAGCGCGCGCAGATGTGCGATGTCGTTGTGCCGGAAGATGCGCTTGGCCCCGCCGTTGCGCCGAAGGCCCTCGATCATGCTCGCGTGGTTCAGCGCGTCGGAATAGATGATCAGCCCCGGAAACAGCTTCGGCAGCGTCGACAGCGTCGCATCGTTGGCGATATAGGCCGACGTGAACAGCAGCGCCGCTTCCTTGCCGTGCAGATCGGCCAGTTCGGCCTCAAGCGCCTTGTGATAAACGGTCGTGCCGCTGATGTTCCGCGTGCCCCCCGACCCCGCGCCGGTCGCGTCAAGCGCCTCGTGCATGGCCTCCAGCACCGCCGGGTGCTGGCCCATGCCCAGATAGTCGTTACCGCACCACACCGTCACCGGACGCACGGTCCCGTCGGGACGCGTCCACACGGCGTGCGGGAACTGGCCCTTCTTGCGCTCGATATCGATGAACGTCCGGTAACGCCCTTCGTCATGAAGGCGCTGCAGGGCGTCATCCAGCGTGCGGGAATAATCCACGGGCTTCTCCTTGGAACAATTCCAAACTTATCTAGGCTACCCTAATATCGGTAAACAGAGAACAAAATGCCGCGCCCGGGACATTTCGCGCATCATTCACGGATCACGACCGAACAATCGTTCGCCCCCGAATTCTCGGCGCAGGCCCGGACCGCGGCCTGGTCGCTCGCCCCGATGCCCCAGCCGCCCGTCCCGCTCGATATCGCGAAAGACTTCGGCGCCGGCGCGCGCCGAAACGCCTTGTCGAACGCCGCGGTCGCGTCCAGCGACAGTGTCAGCCCCCTCGGCTTGAATCCCTTGGGCACGATGATGGCGGCCACCTCGCAGGACGGCGCGCCCGACGACTTCAGCTTGCCGCAGGCAGTCACGGCCGCCCGGCTCGCCGCCTCGACCGTATGGAAATTCATCGCCGCCTGAAGCGAATCGTGCACCAGACCGTCTCCCGGCGACCAGGCGATCGCCGCGTAATAGCGCACCGGCTGCCGCAACTGTTCGGCCATCAGCGGCACCACGCCCTTCACCGTTGCGGCATCCTTTTTCGACAACCTGTCGGAAACGACCAGCGAGTATCCCCGAAGCGAAAACAGGTCCTTGCGCGCCTGTTTCGTATCCACGGCCTGCGCCGCCGCGGGCAATGCCGCACAAAGTACCAGAAGTATCGTCAACCAGCGCATCGCACCCTCCCTGCCGATACGGACAAATCTAGCCCGCCTGCCCCGGTTCGACCAGTCGCTCTGGACGCCCGCCCCTGTCCTGATAACGTCTCACCAAACATCAAACGGAGCATCCATGTCCCTCGACGCCATTCTCGCACGTATCGACGACGATCTCGACACATCCATCGACCGGCTGATCACGCTCCTGCGCATCCCGTCCATCTCCACCGACCCGGCCTACAAGGACGACTGCCGCAACGCCGCCGACTGGCTGGTCGCAGACCTGGCCGCCCTCGGCGTCGAAGCCCGGGCCCGCGCCACACCCGGCCACCCGATGGTCGTGGGTCACGTGGGCGAGGGATCGCCCCACCTTCTCTTCTACGGCCACTACGACGTCCAGCCCGTCGATCCCCTGAACCTCTGGCACCGCGACCCCTTCGATCCCGCCATCGAGGAGACGCCGAACGGCAAGGTCCTGCGCGGCCGCGGCACATCCGACGACAAGGGCCAGCTGATGACCTTCGTCGAGGCCTGCCGCGCCTGGAAAGCCGTCACCGGCGAGTGGCCCTGCAAGATCACCTTCTTCTTCGAGGGCGAAGAGGAATCGGGCTCGCCCTCGCTTGTCCCGTTCCTGGAGGAAAACCGGGACGAACTAAGCCGGGCCGACATCGCGCTGATCTGTGACACCGGCCTTTTCGATCCCGACACGCCCGCCATCACCACGATGCTGCGCGGTCTTCTGGGCGAGGAACTCGTCATCACCGGCCCCGACAAGGATCTGCACTCGGGCATGTTCGGCGGCGCCGCGATAAATCCCGCCCGGGTGCTGGCCCGCATCATCGCCGCGCTGCACGACGATCAGGGCCGCGTCACCGTGCCCGGCTTCTACGACGGCGTGCCCGAGCTGCCCGACGACATCCGCGCCCAGTGGGACGCACTCGGCTTCGACGCCGACGCCTTCCTCGGCTCGGTCGGCCTTTCGGTCCCGGCCGGCGAGAAGGACCGTACCGCGCTCGAAATGATCTGGTCCCGCCCCACCTGCGAAGTGAACGGCATGACCTCGGGCTACACCGGCGACGGCTTCAAGACCGTTCTCCCGTCGAAGGCATCCGCCAAGATCAGCTTCCGCCTCGTCGGCACACAGGACCCGCTGACGATCCGCGAGAGCTTCCGCAAGATGGTCCGCGACATGCTGCCGGCCGATTGCTCGGTCGAGTTCCACGACCACGGCGCCGGCCCCGCATCGGTCATGCCCACCGACAACCCGGCCTTCGAGCAGGCCCGCCGCGCGCTCTCCGACGAATGGCCGAACGACGCCGCCTTCATCGGCTCAGGCGGCTCGATTCCGATCGCGGGCTATTTCAAGACGATCCTCGGGCTCGATTCGATGCTGATCGGCTTCGGCCTCGATGACGACCAGTTGCACTCGCCGAACGAGAAATATGACGTCCGAAGCTTCCACAAGGGCATCCGCAGCTGGGCGCGGGTGCTGGACGCGGTGCGGGACTGACACGAACCGCGCCAACCTTCGGCGACGTCCGGGGCCACGTCACGCCGCTCTTCAGCGCGGGCAAGGGCGCCCCGCCCTGGCCCGAGGTCCGATAGATAGGGCTGCCGCCATCGCCGCGGCGGCCCTCGTCGTCTGGCTGAACCGCCACACGATGTTCCGCCTGTCCACCGTCCCGACGGTCGGTCCCGAAGCCAGGGAACCGCCCGCCTGGCTCCGCCCTGCGTCGGCACCCCAACCTTCCACTTTCGCGAGGTGCCCATAGGTTCTATTCTTCCGCCAACGCCACGCTTCAGGGAGACCGGACATGGACAACCAGGATCAAGGCTCGCCCGACAATCTGAACGCCTGGATCAGCCCCGGCGTCAGCAACGTCAAACTCATCTACCTGCTCTATCTCGTCAGCTTCGTCCTCGGGATCTCGGGTATCGTCGGC
Source organism: Silicimonas sp. (assembly GCA_040220415.1). Classification (GTDB taxonomy): domain Bacteria; phylum Pseudomonadota; class Alphaproteobacteria; order Rhodobacterales; family Rhodobacteraceae; genus JAVJUV01. The sequence continues at coordinate 66,041 of JAVJUV010000121.1, forward strand.
GTCGTCTTCGCCTACGTCAATCGGGGCCAGTCCGAGGACTGGATCGAAACGCACTACACCTATCTCATCCGCACGTTCTGGATCGGCCTGCTCTATCTGCTGGTCGCGCTGGTGCTGGCGGTGATGATCATCGGGCTGCTGCTGCCCTTCGCGGTCGCGGTCTGGGTGATCGTGCGCTGCGTGATCGGCCTGCAGAAAGTCGCCCGGCGCGAAGCCATTTCCAACCCCCGCACCTGGTGGATCTGACCGGGGCGGTCCGTGTTAACCTTCATTACCGTACGCAGGGGCAAGGGAGCGGATTCAGCGCGAATCCGACCCATCCACCGACGAAATACCGACAGAATACCGACGTGATACCGACGTTGCTAAATTGCGCCGAAACCCTGCAAACAAGGGCGTTCACGATTGTACCCATTGCGCGCAACGCCCGCTCTGCGCACGCATGATTAACCCTTCCGGACCTTCTGGGACTCCCGCAACGCCTTCAGCGCCAGCAGCACGAAGGGCGCACCGTGCATCGCAAGGTCGAACCAGTCGATCCCGCGCGACAACTCGCCCGCCACCAGCATCTTCAGCTTTTCCCAGACATGCGGCTCGGGCGTGAAAGGCGCCAGCCCCAGCGTGGCGCAGGCCAGAAGGACGAGTGTCCAGGGTATCTTGTCCAGCCAGCGCATCGTCCCTCTCTAACCTTGCAGAAGATACTCCAGCAAAACCTCACCCGTCTCACCCGGATACTGATCGACGAAGAAATGTCCCCCCGGCATCTCGCACGCTTCCATGTCGCTCAGTCGCTCCGACCAGATCGCCGGCACGTCGTACAGCCGCCCCATCACACCCTCCCGCCCCCAGAGCACCAGCGTCGGGCAATCGACCCGCCTGTCCAGGTCCGCCGTGTCATGGGCGAAATCCACCTCCAGCGCGGCGCGGTAATCATTGGTCGATGCCGCGATCATCGCCGGGTCGCGCCACGCCGCGCGATAGGCGTCCAACGCCTTGAAATCGCTCAGCACAGCACTTCCCAGACCCAGAAGCGTCGCCTCGTAGAAGAAGTCCGGATCGGCACCGATCATCCGCTCGGGAACAGGCGCGGGCAGCCCAAGGAAGGTCCAGTGCGGATAGGCCCGCGCGATCGGAAGCGACCAGTTGGACAACAGGTAATGCGTCGGCACGATATCCATCAGCACCAGCCGCTCGACCGCCTCGGGCGCATCCAGCGCCAGCCGGTGCGCCACGCGCGCGCCCCGGTCATGACCGACCAGCCGGAAAGACGAAAACCCGAGCGCGGCCATCAGCCTGCGCTGATCCTCCGCCATCGCCCGGAAGCTGTAATTCGTCAGATCGGGCAGCGCCTCGGGCTTCGACGACGCGCCATAGCCGCGCAGGTCCGCCGTCACCACCGTGAACCGCCCGGCAAGCAGCGGCACCACCTCGCCCCACAAGGCACGGGTCTGCGGAAAGCCGTGCAGCAACAGCACCGGCGGTCCCTCGCCCGACACATCGTACGCGATGTCGACGCCTTCCAGATCGATCTCGGGCATAAGCCTACCTCCCCGAACATTCGGGACAGGAGACGGCAAAAAGTTCAAGGGAAGAATTGGCGCGGTTGACGGGGCTCGAACCCGCGACCCCCGGCGTGACAGGCCGGTACTCTAACCAACTGAGCTACAACCGCGCAATCAATGGTGACGCGCGTTCTAGGCGGCGCGGACGGGGGCGTCAAGCGGAATTGAGGTCGTCCCTCGCCCGCTCCTTGCTCAGAAAATCGGCAAGCGCATCATAGACGATCCGCACCCGCCGGCTGGTGCGCAACTCTCTCGGCGCCACCAGCCAGACCGGGAAACTGAAATCCAGGATATCCGCCAGCAGCCGGACCACGTCGCTGTCCCGGTCCCCTGCCGCCCAGGCATTCAGACCGATCCCGATTCCCGCCTTGCACAGCTCCCAGTGGACAAGATGGTTCTCCGATTTGACGACGAAATTCCGCTCGGTCACCGGTATCCCGCGCTTCTGCAACGCTTCCATTACCCCGCCGTCGGTTCCGAACCCCACGAACGGCGCATCGGCAAGATCCTCGGCGCGCGCGAACGGCCCTTCGCGGGCGATCAGGCCCGGGGTCGCATAAAGACCGCCGCTATCGTCCCTGATCCGCCGGGCGATCAGATCGGGATCGGTGGGCTCGGTGTTCCTCATCGCGATATCCGCCTCGCGCCGCCGAAGGTCGGACAGCGAGTTCGTCGCCACGATCTCGATCACGATCCCCGGATGGGTCTCGCGCAGCGACGCCACGAAATCCGGCAGGATTCGCGCCGAATACATCTCGCTCGCCGTGATCTTGACCGACCCCTCGACCGAGGTCGCCTGCCCCGACGCCGCCAGCGACAGCTTCGTCGCCGCCTCGCCCATCGCGCGCACGTGTTCCGCCAGTTCCTGGCCCGTGGGCGTCAGGATCAGTTGCCGCCCCGAGCGCTCGAACAGCGTCACTCCCAGCCGTTCCTCCAGCGCCGTGACCTGCCGCCCGAGCGTCGGTTGCGTCAGGCCCAGCGCGCGAGCACCGCCCGAAAGAGATCCCTCCTCCACCGTCGCCAGGAACGCCCGCACCTGATTCCAGTCGAAATTCACCGCCTGCCAATTCATGCATTTTCGTATAGCAGAAAGACGAATTTCCGCAATTCCTCTGCATTTCCGCATGTGGCAAACACCGCGCATGTCAAGGAGACGCATAATGACTGACGCCGCATTCTGGGATCGCATTGCCCCCCGCTACGCCCGACGCGCCATTTCCGACATGGACGCCTACGAGGCCACCATCGCCCGGGTGAAGACCTATCTGTCCGACACCGACCGTGCGCTCGAACTGGGCTGCGGAACCGGGTCCACGGCGCTGCTTCTGGCGCCCTTCGTCGGGGAATACGAAGGCACCGACATCTCGGGCGCCATGATCGACATCGCGCTCGAACGTGCATGGAACGCCTCGGCGCCGAACCTGTCGTTCCGCAAGACCGAGGCCGACACCGTGGCCCAGGATGGGCAAAGACCCGACAAGGTGCTCGCCTTCAACATTCTGCACCTCGTCCCCGACACCGCGGCGACGCTGGCGATGGTCCGCGACCTTCTGCCCGAGGGTGGGTTATTCATCTCGAAAACGCCGTGCATCGGTGAGAAGTGGTACTATCGCCCCATCGTCGAAACCCTGCGGCTGTTCGGCAAGGCACCCTCGGTCCATTACCTTCGCATCCGTCAGCTTGACCGGATGATGACCGACGCCGGGTTCGAGATCGTCGAGACGGGCCTTTATCCCCCGTCGACACCGTCCCGCTTCATCGTCGCGCGCAAGCGCTGACAATCCGGACGGCCCCGAGAGCGACCGGCCGGGCCCGCGCAACCTAGTGCGCGGGCTTGATGAAGGTTCCGTTGTTCAACTCCTTCATCGCCTGCATCAGTTCATCCCGCGTGTTCATCACGATCGGCCCGTGCCAGGCGACCGGCTCCTGGATCGGCTTGCCCGAGACCAGCAGGAACCGCACGCCCTCGTCCCCGGTCGTCACGGTGATCTCGTCGCCGGTGTCGAAGCGCACCAAGGTCCGGTTCCCGCTCATGTCCCGGATGTTCAACTCCTCGCCGCGGAACTCCTTCTCCACCCGCACGCCTTCGGGTCGCGAGGCATCCCTGAACGAAGCGCGCCCCGCGAAGACATAGGCGAACGTGTTGGCGTAAGTGTCGACCGGCAGGATCTTGCGTGTGTTCGGCGGCACCGAGACGTCAAGGTACAAAGGGTCTGCGGCGATCCCGTCGACCGGTCCCCGCTTGCCCCAGAACGCCCCGGTGATGATCCGCACCCGTGTGCCGTCGTCGTCGATGATCTCCTCGACGTCCGATCCCTGGATATCCTGGTAGCGCGGCGCGGTCATCTTGTCCGATGACGGCAGGTTCGCCCAAAGCTGGAACCCGTGCATCTGGCCTTTGACGTTGCCCCTCGGCATTTCCTGGTGAAGGATGCCCGATCCCGCGGTCATCCACTGCACGCTGCCCGGCCCCAGAAGCCCCTTGTTGCCCAGCGAGTCGCTGTGCTCGACGACACCCTCCAGCACATAGGTGATGGTCTCGATCCCCCGATGCGGATGCCAAGGGAATCCCTTCTGGTAGTAGGCCGGGTCGTCGTTGCGGAAATCGTCCAGCAACAGGAACGGGTCGCTTTCGGCAGGGTCGCCGAAGCCGAATACACGGTGCAGATGCACGCCCGCGCCCTCCATGGTGGGTCGCGCCATGCTGGTGGATTTGACTGGTCTGAAGGTCATCTTCGATATCTCCGGTCGATGCCCCGCGTCTGGCGGGGCGGTTGTGTCGGTTTCAGGCGGGCTTCAGGTCAGGCAGGCCCGCCAGGGTGTCCAGCTTGTCGAAACGCACGGGCAGCGCAGCCACGAGATGGCCGAACAGGTTCTCCTCCCTGGGCGGCCCTTCGGTCCCGCCCAGCTTTCGGTAGAACCGCCGCGCCCGGTCATTGCCGATCGCCACGGTCAGGTGAAGGCCCTCGTGCCCCCACTGAAGCAGGGCGGCGGCGGTGCCTGCCATAAGCGCACGGCCCAAGCCCTGACCGCGCGCATCCGCTTGAAGGTGAAGGTTGTCCAGGTAGGGACCGCCCTCATGATCAGGCAAGGTCGCGGCGAAACCGACGACCTCGCCACCCCGTTCCGCCACCAGAACCAGGGCGGCCTCCAGCCGCTCCAACGTCCAGGTGCGGACCAGATCGGCCTCGATCGCGTCCTCCAGATATGCCGCCGGAAGAACACCCGCGTATGTCTGGCGCCAGCTTTGAAGCTGGACGGCGCGAACCCGCTCCAGGTCGGCGGGCCGCGCATGTCGTATGGCAGTCATCACTTCTCCGGCAGCGGAATGAATTCCCGATCGTCGCCCGGCGGCAGACGGAACAGGGGATTGTTCTCCCAGTCGCCCCGCCGCCAGGCTTCCTTCGCCTCTTCGATCCGCTCTTTCGACGAGGCCACGAAGTTCCACCAGATATAGCGCGAACCTTCCAAAGTCTCGCCCCCCAGAAGCATGACCCGCGCGCCCCCGTTCCCGGCCGTCATCGACACCCGGTCGCCCGGACGGAACACCATCATGCGCCCCGCCTCGTAGGTCTCGCCGGCAATCTCGACACTGCCTTCCACGACATAGGCCCCCCGGTCCTCGTGATCGTCCGGCAACGGCAACCCGGCACCCGGCGCGAGGACCGCATCGGCATAGAACATCTCGGACGCCGTTTCGACCGGCGCGCGTTCGCCCCAGGCAGTCCCCAGGATCAGACGCACGGTCTTGCCCTCGCCTTCCATGAGAGGCAGGTCATCCCCGGCCGCATGCTGGAACTCGGGCGCGCGGTCCTCGTGATCCTTGGGCAGCGCCACCCAGGTCTGTATGCCGAAGAACGGCATCGGCTCCTTGCGCGTGGCGTCGTCGATCCGTTCCGAATGCGTTATCCCCTGGCCCGCGACCATCCAGTTCACGGCGCCAGGCTCGATCCAGGCATCGGTACCCAGCGAATCCCGGTGATGCATCCGCCCGCGGTAGAGGTACGAGATCGTTGCCAGACCGATATGCGGATGCGGACGCACGTCCAACCCCTCGGTCGGCAGAAATTCGGCCGGTCCCATCTGGTCGAAGAAGATGAACGGCCCGACCATCTGTCGGCGCGGTGCCGGAAGGGCGCGCCGCACTTCGAATCCGCCCAGATCACGGGCACGCGGTATGATCACGGTTTCGATGGCATCAACCGCATCTCCGGTCGGGCAATCGGGATCCAGGGAAGGGTTCCAGCTCATCTCGGCCTCCTGACTTGTTCGCCCAATATATATGGCCAAGCAAAAACACACAAAACACGCATCAGATCACATCTGATGTGCATTTACATAACTACACCACCGGGAATTTTCGGAATCGTCGCCTTAATGGAAACATATTTCCGTGGTCTTGGCGCATGTATATTCGGCTAAAAACGAGTATTTTATGGCTTTTGCGATAACTGGCGCACCTTCGGATACCAACCGCGCCGCACCTCTGGTGTTCACGCTGACCATTTTTCTCAGCGCATCCCTTTTGTTCTTCGTTCAGCCGCTCTTCGCCAAGATCGTGCTTCCGGTGATCGGCGGCTCGCCCGCGGTCTGGACAACTGCGATGCTGTTTTTCCAGACCGTGCTGATCGCGGGCTATCTCTATGCGCACCTCTCGACCCGGTACCTGCCGGTCCGCGTACAGGCAGCCTTGCACGTCGCGCTTTGGGCGCTGGCTTTGTTCTTCCTTCCGCCCGATCTGCCCGACGACTGGAGGCTCGATGCGGATGGTGCGGTCGCCTTCCAGACCCTCGGCCTCTTCGCACTGGGTGTCGGGGTGCCGTTCGCTCTCCTTTCCTCGAATGCGCCGCTTATCCAAAGCTGGTACGCCCGTTCAGGCGGCCCCTCCGCCGAAGACCCCTACTTCCTCTACGGAGCGTCGAACCTCGGCTCGCTTCTGGCGCTTCTGGCCTTCCCGCTTCTGGCCGAGCCATTTCTCGGCGCGGGTCAGATCGCGACAGGTTTCTCGGGCGGGTTCGTCGCACTGGGTGCGGGCCTTCTCGCCTGCGGCCTGATGGCCCGAGGCCACGCCTATGCCTTCCCCGGTTCGGCCGAGGCGTCGGCATCCCGGCCGCCCGATCCGGCGCGCATCGGCCACTGGCTTGTGCTCGCTTTCGTGCCGTCCTCGCTGATGCTGGCGGTCACATCCAAGATCAGCACCGATATCGGCGCGGTGCCGCTGGTCTGGGTCATCCCGCTTGCGCTCTATCTGTTGACCTTCGTGCTGACCTTCAGCGGCCGCACGATCTTCCGCGGCACATGGCTTGGACAGTTCGCGCAACTGGCCATCGTTCTCGGCATTTGCCTTTTCGTCGGCGCGGCAGGCAGCTATCTGGGTCCGGTTCAGGCGCTTCTGTTGACGGTGTCGTTCTTCGGCGTAGCACTCTGGGCGCACCGCCGCCTGTACGAGCTGCGCCCCGATGCAGCCCACCTGACCACTTTCTACGTCACGATGTCGGCAGGCGGCGCGCTTGGAGGTCTCTTCAACTCGATCCTCGCCCCCATCCTGTTCTCGGACCTTCTGGAAGGCACGATCACGCTGGTGATCGCGCTGGTCCTCGTGTTCCAGCCGATCCTGAAGCTGACGTTTGGCGCGCTTGCCCGCGGCACAGCCGTCGGCCTCTTCGCCGGCCTCACCATCACCGCGGTCGCGCTTTTCAACGCCGCCACGCCCTGGCAACTCGCCGGCCTCATGGGACTTGGCGTGGCGCTGGCCTCGGCGCTATGTCGCCGCCCCTTCTCGTCCTGGCTCTTGTCGCTGACCTTCATCACCATGCTGCCGCTCTGGCTGGCCGATCCCGACGACCGGCTGTTCTACGACCGCAGCTTCTTCGGCCTGCACCAGGTCCTCGACCTGGATCAGACCCGCATCTACTCGAACGGAACGACAGTCCACGGGGCGCAACCGCTTGCCCAGCTGAGCGCCGCCCGGCCCCAGCCAAGTTCGTATTACCACCCGGCCGCGCCGATGGGCCAGATCATGGCTTCGGACACCGGCAAGGCGGCCCGAACCATCGGAATCGTCGGTCTCGGCGTCGGCTCGCTGGCGTGCTACGCCCAGCCCGGCCAGGACTGGCACTTCTACGAGATCGACGCGATGGTCGACCGGGTCGCACGCGATACCGCGCTCTTCACCTATCTCTCG
>JAVJUV010000122.1:0-31273 GCA_040220415.1 Silicimonas sp.
CTGCATAAGTTCGCCGCCGTTCACGGCTCGGTCCAAAACCACCCGCGGGTCAAGCCTGAGCGCGTGCTTTAATCGGAAACGTCGCCTCTACGGCCGATCAAACATCAAGCAGAATCGCAACGCCGCTCTTGCCGAGTGGCGCCGGCTTCTCGCGGCACAGGGCAGGCCACGTCCGGCAAACGGAGACCGGTTCGCGCTTGTCGGACAACTCTGGCTCAAGGGCAGCATTATCCGACAACGCTGATAGCCGCATTCAGATCACGAGGCCACTCTCGGCATCGAATAGATGAATGCGGTCGCCCAGCGGAGCCAGATGGATGGCGGCGCCGGGTTCGAGTGTCTGCCGCTGGCGGCTGGCGGCGACGACCTTGGTCGTGCCGATACGCGCCAGTACCAGCGTCTCCGCGCCGGTGGGCTCGATCAGATCGACAGTGGCCGGCAGGCCATGATCGGCAATCTCCAGATGCTCGGGCCGCACACCCCATTTCACCAGCCGCCCATCCGACCGGGCATCGTTGTGGCCGTTCGGCATCGGTAACTTGATGCCATCGGCGGTGTAGGCACCATCGGCGTCGAGCGTGGCATCTATGATGTTCATCGCCGGGCTGCCGATGAACTGCGCGACGAAGAGATTTGCCGGCCTGTCGTAGAGGTCAAGTGGAGCGCCCATCTGTTCGATCACGCCCTGCCGCATGACAACGATCTTGTCGGCCATCGTCATCGCCTCGATCTGGTCGTGGGTAACGTAGACCGTTGTCGTCTTCAACCGTTGGTGCAGACCCTTGATCTCGGTGCGCATCTGCACGCGCAGCTTCGCGTCAAGGTTCGACAGCGGTTCATCGAACAGGAAGACCTGGGGGTCGCGCACGATCGCGCGACCCATGGCCACCCGCTGACGCTGGCCGCCCGAAAGCTGCTTTGGGTAGCGCTCGAGCAATGCGTCAAGACCGAGGATCTCGGCCGCATGTTGCACGCGGTCTTCTATGGTCGCCTTGTCGATCCGACGCAACGACAGCGAGAAGCCCATGTTCTCCTCGACCGTCATGTGCGGGTAGAGGGCGTAGTTCTGGAAGACCATGGCGATATCGCGGTCCTTGGACGCGACATCGTTGACCACCTTGTCACCGATCGAAATGGTGCCGCCGCTGATCTCCTCCAGCCCTGCGATCATGCGCAGAAGGGTCGATTTTCCGCAGCCGGATGGGCCGATAAGGATGACGAAGGAACCGCTCTCGATCTCGAAGGAGACATCGCGGATCGCTTCGAAGGCTCCGTAGTTCTTGATCACGTTCTCGATGAGCACCGATGACATGGCGTCGACCTCTGCTTCGAATTGAGTTCAGGTGATCGCGTGGGCGGCGAGCACGTCCGGATCGAGCGTGACGCCCAGGCCGGGACCGTCCGGGACTTCGAGCATCCCGTCGACGTCGAGCATGGTCGCCTCACCCACGACCGGGTGCACGAGCGTGTTGCGCAGCGGATTGTCGTAGACCATGCATTCAAAGGTCCGGAAGCTCTCGGCTGCCGCCGCAAGCTGCAGGCTCGCCGCCACGCACAGCGCGCCAGACCAGCCCACATGGGGGGCATAGGCGACATGATGGGCGGCGGCCAGTTCGGCGATCCGCCAAGTCTCCGAGATACCGCCCGAGCGCGTCACGTCGGGCTGGATCAGTCCGATCGTACGATCGTGCAGGAAAGACAGCGCGTCGCCGGCAACATAGTCGCTTTCGCCCGCCGCCAGGCGGATCGGCAGCGCTCCGGCGAGACGCCGGTAGCCCTGACGATCGTCGGGCCGGATCGGCTCCTCGAAGAAGTCATATCCGAGATCGCACAATGTGTGCCCGAGCCGAATTGCGTCGTCGACGTCGAAGGCCCAGTTCGCATCGACTCCCAATACCGTGTTCGGCGCCAGCTTCCGGATGAACCTGGCCCGTGCCGCTGCCGCCTCGACCGGCTGGCCGAGCTTGATCTTGATCTCGCGGAAACCGAGCGCCAGCGCTTGGGCGACCTCCGCCTCGGCAGTCGCGTCATCGAGCCAGTTGATCGACGAAGCGTAGGCGCGCAGCCGCTCGCGCCCCATCCCGCCGAGCAGACGGTGAACGGGAAGCCCGGCCCGCTTGCCCGCAAGGTCCCAAAGAGCCATGTCGATGGCGGCGATTGCTTCGACGAGCTGTCCGCCCGGCCGCCCCGACAGCCGGTCGCGCATGCGACGCCACAGGGCGCGGCGCGGTGACGGGTCCTGCCCGATCAGAACCGGAGCAAGAACGCTCTCCACGAGGCTTGCATAGGCGATCGCACCCCGGCGCGCCAGGCCTTCGCCGGCACCCACCAGGCCGTCGTCGGTCTCGATCTCGACGACCAGAAGCTCGACCGCCGGATAGCTGCCCTGCGAGGTGCGCTGGGCCGTCGGCAACTCCACACGCAGGGGATGGGCCGTCACGCGACGGATCGATGGGACCTGGCTCGATGCCATCGGAGTCAGCTCTTCAGGTGCATTGTTACGAGGACGGTCATTTGCGCTCCCTCGGGCAGCTCGGCCACCAGCCTCAGCCAGCAGCCGAAATTGGTCACGCGCGCATGACCGATGCCGTCCTTGGCATCCGGCAGGGGAAACTCGGCCCCCTCCGGCACCCAGTGCATGCCGTCCGGAGAAATTTCGACCCAAGCCCGCCCCTGCCCGCCGACCGGCTCACCCAGTGCACGCAGGAAGATGACGGCCTCGCTGGCCCACCCCGCCTCGTAAGGCTCGGTGGCCGCGCGTCCCGACCAGGTTTCGTTTCGCGCCATCGTGGCGCAATTGGACATCCGCATCAGAATTCTCCCGAAAGGCAGACCGAGTCGACGTAAAGGAAGGCGCGCTTGTCGGTATCGGCCTCTGCAAAGAAGGCCAGATTGAGCATGCACCAGAGGTTCTTCATCGCCGGGATGCGCAACGACTCAAAACCTGACGTGTCGAACATGCGGTCGTTGCACTGGAAGTGCGTGCATCGCATCGCCGCCAGATCGAAGTCGAAGCGGATATAGTGCCAGTTAACCTTGGTCGGGATTTCGTTGTAGCACAGGCGCTGTTCGCCATCGGGCCAGTCGACCCAGCCGTCCGGGGACAGATGATAGTGCGAGACCGTCTTGTTGTCTGTGCCGATCGGCACGAAGTCGACCGCGTTGGGCTTGTATTGCCAGCGCTGCACATGAACGCCATCGCTCGCATTCAGAAAACGCACATGCGGCATGACGCGTTCGCTGCCGGCGCCTGTCCGGTCGCCAACCTGAAGATCGAACAGAAACCCGATCGACCGGATCTCGGTCTCCAGCAGCTTCAGTTCGGTCGCCTCCGGCTTGAATGTCAGGTAGGCCTCCATCCGGATGGGGCCTGCCCGGCGGAACGTCAGACGCTTGATCGCAGTGTTCTGCGCCCCGCGGCGCGGACCCGTGGCGATCTTCAGCGCGTAGTCCCCGTCAACACCGCCATGGGAGCCCGCGTCCCAGTGCGGCAGCGTCGACAGCATCGGTGCACTGTGCTGCTGGTAGCCCGGAAGCATCGTATCGAGCGTGTCTTCGTAATTGCCCACGAGTTGGGTCCAGCCGCAGAATCCGCGATCGAAATCGTCCAGGAAAATGATGCGCGAGAGCGGGTCGAAGCGGCTTAACGCGCTCTGCTCCAAACTCGGGGTCATGGGGTCGTCCTTGTTGTTGTGGTCGATGATGGGCGCATGGTCAGCCTTTCGTCGCGCCAGCCGTCAGGCCCGCGACGAGATATTTCTGAGCGGCAATGACGAAGATCAGAACTGGGATCAGCTGAAGGGTGGAGGCCGCAAAGAGTACACCCCATTCGACGCCTTCGACCGAATCGTACATCTCGGCCAGCACCAAGGGCGCCGTCTTCGCCTGCGTGGTCGTGAAGATGAACGCGAACAGGAATTCGTTCCAGGAGAAGACGATCACGAAGACCGCTACGGCGACCATGCCCTGTGCCGAGAGCGGGAAGATCACGCGGCGCAGGATCTGAGATCGCGTGGCGCCATCGATGTGCGCCGCTTCATCAAGTTCGCGCGGGATCTGGTCGATGAAGGTGCGCATCACCAGCGTGCCCAGAGACACGAAGAAGGTGGCATAGAGAATGATCAGCAGCAGGTGCGTGTCGTTCAGGCCCAGCGTGTTCACGGCCGGGAACAGCGGCAGCGTGATCACGATGGGCGGTATCAAGCGGATGAAGACCAGAAAGAACGCGCTGCCAGCCAGCAGAGGATGGCGGAAGCGCGAATAGGCGTAGCCGGCCATTACGCTGGAGACGACGGCCAGAATAGTCGCCGCCGACGTGATGATAAAGCTGTTGAGCAGCGCATCGAAAAAGTCGCCCCAGCGCTGCCAAAGGCCGACATAGTTCGACAAGGTCGGCGAGAAGATGAACTTCGGTGGAATCGTGAAGATATCGCGATCCATCTTGAAAGACGACATCACGATCATCGCGATCGGCGCCAGCGACCAGATCAATACGAGGGCGATTGCGAGCGCCTTGCCGATGCGATGTGCGATCCTACGCATGGCTGGCAAACATCTGCTTGTACAGGCTTCGCAGGTACCAAAGCGCCAGCAGGAGCGAGGCCACCACCATCAGCCAACCCGTGGCAGCCGCCTCACCGAACGCGTTGTATCGAAATGCCTCGAGATACAGATACACCGCCAGAACCTCGGTCTGGCGTGCCGGTCCACCGCCTGTCAGTAGCCAGACCTCGGCGAACAGGCGGAACGCGAAGATATAGCGAAAGAGCATTGCGATCAGGATCGCCGGCACGAGCAGTGGCAACGTGATGCGCAGGAAGTTCTGCCAGGGCTCGGCGCCATCGACCCGGGCCGCCTCGTAGAGCTCCTTGGGGATGGCGAGGCGGGCCGCATAAAGGATGATGAAGGTGAAGGGCAGGTGCAGCCAGATGCTCAGAAGTGCGATCAGGAAAAGGCCGTGCATGGGGTTGATTGCCCATTCGAGCGGCGGCAGTCCGATCGCGGACATGGCCTGCGTGGCGATTCCGACATCCATGTCGAACAGGTAGCGCCAGATCACGACGGCCGTGATCTCGCTGACCGCATAGGGGGCCAGCACGATGGCGAGCATCACCGGCCGCATTGGCACCCCGCTGGCGAACAGCAGTGCCACCGCCAATCCAAGCAGCATCTCCAGATGCACGACGATGAGAACGACGATTACGGTGTTCCACAGCGCTTTCCAGAAGAAGGGGTCGCCGAGCACCTGCGCGTAGTTTCGTAGGCCGACGAATTCGGTCTGCCGTCCAAAGGTCGAGTCGTTCAGGCTCAGCCAGGCAATGAAGATAACGGGGACGAAGATCATCAGTCCGACCATCAACTGTACGGGCGCGATCAGCGTCAGCGCAGGGACGATCTTTCTGAGTCCAGGTCTGGAGGGCCGGTCAGCCAAGGCGCACTCGCCCTTCCAGAAGATGAAGCGCCAAGATCGATCCTCCCAAATCCGTCGCGAAAGGGCGGTCAATGCCGTCCGATATGTAGTAAAACTAAACTATGTGCGCTGTCAACGCGCTGGATGGGTTGATTCTCAGTTCAGAATGTACCTATTCTACGTATCGCTTGGGGTGAAGCGCATATGGATCCGCGCCCGGATCGATCCGCTGGACGGCCGCGGCCCGGAGTTTCAAGGGAGGAATACCGCCATGTCGATCAATCGCAGACAGCTACTGGCAGGTGGCGCAGCCTTGGCCACGCTGCCGCATTTCATTGGTGTTTCGTTCGCCCGGAACGGAGAGGTGAACGTCTTTTCGCACCGCGTGCACCAAACGGTGTCCGATGGCTCGGGCGGAGGCGACGTCACACGCTTCTTTCGTGAGGCCGCCGGCGGCGAGGTCAACTGGGCCACGTTCAATACCGGACCGCTGCACGAGCGTGTCTTCCGAGAGGCCTCGCTTAACGAGAGCACGGTCGACGTCGCTTATCTGCTCAACAGCCGTGTGACGCCCGATATCGCGTCGCTGTTCGAGCCGCTCGAGCCTTTCATGGAGCGGGCACCGCTCGAGGACATCAACGACATCTTTCCCGGACTGCGCGACGCGATGACCTTCGACGGGCAGCTTCATGCGGTACCGATCCGACATGCGACCGCCGGGTTCCACTACAATGAGGAAATCCTCGCCGAGCGCGGCGTCAGCCCGCCGGAAACCATCGAGGAATTCCTCGAGGCGGCCAAGCAATGCACGTTCACGCGCGACGACGGCTCGTCGGTGGTCGGTTTCGGCCTTGCCGGCGTGGCGCTCGCCGAACTGATGGCCTTTGCAAGGGCTTGGAACGCCGATTTCGTCACCCCCGACATGCGCGTCGTCGCCAACGAGCCACCAATGGTCACCGCGGTTACGGCGATTCGTGACCTGTTCGAAGCCGGTGCGATGCCACGCGACATGATGACCATGAATTCCGAGGACATGAACCTGCTCATGCAATCGGGCCGCGCGGCGATGACCGTGACCTCGTTCAGCCGCAATCGGCTCTACAACGATCCCGAGAAGTCGCAGGTGGCCGGCAAGGTCAAGACGACCTTCCTGCCGATCTCGGAAACGCTGAAGGGGGAGTTCGAGGCAGCGCCGACGCGCACCGAGTTCTGGAGCATGGCGATCCCCAAGAACTCGCAGAACAAGGACCTTGCATGGGAGTTTATCCGCACGATGTCGTTGCCCGAAGCGACGATTGCCGCAGCCTTGAACGGCAACGGCCCTGTGCGGGCGTCCGCCTACGAGAACGAACAGCTCCTCGAGTCACTGCCCTATGCGAAGGCCGAGCAGAAGGCGCTCACCGTTGCGCGGGTGCCCCTGCCGGCGTTCGACGAGGCTGCGCGCGCAGCCGACATGCTCAAGGAGGAGACCGAGACCGCCGTTCTGGGCATCAAGACGCCTCAGGAGGCGATGGACGACCTGACCCGTCGGGTGCAGGAACTCATAGAGTCATGAGCTCCTGGCGGGTGACGTCCGCGCCGAGGTGCACAAGGACGTCGCCCGCCTCCGCATGAGCCGGCACGCGTCGGCAGATCACCGTTCCCGAGGCACTGGCCCGTATGGTTTCAGGCTCCCGGTCGAGGCGATCCAGGTCGCGAAGCAGGCCGACGGCGGCGCCATCGGCCAGCTCGTCCTGCAAGCCGACCGCAGGCTCGAAGGCGCCTCGCCCGGGCGACCGAATGAAGTGGTCGGGGCCCACGGCCACAAGCCGCCCCATCTGCTGTGCCTGAGGCACTTCACCGATCATGTTCAGGTGCGCCATGACGCGTTTCAAGCCGGACCGCCCGATCGCCAATGTCTGCGCGGTCACGCCACCTCCTCCCCCCAGTTCGGTCGCAAATGCCGGAATGCCCCTTTCCAGTCCTTGGGCAACGAGCGTTCCCGTCGCCGCCGGCGCGGTCACGATTGCACAGATCGGCGCGGCAAACGCCTCCATCAAATCGAGCACGACGGCCCGGGCTGCCTGATCCGCTGGCAGTCGTCCCAGCGTGCACGGAAAATAGTCCAGCGAGCCACCACCGCTGTGGAAATCCACGAGTGCATCGGCATGCGGCAGAAGCAAGTCGGTTATCGCCGCAGCGATCCGCTTGGTCACCGTCCCCTGCCGATCGCCCGGAAAACAGCGTGCAAGATTGCCTTCGTCGGCAGGCGACAGGCGGCGGGCCGCGGCAACCGCAAGGGGATTTGCGACCGGCAACACGATCAGGCGACCGGTCAGCGTCGACGGATCGAACTTACGCACGAGGTCATGGAGGATCATCGGCCCTTCGAACTCATCGCCATGGACGCCGCCGGTTAGCAACACTGTCGGGCCGGGACGCCCCTCGATGACGGCAACCGGCAGTACTACCGCGCCGTAGGCCGACCGGTCGTGCGAATGAGCAATCCGGATCGCGCCGATCCGTCTGCCGGCCTGCGCTGGACCGAGATCCAGCACTGCCGATCCGGCTCGGCCCGGTTCAAGCGCGCCGTTCATGCCGCGTGCGAACCGAAGGCCGGGGCGTGCATGAACAGCCCCGGCGCCCCACCTGAGTGGAGAAAGACCACGGATGCGCTCTTGTCGACGACCCCGCTCCGCACGGCATTGCACAGGCCCGCAAGTCCCTTGCCGGTATAGATCGGGTCGAGGACGAGCCCCTCGGTTCGACCAGCCAGGCGGACCATCTCAAGGCTCTGCGCCGACGGCAGGCCATATCCGGGTCCGATCGTACTGTCGACGATGTCGAAGTCGGTGCTCCGGAGCCGACAATCCCAATCCAGATCGGACGCCGCTTGGTTGGCGGTTTCGACGATCCATTGCCGCAGCCGGTCGGCCGGCTGCTGGGCACTGATGCCGACAAGCCGGGTCTTCAAGCCCGACCTGGCGAATCCGAGCGCCAGACCCGCGAGCGTCAGCCCCGAGCCGGACGTGACGATCATGTGGTCCGGCGTTTCACCGATCGTGCGAAAATCGGCAGCCAGCTCAGGGGCGGCCGACGCCCAGCCCGCCACACCCAGGCTCGCCGAAACACCAGTGAGCTGGACGATCTCGGTTCGAGTGTTCCGCCCCTCGTAGCGCCGCGCGATGTCCGCCAGTTCGGCGGCGATCGCCGGATCCCACGGGTCGGTCCTGTCGGTGAACGTGATCGTTGCGCCGAAAAGTTCGTCCAGAAGCAGGTTTCCGACCATCTTCGTCCCGGTCTTTGCTCGCAGATGCAAGTGGCAGCCCAAGCCCAGACGTGCGGCGGCGCCGGCCAGCGACCGGCAGAAGTTCGACTGGCTTCCCGCGGTGGCTACAAGCGTGGCCGCGCCCTTCTTCAAGGCCTCGGCGACAATGAAGTCGATCTGCCGGAGCTTGTTCCCTCCGAGAGCGTAGCCACTCATATCCTCGCGCTTGATCCAGAGTCGCCGCACGCCGATCCGTCCAGCCAAGCGCGGTGCCGCCTCGATGGGCGTGGGAAGGCGGGCAAGGTTGACGCGATCGAGCCCGGTCAGGTCATCGACGACGGTTGCACGCATATCGGCTTCCATATTGGCTTGTCGCTCCGGCGGTGTCATGATTATGTTGATAAACTACATCGAAAAGCCAGACAACGCGTGAGGCTCGATAATTTGACCCGGATTCGAAATAAAACTACATCCTTGGGGTGCGACCGCGCCCGACTTGGGACGTTACGACGTCACCGCTCGGATCGCGTACGGGGGACCACATCATGACCTCGCTCGGATCTCCCGGGTTCGATCAGATGAAGCGAACCGCCGACGGACAGGGTGGAGAGCCTGATTTCCTTGAACAGCTGCGGGAGCGTCTCGAAGCGTTGTCCCCGTCCGAAAGGCGGGTGGCCGAATTCGTGCTCCAGAACCCCGGCGACGTCATTCACATGTCGATCGCCCACCTGGCCGACACGGTCGGTGTCAGCCAACCCACCGTGCTGCGACTGGTGCGGACGCTCGGTCTCAAGCGCTTTCCCGAACTCAAGCTCCTGACCGGGCAGGCGATCGTATCCGGTACTCCCTATGTGCACCGCGATGTCTCGCCCAGCGATCCGATCGAGACGATCGCCAAGAAGGTGCTCGGCTCCAGCGTCCTGGCACTGCAGACACTTGAGCGCGGGCTCGACCATGAAGCGCTGGAACAGGTCGTCGACATTCTCGCCCACGCACCGCGAATCGATTGCTATGGCACCGGCGCCGCCAGCATCCTCGCCATCGAGGCTCAGCACAAGCTGATGCGGCTTGGCCTGCCGGTCATTTGCTACAATGACACGCATCTGCAGCGCCTCGCCGCCGCCAGCCTGCGGCGCGAGGACGTGGCCCTATGCTTCTCACATACCGGCATGATCCGAGACGCGGTCAAGATGGCCGAGGCCGCGCGACATCGCGGCGCGACCACGATCGCGTTCAGCCGGCCCGATACGGCCCTGTCGAAAGCCTGCGATCTCGTTCTTGCGATCGATTCCTCCGAGAACACCGAGATCTATGCCCCGATGACATCGCGCGTGGCCCATGCCGTGATGATCGACATCGTTGCGACGAGCCTGACGCTCCGGCACGGCCCGGACATGTTCCGGCAGTTGCAGGAGGCCAAGGACAGCCTCGCCGATCTTCGCCTGCCCGGCGCCGAGAGCGGGCGGAACAGTCAGCGCAAGAGTTCACGATGAAAGCCTTCGTTGCCTCTCTTGCGACCGAATCCAACTGCTTCTCGCCGATCGAAACCACCCGGCAATCCTTTCACGATGCATTCTACGCAGCGCCTGGCGCTCACCCGGATCGGCCGACACTGTGCTCGGCCCCCTTCATCGCCGCTCGGGAACGTGCTGCCAGAGGCGATTTCGAACTCGTGGAGGGCACGGCCACCTGGGCAGAGCCGGCCGGGCCCGTCACGCGTGAAGGCTATGAGTCGCTGCGCGACGAAATCCTCGACCAGCTTTCAAGTGCGATGCCGGTCGACATCGTGCTGTTCGGGCTGCACGGCGCGATGATGGCAGAAGGCTACGACGACTGCGAAGGCGACCTTCTTGGTCGCGCACGCCGGATCGTGGGCGCAGATGCGGTCATCGGAGCCGAACTCGACCCGCACTGTCATCTCACTTCGGCGATGATCAAGACCAGTGATGTTCTGGTTGCCTTCAAGGAGGTGCCGCACAGCGATTTCTCCGCGCGCGCCCAAGAGCTCGTCGACATCGCGGTTCGGGCGGCGCAAGGACAGATCACCCCGGCGATGTCCGTTCTCGATTGCCGCACGATCAGTCCGTTTCTGACAACCCACACGCCCGGCAGGGCACTGCTCGCGCAGGTGCGCGCGCTGGAGCACGATCCCGACATTGTCGATATCTCGGTCATCCATGGGTTTCCGGCTGGAGACTGCCACGACGTCGGCACGAAGGTGATCGTGATCACCGACGCGAACCCCGAAAAGGGCCGCGCAGTTGCCGAGACCATTGGCGAGCGCATACGGGCGCTCGGCGAAAACCGGCTTCCCGCGATGCCGCCTCCCGCCGAGGCGGTGCGGCAGGCGCTCGCCATGCCCGGCCAACCGGTAATCCTCGCCGACCGCTGGGATAATCCGGGCGGTGGAGTCGCCGGCGATAGCACGTTTCTGGTGCACGAACTGCTGGGGCTTCGCGACGTCGCTTCCGCAGTCGGGGGGCTATGGGACCCGCAGGCCGTTCAACAATGTCGGCAGGCCGGCAAGGGCGCCACGATGCGTCTTCGCTTCGGCGCAAAAGGCGGCAATGCGGCGGGCACACCGGTCGACGAGACGGTAAACGTAACGGCTCTCTGCGATGACCTCGTCACACCCTTCCAGGAAAGCACGGTCTCGATGGGCGCGTCCGCCGCGATTCGCCTCGGCGCGGTCGACGTCGTGCTCACCTCGAAGCGGGTCCAGACGTTCCATCCGAACGTCTTCGAGGCGATGGGCATCCCGCTCGCCGAGCGCAAGATCGTCGCGGTCAAGTCGGCCAGCCATTTCCAGACGGCCTTCGCTCCGGTCTGCGCAGGGATCATCTTCGTCGATTGCGGCGGGCCGTTCCCTTCGGAGCCGGCACGCATTCCTTACAAGCGCATAAGGAGGCCCATCGTGCCCCTCGACCTGCCCGCCTGTGCGCCGATGGTCCATGAGTGCGAATGAAGGTCGAGCACAAGGTCCACGGTCGCAGATCGCCTATGGGACAAACGCAAACCATGGCTGTGAGACAAACGCGAGCCGGGCTCTGGCAGGCCTGATGTGCCCGCCCAGGCCGCCAGGAAAAACTGACGCCACTCGGCGAGAGCGGCAGTGCGGTTTTCCTTGAGCTATGATCGGCTGTAGAGATGACGTTTCCGATTGAAGCACGCCCTCGGGCTTGACCCGGGGATGGTTGTCGTCCGAGCCATGGACGGCGGCGGACAACTGCAGACTTCTCAAGCGGCAAAGCAATTGCTCCTCAAACGGCAAGACGTGCCGTTTGGCCACGCTACCAAATCCCTTCTGGATCGTGAGACGTTCGGCCGCCAACGACCGTCAGTCGGCTCGTGATGCGTCCAAGTTCTTCGGAAGAACACGAAAATGGGTCTTTATCCAGAACGGCGAAATCGGCGGCCATGCCTGTGATCAGCGTCCCACGCCAACCGTTGTGCTGCATCGCCACGGCACCCCCATTCGTGTAGGCGTCAACCGCCTGGCGCACCGAAAGCGTCTCCTGTGCAGCCATCTGTTTGCCGCTTGCGGTGCGCCGCGTGACGAAGGCCTGAATTCCCTCCCATGGTGAAAGGGCGCCGGTCGGCGAGTCGGAACTCCCGGCGACGCACAGACCCGCATCGATAAGCGAGCGCGCGGGAGAGCAGCGGTGGTGTTGATCGCCGAGCGCGATGGGCCAGGCATCCGCCATGCGCGGGATGAAGCTGGGCTGGGTGACAATGATGATCCCCAGTTCCGCCGCACGCTGGAACGCGGACGGATCGGGAAAGCCGAAGTGCTCAACCCGATGCCTTGTTTCCTCGCGCTGGCACGCGGCCTGTGCCGAAGCGATCGCCCCGATAATCACATCGATGGCGCGATCGCCGATGGCATGGGCCGCGACCTGCCATCCGCGACGGTGCGCTTCGTGCACGAAGTCCTGGATGTCGGCGAGGTCATGCATCAAATGGCCGCTTCCAACGACGTCATGATAACGCCCGTGAAGAGCGGCCGTACGGGCGCCGATGATCCCGTCGACAAAGATCTTCAGGGTGCGCCACTGCCACCAAGGGTCACGGCCGGGTTCGAGGGACAACTCTTCGGCCGTGCCTGGGTCGATCTGCGCCATAAAGCCGAGACGCAGCGGCAGGTCGCCCTGCTGTCGAAGCAGTTGCCAAATCGCCCATTCCGGCTCGAAACCAAAAGTGAAGCCAACCGCCGCATCGACGGCCGCGGTAACACCTGCACGCGACAGATCATCCATGACCTGCCGTGTTGATTTGGCGATCTCGCCGTCCGCTGGCCGCGGAGCAGCGCGAAACACGAGCTCGGCGGCACGCTCCCTTGCGACGCCGGTCAACACGCCGTTGCGCCGGTCGAACTGGCCGCCGGACGGATCGGCCGTCTCGGGGCGCAACCCCAATGCCTCCAGTGCGTGTGAATTCATCATCGCGACGTGGCCGCAGAAACGACGCAGCAGCACTGGCCGATCGGGCACGACCGCGTCTATTGCGGCCCGATCCGGCATCCGCTTCTCCGGCCAGAGTTGCTCATTTAGGTCGCCGCCAAACAGCCACTCGTCGGCCGGCAGGCTTTCATGGACCTCTTGAAGCCTTTGCAGGTAGGCGCCCAGCGACTGACTGTCCGGCCCTGCGGCCGAAATCTGCTTGCGCGCCTGCCCGACCGCCAACAGATGCACATGCGCATCTGTCAGCCCGGGCAGGACAGTGCCGCCTTCGATATCCACCACACGATCCGACGCCGGTGCGTCTTGAACGGCGCCCAACCACGCAACACGGCCGTCTGAGATGAGCATGGCTTCGGCCGGATGCTCATCCCACGCGTGGCGATAGATCGTTCCCCCGGTCAGCAGGTGTCGTTTGACCATCTCACCGCTCTGCCGGCCATTGCCGTTGTCACCGTTGGGCAATCAGTTGTCAGGCACGGCGGCCACAGCCTTCACTTCAATTACAAGGTCGGGCCGCGCCAAACCGGCAACTTCGAGAATGGTCCAGGTCGGATATGGCTCGGGGACAAACCGTTTCTTGATCTCGACGAACTGGGCAAGGTGGTTCTGCAAACCGACATGATAGGATACGAGTTCGACGAGATCCCCCATGTCGCATCCCGCGCTCTCCAGCACGAGTTCAAGCCGTTCGAACGCACGCACGATCTGTCCTTCGTCATCGTCCGGCACGGTGCCGTCGGGGTTGAGGCCGATCTGGCCGGCGACAAAAACCAAACCGCCGGCACGCACAGCCGCCGAGTAACCGAATTTTCTGAAAATCGTCGAACCGTCCGGCGTAGCGAACGCGGGCTTGTCGGGATTGGAGGTGGTCTTGGCCATGATTTGTCTTTCGATCGCAATGAAGTGATGGGCGCGGTGATGCGCACGCGGACAGGGTTATCGCATCCTCACAGGCGCGCACCCGATGGCAGGTCAAGGCCCAGCAAGAGCCGGCCATAAGCCTCGCCGATGGGCTCGGGCTGCAGCAGGAAATGGCTGCTCATGGCATGCAAGTCGCGAAACTGCCGTTCGATCCGGGTTCCTTCTGGCAAAAGGCTTCCGCCAACGCCGGCGAAGAGCCCTTGGGCGACGGCCAGGCCATTGCGCGCAGTGATTGCGATCTTCATGCGCAGAAGGGCACGGTCCTCAACGTTCAATGCCTGACCGTGTTCAACCTTGCGCTCGATCGCCTCGACTTCGGAGATCAGCGCATTGCGCAGCAGGTCCATCGTCGCGATGCCGGTTGCGAGGTCGACATGGGATGCCTTGTCGGCGATCTGCCTTTGCTGCGTTCCGGACTGCACACGCTGACTGACGATCGCGGCATATTCCTCGGCGACCGCGGAAGCGACGCCGAGGGTGGGCGCTATCACCGACATGGCGAGCAGCGCATTGAGAGGAAAACGATAAGCCGCCTCGTCGTTGGGGCAGGTAGCGTGCGTCTCGCCGGCCTGAAGAGCGGCCCAGTCCATCGTTCTGTAGGCTGGAACGAATGTCTTCTGAAGGGCAATGGTCTTGCTGCCGGTACCGCGCATGCCCATCACGTGCCAACTTTCATTATCGACCGTGAAGGCCTCGGCGGGAACCAGCACGAGGACGGGATTGACCTGACCATCTTCCGTTTTGGGGCTGACGAGCAGGCCGACCCAGGAGGCAAGATCGATGCCCGATGCGTAGCGCCATTTGCCCGACACCTCGATGCCATCGGAACGGGTTTCAATCGTGACGTCGTGGCCCACACCGCCGGTCAGCAAGGGCACGACCGGTGAACCGCCGGACAGGAAGACATCGTTTTGCGCCGCTTCCGAGAAGCGTCCGACGACAAGCAGATTTGCGCAGGTGAGGCCGGCAACCCATGCACATGACGCACAGCCCCGCGCGATCTCGAAGACTGCCCGCCACATGACGCTGGGAGAAGCGCTCACGCCGCCAAAGTGGCGCGGCTGCGCCAACCGGAAGATGCCGGTTTCGATCAGTCTCGCCGCTACGTCGTGAGGTATCGTGCGTTCCCGATCGACCCGGCCGGCCTGATCAAGCAGCCATGGAACCACAGATGCGGCGTTGGCAACAACTTCTTCACCACCCATCCGGTGTTCGTATTCGACTTCATGCTTCTGGAGAGGCCGCAGAGCCATACCGACATTTCCCTATACCGTTCGATTTGTGATAGGAGAAAATACCTGCATTGCGGTCGCCTGCGCTGTATCACCGGATACCGTCTCGCGGTCGCCTTTTCCTATTGGGTGACTATGAGTCCTATTGGGTGACTATGAATGACCGGTCGACCTGAAGCCACCTGGCGGATGCCGGATCAGTTGGCTTCGAGTATCTCGAAGTTACGACATCTTGCGCGCGAACGGACCTTCCGGGCAGGCGAACACATCTACGGGCAAGGCGAACTGAGCAGCAGTTTCTATGTCGTTGTCGCCGGCCTCGTTCAGATATCAATTGTCCGCATCGACGGCGTCGAAATCGTACTGGAGAAAATGGGTCCCGACACAATCTGTGGCGAGGCGGCGGCCTTTGCCGAGTTTCCGAACTTTTCATCAGCAGTCGCGATTGAGCCGACGACGGTGCTTGAGTTCGCGGCCGGCAGGCTACCGGACCTGTTTCGCGAGCATCCCGATTTCGCGCTGGCCTTATTGCGCCTGACGAGCCTGAAGCAGCGCGTGCTGGCGCTGCGTCTCGAGCACATGGTGTCGAACAACCCCGAAGAGCGCGTGCTCGAGTTGCTGACGCGGCTTGGCCAGATGTTTGGCACCAGCCATGCCAAGGGCAACATGGTGCGCACTCGGCTGACCCACGAAATGATCGCCGCCATGACCGGCGTTTCGCGCGTTACCGTCACGCGGACCCTGAAGCGCATGCGGCAGAGCGGCAGCCTGCATCTCGATGACGGTTTCTTTGTCATTTCGCCGGCCTACGATGCCGAACACATCGAGGTCGGCTAGCCGGTCCACCAGAAGTCATCGGGATCAAACGTTTCTGGCGTTGATCTCGGCAGCGGAAGAGCGGCGTAGCTGCCGCCATGGTAGAGAAGCGGCGTCGACGGCGTTTCTGGACCGTCCATGGCGATGACGCGGCCGACTATGATGATGTGGTCGCCGGCCGGATGAACCTTCTCCAGCCGGCAGGAGAACATCGCATTTGCGTTCTCCAGCTTCACAGTGCTGCTGCCACTACGCCATTTCCAGTCGATCTCGGCGCTTGGATCGCCTGCATAGTGCCGCGACACATCTTCCTGCTCGGCTGTCAGGATATTGACGGAGAATGAGCCGACCTCCTGAATGCGTGCAGCGGTTCGACTGCCGTTGCGCGCGCAGAACAGCAACAGCATCGGGTCAAGGCTGACCGCCGTCAGCGAATTGACCGTTGCACCAATCGGCCCGTCGTGGCCCACCACACCGACCACCGCGACCCCGGTCGTGAAGCGGCGAAACAGCGTTCGAAACCGGACCGACATACTTGTTTCGTTTGTCATCGGTACGGTTCCTCAGTTCTGCATCGTCAGAGGGATGGCGATCGCCAGATATGGAACAAGGATAAGAAGGATGAGCCGAACGATGTCGACGAGCCAAAACGGCGTGATGCCTTTGAAGATTGTTCCCGTCGTCACATCGCCGACGACGCCCTTTAGGACGTATACGTTGAGCCCCACCGGTGGCGTGATGAGGCTGATCTCGGTTGCGATCACCACGAAGATGCCGAACCAGATCAGCGCCAGTTCCTCGCTCATCGGGCCATACTCAGAGAACAGGCCAAGGCCGGCGATGACCGGGGCGAACACCGGCACTGTCAGGAGCATCATGGACAGGCTTTCGAAGACGCAGCCAAGCAGGAAATAAACCAGCAGGATCAATACGATGACTGCCATTGGCCCGACGTCGAATGCGGTGACGAAACCGAGCAGTGCTTCGGGCAGTCCGGCGCGGACAACAAAGCGCTGAAATATGACCGCTCCGATCAGGACGGCAAACAAAGACGCGGTCGTCTGCAACGTTTCCACGAGAGCCTGGAGCAAGGCCCTGCGCCCGAGCTTGCGGCGGACGAGCGCGATCAGAAGGGCGCCTGCCGCTCCGATTCCTGCAGCCTCGGTCGTCGTATAGATGCCCCAATAGATGCCGCCGAGCACCGCGATGAAGAGAAGTACGATCGGCCAGACGTTTCGCACCGCCGTCAAACGTTCACGCCAGCCGGTCGACATACCCGCCGGGCCGAAATCCGGCCGACGCCAGACTATGAATCTGACCGCCGCAAGATACAGAGCAATTCCGACCAGTCCCGGCAAAATGCCGGCCAAAAAGAGCTTGTCGATACTCTGCTCGGTCATGACGCCGTAGATGATCAAGATAACGGAAGGCGGGATGAGAATGCCGAGCGTTCCGCCCGCTGCGATTGAGGCGGTGGCGAGTTGGTCATCGTAGCCGTACTTGCGCATCTCCGGCATAGCGACCTTCGACATCGTCGCCGCAGTCGCCAGCGACGATCCGGATATTGCCGAGAATCCGCCGCAGGCAATGATGGTCGCCATCGCCAGACCGCCACGTCGGTGACCCAAGAAAGCATTGGATGCCTGATAGAGTTCGCCGGCGAGCCCGGCGCGGCTGACGAGCAACCCCATCAGAACGAACAGGGGAATAACCGAGAGCATTTCGGTCTGTAGCGAGTCGAGCACCGTGCCGGCCGCCGGTGACAGCGTCGCTGTCCAGTTCCAATCGTTCAGCCAGGCAAAACCGATGACGCCGACAAGGCCCATGGCGAAGGCAATCGGCACCCGCAAGAAGGCAAGCGAAATGACGGCAGCGAAGCCCAAGAGCGAGATCGCCATGCGAGATATCCTAAACTCTGTCCAACGACCGGTCGCCGCTCTTGGAGGGTGGCGGGATCAAAACGCAGAAAACCGCCTTGCCGAGCAGCACACATCCTGTAATCGCCAGCATCAACGACACAAAATAGGCTACCGGGTGCAGCGGCAGGTGCAGGAAATCGCTGACATATCCCCATTTCATCAATCGCTCGGCCCGGAACATTACCCACCAGGCGAGGATGACGGCGGAGACACCACAGAGCAGGTTGACCAGCACGTCGCGGACTCGGGCGGCGTGGGCACTGAACAGACCATCAAAAAGGTCGACCGTGATGTGTTGGCTGCGAGCCGACACAATGGGCAGGGCCAGAGCAATCATCGTCGCCATCATTAGCCGGGTCAGTTCGGTCTTTCCGTCCACCGGAGCGCTCAGTACGTAACGTCCGAAAACGTCAACCACAGTCAGCGCCAGGATCATCATGAGCATCAGCCCCCCGGCATAGAGCGGAAGCCGGGTGGCCCAATGGTCGACCACCCGATTGCCGCGATCGGAAGCACCGCTCTCAGGCCGGTCGCTCATTGAACGTAGGCCCGCGCCGTTTCTTCAATCATCTCCAGCGCTGCCGCAGCGTCGACGCCACGGTCGGCGACCGCATCGATCGTCTCTTGCCGGATGCCCGCCGAGATGCCGGCGAAGGTCTGCTGATCCTCGTCGGAGAAGGTGTGCATACTTGTCACCTCCTCCACCAGTTCGAGCCCGGCAATATCCGCCTTGGCCCAGGCCGCGCCCGCCATCGCGGCCAGCCGCTCTCCGGTCGTCGACAACACAGCCTCGCGGTCCTCATCGCTAAGGCGCGCCAGGAAGGCCTCGCTCAAGATGAGCGCGAAGGAACCGCGGTAAAAGCCGCCCGGCATGATGTAGGTTTCCGGAGCAACCTCATACAGGCGCAGCGCCTTATTGGTATCGATCGGCATCATCACGCCATCGGCGACGCCGCCCGACAGGGTCTCGTACACCTGCGGGGCGGGCACTTGGACCCCGACCATGCCCAGCGCCTCGGCAACATCGGCCGATACGCCGCCACCGATACGGATCTTCGCACCATCGAGCGCTGCGAGGCCATCACGAGCGGTGCGCATGTAAAGCTGGCCCGGCCCGTGCGTCATCATCGCCGCGACCACGACGCCTTCATGTTCACCGGCGTCCTTGAGATAGGTCTCATATGCGCGTTGATGGGCGACCGAACTGGCCTCGGCGTCTGCGAGAAGACCGGGCAATTCAATGAGCTTCGTCGTTACGAAACGGCCGGGATTGTAACCGTGGAAGATCCAGCTGGCATCCGCCGCTCCATCGGTCACGATGTCGATTTGGTCGGGCGGCGAGGCCAGATCATATTCGATTTTTCCCGTCACCCGACCGTCTGTCGCTTCTTCGATCCATTCGATCCAAGTCGGGAAGATCTCCGTGTTCACGTGGCTTGGCGGCAGCCAACTCGAGATCCGCATGACCTCCTCGGAGCGAGCCTCCGGGGCGAATGCTGAAATGGTGAGCGCGACGGTCGCAATCGTCGCGAGGAATTTCGATTTCATGTTCACTTAAGCCTCCCTTGCTCGACCGGGCGTTGGATCCCGGCACACGATGCCTCCGATCATCGGGAGCCCGCGAGGAATGCGCTGTATCAGTGTATACAACGACCCGAATTCGCTTTCGGGGTCCGTTGTTGACGTGTGTCAGGAAACCTGCCGAGGCTGATGTGATGGGCATCGCACGCTCCCGTCTTCGCAATGGCAGGTGGCTGTTCTCGACGCGGTTGTTGACCCCGCGGCCGCGGTTTCGTGGCGGCTTGCGCCGATACGAAGTTCCCGCAGCGCAGCGCCATACGACTTCAGCTTGTCAGTGCCGTTTCCCGCCAGGCACGCAAGTCGGTGAGCCGAAGCAGCCCGAGGCAAAACGCACGAAGTGTTCATTGAATAGTTCGGGCGTGTTGAAGAACGGTGCGTGCCGCCCACCTGTCATGCGAACCGGTGCGCCGTCATAGATGTCACCGAAGACAAGCCGGTCGCCATGGGCGATCTCGCGCTCGACAAGCTCACCGAAGTGGTCAAGGGCCGCAACGCCGACGGGATCATCCTCGACCATACCGAACCGCAGGACGCGCGCGTCCGCTACCTACTCGAACAGGACATGCCCTTCGTCACCTTCGGACGGACCGAGCTTTTCACCGAGCACGCCTATTTCGACATCGACAACGAATTCGCCGCACACCAGGGAACGGCCTCCCTGATTGCGGTCGGCAAGCGACGTATCGCCCTGATTGACGGAGACCGACGATACATGTTCGTGCGCCAGCGCCGGCGCGGCTATGAAGCGGCGCTGCGCGAGGCCGGTCTCAAGGTTGATGAGGTGCTCATCCGGCACATCAATGTCGACGCCGATCTCGCACGCACCGTCGCCGCGGAACTGGCCAGAGCGGGTGCCGACGGCTTTGTCTGCGTCAACGAACTGGCCTTCCTGGGCGCGCGCGCCGGCGCACGAGCCGCGCTCGGAGAGAATTTCGGATCGGTGGGCTTTTCCATGCGCGCCGGCACGAATCTCGCCGACTATATCGGTACGCCAGCCCATTCGTGTTACTATTCGCGTTTCGAGGCAGGGTGGAACCTGGCCGATCTGCTCCTCAAGCGCATTGCGGACGAGCCGGTATCCCGGTGCCAGCGGATCGTGCGCACGCAATTGCGGGTCACCGGCAAGCAGCAAGCCTGAAGCGATGCGGGAGCAACGACAACGGCGCCGCCATTTCGGCTCGGGCCGGTTGCGATAGCCTCACATAGCGGGATCGTCCACCGTCGAAAGCCCCGAAATCTCGAGGCGGTACCGGGCCTCGAACGGCTCCTTGGGCGACAGCTGGACCACGGTCGGCACGCCTGAAGCCGACAGCGGGTTTTTATGGCCCGAAATGCGCTCGCCAAGATCGAAAGCCGAGCAGACCGGCTCGAGCCCCAGCGCCAGATGCCGGCCGTTCCAGGGTGGACCGCCCCTTCCCTTGCCGGAATACCACAATTGCAGTGCCGGGAACTGGCGTTCATCCCAACGGATCGTCGCCCGGTAGCCCGCCACAGTGTTGACCAGCGACGCCTCGCCACGATCGAGACCACAGACCAGCGCGATCTCCTCGGTCGGGAACGAGAAAGGGACGCGCGTCGCATCCATTGTTCCGCCGGTTGCCAGCGGCATAAGGTCAAGCGCTTCAAAGCGCGCATCGGCCGCAAAGCGCGAGACGCCCGGCTCGGTCAGCATCGGATAGGTCCGCCCCCAGGCCGCATCCGGCACGACGATCGAGGCGGCCACAGGCTGTGCCGGCAGCGAGAACGTGAAATGCAGGCCGAGCGGAAGCGCGCAGGATCGACGCGCATGGATACGAAGGAGAAAATCGAGCGCCGGCGCGGCGGGATCGCCGCTGATCTGACGGTCGATCCGCGCGATCGGCTCGCTGGCCGGAAGGTCGATCGTCAGCCGTACCGCGTTCGGCGACAGGTTCTCGATCGACCAATCATGGTTGGACGGATAGCCATGCAGCCAGGCCGATGGCTCGGGATCGCCGGGCGCCCTCCAGGCTTCGGGCAAGGCGGTATGGGCCTTTGTCTCGTGGCCGAAGGGGACGCATGGCCACTCACCGCGCATCCCACGCAGCAGCCCAGGCAGTGTCGCTGCGGCCGGCTCGCGCCACCATGGCGCAACGTGCAGCGGCGCCACCTGCCGCCCGTCAGGCAAAAGGAACAGCGCAGGCCCGATCATGCCTCCGAGCGCTTGGACGGCACAGACGCCGTGCTTCCAGGCGATGCTCGCGGTCCCCGCCGGCCCCATAGGTCGCTCAGAACTTGCCGAATTCGAGATAGGCCTCGACCGGATCGCGCCCGGCGCGGATCGCCTCGCGGACCTTGTCTTCCTCGCTCATGACGGTCTCGACGGCGGCAACGACCTCCTCGGCGATCTCGGCCGGGATGATCACCACACCGTCGAAATCGGCCAGCACATAGTCTCCCGTGCGGATCAGCACGTCGCCGATGGTGATCGGCGCTCCAGTCGCGTCCGGGACCCATTTGGCGACGATGTCGCGCGGCGTCCGGAACCGGCAGAAGACGGGGAATCCGAGCTCGCGGATGAAGCTGTTGTCGCGTGAGCCGCCGTCGACGATATAGCCGCGCACGCCGCGGGACTTGAGCGTCTCCGCCGACAGTTCGCCCATCAGGGCCAGCCGGTCGGAATTGGGCTGGCACAGCACCACATGACCGGCGGGTGCTTCGGACAGGAAACGGACCCACGGCAGAAGATAGTCGGTATCCTTGTCTCGCTGGGTGTCGAAGGCAACACCGCGCAGGGTGAAGATCGGCCCGGCCACCCGCGTCTGCGGGGTCAGGCCACAGATTTCGGGCGTAAGAACGCAGTTCTCCTGGCCGCGCTCGCGCATGACGTCGTAGACGGCGCCGGTGTAGCAGCGTTCGAGCCTTTCGGTCAGATCTGTCATCGGGCTGATCCTTCTGTCTTGAACCGGTTTTCGGGGAGACCGCGCGTATCGGTCTCGATGGCGAACAGGCTTCCGGCAAGCCGGTCGCCTTCGTTCCTCATCAGGCTTGCGGTTGTCACGAACAAGGTCGAACCCTTCCTGCCGCCGAAGGCGCAGGTCGTGACGTTAGCGACGGGCATCTCGACGATGCGGTCAATGGTGCCATCGGGCGTCACCCGAACGATACAGCCGCCTCCGAAACGGCAGTTCCACAAACAGCCTTCGGCGTCGATCGCCGAACCGTCGGGCAGGCCGCGCTCGAACCCTTCGAAGAAGATGCGCCCGGGACCGATGTCCCCGGTCTCGGGATCGTAGGGGTAGGCGCGGATCTGGTTGCGGAGCGTGTCGCCGAAATAGAAGGTGCGCCGATCGGGAGCCCAGCACAGCGTGTTGGCGATGCCGATGCCCGCTTCTATCTCCTCCAGATCGCCGCCCGCGCGATAGCGGAACAGCCGCCCCTTGCCGTCGACGGGATCAAGGTTCTGGCCATGCGGGCCGACATTGTTGCCCATCGATCCGACCCAGAAGGCGCCGCGGGGGTCGGTGCGGCCATCGTTGAAGCGGACCTCCGGCCAGCCGGGGAGCGACACGCCCAAGGGCGTCTGCCGCCGTGAGGCGGTATCGAACAGCACGAGCTGCGAGGCGAGGCACACGAGCAGCACTCCGGGCCGATCCGTCAACGAAAGGGCCACCACCGGTTCGTCGAACAGATGGCTGCGGGTGGCACCGCTTTCCAGCCTATGCGCGTGCAGGACGAAGCGGTTGATGTCGACCCAGTAGATGGTGCCGCGTTCCTCGTCCCATGTCGCGGCCTCGCCGCAATGATCGCCGGTCGGCGCGATGCACCTCACCTCGTCCATGATCGCCTCCCTGCGCTAACGCCTGGCCTGGGTTTCCAGCATGTGGTTCATCAGAACCGCACCGATGATCAGGGCGCCCCGCACGACCAGTTGCCAGTATTCGCTGACGTTCAGCAGCGTCATGCCATTGACGATCACGCCGAGGAACAGGACGCCGATCAGCGTGCCACGGATCGTGCCCTTGCCGCCGAACAGGCTGGTGCCGCCGATGATCACCGCCGAAATGACAGTCAGTTCCCAGCCACGCGCGGCGCTGGCGCTTCCCGAAAGGATCTGCGAGGCGATCAGGACGCCGGCGATCGCCGTGAAGACGCCAGTGAGCGCCAGCGCCAGCGTCTTGGTCTTCCACACATCGATCCCCGAAAGGCGCGCCGCTTCCAGATTGCCGCCGACCGCGTAAAGCGACCGGCCGAAGCTGGTGTAATTCATCAAAAAGAAGACCAAGCCGAACACCGCGACGAAGATGTAAACCGGAAACGGGATGCCGAACAGAAAGCCCGACCCCAGGAAGCTGAACTCATAGGGAAAGCTGGTGATCGGAAAGCCGCCCGTGATCAGGTTGGCGGCGCCCGAGAGCACAGTGAGCAGCCCGAGCGTGGTGATGAAGGTGGGCATGTTGAAATGCTGGCGCAGCTTGCCGGTGAACACGCCGATCGCCGCCAGGGCGACCATGGCGGCCACGGCCCCGACGGCGATTGACGGGTAAGGCCCCAGAAAGGGCGTCAGCTCGCGCGTCACCCAGGCCGTCAGACACCCCGAGAAGGCGACGCCCGAGCCCACCGAAAGGTCGATCTCGCCCGAGATGATCACCATCGTCATGCCGAAGGCGATGATGCCCATCATCGTGATGTTGCGCAGAATATTGAGCTGGTTGTCGATCGTGGCGAAGCCGGGCGCCGCGAAAACGAGATAAAGATACATCGCCACCAAGATGATTTCCATCGGGTAGCGCCGGAACAGGCCGGCAAGCGCCATCAGCTTTCCCCCATGCAGGCGGTATACAGTTCGGTGAGCGTCGTGTTGGTCGGATCGAGTTCGCCGACAAGATTGCCCTCGCGCATCACCAGGATGCGGTCGCAGACTTCGAGCACTTCCTCCAGCTCGGTCGACACGAAGATCGCGCCGACGCCCCGGTCCGCCTCTTCCCAGATGATGCGGAAGATCTGCTGCTTGGCGCCGACATCCACGCCGCGGCTCGGCTCGTCGTAGAAGAGGATCTTCGGGTTGGTGTTCAGCCAGTTGCCGATCACGACCTTCTGCTGGTTGCCGCCCGACAGCGATGAGACCGGATCGTCCACGCTGCCCACCTTGATCTCCAGATGCTCGACCTGCCGGGCAACGCCAGGGGTTTCGGCAGCCCGCGTAACCAAGCCGCGTGGTGCGATCTGCGGCAGGCTGGCGAGCGACAGGTTCGCATGGATCGAATGGGGGTGGATCAGGCCCGCTTCCTTGCGGTTTTCAGGCGTGTAGCCAATCCCCAAATTGGTCATGCGGCGTGGAGCGGGCCGGTGCACCGTGGCGCCGTCCACGATGATCTCGCCACTGTCGGGCGGCTCGGCGCCGAAGATTGCCCTGAGGAGTTCGGTCCGTCCCGCCCCGAGCATGCCTGCAATGCCAAGCACCTCTCCGGCCGCGAGATCGAACGAGATGTCCCGGAACGCCGGCTCGCGGGTCAGCCCGCGCACCTTGAGGACGTCAGCGGCGGTCTTGGCGCGCGTCGCCCTTGCGGGCCTGTGCGCCCGGGCGACGCTGCCGAACATCATGTCGATGATTTCCTCGTTGCTTGACGCGTCGAACTCGACCGCGCCGACGAGCTTGCCATCGCGTAGCACCGTTACGGTGTCGGCGATCTCTCCAAGTTCGCTCATCCGGTGGGAGATGTACATCATCGTGACGCCGCGCGCGCGCAGCACGCGCAGCAGGTCGAACAGCATCTCGACCTCCTTGGAGGCGAGCGCCGAGGTCGGCTCGTCGAGCAGCAGAAGAGCCGGATCGAAGGACATCGCCTTGGCGATCTCGACGATCTGTTGCTGGCCGACGCTGAGCCGGCCGACCGGCGTGTGCGGGTCGATGTCGACCGCCATGGTGTCGAGCAGCGTCCGTGTCTGCCCGTAAACACGGGTCCAGTCGATACGGGTGATTCCGGCTGTGCGCTGCATGGGCAGTCGCCCCAGGAAGACGTTCTCGGCGACCGATAGTTCGGCGACCAGGCTCAGCTCCTGATGCACGGTGACCACCCCCTTGGCGAACGCATCCGCCGGCCCGCGGAAGCTCACCGTTTCGCCGTTCAGCCGGATTTCCCCGCGCGTCGGCTGAACGACGCCGCTGAGCATCTTGACGAGCGTTGACTTGCCCGATCCGTTCTTGCCCATCAGCGCGTGAATGCGGCCGGCCTCGAAGATATGCGAAACGCCGTCAAGCGCCTTGACGGCACCGTAGGTCTTGGACAGGTCTTTCGTTTCGACGGTGGCCATGCGGCGTCTTCGTTCGGAGGTGCCGGAGAAGGAATAGCGCCGACGATCAGCGCCGGCGGGTGCATGAGACGCGTCCGGGCGCCGGCCAGCCAGCGCCCGGATATCGGCGTGTTGCAGCCTCAGTTCAGCGAGCGCAGATAGTCCTGGAACTCCTCGACACCCGCCCGGTCGGTGCGCGAAAGGCCGAGCACAGGCACGATGACGGTCTGCTCGACCTCTTCGCCCTTGGCCGCCGCGATTGCCGACTGAACGGCCATCTGGCCCATCACGAAGGGCTGCTGTGCCGTCACGCCCTGGAGCACATTGTCCTCGTCGAGCAGGAAGCCGACGAGTTGCTCGGTGCCATCGACGCCGAACACGAAGATCTCGCCCTGCTTGCCGGCGTTGCGGACAGCCTGTACGGCGCCGACGGTGCCGCCCTCGTTGGCAGCGTAGATGATGTTCAGATCGGGGTTGGCGGTGATGATGTCGCCGGCCACCTGGACCGCATCCTCGGCAAGCCAGGCATCCTGCTGGGCGACGATGTTGAGCGTGCCGCCCTCTTCGGCCTTCTCGATGAACCCGTCGACCCGGTCGGCGGAAATTTCCGGCAGAAGGGCCTGGAAGCCGAGCGTGGCCACGTTGGCCTCGCCGCCAAGCTGGTCGCGAATGAACGCTGCCGCCATGTCACCGGTCGTGTTGCCCAGATCCCGCTGCTGCGAATTCAGGTAGGAGACGGGAATGCTGTCGTCCTCGATCGTCGAATTGTAGGTCACAACGTGAATGCCGCGCTCCTTGGCGCGCGCCAGCGGAGGGATCGAGGCGACACCGGAAACGGGCGAGATGACGATCGCATCGACGCCGCGCGCGATGTAGGTGTCGATCAGGCTGATTTCCTTGTCCGGCTGAGAATCGGAATTGCCCTCGAGCAGGGTCGCGCCGGCCTCCTCGGCGGCCGCCTGCATGCCCATCTGGATCGTCCGGAAGAACTGATCCTGCTGGAACACGATTCCGGCAACAGTCAGATCATCGGCGCTGGCGGGGCCTGCGGCGAAGCCGAGGGCGATTGCGGCAGAGGCCAAAAGTCTCGTGAATTTCATGGTCTTCCTCCCATTTGAAATTGCTTGGGTTTTCCGGACCGGCGCACCCGGCCCGTGATCTCACATCAATGAACCGTCGATGTACTTCAGGCCGTGGTCGAGATGCCGGTCCATGAGATACTGGAACGCCAGCCGATCCCGCCGCGCCAGAGCGTCCAGTATCGCCGAATGGGTCTCGAAAGTGCCTTCGAGCCCGTCCGTTGCCTTGCCGGTCTCCATCAGCCGCGTGATCATCGGTTGCATGGTTCTATAGACGCCGACCAGCGTCTTGTTGCCCGTGAAGCCGAGCATCGTGCAATGAAAGTCGAAATCGCTTTGCGCGGCCTGCTTGACCGAGCCCGCGGAAAGAATGGAGGCGTTGATCGCCTCGAGCGTCGCAAGCCCTTCCTCGCTCAGCCCCGCGAAGATCGTATCGACCGCGCCGACCTCGATCAGTCGGCGAAATCCCTGGATGTCCAGAAACGTCTCGCGTGACAGACCGATCTGGAACGAAAACAGATCGAGCACCGCGTCCATGTGACGATCGACGATCACCGCCCCGACCTTCGGCCGCACCTCGATCACCCCGTAGGCCTTCAGAATACGGATCGCTTCGCGCACCGTGTTGCGCGCCGCATCGAACCGCTCCCCGAGTTCCCGCTCCGACGGCAGCGCGTCGCCGACCGCCAGGCGGTGATCGTGGATATACTGCCGGATCTGGCGCACCAGCGTATCCACGGCGCTTCCGCCAACATCGGCAAGCATCGAGACGGCCACCTCTTGGATTCCCCTTCATCGCTATTTGTTGGACCAAACTTGTTGGGCCAAGAAGAGCATGCCGCAGGATTGGGCGCTTTGCAACACTGAGATGCCTATTTCTTCTCCTGATCCGGCGCACTCGGCGCGGCGTTGAGGTCAACCACATCAATCTGGTCCAACAAAAGCCTTGAAATTGGAAGTGCGACAAGCGAGAAACGGGTCAGGACGAAGGAGACTCAACGGTGCTCGAGAGTTGGCGGTGGTTCGGTCAAGGTGATCCGGTGACGCTTGGCGACATCCGGCAAACCGGCGCCACCGGTATCGTCACCGCCCTGCACGACATCTATGACGGTCAGGCCTGGCCCGGCGACCGGATCGCCGAGCACAGGTCTGCCATCGAGCGCGCCGGAATGCGTTGGGCGGTGACCGAAAGCATCCCCGTTCACCCGGCCATCAAGCAGGGCGGCCGTGATGCGAACCGCCATATCGACGCCTGGATCGAGACACTGCGCAACCTGGCCGCCAACGGCGTGACCACGATCTGCTACAATTACATGCCGGTGGTCGACTGGACGCGGACGGACCTGCGGTACCGTACTGAGAGCGGCGGATTGGCGCTGCGCTTTGATCCGGTCGCTTTCGCCGCCTATGACCTCTTCGTTCTGCGCCGGGCCGATGCGGACTATCCCGAACCGGTCGCGCGCGCCGCACGGGCGCGGTTCGATGCCATGGACGAGGACGCGGTCGCGGCGTTGGAGACGACCATCATCGCCGGCCTGCCCGGATCGGAGCAATCGCATGGGCGCGAAGACATCCGCGCCGCGATCGCCGAATTCGCCGACATGAGCGCCGACGATCTGCGCGGCACGCTGGTCGCCTTTCTGGAGCGCGTTATTCCGGCGGCCGAGGAGGCTGGCGCGCGGCTCTGCCTGCATCCGGACGACCCGCCAATGCCCCTGTTCGGCCTGCCCCGCATCGTCTGCACGGCGGAGGATTACCGCAAGGTCTTCTCGGCGGTTCCGTCCGTCGCCAATGGAATGACGTTGTGCGCCGGCTCGCTGGGCGCGCGGGCCGACAACGACGTGATCGCGATCGCGCGGCAGTTCGCCCCGCGGATCCATTTCGCCCATCTACGCAATGTCCGGCGCGATGGCTCGGGCGGGTTCTTTGAGTCCGACCATCTGGACGGCGATGTCGACATGGTGGGTCTCGTCGCCGTGCTGATGGAGGAAGAGGCGCGACGCCGCGCGGAAGGGCGGGCCGACGCCGAGATTCCGATGCGCCCCGACCATGGCCATCTCCTGCTCGACGACATCGGCAAGATCACAAATCCCGGCTATTCGGCGATCGGGCGCCTGAAGGGGCTGGCCGAACTGCGCGGCGTCATGCGCGCCTTGGCGGCGCGACCGGCATGATGACAGCAATGCAGGCCGAGCGGAGGCAAACATGAAGATCGGACTGGGCCTTTACCGGCGCATGCTGAACGAAGACCATTACCGGTTCGCGCAGCAGCTTGGCGTCAGCCATGTGGTTGTGCACCTTGAGGACTATTTCTCCGCCGATCCCAAGCTCGTCGCCGAAGGCCGGGACAATTGGGGGACAAGCTGTGCCGAGGACTGGACCGCCGAAACCTTTCACCGGCTGAAGGCCGACCTTGCGACGCACGATCTCGAACTCGCCGCCATCGAGAACTTCGCGGTCGCGCACTGGTACGACATTCTGCTCGACGGACCCGACCGCGACGCGCAGATCGAGCACCTCAAATCGATCGTCCGCGCTGCCGGTCAGGCCGGCGTGCCCTGCATCGGCTACAATTTCTCGGTGACGGGCGTATGGGGCTGGGTGCGCGGGCCATTCGCCCGGGGCGGCGCCATGTCGGTCGGGTTCGACATCGACCGGATCGACCGCGATGCGCCGATCCCCGAAGGCATGGTCTGGAACATGGCCTATCGAGACCGGCTCGGGCCGAAAAGCCAGCGGCCGGTCTCAAGCGACGAAATCTGGTTGCGCTACGCCCGTTTCCTTGACGAACTCCTCCCTGTCGCCGAGGAGGCGGGCGTAGTGCTTGCGGCCCATCCGGACGATCCGCCCGTCGACAGCCTGCGCATGACGGCCAAGCTGATCAATTCCCATGATGCCTATCGGCGCGCCTTCGAGCTGTCGGCCTCGCCCGCCAACAAGGCGGAACTATGCCTGGGATGCCTGCAGGAAATGGCCGATGGCGACATCTACGACACAGTCGCCGAGTTCGCGCGTCAGGACCGGATTGGCTATATCCACTTCCGCAACGTGCGCGGAAAGGTGCCCAATTACCATGAGGTCTTCATCGACGAAGGCGACATCGACATGGCGCGCATGATCGCGGTCCTGAAGGACAATGGCTATGACGGCGTGCTCATTCCAGATCACACGCCCGAACTGCACTGCAACGCGCCGTGGCACGCCGGCAAGGCGTTCGCGATCGGCTACATGAAGGCGCTGCTGGCGCGCTGACGACGGGAGGACACATTGGCATACGACTTCACCGGCAAGACCGCAGCGGTGACCGGAACCAGCGGCATCGGGCTCGATGCCGCTCTGCATCTGGCGCGGTACGGGGCACGCGTTTTCCTCGCCGGCATCGATGCCGACCTGAACGAAGCGGCCGAGAAGGCGGCCGGTGACCTTGCGGTGAGCGTCCACCAAATCGACGTCTCGGATGACGGTTCGGTCGCGGCCTGGTTCGACGCGATCGCCGCAGCCACGCCCACCCTTGATATTCTGGTCAATGCGGCCGCAATCCAGACCTACGGCACCATTGAGACGACCACGCCCGCCGACTGGGACCGGTCGATCGCGGTCAATCTGCGATCGTGCTATCTGACCGCGCATCACGGCTACCGGTTGATGAAGGCCGCCGGCAGCGGCGCGATCGTGCACGTCTCGTCCGTTCAGGGGCATGCCAACCAGGACGGCGTTCTGGCCTACGCGACCACCAAGGGCGCGATCCATGCTTTGACACGGGCCATGGCCGTCGATTGCGCCCGCGATGGCATCAGGGTGAATTCGATCAGCCCGGGTTCGATCCGTACGCCGCTTCTGGAATTCTCGGCGCGCAGCCTTGCCTCGCAGGGGCAGTCGGAGGAAGAGATGATCGCCGCGTTCGGTCGCGCCCATCCGATCGGCCGGGTCGGCAAGGTCTCCGAGACGAGCGCGCTCATCGCCTATCTTTGCAGCGACGCGGCCGGCTTCACCACCGGCGCCGACTTCCTCATCGATGGCGGCCTGAGCGCCCGGATCGGCGTTTGAGAGGATGACATCAAGCACTTGATCCATGCGGAGCAACCTCCGCCAGAGCGCGGCGGACGCCGACAATTGGACAACCCGAAGGCCTCAGTGGCCTGTGGGAGGTGTCACACAAGCGCGAGCCAGTCTCCGTTTGACGGACGTACCCTGCCTTGTGCCGCCAGAAGCTGACGCCACTCGGCAAGAGCGGCGTTGCGATTCTGCTTGATGTTTGATCGGCCGTAGAGGCGACGTTTCCGATTAAAGCACGCGCTCAGGCTTGACCCGCGGGTGGTTTTGGACCGAGCCGTGAACGGCGGCGAACTTATGCAG
>JAVJUV010000123.1:0-23894 GCA_040220415.1 Silicimonas sp.
TCATATCCTGGAGACCGGCAACGACAGCTACCGCTTCAAGGCCAGCTCCGAGGCTGCAAAGCAAAAGCGAAAGGAGACCCCCGCATTGACCAAAACATAACCGCTGATAAGCTGTAAGGGCGGGTCAAATCTCGGTGAAAAACCCGGGTCACTTCTCAGCGGAAATTAACACCCATAGGTCGTAATCCCAATGATCGGCGCTTCTGGCCGTGTCAGGACCAGAAGCGACAGCAAGATTGCCGTCGTCGCCCTCCAGCGTTTCACTTCACCCGCTACAACGAAGACAACCAACGTGAGCAGAAGGCCCTGCAGCGCGTGCTCCTGCCCAGAGCTTACCCATATGACAAACGGTGCCGTGGACGTTGATACCCCTGACAAGGCGAGGCAGATCAGACTTCGCGTTTGGTTCCAAACGATATGACAAACCGTGACTAGCGTAATGCTGCCAAAAAAAATGCCGAGGTACTTCGCTACATTTGGAATGTCGAACCCTAGCCATCCAAAGAATGCCAAAATCACCATCCAAAGTGAGCTTGAATACCCTTCGGTCGGCGGCTCTCCCGGCCGGAAAGTGACCCCAAAGCCCTCGGCAAACGTGCGGCTGTAAGCAAATGTAATGCCAGCATCGTCAATCCACCAACCGGACATCTGCATGGTGAAAAAGATCAAGCAGAGCAGGAGCAAACCACATACCGCAAGCTCAACCCTGAACCGCTTACCAATAACATAGCTGTCCGCAACAAGCGCCAAGGCGACGGACCAGATGGCAGCCCCAAACCCCCACATAAGCCAAATGCGTTCAGAAATCTGACCATCAAGACGGGCGAACCGCGCCAGCATCAACTCGGGCATTATAAAGCTAACCAGACCAAGCAGCGCCATAAATGCTGCGGCAACTATGGGAACGTTTCTTGCAATCAACATCAAATGCCTTTTAGCGTTAAAACTTCGTAATTTGGATGCGGTGAACCAGGTCGGTTTTTGTATCATCCCCTGTACTTTGCTGGGACAGCAACCCCCTTCTGGCTTTCCGCCGTTAGAATATTTCGAAGCGTTGTCGCGTGCCACTCTCCACCCCGTGCGGTTTTGATCCGACGCACGTGTGGCAACGCCTGAAACCAAACAGTTCAGGACTAGGAACCAGGAACCAGACCGCGCAACGATGCTCCGCTCACGCAGGGATCGAACGGTTCAAAGTCGGCATCACCAGACACACGACCACCACCCGCTCCTTCCCCCCGCAAGCAGGGGAAGGCCCGTCATTAAATTTGCCGAATCCACGTGCTGCCTGATATCGGAGGCCAGCCGCTTCCCCGCAGAGTTCTCATCTGCCCCCGACCCGCCGACGCCGCCAGGCGTTCCGGCGGGTCGGGGATCAAGTCCCCGGTCTGATACAAAATAGCAGGAAAGATCTTTCCCGTTCATCTACCTGGATCGTGCCGGTGGGTTTCGTTGGCACGTTTCTGCTCTAGCCTAGACGGAGCCGGATCAAGAGCGGGTCGGGTGAATTCCCCGGCAAACAGTCACCTTTGATGGCCGGCAAGTGACAAGCCGTGGCGGACACCTCTTTCGTCATCTGACCGCCGACGGAATGTCGACTTCGAGACAGGCAAAGGTCCCGGATAAACCCTTGCATCCAAGGATACAAAACCAATTGCCTCCGTCAACATGGAATGAATAATATTCACACCAATACAAGGAGCCGCGTAACTCGGCATAACCTTGGGGATAGGGCATCCTCGAAACAAAAGGCATGCCATACAACATCTACGGCATCTCGTTTCTTGCAAACCAGGCTGCAGCTTTGGCGAGCAGGTCACGCTCCTCCCGCATCTCCTTTAGCTCACAACGCAACCGGTGCAACTCTTCTTTCTCCGCCGTTGCCAAGCACTTAGTCCCTTTATTGAATGGGGTATCAACCCTCTCTACGGCGTTGCTCTGGACTGCTTCGGTAAAGCTTGTTTTGATCATGTTGTCGTTGCACACACCCTCGGTCGCGGGTCCAAAATACGCTCTTGCAGAAGCAGTAAACCCATACCTCTGCACGTACTCCGCGATTACTTCTTCCGCTTTGACTAGCTTGCTCGGAGGCGCGATCTCTGCTGGTTCTTTCATGACCGGACTCTCCAACGAAGTGGGTTAACAATCCGTTAAAGTTGGCTTGTCTGAGTTCATCTGGTTCGAACCGAACAACCCGAGGCCGATATGGAAAACCAGTTTGACCGTGACGCTGAGCGATTGGAAACGGTCCCGGCATGCAACCTGATCGGCCTCGTTTCTGCTCTGGCGTTTTGATTTGGTGAGATAAATCATCCCCGGCCTGCCCTACAAAACGTACTGGTTTTCCGTAGTTTTCGCTTTACAATAGATACTGATTTCCCGTATGATCTTTTCGTGAAAAACAGGTTCGATTCCACGAAAGATGCCGCCAACCAGCAGAAGCACAAGCTGTCTCTGGCCTTTGGCGAGCGGATTTTCGAGGACACTAGCCACCTCATCCTTCCCACCATCCGCATCGAGGATGAGGAAGATCGCCACAAGGTGGTGGGCGTCGTGGACGGAAAGCTGTTTACCGGCGTTTTCGTATGGCGGGACGATCTGCCCCGCTTCATTTCTGTGAGAAGGAGCAACAAAGGTGAAGAAAGAGCGTATCATTCTGCCGGCTGATCCGGCGGACGCCGAAGACCGGGCTGTATCCATCGAAGGCATGGAGCGTGGACAACGCGCCCGGCTGATCCGCAAGACGCGTACCGATTTGGGTCTGTCGCAGACCGAATTCGCCAGCCGCTTCCGCGTTCCTGTCGGCACCCTGCGGGATTGGGAGCAGGCTCGGGTCACTGCCCCGGATTTCGCGGTGGCCTACGTCCGCGTCATCGGACAACACCCCGATATGGTGGCGCAGGCGGTGGCTTGATCCGACGCGACAACCGTCCGTCTCCGGCCGACATATGACACCTTGATGAAATCGTTATCCCGATCAAGGGACGCATCCACTAGCCGTGGGGCACTGTCGATGCTAGTCGCCAAGCCAAGGCTGCTTAGCGACAACGTCCCATATCGAGGATTTGGCGGATTCCGCGATTGCTTTTTCTGCCTTGGCCAACTGGCCGGGGGTCGAGTTCAATGCTGGTTCTACCATGACCGCTTTCAACAGCGGCATGGGTTTACAACCCGCCAAGACCGGCTTGTCTGCACCGTTTTCAACTGCAGTCTTAGGCCTGAACCAGATGGAAAAGAGCAACGACTTGTAGAAGACCAGCAAGTGCCGCTCGAGGTTGGGCAGGCATCAGCTCCCTCAAGGCTGGTTCAGATTCAGCAAAACCTTCCTTGCCCCGGGCATCTTGGAAAGCGCTCTGTCGATCCGATCCCTCCAGCCTCTCCCCTCATTCAAAGCTTCGCTGTAGGCCCATCGAAGCTCATCTGGCCGGTCATCTGCCAGAACATGAATAAGAAATTCCGCCTGCATGCGGTCCTTTCTCGCCTTTTGGGGATTTGGCCCCTGACCTCTTCGCTCGGACACAATAAGCTTGTGAATTGCATACCGCTCCGGCCGGGGGATCTTCACCAGAACTCCAGACCTGTAGTTCAATACCGCATCGATCGGCTGGCGAATCAAGTAGTTCAAGTGGTTCAGGCATTTCGCGGACACTCCCAGTGCCGGCAATCGCTTGGTCGGCTCCTCGCTTCCGAATGACGGGGTAAGGAACTCCACAACGGCATCCCCCTTTGTCTGCGCCCACTTCCACACGTGCTCGCTTGCCAGACTTGGAACCGGTTTGAACTCGAGACCTCTGAAAATCTCGTCTGCACTCGGATTTGCCAAGTCTGTCTCGGCGATGGCGACGCTAAGGTGCTCGAAGCCTGCGATGTCGATATCATCGGTAAAGGCACCAAGCTCGACGTCCAATCTCACTCCGAGCTCGCCTTCGTAGGCTCGAAACGCATGTGTCCCGACCACGACACCGCCAAGGCGAAAGAAACCAGCTTTTGATAGCGCGGAGAACAACGAACCAGTAGTTCTGTCGAGGCGCAGGAACCGATCGGCATTCATCAGTCTGATGAGATAGGCCATCCGTTCTTTCCGAGCAGCAGCGTCTTCCTGGTTCGCCTTGTGATCTTCGATGAAAGACCTCAACTGCGCACTGTCTTCTCCGAGATAGCTCTCGTGCACGGAGTCACCGACCCTGTAGCGATCATACCAGTACTGGCGCCCGCTTCTCTTGCGCAAGGTGGGCGCTCCCTTGATGCCTGAAACGTCCTCCATCAAATGCTTCTCAAGCAGATCGATGTAGGCAGTCGTCGAGGCCATCGAATGACGTTTGATTTCCAACTTCACCACACAAAATATCTCGTGTGTGGCAATGCCACAATAGATGGATCCAGTCAAGCCACACCACACAGTATTTAACGTGTGTGGCAAGGCCCAGATTAGGAACCAGGAACGCCATAACCGCCCCCCTTCGAAGCGGATGGGTAGCCGATGATCCAGGTTGACCAATTCAGTTTTCTGCGCAGCCGTTTCGCTCACGCCGGGAACCAGTGAGCAAAGGCGAGAACCAGTGAGCGGAACAGGGAACAAACCGAGATCGAAGCCTCGAAAGACTGCGACCCGCGAGACCTGCTCAAGCAGGGAACCAGCAGGACCGACGGCTCTCACCGTGAAGC
Source organism: Silicimonas sp. (assembly GCA_040220415.1). GTDB lineage: Bacteria > Pseudomonadota > Alphaproteobacteria > Rhodobacterales > Rhodobacteraceae > JAVJUV01. The sequence continues at coordinate 4,666 of JAVJUV010000123.1, forward strand.
AAAAAAGACATATCTTAAATAGGCAGGTGGCTCGCCACCTGCCTATTTAAGATACACGCGCGTGTATAATTTTATTATATATTATAATAACTTAATATCCTATTATACAAGAATATAACATGTTCTTTCTTTCCTGACAATACTGGAATGAATCTTTTTTACCCTTTTCTTACTTCTTCCTCAGGACTCTCTTCGTCGAGGCTAAAGCCTCTCCTCGAGGCCCCTCGTCAGAAGTAAGCAAGAAATAGGAAAGGAAGAGCTACACAGAGTATCGTATCCTTGGATAAGGATGAGAGATCTATAAACTCATTGTCACTACGATTATGGAAAGAGGAAATAAACTACCAGGCGCGCGCGAGGGGCCCGGCTCAATCCAGCACCAACCAGCGCCGATCGCCGGTTCGGGCCGAAACACACCGCACCAGGGACCCCTTTTTCCACTCGGCGCCCCATTCGACCGCATGCAGAATCCCGGGGAATTACAGGGATACCCCTGAGAGCCACGGAGAGTCCCGCTGAGGGGCCTTGGATCTCTCAGCTATGTCGGGACAAAAACCAGAGCAGAGCGCCTCCAGAGGCGCTCTCCGTGGTTCTCAGAGGCAGTGAGGCGCCCTGGTTCGGACGGCAGGGGCAAGGTCCATCCCGATGCTTGAGGGCACCCCGCGCCAACAGCGTTTACAACACGAACGTTCCGTGCAAGGTAAGATGATGCACGCAACTGCCCCCCTTTCCGGCAATTGTGCTGCATGACCGTCATATGCTGATCAGGCAGCCACCCGGTGAAGGTGCTGCTTGGCATCCGCAAGGCTCTATTCGGCAAGCTTGAAAGGGCGTTCAATGCTGCGGAAACTTGTGAACATCCTTGCGGCCCATGCACTTCTGGTTCCGTTCTTCCCGCATACAGCGCTGGCGTGTACGGAATTCAAAGCTCCCAGCATGTGCGACGACGCCGCGCACGAGGAGGTGTTCTGGATCGGCGAATATGTCGGCGAACAGAGCTTCTTCGAGATGACGATCAACGGCAATCGGTTTGACCCGCCGCTTGAAACAAATGGAGAACTTACCTTGTTCGACATGGATGGTCGGCTCGGATTTGTCGGTGATGGCGCTTTCAGAGGAGAGGCGAAACTCGGCCCTCTGCATAGTGGTGACGAGGCACTCCAGAACCGAGCAGGGTTTGAGTTCCTGTTCGACGAGAGCCTCAAGGGGACCCTTCGCCAACAAGAAGAAAAACACTGCCCATTCGAGTTCTGGCCACGATGGGCGGGAACCTACAAACCACCTCAATCACCCACGATGAACATCGAACTGATCGGAATTTCGGCAGACGCGGTTCTGGGCCACGTTTTTTACGATGGGCTGCAAGATGGCCATCTCATCCACATCTCCTCGAGGTTTGTCATGCGTCGTGAGAGTGTGGACGAATGCCTCGGGGAAAATCAGTGAGCGATGCAGGTGCCTCCCTACCCTGCCGCACCCGTGTTGTGCCGCCCGCTTCAAACCCTGACTTTTCACGCGCCAAGACGGCGCATCATCCGGAAAGGTGAAACATGAAACAACTGATGTCCACGGGTCTGCTCCTGCTTTCGACCACCGTGATGGCCAACATGGGCGCAAATCCGGCACTGGCTCAGACAAGCGTGTCGACGGAAACCAGCGGGCAAGCAATCGCCAATCTTGACGGTTCGACCTATCAGTTCGAGGGTACCTGCCTGCTCATGGGGCGTAACGGGGCAATGCAATTGCGCGTCATGGCACCCGGTACGGGTCCGGAAGGAGAAGCTGTGTTCCTGACATTGTACGCCACGTCCTTCGCGCCCACGCAATACGTGATCCATGGAGGGGCCACGCCAGACAAAGCCCGCGAAGCAGCGATGGCGGACACCCGCGAAACCTGGAACGTGAGGGGTGCCACGACCAAGGACGCCACTGAATTCTCCGAAGACGGCGCGATGATCACAGGGCCGGCACAGGTTTCTGAAAATGGCGAGATCATATCGTCCAACCACACCATCGAGATCAATGTGAACGGCTGCTGATCAAGAGCTTTTGGACGCTGGAACCTGTCGCAACTGATAACCCGCCTGCCAGCCGACCTATGGCAACCTATGGGCTGGGAGTTGAACTCAAGTTCAACTTCGCAAACTCTACCTGAACAAGCCTTCAGAACTCCTCAAAAACATTCAAACTTTGGGCTGTCCATAGGTCAGGAAAATCAAGCTCTTGACCATAGGACCGCGCCGAGGAGCAAGGTTATTCCAAGGCCAAGGATATACGTGGCAAGGGTGATGAGAGTTTGAGCGATGCCGAGGACAATTCCGATGAGGATGCAGAACCAGGCAATGATGGTGAAGAGTTGGATCATGTGGTTTCCTCATAGTCATGCACGATTTCGAACAATGACGAAGCCTGCTTCCCTATGGTCATCATTGGAGACAGAGTGATTTCTTCCTCGACTTGGTCAAATGGACGACTGTCAATCATTTCTCCTTCGATCTCGATGGAGTGCCCTTGAAGATTGCGAACTTGTTTCGCTGCTTCTTCCAAGGTGTTGGCTTTGACGTAGACCGTTCCGCAGATATTTACGTCGAAAGAATAGAGTTTCATGGGGTTTCCTTGTTTCGTAAACGGCTTTCCCTGACATGAGGAGGAATGCCATCTCCACATGAGAAAACCAGTGGACCAAGATGGAGCGCATAATGGTTTCCATCATAGTAGAGATGATAAAACCAAAGGCGCCAGCCGTGTTTACGTAACTGCGTGTCAACACGATAGTAGCGCCAGCCTTTCCAAGCTTCGTATAACTTAGCCATCATGTGGTTTCTCTTTGCATGAGCGTCTGGATCTGGCGGCGGGAAATCGGCTCGTCGTCTGCACGTTCGTAGGCACGGAGGATAGCTGAGTAGGCTTCCCGGAGTGCCTGGATCTGGTTGGGAGCGGCGTCTTTGCCTTCGATGTAGAAATCACCGTCCCGATCTAACTTAGTGTCGTTGGAGACATCACCAAGTAGCTCCTCGATGATGGTCCAGGCCCAGCGAGGTGCTGCGCGTAGAACCAGTTGGTTGTCAGAATTATCCGCGTCGAGGCAGTGCTGCACGTAGTCGTGGTAACCCAGTCGAGTATCGACATTGTTCACAGCCGCTTTCCACTGATGGGCTGTGTAAACGGGATGCTCTTCCCAATTGGACTGAGGTTCCCAGGTGTCATTGGTGTTGGTCATGGGGTTTTTCCTGGTTCAAGTTCGAGGAGTTGGGGGAGATCAGGCCGGTACTTTCAGGCCGTGTTTGTCAGCCATGCGAATGACCCCCTCCTCAAAACCGCTCGTATCGAGATAGAAGTCATGGAGCGATTGCAGGGATACAAGGAGTGGAAGGTTGTTGCCCATCCAGTCAGGAAGCTGGTCCTTGAATTCATCAAAGACATCATCGATTGCAGCATTTTCGCAATCATCCAGTTCATAGCAGAGCTCGGGGTCATCCTTGATGAAACAGCCAATGGCACAGGACAGACCTTGATCAGTTAGATACTGACAGGTGTCGTAGGATTTGGCTTGGACACCTTGCTTGCGCATGTGACGGACGGAGTAGTCAAAGATTTCCTGGGGAGTCATGTGTTTTCCTTCCCTGGTTCAGGGTCGGTAGCGAACCAGCGCTTACCCTTACCGCGGTCTTCGTATACAACCAGGCCAAGTTTCCGTGCTGTTTGACGGATTTTATCGACATAGCGTGTGGCAAGAGGTAAATCTTTACGTCGAGCGCCATGAGGGTAAGCTTTGCACTGCAGCACAAATGCCTGAACTTCGGCTTCAATACGTCGTGTCATGGGTTACCCTCCGGGATGCTGAGATAGTCGACAGAGATGTAGAGTGGATCCTTGGGGTAATGCCTGCGTACTTGTCCGGCCGCACGATTGGCGGTGCTTTTCGACGTGTAACGCTCGGCATTACCCCGGCTGGAACTGAACCAGGAATGGTAGTTACGTCGCCAATAGAGAGTTGGTTTGCCTGGTTCGTTCAACGTGATGAAGTAGGCGAACTGCATGACTGGTTCCTTGGGAATAGGGTGAGTGCGGGCCGGACGTTACCCCGGCTGACCAGTTCTCTATGGCGTGTGTGGGACGACTGGTTACCTGATCCCGGCCTTTCACCGGGAAGTGCCCTAACGGGTTCCCCATACGAGTTAGCGCTTCTACTTTCAGCGCCGCCGCACTCATAGTTGCCGGTCTCTCCCGGCTGTCACCGCGTTAGAGGGAATTCATCCCCTCCTCCGGCACCCAATCTGCAAGGCCAGCGGTCCTCCCGGGTCTCGATCAGGAACCAGTGGAGAAGATCGACTTCCGCGACGGTGCAGGTGTCTCTTCTTCCTGGGTCTCTTCGGATGCTTGCTTGTCAGCGTCGTCAGCAGCAGGTGCTTCGCCTTCAGCTGCATCCTGGGCTTCTTCTTCCGGCTGTTCGTCCGGTTCGTCCTTGGACTCTTCAACCAGGGTCGGCTTGGCCGGAGCACTGCGGGTCGTAGGTTTCTTGGTCTTGGTGACCTTGGCAGGACGAATGTCGATCGTGGCAGTGTTGCCGTTGTCACCGCGACCGAACTTGAGATCTACCGTGATCTCCTGATCGTCGTTGATGGCGATTTGCGAGCTGACATAGTCCTTCAGGGCCTGGTCGAAAATGGGGTCAGTTCAGCAGCCTCTTGGGGTGCAGGGTGCATCTAGGTGGTGTTGGGGGTCTGAGCCCGCCATTTGCCTTTAGGGGGTTCAACTGCAGATCCAACTTCGGCTCAGGCAAAAGCGGACCAGTTTCGAGCCATTCTCGCCCAATCGCAGAGGATTCAAAGACCTGGGAAAAAGTTGAAACCTAAACACCTGACCTTTCAACTCGCTCCTGCTGGAGTTCGCCTGGGCGAACGACGGCAGGGGCCGCGGTTTCACACATCAGCCTAAGTCCGGGAGCACGGTATCGCTGTTGCGCAGCGTGTCGAACAGTTGGTTTTGATGGGGCCGCGTGTGTCTGATGTCGGCCAATTCCGGCGCGCGCCAATTTAGAAGGACTTCATGATAGTACATGCTCTGGCGTTTGTGCGGTGGCAGAGAAGTGGCCGCTGCTATGAACCGCCGGTCATTGGACGGGCAGATATAGAAGTTCCTAGTAAACCCATAGAAGAGATTGCCGAGTCTGCGCGGCAGGAAACGTTCGGCGAACATCAGGTCAAAGGGCCGGAGCGCGGCGAGGTGAGGCAGCCCGGAATACCATTCCGAATACTCGGCCTGGATCTGCGGATGCAAATTTGCATCTTCACCGAGCATCATCTTCTTTACTCCGGCAGGTATTTCATGTGCCTTGTTGTTGTTCTCGTTTACGCTACGGCCCCACAGGACGGCTTTCAAAAACTCCGCTGTATTGCCGCGCAGAACGATGCCCCCCGCGGGATGGTCCTGAAGCACCGTATGGCGTACCGGTGTGGGCGTTTCTTCCAGACCGGTCGCAATCTTGTAGGCGACATTCTTTTGGGTCAGCACGCCTGGGTCTTCCAACAAAGGACAGGTCCCCTTTAGGGGGTCGATCACTCTGACAGATTTGCCGACGCGTTCCCCAAGTGACTTTGCCAATTGCGTGTCCTTACGGCTCAGAATGTCTTCCGCATGAGAAAAGAGGCCAATTTCTTCAAGAACCGGTTTGGAAAAAGCGAGCAACAGACGGCTGTCTACACCGCCGGTGAGTGGCAGCAATGTCGGGCCATTCACGTCTTTGGCGAGTGTTGCGATCACCTGTTCCAGCCGTGTCCCCATACCGCGGATAACCGCTAACTCCTCTTCTCGCGTGGGCTCGGCCAGCGCGGTGTCCTCTTCCGTTGGCCAGAACCGTTCGATGGTGAAACGTGCTAGATCGAGGGTATGATTGGGCAGCAGGCGCCTCACAGCTCTGTCGGAGGTCTGGCCAAACGTAAAGCGGCCTTGGCCAAGTCGCGCGGCTTCTGCGAAAGGATAGTCCCTTCTCGGCTCCGGCTCCCGTGTGAGAACAACGTTGAGGGTAGACCCCACGGCACCCGTTTCCGGATCATAAACAACACCAAGCGATCCGACCGCGTCGGGGTATACCTTTCCGCCATCGGGGGTTACGAGAACAATCGCAAAGCGCCCGGCACTATCGGCGAGAAAGCGGGCCAACGCGGCAAAGCTTGCGGATTTTTCGGCTGCTAGAGCGTCGAGCCGAGACTGGTTGACCAGCTTCCCGTCCTGATCGACAGCAATACCCAGAACCGCCAGCCATTCGTCCTCGTATCGCGCTACCGCCACAGGCAAATCCGGTCCGGTGAGCAGTTCCCAAGCACCAAGCCCGGCATGCGCGAAGCCCGGCGGGCGTTCTATCACGCCCCTCGACAATATGAACTGCTGTGCGAGCACGTCCTGCGGCTCAAGGCCATGTGCCTCGCAGAGTGACTGCGCCCGACTGCGTCTTGGTGCTGCAGCAGCGGATACTTCGTTGCTTTTCGTTATAATCTTGCTTGCCTCGGTTATCTTCCGACATTCGCCAAGTTACCTGTCGTTCAAAGTCTGAATCTCCTGAAATTGCCTGCCGGACAAGCTGTTTCTGACCCGAGCGGCGGCTGCGGTTGCGCAGACGGATGGAACTGGACAAATTGAGCGCTTCCATGTGTATGAATCCGATCCCTAGGCAAAGAGGGCACCCGCATCCCGATAAAGGTGAAGACAATCAACAGAGCCCCCAATGAGACGGGAAGACATTCGTCATTGAGGGCGCGACGGGACTGCAGCGGTGATGTGGCTCGACAACAATTTGGATTTGCCCATTTTTCTTCACTTTCACGCCTTCAAATCAGTCGAAAACAGCAATATCACTACAACCATGAAGTGTCGTCCACCGTTCTTTGGATGCCCGCTATGCGTGAAAAAACCGGTTCGCCTGGAGTGAAAATCAAGATGCGTCGCCTTACCAAACTTTGCCTCCTTGCCCTTGCAGCAACCGCATCGGTTCAAATGGCATATGCCGATCTTCCAAAGCGCAAGGGCTACTTGCCCGCCACTAAGCAGCACCAGGCGATTATTGATTGTCAATACGAGCTTGGCCTGCATGGTTCACCCAAGATACAGGCGACCTATGTCGCTTATCCATGGGGTGGAGACACCGTGTTGAAGATCCTGCCACATGGAAGCGTCGGCAATGAGGACGCGGCCTGGATCAATGCCTGCGCCGACAAACGCCTCGGAAGATCCAGCACACCCGTTGCCCCCAGAGCGACTGGACGATGCCCACGCGGCGCCTCGGTTCTGCATGGTGGCTCCGGTTACTGTGTGGGATATTGAGACCCAGTATCCCGTAGAGGATTAGGGCCACGTCCACCTTACCCTACGCGAACTTTCTCGATGAACCGCGAGTCTCTCCCATGGATGAGCTCACTTCCTGGCGTCATGGCTGGTGGCACTGACCGGATGCAATGTGGTCGCGAATAGTTGCGGAGACCAACCCGAGCGGCCGAGCACAAGAAACAGCTTTTTGCAACGGTGCGCAGCACATTTAAACAACTCAGGGAAGAGGCGTTGACCGGCATGTTTCAGCCGCTCACTCAACCCCATGGCACACTGGAAGCTGAATTTCTCATCGAGGCGGAGAAAATTTTGGCATTCCGCGCACGCCCTATCCATTCGCCCACACGATCCGGATTGACCCTCGTAAAGCTATGAAGTATCAGGGCAATTGTGCCGAGTGGCAAAGTCATACGATCTGCAAATAGCGCCACAAAATTGTCATGAAGCGAACTTATGCCGGTCTTGAATTTGCAGATTGTAAGGCAGATGGGGGGCTGGTATTGCTCGCAACTACTGCGAGTAGACGAGCCAAGACGTGTTGGTCAGTGAGTAGCTGGACGTTCTCAGCATTGTTCAAACCTAACTCGAAGGCGAAACATGACCGACACAGTTGCTGCCAGGCAATACCATAGAGACGCCGCTGACCAAGTTACCTCGCGCCCCGGCCTTGGCTACTGTTGCGCGAAAAGAGCTTTTGACATTGTCGTCAGCCTCCTTCTGCTGCTTCCGACCGCCGCGATCGCCATCGTACTTCTGCTCCTGAATCCGTTCTTCAACGCCGGCCCCCTGCTCTTCATCCAGCCACGCATGGGCAAGGGCTGTCGTGCTTTTCCGGCTATCAAGTTCAGGACGATGACACCTGAACGCAGCATCACCCGTGGGGCGGATGACCCGGTTGAGCATCACCGCATTACGAAGCTCGGAAATATTCTGCGAAAGACCCGCATCGACGAACTGCCGCAAGTGTTGAACGTTCTGCGCGGAGACATGAGCCTGATTGGCCCGCGACCGGACTACTTTCACCATGCACGTCGTTACATTCGCCTGATCCCCGAGTATCGGGACCGGCACTGCATGCGGCCGGGCATCAGCGGACTGGCTCAGACGGAAATTGGCTATGTCAACGGGATAGACGAAACGAAGAAGAAGGTTTCCGCGGATCTTTACTACATCCAGAACGCGAGTTTTGCGATGGACAGCTATGTGCTCATGAGGACGATCTACGTTGTGTTTGCGCGGCTCGGCTCGTAGCGCCGGTCTTGGGGAGAGCCGGTGTTTTTGTAGCGTGCTGCGTCTTAGTATTTGTGCCTGTGGCCCAGGCAGGAGAGTGCTGATAAGCCGTGTTCGTGTGGGTAATTTCACGCGGCTCGGTTGGGCTGTGCAGCGCACAAAAACCTCTTGCCAGGCCACCTTGAAAAGCTTTCCCGACAATCCGTGAAAACCCGTGTTCCCAAGGCAACGATCGGGCGCCAAGAAAGCCACAATTGCCCAAAAAGCTGTTGATAAAAGACAAAACCACTTATGCGGGAAACATGAGAGCAGGCAGGCAAATCAGATCACGAAAGTTAACGACGGCCGTTTTGGTCGCCGTCATTCCTGTGTTTGCCTTGGCAGGGTCTGAGATATCGACAGGCTACAACAGCTACGGCTATCCGGGCCTCATAGACATGCCAGTGGCGACAAGCCGGCCCGACGGCGAACTGGCTTTCTCTTCCAGCCATTTCGCAGGCCAGACACGGAATACCCTGACCTTCCAGATCACCCCCCGACTGTCGGGCAGTTTTCGATATTCTATTATCGACAACTACCAAGGGGGAAGCACACTCTACGACCGCAGTTTCTCCCTGCACTACCGTTTTCTTGATGAAACATATACTCGCCCGGCTGTCGCCATTGGCTTCAACGATTTCCTTGGAACTGGGATCTACGCGTCCGAATATGTGGTGGCCACGAAGAGTGTGGGCAAACGGCTGCGGGTCAGTCTCGGCATGGGCTGGGGACGCCTGGGTGGCAGTGGTGGGTTCAAGAATCCGCTGTCCGTCCTCAGCGACAAGCTGGAGACAAGACCGGTCCGGAATACCGGTCAAGGCGGAACTGTGGAATCGGCACAGTTTTTCCGCGGGGACGCTGCCCTGTTTGGTGGAGTCGAATGGCAGGCCACCGATCGACTGAAGCTGATTGCGGAATATTCCTCGGATGCCTACCCGGATGAATCGCCCTTCAACTTCGAGCGGGATTCACAGCTGAACCTCGGGGCCTCCTACAAGATACGGCCGGGCATGGATCTGTCCTTGCGATATCTCTATGGCAGTGAGATCGGCGTGCAGCTCACGGCAGCACTCAACCCCAAGAATCCTGCGAGTACCTCCGGTCGGGAACCAGCCCCGCCCCCTGTTCTTCCACGCGGAGCCTTGTCAGCTGAAGAGTTGAACTGGCCAACAAGCGAGGGCCAACAGACGACGCGGAGCACGGATCTGGCTCAAGCACTTAGGCAGCAGGGTATTCGGCTGCACGGGTTGAGCTTTGAAGGCTCCACTGCACGCGTTGAGATCGAGAACACGACCTATCAACTTGAAGCTCAGGCCGTTGGGCGTACAGCGCGAGTTCTTTCGCGCAGAATGCCGACCAATGTCGACACGTTCGAGATTATTCTCGTCTCGTCTGGCGTACCCGTATCAGAGCTTCTTGTGCGGCGCAGCGACATGGAAACGTTGGGCGATGATCTGGAAGGCAGCTGGAAGAGCTTTGCCCGGACCTCCATCACATCTCCCGTCGGCAAGCTTCACCCCATTCCGGAGCGCTATCCGCGCTTTGACTGGAATCTGAAACCCTATCTCACGCCGAGCCTGTTCGATCCCGACAGCCCAATTCGGGCGGATCTTGGCGTTCAGCTTGATGCGACCTATGAACCGGCCCCTGGTTGGGAACTCACAGGGAGTGTCCGCAAGAAGATCATCGGCAACCTGGACGATGCCTCACGTCGATCCGACTCCTTGCTGACGCGGGTCAGGAGCGACTTCAATCTCTATGAGCAGCAAGGCGATCCAGCGATCACCAACCTGACGGCGGCATATTATTTCAAACCGGGGCAGGACCTTTATGGCCGAGTGACGGTTGGCTACCTCGAGCCCATGTTTGGCGGCATTTCCTCGGAAGTGCTGTGGAAGCCCAACAACAGCCCCTTCGCTTTCGGTGTCGAGGCGAACTACGTCAAGCAACGAGCCTATGACCAGTTGTTCGATTTCAGAAGCTACGAGGTGGCAACCGGTCATGTCTCCGCCTACTGGGACATGGGCAATGGCTTTCACACTCAGATCGATGCCGGGCGCTATCTTGCCGGGGATTGGGGCGCGACGGTTTCGCTGGATCGAGAATTCAAGAATGGCTGGAAGATCGGCGCCTTCGCGACCCTGACGGATGTACCATTCAGCACCTTCGGTGAAGGCTCCTTTGACAAAGGGATCAGGATAACCATGCCGATCTCCTGGCTCACCGGCGAGCCCAACAAATCCGCCTACACGACGACGATTCGTCCGGTGACACGCGACGGTGGAGCCCGGCTGGATGTTGGCGGCCGACTCTACGAAAAGGTTCGCCCTCTTCAGAAACCGGCTCTGCAAGACGGTTGGGGGAAATTCTGGAGATGACCCTCACACTCCCTCAAGCACGTCGGCTATCTGCTACGGTTGTCGTTCTGGCATCTCTGGCCCTCGCCAGCGGATGCGACAAGCTGACCAACAGGCTTGGACTTACCGGACAGGTCGCAGCTGTTGCGCCCCAGCCAATTGGGCCGGAGAGAATGCGCGTTTTGCTGCCCACTCGAGGAGCACAAGCCACACTCGCTCCGGTCGCACGTAGCGGAGGCACGACGGTCTGGCAAACGCTCGACGGTATCACGCTTTCATTTCGTCAGGGCGTCCTGGTGGGCACGCGTGGGCTGGGCGACGACCTAATGACCAGTGGCATTACCAACACGTTGGCAATGGTGGACGGCAAGCTTGATGGCATGTATTACCCACACGTCCGAAGCTATCTCGACGGGGAATACCAGACCGAGTTCCGAAGCTTTCAATGCCGGCAACAAGCGCGTTCACGAGAGCAAACGAGCATAGGCGGTCAAGTATACGTAACCCGGAAGATCGAGGAGAGATGTGTTTCTCCTCGAGATGAGTTCACGAATACCTACTGGCTGAACACAAGTGGCGAGGTCATCAAGTCTCGCCAATGGGTGAGCCCTGCGATCGAGTACATGGAAACCGAACGCGTACAGCGTTGAACACAAGAAACGTATTCTTGGAGGGGACGGGATGAAGAACCGGAAATCCAAAATGATAAACAGAACAGCCATCGGGCTTGCCTTGGCCGCATCTCTCGCGCTCCCGTCCGCATGTGGCATGGTGTATACCAGCCCGAAAGTCAGCCGTGCCGCGGGAACCGATGTCGATATCCGCGAAATCAAGCTGACCCCGGAGACGGTGCTGCTGGCAAATCGCGCACCCTACAGCCCGCGAGATCTGCCCGGCGAGTTCTATAGCCACGCGACGGGCCACCAAGGCCCCGGTCTCGGCGCCCTTCCCAATGCGCCCTCTGTGCCCGATGAAAGGCCCGGACGACTGGAGCTTCGCGTCCCTCCCGAGGCTCCGGATCGGCCCTACACCATCGGTGTGGGCGACGTGGTCCTGCTTGCGACCAAGACGAACGGTAGCAGCGTGGAACAGCTGAGCGGTCTCTTGGCCGCGCAGACACGCCGACAGGGATACACGGTTCTCGACGATGGCTCGATTTCAATACCGGATATTGGTCGGGTGATGATCGGAGGCATGACGCTTGCCGAAGCGCAGGACCAGATATTCAAGTTCCTTCTCGAGAACCAAGTCGATCCAGCCTTCTCTCTTGAAGTCACCGAGTTCAACTCGAAAAAGGTGACTGTTGGCGGCGCGGTGCAAAACTCGGTTCGCATTCCGATCACACTCAATAGACCCAGTCTTACAGAGGCTCTGACCGCTACAGGCGGGACTGTGGTCAAGGACGAGCAGTTTGCATCGATTCGGATTTATCGCGATGGCACTCTCTACCAGATCCCTTACGAGATTTATCTGGAACGCCCCGACCTGCAAAACCTCGAGCTCATGAATGGCGATGCGGTCTTCGTGGACACCACCTATGATCTCGACCGGGCTTTAAGCTTCTACACAACGGAAATCGAGGTGATCCGCCTGCGCAGCGAAGCGCGTCAGCAAACACTGGATGCCCTTCAGACCGAGATCTCCTTGCGTCGAGGCATGCTGGACGAACGGCGGTCAAACTTCGAAGCACGACAGGAATACGGTGCGGAAAAGCGCGACTACGTATACCTTTCCGGTGAGGTTCAGAACCAGAACAGGGTCGCCCTGCCCTATGGTCAGCACGCAACCCTCGCGGATGTCCTCTATGGGAATGGGGGCTTCCCGACCGAAACCGGGAACCCTTCAAACATTTACGTTCTTCGGCCCTCCTCTGATCCAGCCGAGTTTGGTGCCGTGACAGCATGGCACCTAGATGCCAAGAATGCCGTGAATATGACGCTGGCAACAAGAATGCAGATGCGTCCGAACGATATCATCTTCATCGAGGAGCAGCCGATCACAAAATGGGGTCGGGCCTTGCAGCAGTTTCTGCCCACACTTCTTAATACTGCGGGACGCGCAGCCACCAATTGATCTGGAAGTTCAGAAGCGAAGACGTTTGCAATGCTTTAAAGAAATGGGCGGCTCCAAACTTGGAGCCGCCCATTTTAGTTATCTCTGCGCACTTGGCATTCAGATCTTTGGGCCGTCAATTCGTGGTGGTAACGGTCGAAGAACTGTCGCCAGCCGCACCTGCAATGATGAGAACCATGCCGGCGCCCAATGCAATCGCAGTCCCCAGACCACCACTCATGCCGTTATTGCTGGTAGTCGTGGTTTGCGGGCACCGAACGCTCAAGCGAGTACGGTTCTGGGTGAACGTTGCGCTCTCTACGCCCGCGCCACCACAAGCATTGATCCGCTGAGCGTATTGAAGAGCTGTTTCACCGGCGACCGGCGGCACGCCTGTGTTGACTTGCGCAGTCGCAGGCACTGCCATCAGTACAGAAGCAGCGATAGCAAACGTCGATGTAAGGATTTTCATTGATCATCTCCTTCGAGAACTGAGGTGAGGGTACACGCAAAAGGTGTAGATTGAAATATGAAATTATGGGCACAAGCATGAATCAACCGGCTTCGTAATACCCCTTTCCATAGCTGGCATAGGCACCGTACTTGCCACCATACCCGTAGCGTCGCATGCCCTTTGGATCGATCTGTGCAAGAACCAGGGCATCTATCTGCAAATTGACGGAGGCAAACTCACGCAGTGCTGCAGTGACCTGTCCCCGGTGCGTGCTACTCCATCCCACGGAAAAGACAATTGCGTCCACATATTGACCGATCACGCGCGCATCAGGAACCACAAGGACCGGTGGAGTATCGATGATGATGTAATCGTAGGTTTCACGCGCACCATCGAGGAAATTACGGAACCGATCGGAAGAAAAAAGATCTGCGGCATTTACACTCGACTTCTCGCCCATCAACACGTGTGCCCCCAGAGCCTTATCAAGAAAAACCGCCTCGTGAAGTGAAACGTCTCCTGACAAAGCCGACAGCACCCCACCCTTGGGCTGTGTTTTGAAATACTGCGAAAACGTCCGTCGCCGGATATCGCCTTCTATCAACAGCACTTTTTTTCCAAGCCCCGCCAAGTTCTGTGTCAAGGCAATAGCTTGCGTCGTCTTCCCTTCTCCAGGCACTGAAGACGTCGACATGATCACCTTGGGCGGCGCATCGATATTGGACAATAATATGGATGTTCGCAGGTTTCGGATGGCTTCGGCCGCCGCCGAGGTTGGTTTGTTCCTCAGATAGTTAATCAGACCGGTTCGCTTGACTGGCATTTTGGGGATTTGACCCATAACCGGAAGCCCGGTGGTCGCTTCGAGATCTTCAGCAGTCCGAAAGTCACTGTGCAGAAACTGTCGTACCAGCACGACAGCTATCCCAGCCATGGCTCCCAGAACCATTGAAAGAGCCAGGATCATCGCTGTGCGTGGTGCGACCTGCTCGCCGGCAATCGCATCTGAGAGAACGCGGCTGTCGGCTTGCTGGAGGCCGCGTTGAACTGTTGTCTCTTTCAAACGGGTGAGGAATGTCTCGTAGAGCGTTCGGGTGGTTTCGACCTCTCGTTCCATCTGCTGGATGCGCACGAGGTCTTCCGACTGACGATCAATGCGGTCCTGCAACCTTTGATAGGATACGGCAAGCGCGGCGGCCTGGCTTTGCAAGCGTTCCCGCTCCGTCTGAGCACGCTCGAGCAACGTCGCTAGACGTTGATCGAATAGTTGAGCTGCATCTGCATCCCCGTCTTCGATCGATTGCAACAGTCTCTGAAGCGCGGAATCTCCCGTTTCGTTAACCGCCTCCTCTCTATCGCCTGTCTCTACCAGGTCGAGCAACTGGGTCTCGCTCGTCTTGGCGGCGTCGGTCTGATCGCGCATTTCCTGCAAGCGATCACGCAAATCCTTTGCCTGAAGGTTCAGACCCTCCAAGGCTTCCGTACTAATGAGTTCGGTTTCAGCTCGCGCGTTCTTGAGAGTTTCTTCTTTGGCACGAAGGTCTTCCTCCAAATCGCTGACACGTGCCGAAAGCCAAGTCACAGCCTGTTCGGTTGCCTCAAACTTTACGGCGATCTGTTCGTCGAGATAGATGTCGGCCAGTGTATTGACGATCCGTGATGATTTTTCAGGATCATCAGTTGTCGCACTTATCGAAAAAACATAGGTGTCGCGCTTTACGGAAGCGGACAGGGCCTCGTTCAAACTCCCTATTGCGCGGTCCCGCGGTGACTTTTCAACTGTCGCATTTTCTAAGGCTTTGCTCACACTTGAATCCAGCCAAAGTGCAACCTGACCTTGTACCATCGCCTTAGCTTCCGCGAGGATTGATAACGGCTCAAGCGCAGAGTTAAATTCTGGATCATTTACGAGATCAAGTTGATCGACCACCTTACCCAGTAAGCGCCGCGAACGAATGATTTCAATCTCGGTGTTCAAAGCCGATTGTTCGGTCGAAACGCCTGATATCACACTTTCTAGATCGACGACATTGTTGGTCCGGGCTTCGAGCGTCAACTGTGCTGACGATTGGTACTCTGGTTCTGCAACCCCCAGAGCGTAATACCCACCGATCATCAAAGCCAAAACAGTGGAAAGCGCGATCGTCCACTTACCACGCCAAAGCGCACGCACCAGTTCCAGAAGATCAATTTCATCGTCTTCGGAAGCGTGCGCGACGTCGGTTCTTACTTGCTCTGGTTTTATTCTCATTCCTGCCATGAACGCGAATTATCCCGTTCCCACGCAACCTACAACTAGAAGAAACCTTAAACTCACGGTTGCGTGAGAGATAGGGCGGCTGCACGTCTCGGCCGCTGGGACAGCGACTTCCAGCCGACGCAGATCTTTGCATCGCACAAGGTTAAAGGAACCTGATTCAGACGTTGATTGGTCGACCATTGCAGCATCACGCGAACAGCTTTGTACACATCGTATCACTAATCGGTCCCGGTTTGAAAAAACTTAAGCTCATTTGTGGAAATGGCCGCAGCGCTCAAACGGCCCGTCGCGTAGGCCCCAGTGTCGAGCGCGATTCGACCATCTTGAGCATGGGGTGTTTCAACGATTGTGTGGCCATGTACGACCCATTGACCGTCCCTCCGTACTTGAGTGCGAAACCTTCGATGCCCCCAAAGGAGCACATCCGGATCTTGATCCTCCATCGGCAGATCAGGATCCGCGCCTGCATGAACGAACCAGAGATTTCCAGTCCGCCAAAAGAGCGGTCGCTGTCGCAGCCATGTTATCATCTCCGGACCCATGGCTTCAGCGAGACGATCGCGGAGCTCTTCAAATGCCTGTGCGTCATCAGAATTACTGCGAGGCAATGGCACACCGAAACTTGCGAGTGTTTGAAGCCCACCATACCGAAGCCAACGGCGCGGACCTGTCATTGGATCATCCAGGAAATCCAGAAGCATTCGCTCGTGATTGCCCATGAGGCAAATGATCGAAGAAGATGCATCGGGCGAGGCCTGCATAAGCATCTCCAATAAGTCGCGGCTTTTTTCTCCACGGTCGATGTAGTCACCAAGAAAAATGACAGGCCAGCCGCGATGTTTTCCGTCTATGAGACGATCTAGCTCAAAAAGAAGATCAGATGATCCATGCAGGTCACCGATCACAAGGACGCTTTGCTCGGGTTGCGGTGGCGAAATCGACCTGGCTGGTTCGGTAGACCCCTTGTGTCCCGATATATGCTTCCAAAGTTCTTTCACCGCGGCTAACCATCCTGTGTTCTGGCGGTCGATGTGTGCGAAAACGTGTCCGTCACTTCTCAGTTCTGTGTTTTCGCTTGTTGCGCGAGCGTATACTTGTTCCTGCCCAGATTCCCACGCCGGAGCCCGCCAGGTCCGCACCGAGATCTGCAAGTTCGGCGTCCCGTCCCACGAATGGCTGGATCAATTCGATGCCTCCCCCGAAAACTAGTCCGCCGACCAGCAATTGCCAGAATGGTCTTGACCAACTGACTGCAACCAGCGTCCCCCAAGTGAAGAAAGCTAGAAAATGCCAAAGCTTGTCGACCTGGTCGAAGTGTAAAGGTTGAGGAGATGACGCCCATGGAGACAGCGTCAACCATGCGATGAGCGCCGTTACGGCGAGTGCCGCAAGCCTTAGACTGGAAGGTTTAGCGAGGAACTTTGAAAACGCTCTCATGACGCCTCTGGTCCGAGACCGTGATGCAACCTTGTCGGGATGGCCAAATACTCTCCCTCACCCGCGGCGATACACATCGTCATAGCGAATGATGTCATCTTCGCCGAGGTAGGAACCTGTTTGGACTTCGATCAGAGCCATTGGCACCTTCCCCGGGTTCTCCAATCTATGGACCGCCCCTAAAGGTATGTAGACAGACTCGTTTTCTGTCAGCAGCTGAACGTCGTTGTCGACGGTTACTTTTGCCGTTCCTTGCACAACAATCCAATGTTCCGATCTGTGATGGTGGCTCTGCAAACTCAATGCTTCGCCGGGTCGAACGACAATGCGTTTAACCTGGAAACGGTCCCCCGCAACGAGACTTTCGAACCAACCCCAGGGACGATGATCGATGGGAAACTGTTCCGCCTGTTTGACCTTTTTCTGCTTAAGAGCCTTTACGACCTCCTTCACACGCTGCGCGTTCGATCTATTTGCCACGAGAACCGCATCGCTCATGGCCACTACCATCATGTCTTTCAGGCCCAGACCAACCAGTTCAAGATTTTCGTTCTCGGAACGGAGCAATGTGTCTCGGCAGTCAATCGCTACGGCATGATCAGAAATCACATTGCCGCTCTCGTCGGGGTGAGACTGACGCCAAACCTCGTACCAACTGCCCAGATCAGACCAGGCAGACGCATACGGCATTACCGCAAGATTCCTGGCCTTTTCCATAATTGCATAATCGATCGATACATCTTCCACTTCGGCCCATGACGTTGGATCAAGACGGCAAAAGCCCAAATCATTCTCAGAGCGACTGACGGCAAGTTTGACAGCCTGCAACATATCAGGTGCATGCGCCTCAAAGGCCGCTAAAATGGCTTTCACAGAAAAAAGAAAAATTCCTGCATTCCACAAATAGCCCCCACTGTTCACCATGGCTTGCGCCTGGTCGGCGGGAGGTTTCTCGATAAAACGAGACAACTGCAGAACGGCAGCTGTATCTGCGTGCGTATTGATGTTTGACTTGTCCACCTCAAGGTATCCATAGCCTGTTTCAGGCCGGTCCGGAACAATTCCAAAGGTGACGAGATCCCCTCGTTCGGCTGCGGGAACAGCTGTTTTCACAGCTTCGCGAAACTGGCTTGTTTCCGGAATGACATGATCAGAGGGTGACACGAGCATCAGCGTGTCCGGTGACCGACTTTCCAACCAGAGCGCAGCGGCCAACACAGCTGGTGCTGTGTTTCGGCTGTCTGGTTCGATCAAGATGGATGTCGGCGCCACATCTATCGCATTGAGTTGTTCAGTTACGAGGAACCGAAAAGGGTCGGCCGTAAGAACCATTGGCGCGTCAAAATCATCGCCGGAGAAGTGTCGCGCCGATGCCTGGAAAAGGCTTTCGTGGCCAACCAATGGCGCAAACTGCTTTGGATAGGATTTTCGCGATAGCGGCCAAAGACGCGTACCAGCGCCGCCGCACAGTAGAACTGGGGTGATGTTTTTGGTCACGGAGAACTCTTTTTATCGCTGCTGAACTTATTCAGACTGTTTGATGGAATTGCCGGTCGTTGCGGAGATCGTCATCCCCACAGAACAGAGAGAAATTGGTTTGCAGTTAGTGTTACTTGAGTGCCTCCATGTTTAGCGACACCAGCGTGCCGTTCTCCTTGTCCATATGCGGCAGATAAGCCTGCGAATAATCATCCATATGGGCATGCTCGGTTTCCCGCCAGTTCCACAGCCGCGTCTCCGAAAACCCGGCTTCCTTGAGCGCCTCGGACAGCGACGGTTCGTCGTACATCATGCCGTGAAAATCGTACTCGTCCCGCTGCCCACCAGAAAGAAGACCACGCACATCCTCGATCCCCCGCGGCAAGGAACCTGAGAGGTAAAGCCGAATAGCTGCGTTGGCATCTGGTACCGCGAGGCGAAGGATACCGCCCGGCGTCAGCACCCGGTACCACTCCTTGAGCGCATCCTTGTAGGTCCGCCGCCCGAAATGCTCCAGCACGTGGCAGGCATAGATCAGCTTCACCGACCCGTCCGGAATGAACGACAGGTCCTCGACCCGCCCGACATGATCGACATG
>JAVJUV010000124.1:0-31030 GCA_040220415.1 Silicimonas sp.
TCCCGATGGCAACGGGTTCGACCTTGTCCGCAACCTGCGCGAGCGGCACGAAGCAGGCATCGTCATTCTCTCCGGCCGCAAAGACGAGACGGACAACGTCCTTGGCCTGGAACTCGGAGCGGACGATTACGTCATCAAACCTTTCCGGCCGCGTGAATTCGCGGCCCGCGTCAATGCGGTGATGCGGCGCTACCGCCGGCCGGTCGAACAGCGGACCGGTGGGGAGGTGCCGATCAATCCGCCCGACTTCGAGTTCGGCGAGTACGTTGTAAGCACGTCCGCCCGCCTGGTCTGGGATGACCAGGGACGGGAAATTCTGCTGACCACAGCGGAATTCGATCTGCTGCATGCGTTGTTGGTCAGTCGTGGGCGGGTTGTCAGCCGTGACCACCTCATGAACGCGATCAAAGGCCGGGACTGGGAGGCCTACGACCGTGCGATCGATGGGTTGGTCAGCCGGCTTCGCAAAAAGCTCCCCGCCCCTCCCGGACGCGTGCACTACATCCGCACCGTTCATGGCGCCGGGTATTCCTTTACCGGATAGTGAGCCTCCCCATCTGAATTGGGATTGCCGAACAGTCTCATTACCCCCTGATTGATTGGCGTCGAGGGGGATTCTAACTCGACTCAGCTGAAGTAAGAAAATCGATCGAGGCCCATATGCAAGCGCATCAGAAAGAGCAGTCTTTAGATCTTACTGAGCCCGATGCTTAGGTGTGCCGAGCTTAAGATACATATAGTTGAACCAAGCCTGCGCCGGCACCTGTAATGGAAGAAATGATCACAGAAGACTGCCATGCAGGACCAAATCTATTCCGGTCAGACCGTCGAACCAACGCGGAGATCCGACTCCGGCGCCCCTTGACCCTGCCGACCCTGCCGACCATGCCCGCCTGAAGAAGAATTCGATCGTTTCATCCAGGCCTTAGACGACATTCTCGAACATTTGTGGTCCCGGCCGGAGCCCTCGACAATCGGATCAATAAGCGTGCAGGAAATGCACACTTGGTTGCGGGGCTGGGGTTCCGATCTTCATTTCACGGCGAGGTCTGTGACGAAGGCCTGCAACCACTCCGCTGATAATGTGCTTATTGAGGAGGCTGGCTCCGGCATCTCTCTCATTCAGGATCTCCGCCGAAACTCAAATGTGAATGTGATTGGCACGGTTCCGCGCGATGACAAAGCTACCCGGCTTGTGTCCGTGTCCCCGCAGATAGAAGCGGGAAAGATTTCTCGGCCGGAGGACGCGCTGTGGCTTGCGGAGCTTCGGAGAGAGTTGGTCTTGCACCCGAATGGGAAGCATGACGATTAGGTCGACAGCCTGAGCCATTTCTTGCGCTGGATGGATCGGCCTCGGCATAAGTCCGGGACTGTCGAGTTGCGCCTTTAAGGGGGGGCGATCAGGCCAGATGAAACTATATTGCCGTCACATAGGCAGGCCTACCCGCATAAGGAAGTGTTAGCGCGGGGATCAGCGCTGCTTGTTGAGTTTGCCGAACTCGCCATCCAGCAGGGAGCGCAGTTTCTTGCCGGCCCCACGCAAAGACGCATCAACGTCAGCGTCGCTGTGCGTGACGGTTTGAGGCTGCATTCCCTCGGGTCGCGCCTCGATAGTGCAGTGAATGTCATCAGCACCACCTTTGGCCCCATTCACATCGACCAGATGCACCTCAACTCGCGACAGGCGATCCGTCAAATGCCCTAAGGCACCGATGATGGTAGTCTCCGCAATCTCAGCCAGACGTTCGTCGCCCTGAATATGGCGGTCAGTGTTGAACTGGAACTGCATGGTCGCTCTCCTCTATTTTCAAGTTGAGATATGCAGTTGGGCGACGCGGAACAAGGGTTGGAAGAGCCGATCCGGAGCGGCACTTTTCTTGTCACTGCGGCGTTTTCCTCAAGTGGAGTCTCTACAACGTGGCAGTTGGTCAGATCCCCTCTGGTTCAAGCAGACCGCCGTTCCCGCAAGAAGTTGAGATCCATCCGGCGCGCAAGTGCACCTCGGCGGCGGCGCAGGAACTCGACCAGCCGGTCGCCGTAGTCGGGGTTGACAGCACCAAGTGAAGTCGGACGAGCCGCCAGCGCCGCACGCCAAGCCGGTACTTTAGTGAGGCCGTCGAAGAACCCGAAGTCCCCAATCCGCTCGAAGGTGTCAAAGTAGCGGAAAACCGGAGCGAAGACCGCATCAACCAGGCTGAAGTGCTCACCAGCGAACCAAGGGCCCTGGTCAAGATGATCTTCTAGCAGCCGGAAACGGGCATTAAGCGCTGCTGCCTTGGCATCGATCGCGGCATCGTCCTGCGCCGAATAGAATCCCGCGATGTCGTTCAGCGTCTCCGAGCCGAAACCGATCCAGGCGCGATGGCGCGACCGTTCGACCGGATCGGCGGGAAGCAGCGGATTTGGTTGCGTTTCCTCGAGGTATTCAAGGATTGCCGCCGACTCGAAGAGCGCCGCGTCACCTACCTTGAGGACCGGCGTGCGCCCCAGCGGCGAGATCGCCAGGAACCAGTCGGGCTTGTTTGCCAAATCGACGGTCACGCGGTCATGCGGGACGCCCTTCTCTGCGAGTGCAATGGCGATGCGTTGCACGTAGGGGCAAAGTGCGTGGCTTACGAGAGTGATGGTGGCAGGCATGTCTTTCTCCGTGATGGTTCCGGGCCGGCATGGGAGAGGCCGGCCCGGGTTGGGTGCTCTGGATCAGAGATCCGTTGCGGCGGTGTGTTCGATCGTGGTCCAGTTTCCTTCGGCCTTGGCAATGGTGCCGGCCTGATCCTTGAGGTAGGCCTTGAAGACATCCTCGTTGAGGAAGACATAAAGCTTGTCGTCCAGCACCGCGGCAAAGTTCGGGTCGCCATCGAACTTCTTGCCCACCGAGACGCCGAAGGCGCAGAAACCGCCATACTGCGGTACATAGCGGGCCGGATTCGCCTCGAACGCCTTAAGATTTTCTTCCGATGCAAAGTAGTAGGCGACCCCGTCATGGGCGGCGGCGAAAGAGGCGTTGCCCTCCGCGTTCCTGCCTTGGTCGAGCAGCGAGACCGGATCGGCGCCATGCAGACCGAGCGGCGCACCGCCATAGGTCAGGCCAGGGGCGACATTGACCTCATCGGCGGCTGTGGCGGGCCCGAAGGCACAGAGCGCAGCCAACGCTGCGGCAGCGAAGATGAATTTGCGAGACATTGGATTTCCTCGTTTGATTGGTAGGAGCTTCCCCGATCCGAATGGCGCGGGGGCGCCAAAACCCGCGGTAGAAGGAACCCTTCCCGCCGGTTAAGGCACGGCACCAATGAAATCGAATTTTGCCGTAGCTTTAATGCCGAATAGTCCGCACTTTATGTCCGATCGTCCGGAGATCTGGACGCAATTGATATTGCCGCTAAACTCATCGACATGTTGGACCTGCTCAGTGATATCCTGACCCGCCTGTCGCTTCGCGGAACGCTCTACTTCCGTACCAGTTTCACCGAGCCCTGGGGTGTGCGTGTGCCCGCATTCCGCGACGTGACGCGCTTCCATTTCGTGCACAGAGGCGAGGCTTTGGTGCGCGTCGAAAGACATCCCGCGCCCGTGCATCTTGCGCAGGGCGATCTGATCATCGTTCCGCATGGCGCAGCACATGTCCTGTCGTGTCGCCATACCGGCCCGGACGATGCGTTGCCGCTTGACGACATCCTGTCGCGCGCGGGCTTTCCCGGCCACGGCACACTGGTCTGGGGCGGCGACGGATCGCCCCGCGACACCCAGCTGATCTGCGGGCATTTCGCGCTGGCCGAAGGATCGAGGCACCTGCTCTTCGAACGCTTGCCGCCGTTCATCCACCTACGCGGCTATGGCGACGAAGCCGGCCCCTGGCTTGAAGCCACGCTGCGGGTGATCGGCGCCGAGGCGGGCGGCGCGCGGCTGGGAGGCGACCTGATCGCACTGAAAATGTCCGAGGCGATCTTCGCCCAAGCGATCCGAGCCTATATCGAGCAGGCGCGGGAAGTCGATTGCGGCGTTGCTGGCTTCGCAGACCCGCAACTTGCCCGCGCGCTTTCTGCCTTTCACCGGAACCCCACAGCCGATTGGACCGTGGCGGCGCTCGCCCGCGAGGCGGGACTTTCGCGCACCAGCTTTGCCGAACGGTTCACGACAAGAATTGGCGCAACGCCGATGAGCTATGTGACCTCTTGGCGGATGCAGATCGCCCGTGAGGCGCTGAGTGCGCGCGGACTCAGCGTGGCCGAGGCGGCAGAAGTGTCTGGTTACGCCTCGGAATCGGCCTTCAGCCGTGTATTCAAGAAAGAGATCGGCGTCTCACCCGCCGCTTTCCGGCAGGCCGCCGGCGCCGAGACGAGAGCAGCTTGATGGATCGTCCTGATATTCGGACGATATGTAAGGTTCTTCGGACTATCTAAGATTCACCGTCCGGGTTGGATTGGTTAGGCAGGTGGCGTGGCAGATACACCGCCGCCGTCGAAAACTATCCGGAAGGACCTCAACCCATGCGCTTTGTTACCAAATCGATCCATGCCTGGCTCGACTATCCGGTCGCGCTCGCGCTCATCGCTCTGCCGTTCCTGCTCGGGCTCGGCGCCTCGAATCCCCTCGCGCTCTCCATCTCACCGATCGTCGGTTTTGCGGCCCTGTTACTGACGATATTCACCGATCACCATCTCGGTGTGATACGCGTCCTGGCCTACAGACTGCACCTCGCCGTCGACCTCGGCGTGGGCGTGCTATTTCTGATTCTTCCTTTCGCGTTGGGGTTTTCCGGACTCGATGCAGCCTATTACTGGCTGAACGGCGCGGCGGTTGTGGCGGTCATCGCCATGTCGAAGCCCGAAACCGACCTCGCCTCGGCCTGAGTCGCCCAAAATCAGGAAAGGACATATCCAATGGCACGCATCTCACAGGTTTCCGATACCGCCGCCACCCTCGAGGCCTCCATGCTGTTCACTGCGATCAAGAGTAAGCTCGGCAAGGTGCCGAACCTCTACCGCGTCACGGCAAACCAGCCCGCCGTGCTCAGCGGTTTACTCGGTCTCAACGAGGCGCTGGCCGGAGGCAGCTTCGACGCCCGCACGCGCGAAGCGATCGTCCTTGCCGTCGCCGGGGCCAACACCTGCGACTACTGCGCCTCGGCTCATGCCGCGATCTCAGCCGGGCTGAAGGTGACCCCGGACGCCATCGACGCCCATTTGGCCGGCCGCTCGGACGATCCGCGCATCGCGGCGACACTGCGACTGGCGTTGGAAATCGTGCAGGCGCGCGGCCAAGTCACGGATGCCGACCTAACCGCGGCGCGCGACGCCGGGCTATCGGATTCCGACATCGTCGAGACGGTTGCAAACGTGGTGGCCAATATTTTCACAAATTACGTCAACCACGTCGCCAAATCCGATATCGACTTCCCCGTCCGCAGCGCCAAGGCGTCCTGAAAGTCTTGGTCCGTTGGTACTCCGGCGGGCCAGTCCAGAATAGCCGGCCATGCAGAGGAACATCCCCGCCATGCAATGCGATGCCCAACCCCACCCAGACGCCGCGGTGCAATCCGACCGGATTGGCTGCGATCCTATGCAGTCGCCGCTAGACGTTCCGATTGTTGTCCGACCATTCAAGCCAGGTGATGCGGCGGCGGTGCGCGCGCTCTTCATCAAGGTGAACAGCTTGATGGCGCCGTCTCACCTGGCGCATCGATTCGAGACCTACATTGCCGCCGCGCTGCGGGAAGAGATCGACGATATCGCGCGCTACTACGCGGCGCATGGTGGACAGTTCTTCGTTGCTACCGCCACGGGCAACCTCGTTGCCATGTTCGGTCTCGAACAGGCGGAGCCCGGCGTCGCCGAATTGCGCCGCATGTATGTGGATCCGCAGATCCGGCGCTGCGGTATAGGGCGCGGCTTATTGGCCAGTGCCGTGATCGAGGCTCGAAGTATCGGTTGCACGCGAATGATCCTCAGCACATCCGAGCTGCAATTGGCCGCGCTCGTCCTCTATCGAAACGCCGGCTACCGCGAGATTCGGCAGGAAGTTGCGATGACGGCAACCAACAAAAGCCTCGGCGGGGCGATCCTCCGCTTTCACTTCGAGAAGGCACTTCACCCGCGCCCATAGCGGCCGCTTTGGAGCGAAAATTCAACAAGCCCGCCTCGACCGCGCGCGCTATCATTAGGAGACAGACATGAACCCGAAGTTCCCGGCGCAAAGCGCCTCGATAAAGCTCTATCGTCATGCGAAATCCGGCCATAGCCATCGTGTCGAACTGATGCTGGCCCTTTTGGATCTCCCCTATGAGCCAGTTGATCTCGACTTGGTCGGTGGCGCCCACAAGGCGCCAGAGTTCCTGAAGCTTAGCCCCTTTGGACTGGTGCCGGCCATTGAAGACAATGGCGATGTGATCTCCGATTCCAATGCCATCCTGGTTTATCTGGCACGCCGGTATTCTGCGGGCTATGCGTGGTATCCCGACGAGCCTCTTGCGGCCGCCGAAGTGCAAAGGTGGCTCAGCGTCGCGGCCGGGGAGATTGCCCAGGGGCCCTGTGCCGCGCGCCTCGTGACGGTATTCGGCGCTCCACTCGACCAAGCCGCCGCGATTGCGAAATCGCATGCGCTACTGAGCGTGATCGAGCCTGTCCTCTCCGCCCGCAGGTTCCTGGCTGGTCCGGAGATCACTATCGCCGATATCGCGGGATACAGCTATATCGCGCACGCACCCGAAGGTGGTGTCGACCTTGCACCCTACCCAGCGATACGTGCCTGGCTGGTCCGGATCGAGGCATTGCCGGGCTTCGTCGGCATGGCGCGCTCGCCGCTGCCCGAAGCCGTCTGAAATCACTGCCGGAGAGCGAGATGACCCACCCCGCCCCATTTCACGCTGGCGAGGTCGCAGTGCAGGACCGCGCCGGCGTTCCCGCCCGGACGCGAGAGATGGCGTCGCGCGCGATCCGCGAGGCCATGACCACGCAGCATCAGAAGTTCTTCGAGAGCCTGCCACTCATGTTTCTTTCTCTTCTCGACCGACGAGGCCGACCCTGGGCGGTGCCGGTATCCGGTGCTCCGGGATTCGCGAAGGCGCTTTCCCCGAAACGGCTATCGCTGAATCGCGTGCCCGCCCTCGCGGAGGAATTCGAACTCGACACCAATTTGGGTGCGGCGGTCGGACTGATAGGCATCGAACTTGCAACGCGCCGCCGCAACAGGATGAACGGCCGCATCGCTTCTTGCAGCGCGGGTTTGGAGATCGCCGTGGAACAGAGTTTCGGCAACTGCCCAAAATACATCCAGACCCGCACGTTTGTGCAGTCGCGTGCTGATCCTCAGCCTCCTATGCGGCGGCAGGTCAAGTTGGAGAGCGCTACCGTCCGCCGCATCATTGCTGGTGCGGATACATTTTTCATTGCCTCGCGCAGCGTGCAACCTGCTGGAAACGCTAAGGAAGGGCTCGATGTCTCTCACCGCGGCGGACGTCCGGGCTTTTTGGGAATCAACCGAAACGGGATGCTCTCCTTTCCCGATTTCTCGGGAAATCGTTACTTCAATACGCTCGGCAACATCGAGGCCGATGGCCGGGTGGGGCTATTCGTGCCGGATTTCGCCAGCGGCGCCGCGCTTTGCCTGACCGGCCGGGCGGCGGTCGACTGGGCCCCCGACCGTGCCTCCGGCTTCCCAGGTGCCGAACGCATCTTAGACTTCTTTCCAGACGAGATATGGCATGTTGACCACGCGCTCCCTGCTGCCGCACAGCTGATCGAGGTCTGGCCGGACCTGAACCAGACCGGGAGCTGGCAAGATGCGCATCCGATCCGCTCTTGAGACGGATGTCCAGACCATCGCGCAACTGGCGCGTGAACTGGCCAGCCACGTGGCTGATCCTGACCCGGGCGCTGAAACGGACGCATGGCTTCAGCTCGGATTCGGCGAAGACAGGTGGTTCGATTGCCTCGTGGCTGAAGTCGGTGGGGAGCTCGTGGGATTTGCCGCCTTTGGCAAGCGCTTCGAAATCCATACACGGTCCCGAAGGCTGTGGCTTAGCGATCTGGTCGTCACAGAGCGGTGCCGCAAACGCGGGATCGGCGGCGCGCTCATCGCTTCGTTGCGCCAGAGGGCAGTAGAGTTGGGATGCGATACGATCGTGCTGGAGCTCTGGGCCAGGAACTCATCTGCGCGGGCTTTTTATCACAGAGTTGGCGCGGTGCGGGATCCAGAACTCGAGGTACATCTGATTCCGGCGGGCGCAAGGTGACCTGCCAGGCGTGTCTGCACATGACGTGGCGATGCACCGCCTCGTTCGAAGTCAGAGTATTGCAACTCTGTCACGCGCCTTTAGCGACGAGCAGTTCGTGCAGCAGGAGGTTCGGCAGATGTGCGTCTGGGCAAAGTGCTGCGTGGAGAGCGTGTAGGGCCGACAATGGCATGGCGCAGAAGTTGCAATCGGTGGATATGCAGAAGGGCCGATCGCTTCGGACCAAGGATAAAGGATGGAAAGACAAATGTTCATCGTGCTGCTGAAATTTGCCGCCAACGAGGTGCAAGCAGGCCGGTTCATGGACAAGCACAACGACTGGATCAGACGCGGATTTGAGGATGGAGTCTTCATCATGGTGGGCAGTCTTGAGCTGAGCACTGGCGGTGCGATCATCGCGTACAACACGTCGCTAGCGGACCTCAGAAGTCGCGTGAGCGAAGACCCGTTTGTTGCGAAGGATATCGTTCACGCCGAAATCCTCGAGATCACACCGAAGAGGACCGACGAGAAGCTGGCATTCCTGTCTGGCTGATTGGCAAGCGCCACAAGATGACTTGCACATCCGACCAGGTGTCTCGTCCGATTGCCCGACTTGGGTACGGGCAGTTCAGCTTGCATTTTGCCACTTCCGTGTACTCCGAAGAGATGCAGAAGGTGGGTGAGGCAGATCGCTATCCGGTGCGGCTGTTTTCCTGGCAGGATATCGTGAACATCCTCCGTGCCGGTGATTGTGTTGTCGGAGAGCCGCTTTCGCTGGCGGCCCATTGCAGTCGTTCGTCGACAGAGCCATGCCGCGACGCAGCTTTTCCCGGAAACGGCCGTTCGGGGAACAAGCAGTACACATGTTAACTATCGCACGGGCTTAATAGGTACAGATCGTGCCGCACCACTATCGACAGCGTACTTTACCATTCTAGAATTCCTTTAAGCCGAGATAATCACGCGTACCCACCCGCCGCCATTCCTGCCCCGCGCGTGGCGGGGGCACCCTGGCAAGCGTTTCTGCCAGATCCTGAACGCCCTCGGGCTTGTCGAATATATAGGAATGGCGATTGATGAATGTGACGTCATGGTAGATTCGCCTTGGGTCGATATCGGAGGCGTCAATTGCCGTGATGTCGGGATCGTTGATCATGTCATTGGGTTTCGCGCGTCCAAGCCTTTCATCCTGATGGACAAAAAACGAGAGTTTGAGGGCCCTGTCGTGCTGCGAGACGTAAACCGTGACCTCTTCGGCATAGGCCGAGAGCGGCTGGACCGGGCGGACCCGAGGCCGTTCTTCGACGTTCAGAAACCGGTCTTGAGAAACGTCCGACGCTGCGAAGACGAGATTGGCGAATTGATTGCCCATGGGATCGAGATTCTGGTCTTGCAAGCTCTCCACGAATGGAAGCAGCACGCGTGCGCCCATACTGTGGGCTACGACGCTGATCCGTTCTGGCGGAACCTTTTGCGTGACGAAGTACATGAAATCCTTGAACGACGTGGCAGAGCTCTCCGAAGAGGACTCGTCATAGGCATAGGCGAGTGTAAGGCCTTCACTGGCCCAGCTGTAAACGATCACCACGGCATCGGGCGCGTGATCGGCGTTCAAGACCGCGCCACGCCTGAGAGCATTGGAAAATGTGTTGTTGTAACCGTGAACGTAGATGACCACCGGCGCACCGCTGTCAGCAATCTCCTCTAGCGTGCCTTGGACAAAATCATCGTCTTCAATCTGCGTTACACTGAAGATCTCCGTCACGTCCCCGAGGTCGTCATCGAGACGCCGGTCGGAATGCAACCCGACCAGCGCCTCGCCGAAGGACAGATCGGCCACGGCACGGCGCGCCGAGAACTGATGGCCCAGTCCGCCACGCGTCGACCGTTGACGGTCGGTTGCAAAGTATATTGGGAAGTCACCCTGCTGGTGCGGCTCGCCCTCAGCCAAAGGAGCAGGCTGGGCCTGAGCTGCCTCATAGGCCGATAAAACGAGGTCTTCGCCGATCTCTTGGTCGATCCTCTCTGATGCGACCGATACTGCTGCGGTCCGGATCGTAAAAACGTCTTCTTGGTTCCAGGCGATGAGCGTTATCCCCGCATCACTAGATGTTTCTCTAAAAATATCGATATCCCTCTGAACCCGTTCGTCCCATTCTGAGGCGACGACCCTTGCCGCATCCACGAGTGCAGTCTGCGATACGACGTCAAGTTCATCCCATCTCTGGATGGGGATGAGGACCGCCCGGATATCGGACCTGAACGGGCGGTCGACAGTGAACGTGGCTTGTTCGTAGAGGCCGAAGGCGAAATTGTCCCGGGAATGGGGTGCTATGACGCTGTCGAAAGCGCCCGCCTGCAGCCCGGAGACGACCTCTGCAAACACCGGAAAACTAGGCGAGGCGCCCAAGGCCAGCATCGTATTGGTAGACGGGTCATTTGAGAACAAGGCCACCTTTCGGCCTTCGAGTTCCGCGGCGCTACGGATCGGTGTTGTCGTGGTCAGTGTGCTCGTGCCGATCTGCCAGAAAGCCAGGACACGAAAGCCCTGAAGCTCTATGCGGTATTGAGTGTAGGCGCCGACCTCGGAACTGATCACCCGCCGAATGCCTGCGGCGTCTTCAGCGAGGAAGGGCTGCAACAGCACATCTCCCTCAGGCAGATCAAGGAACGGCAGAGGCACGACCGCAATCTGAATGATGCCTTCAAGGGCAGCGCCTGGCAGCGCCCGCGCCTCGACGATGTCCGACGACACGGTGACCGACGTTTGATCGTCCTGTTCAACGACCAGTTCAGCAAATCGCGATGCGGCATCAAGGATGTCGCCCGTTGTACCCAGGGCAAGGCTGGTTTGCGACAATGCCGGATGCCAAACGAAACTGAAAATAAGAGCAAATAATGCGAATGACCGCTTTTGCTTCATAACAAACCTCTTCGATAAAACTCACTTAAATGCCACCAGTGTAATGAAGAGGCGCCTGCATGCCAACATTCGTGCGCAAGAGCGATCTCGAAATGGACCGTGATTACAGGCGGACTTTGTCGCGGAAGCAACATCATCTTGTATCAGAATAGTGAGCAAGCTTCTAAGGCCAACGTTGGTTTCCTGAGGGAACTTACGCGATCTCGAACGGCCCATAGCCGACATTGCGAGCTATCTCCGCACTCTGCGCTTGCAGCTCGCCTTGCCGTCATTCGCTGCATCAGCGTCAACCAGATTCACGGAAACTCACGCTCAGTGGACAAAATCGTCAACGCACTGGTTTCCACAAGGTTAGGCCGATCTCTAGAGACGTGTCGATATCGCGAGAACTGACCTTCACAACGTTCGAATTTACCATTGAGAAAGCTGAAAACGTCAACGCTACCTAAGGGCGTACTCCCCCCTTTCGGCAACAAGGTGTTGATGGTATGTTCTCCTCCACCACAACAAGTTGAGCCAGAGATTGCATCAGTGCGTAGTACTAGAACCTTCACAAAGCTAATCTCCCATCTCTTCGAGAAATCACAAAAACAAGAAGATGTAATGTCACGCCTTGTCGATCTTGCACCCACAAGCAACGCCGATCCGAAGGGCATTTATTCTACCGCGCTGGCTTTCGCGACGACCAACGACAATGTCCATAATATCGCCCTCACCGGTCCATACGGCTCCGGAAAGAGCAGTGTCATCAACACATTTCTGAAGGGGTACAAAGGCAATTATCTTCGAATATCTTTGGCTTCTTTCCTGCCAGATTCCGAGGGAAAGCAACTGGCAATTGATCCGCAAGAAATCGAGCGCAGCATCCTCCAACAGATGCTCTACGGACAAGATGCCGACAAGCTTCCATTGTCGCGCTTCAAGAGAATTCAAAGACCAAGCAAGTACGCGCCCTTAATGTCGTTGCTCGTCCTTCTAGGGTGTTTTTCGGCCTGGCATCTGTTCCAAAGTCGAAGCGTCATTGTATCTGGGGAATTTTTCACGCCATTCGAGCCAGGTAATTGGTTGAACTATGTGACCTTTGCGATTGGCTTTGCATTCCTATGGCGATTGTTGCACCAGCTCTACGTAAAGAGCCTTGGTATATCGGTAAAGAGCATCTCGCTAAGAGATGTCGAGATGTCAACCGATGCGCTGGATAAGGAATCCATCCTCAATAGGCACTTGGACGAGATCATTTATTTTTTCCAGTCTACCAGCTATGAACTCGTCATCATCGAGGACCTAGACCGATTTGAACGGCCAGAAATCTTTGTCACACTTCGCGAAATCAACGGCTTGATCAACGCCAACAACGGCGTGAACCAGAGAGTGCGGTTTCTGTACGCCCTGCGCGACGACATGTTCGCAAACAAGGACCGCACCAAGTTCTTCGAGTTCATTGTTCCGGTGATACCGATCATCAACTCCTCGAACTCAATTGATAAAGTTCTCGAAGAAGGCCAACGTTTGCAGTTGGAAAAGAAGTTGAATCCGCGATTCTTGCGTGAGGTTTCTCGGTATCTGGACGATCTCAGGTTGATCAAAAATATCTTCAACGAGTACGCCACATACATCGATAACCTTGAGCAAGATGAACAGGGCGATCTTGATCCGAACAAGCTCCTAGCAATCCTCATCTATAAGAACATTATGCCCGATGATTTTGAACTGCTGCATCAACAGAAGGGCAAGATCGCTAGAATCCTTCAGCGCTACGACGAGTGCGTTGCCGTTGTTGAAGCAGACAAAAGGGCCGCCATCCAGAGAATCAATGAAGGTGTCGCTGAGGCAGAGGCACAGCACCCGCACAACCTCAAGGAGCTGCGACGGATTTATGCAATGGCAATCGTGGACCGACTGGACGGCCAGTATTCAGGCGTTCGGATAAGAAACGTCTCTGTCCATATGAGCCAACTAACTGACCACGAGCTATTTGAGGAAATCCTATCCTCCGAAAATATTCAGCAATATGGACCACAAGTGGGGGTCCGCTCCTTGAATCTGTCCGGCGTCCAGTCAGATGTTGACACGAAACTGAGCTATGCAAAACGAAAAGAATTCATCGAGCGACGTTCATCAGAGAGCAAGGCCGAAGCAGCAAAGAAAGTACAAGACCTAAAAGATCAAATCGTTTCGCTGCGGCGCTTGAGATTCAGCGACGTCTTGCAAGCCAATGCGGCAACGCTGGACGGCGATCTCGCGGAACTAGGCGAGAACAGAAGCTTGATGGAGTACCTGCTCTTCGAAGGGTTCGTCGACGATACCTACTATCAATACATTTCTCTTTTTCATTCTGGGCGACTTTCCCCGGCCGACAATAACTTCCTAAAGAAAATTCGAGGCTTTAAGAACCCTGATCCCGATTTTCAGATCGACAACCCTGCAGAGGTGATCGTTGAGATGCGGGACGAGGACTTTCAAAGAAGCTATGTGCTTAACCGTCACCTGATGGATCACATGCTGGAACACCCCGCGAAGCATAAGACGCGTATTGATCATGCCATGAAGTACATCGCAGACAATTTTGCGAATGCTCAGGACTTTCTGGAGAGCTACTACACGAGCGGCAAGAGCGTTCATGAGTTTGTGGAGACCCTGTCTGGTGGGTGGGCTGGTTTCGCGGAAGCTGCTGTGGAGACGAGAAATGCCCCCAACCACCTTGCGCATATCCTAAGCTCTCTGCCTGTAAGCGCATTCACGGAGACAAGTGCTCAAAACCGCGCCTTACGAGACTATTTGAGCGACCACCTAGTAGAAGTGCTGAATACAGGGCTCGACTTCGAGCTGGGAAATCTGAAGACCTTGGGCGTTGAAGTTCTGAGCCTCGCAGAGATTGCTGAACATGCAAGTGCCTCGAAATATGTAGTTGAGAACTCTTTGCACCGCGTCACATATGACAATATCCATCGGGTCATGAAGGCGAGTTTGCAGGCGCAAGCTCTGGAGGCTCTCAAAACGCAGAATTTCTCAACAATCCGCTCATACGCGCCGGAGTATCTGCGTCAGCATATCCGGGACAACTTTCAAACTTACCTTGACGACGTGCTGTTGGCGCTTGAAGACAACACTGAAGAAGACCTTGACGCGATTCGAGCTGCCCTCAATCACAGAGACGTCACGGACGAAAGCCTGGCCGCCTTCGTTACCAAGCAAGATGCAGTGTTCGAAGACCTGGATGACGTGCCTGAAAGGTTCTTTTCACTTCTGTTTGAACACAACTTGATAAGACCTAAGTGGAGCAACGTAATCCGCTATGTGGGCATCGAAGATTGCAACGGCGAGGTGCTAACGGCGTTCTTACAGGACAGTGACAACGCCAAAGCGCTCCTTGCCGAGAAATACGGGCACAGCGCCGAGACTTTAGCCGCTAGCCGCTTCATCCTAAGGAACGAAGGCCTCTCTGATGCTGAGCTGAAATCATATCTGGAGATAGTGCCGTCCAACTTCAAAGACTTCCCAGATGATGTAAACCTAGGACGCCGTCAGATATTGGCGGCGTCGGGCGTGATCGCGCTCAACACCAACAGCTTCAGCACGGCAGCAGAAGATGATGAGACTTTGGCCGCACTGCTCGAAAGACGGGTCACCGAATATCTCAAAGACAAGGCCAACTTCGAAGTCGAAGAGCGCATCCTAAAGTTGTTACTAAGCTCGAGCCTGACCGATGCTCAGAAGCTTGCCATTGTACTCGATCTCAACAGCTCTAGCGTTGCAGCGGACACTGAATTGGCGGCCTTGGCGGGTCCGATATTGGACAGATCCGATGTTGATCTCACGGAGTTCGACTTCAGCTACCTTAATGCAATTGTCCAAAACACCAAGCCCACGGAACGGCAGATTTCTCTTTTCAACAGATGCCATCAAAAAATGAGTGAGGATCAAATAAGGCAGGTCTTAGCCAGATTACCAAGCCCGTATTCAACGATTGCAGACTATTGGGTCTATCCGAAGATAAAGAACACCGAGCAAAATAGAATCCTTGCTGACTGGCTGCAAAACCGTGGGGTTATATCCTCATGGAGCACTACATTCTTGGGTGATATTCGCATCAACACCTTCAGACGCCCGCGCGAAGGTGCTTAATGTCTGCTCTTCACCCGCCTGCTATGATAGCTCGCACCAGCAGCGAATGTCCGCTTCCCGCCATTCTGTGGAAAAACAACGTATTGCAAGCGCAGAAAGTAGCGACTTGAGAGGCGGTCGAACGCCTTTCTGATCAGGTGGTTCGCGATTTCTGCGGCGCGGGGTATATCTTCGCCAGCTTTCTGAGGTTCTGGGCGGCTGCGGCGAGGAGAAATTCATCGTTCGCGCCGCAGGGGCCACGCAATCGGAGACGCGCAAGGCCGAGGATGCGTTTGAGGTGAGCGAACAGCATCTCGACTTTCTTTCTGAGCTTCATCGAGATGTCGTATTGGCGGGTTTTGGCGATGTCGGGGGCGACCTAGCGCGCATCTTCATGCTCCTCGCGGGTGATCGATCTGGCATCGGCATTCGGGCAGCACTTCGCCTTGGAGGGGCGCGCCTGACAGGTCAGCTTCAGGGCGCGGTACTTGGCCCTGCCTTTCTCGGTCGGACTTCGGTTCGGGTCTGAGTAGTTGCGCCGGAACTGCTTGAGCGCTTCACCTTCGGGGCAGATGTACTGGTCGTTCTCCGCGTCCTATTCGAAGTCGGCACGGGACCAAGTGCCGTCGTTGCGACCGGATTTGTCGAAGACCGGGATGTGCGGCGCGATCTGGCGATCGACCAACCAACCGAGCATCGGTCCCGTGCCGTAGGCGGTGCCCGCAATAAGCCGCTCGGGATGGAGACCGAACTTGTCCTTCACCCGGTCGAGCACTCTGCGTGTCGCGCCAACCTCGGCTTGCCGGATCGACCGGCTGGCTTCGACATCAACGATGACACTGTGATCCGTATCGATAAGGTAGTTGTCGGAATAGGCAAAGAATGCAGGGCCTTTGCGCGCTGCTGTCCATTGGCTCGCTGGGTCCGAATGCGAGGTGAACTTGGGCTGGACCTCGCTGGCGGCGCCGAAGGCGGCCTCGTCCAGTGTGTCGCGATACTCGCGAACGGCTCGCGGTACATCTGCCGGATCGATGCTTGCAGGGTCCCACTCTTCCTTCGGTCTCGAGTTCTGTTTGTTTGCGTCCGCCTCGATCAAGCTGGCATCGACAGCAAGCCGCTGACCGCTCACGAGTCCCTCCTCGATGCAGCGCGCGACAGTGCTTTCGAAGAGATGGCGCAGGAGTTCGCTCTCCCGGAACCGGCCATGGCGGTTCTTGGAGAATGTAGAGTGATCCGGCACCCGGTCGGTCAGGTCGAGGCGGCAAAACCACCTGTAGGCCAGGTTCAGATGCACCTCTTCGCACAGGCGACGTTCGGACCGGATACCGAAGCAGTACCCGACCAGAAGCATGCGGATCAGCAGCTCAGGGTCGACGGAAGGGCGCCCCGTATGGCTGTAGAAATCCGCCAGGTGAGCACGGATGGTGCCCAGATCGACAAATCGATCAATCGACCGCAACAGGTGGTCCTGCGGCACATGATCTTCCAGCGAAAACTCGTAGAACAGCGCCGCATGTGCTTCCTGCCGTAGCCCCATCATCGCTGATCCTCCCGCCGGTTTGAGGAATTGAATCAGCGATCACCCCACCAAACAAGCAGAGTTCTTCAACGAAATACGCCCTTTTTTTACTCAGTTCAGTGGACTTCTCCAGCGAACAGAGCATCCCTTTTGTGACCTGCCAT
Source organism: Silicimonas sp. (assembly GCA_040220415.1). Lineage (GTDB taxonomy): Bacteria > Pseudomonadota > Alphaproteobacteria > Rhodobacterales > Rhodobacteraceae > JAVJUV01. The sequence goes on from JAVJUV010000124.1 coordinate 16,923, forward strand.
CTTGAGCCCGGCAATGCCGGGACCTTGAGATCAGGGCTGAATGGCGCCGTCCGAGGCAACGGAGGAAAGGGTGAATACATTGTCCAGTGAAGAAATCCTATGACCAACCAGCAAACGGGAACGACGGAGCGAGACCTGCAATCACTCAGGTGCGACTGGCAGGCGGCCTTCGGATCGCCGCCCGACAAGTACCTGTCGCCCCGGTTCATGACAAAGGCCCTGGCCTGGCACTGGCAATGCGAAGCAAGCGGCGGGTTTCCGGCGCGGCTGGGCAAGCGGCTCAGAGACCTCGGAGCGCGACCAAACCACAGAAATGCGGAACTCCCTCGCATCCCGACACCCGGAAGCCTCCTCGCGCGGGAATGGAACGGCCGTATGTACCATGTGGAAGTCATTCCGGAGGGCTTCCGCTTCGACGGGGCCGTGTATCGCTCGCTCACGCCGATTGCAAGGCGGATCACCGGGACAAACTGGTCTGGGCCCCGGTTCTTCGGATTGAAGATGCGGGGTGGTGCTGGCTGATGCAGAAGGTCCGCTGCGCGATCTACACCCGGAAAAGCTCGGAGGATGGTCTTGAGCAGGAATTCAACTCACTCCACGCGCAGCGGGAGGCCTGTGCCGCCTATGTCCTCAGCCAGAAGGCCGAAGGGTGGGTTCTGCTCGAGGACACTTACGACGACGGCGGCCTCTCCGGCGGAACACTCGATCGCCCTGCCCTGCAACGGCTCCTTGCCGCAGTTGATACCGGTCATGTCGACCGGATCGTCGTCTACAAGATCGACCGTCTGACCCGGTCTCTCGCGGACTTTGCGAAGATCGTCGACCGGCTCGATGCCGCGGGCGCCTCTTTCGTCTCCGTCACCCAGTCATTCAATACCGCGACCAGCATGGGGCGTCTGACGCTCAACATGCTTCTGAGCTTTGCCCAGTTCGAACGCGAAGTCACCGCCGAGCGCATCCGGGACAAGATCGCTGCTTCCAAGAAGAAGGGCCTCTGGATGGGCGGCAATGTTCCCATGGGCTACAAACCGGAAGGCCGGACACTGAAGGTGCTGGAGACCGAAGCCAGGACGATCCGGCGCCTCTACGACCTCTACTGTGAGCTCGGAACGGTCCGTGCGGTCAGAGACGAGGCTGAACGTTTGCGACTCAGAACGAGAGTACGAACCGCTCCGGATGGTCGGGTGTCCGGGGGCACAATCTTCGACCGAGGTCACATCCATCACATCCTGACGAACCCGGTTTATGCCGGACGCATCCGGCACCGGACAAAGGTCTATGACGGACAGCACGACGCGATCATAGATCCCGGTCTCTGGGAGGAGGTCCAGCGTCGCCTGACGGACAAGGCCGCCCGGCCGCGAAGCGGACGCGACGGCATCGACCGGCGCCACGCAGTCACCTCTCCCCTCGCCGGCAAGCTCTTCGACGAGACCGGCGACCGGCTGACACCATCACACTCGAAGACATCTTCCGGCAAACGGCTCAGGTACTATGTCTCGGGGCGTCTCATCCGGAAGTCCGGGAAGGATCATAGGTCGGGATGGCGATTGCCCGCGCACGACCTGGAGGAGCTCATTGCCGGAAAGATCAGCAAGCGTCTGGGCGATCTGTCGTGGGCAGCCCTGGCCTGCACAGAGGGTAACTTGGATCCGCTGGACACCATGACATCGCGACAGGTCGCAGATAAGGCAGAACTCTCCGCTCTGCTCAACCTCGTTGACCGGGTTGATGTGGCGCCTGGACGGATCGACATCCGCCTGAGTGCGGAGAGACTCGGCACCTGGATGGGCACGAGCATTGATGCAACCGATCCCGAGACCCTGATCCTGCGCGCGCCGTTCCGCCAGCGCCGGCGCGGGGTGGAGCAGAAGCTGATCGTCGATAATCCGGCCGCCCGTCCCGATGACACGCTGATCCGCAATGTTGCGCTGGCCCATGGCTGGTTCGCGGACCTGCGGGCAGGATCCAGCTACGGCGACATTGCCCGGCGCACCGGCACCTCGAAGCGCCGGATCATGCAGGTCGTGGATCTTGCGTTCCTCGCCCCCGACCTCACCGCCGAAATCCTCGATGGCCTTCAGCCCGCCTCGCTCACGTCAGACCTGCTCATCAAGCAGGGCATACCGTCCGACTGGGGCGACCAGCGACGTCTCTTCGACTCGCTTCGCTGATCCGGAGCGTCGCTCGGAAACCAACCTGCTACCGGAACAAAAGGGAACAGAGACAGGCCCCCGTTCCGGCCGCAAATCCAGACTCGGGAGACGCCACATCGAACGACGCACAGGCCTAACCCGCTGAAATATCGCGGGAATGTCGCCTTGGTCTCGCGGTGTCGGGAAGGGCTTGCCTGCCTGGCTGGGGTGGTAGGATTCGAACCTACGGTACACGGTACCAAAAACCGCTGCCTTACCACTTGGCTACACCCCAGCAGGCTGGCGTTACTTACTCAGACTGGCCCGACGGTGCAAGCCCCGCCAGCGCGAAAAACTCGGCGCTCGGCGGGGCTGGCGCAGGCTCGGGGAACGCTAGCTGGAAACCTGTTCCCTCAGGATCGAGACAGTGACCGAAACCATCAGATATATCGCGCCGAAAATCAGGAAAGCGATCAGCGTGTTCTCGAAAACCTTGGGATAGGTCGGCTCGTCCGGCGGGATCGGTGCGACGTGAACCGCAAGATAGCGGACCTGGCGGTTCGCCTCGATGCGGGCCGCCTCCATCTGCTGCAGGGTCTCCTGCATCATCATGGTCCGCGTCTCCAGATCGACCTCGGCCATCCGAAGCTGTGCGCTGACGGATGCCAGCGATCCCTCGCGATTTCCGTCGTTCGTCATCTGCGACCGCAGGTCGGCTATCAGCTCTTCAAGCCGCGCGATATCGCCCTCGGTTCCGGCCACGCGGGCCCGGTTGGGTTCCGCGTTGTCCATCAACTGCTGCAACTGCAGGCGCTTCTCGGCAAGTTGAAGCTCGAACTGGCCGATCTGCGACATCAGGCCGGTGGTCTCCGACGTCGGGTCCATGACGCCAAGCTTCTCCTGAAGCGTCAGAACGCGCTCCTGCGCGGCAACCATCTTGGTCTCCGCTTCCTCGAAGCTCTCCCGCGCCCCGCGCATCTGGTCGGCGCGCTTGCGCTCGGTGACGGCATCCACACGCTCTTCGGCGTAGCCGATCAGGGCCTCCGAGAAGGTCCGCGACATCTGGGGCGACAACGCCGAGACTTCCATCCGGATCACGCCCTCTGTCGGATCATAACCGATACGCACGTTGTCCTGGAAATGGCCGTAGACCTTTTCGTTCGACGCGTCGTCCGGCAGCTTCTGCAGGGCATCGATCGACGGATCCGAAAAGTGTTCGCGGTACCCGTGATCCCCATCCAGCCGGAACATCGCCTCGCGGGACATCAGGAAATCCTGCACCATGATCGAATCCTGGCTGGTTGCCAGCGATGTGCCGCCCAACAGGCCCGACCCCGCCGCCTGGCTTTCGGCCTGCTGCACCACGAACTCTGATTTGGTCGCATAAATCGGCGTGGCGATATAGGCGAAATAGACGAAAGCCAGCACCGTCGGAAGCACCACGAAGGCGCACAGGCGGGCGGCCAGAAAGCCAAGCTTCCGCCGTCGCCTGCGGGCGATATCCTGCTGGATGCGCTCGATGTCCTGGAACCCGACGGGCGGTTGCTTCAGCGCCGGCCCGGGAACCTTGTTTGGCTCGGGCTCGACAGTCTGCGGCAGACCGGCGCGGCCTATTGCCTTGCCGGCCGCGGCATCGGTCTTGTTGGCCACCTCTTCCTCGTCCGGCTTCGCCACGACAAGCTCCAGCATGTGCGACCGGTCGAACGGGTCGATGCCGCGCGCCCGAAGCTGTCGAACGGCGTCGAAATCGGAAGTCGGTGTCAGCCCCTGCTTTTGCGCCAGCCGCCGCGCCATGCGCAACTGACGGCCAGTCAGGCCTTCGCGCCTGATTTCGGCGATATCCTGCGATCCGGCCTCGCCCCCCTCGACGCCTCTTTCGGCCTTGGCCGAACCCGGAAAGGCAACGTCGCCGAAGCCGTCATCGTCGGCGACGAAAGGCGAATTGCCCGTGTCCGAAGTGGTCTCCGAGTTCCGGCGAATGCGGAACTTACGCGCTTTGGGCTTCATAGTCATAAAGGTCTTTCGCCTCTTCCAGCGTATCGAACATGTGAAGTTGCCCGTTCCGCAGAACCGCGGCCGAGCGACAGAATTTTTCAAGCGTGCTGGGCTGGTGAGACACGATGACCACGGTCGCGGTCTTCAGTCTTTCAGCCAGGATCTGCCCCGCCTTCTTGTTGAACTCGACATCCGTCGTGGAAGGCATGCCTTCGTCGATCAGGTAGATATCGAAATCCAGTGCCAGCAGCAGCGAGAACGAGAACCGTGCCCGCATCCCGGCACTGTAGGTCCCGACGGGCATGTCGAAATATTCTTCCAACCCGCAAACCCAGCGGCTGAACGCCTCCAGGTAGTCGGGATCCTTGTCGTAGAGCCGTGCAATGAACCGGCAGTTTTCCATGGCCGACAGCTTGTTGACGATGCCGCCCATGAAACCCAGCGGGAACGAAATGCGCGACCGGCGAAGAATCTCGCCTTCGTCGGGCTGTTCCAACCCGGCCATCATGTTGACTAGCGTCGTCTTGCCGGTGCCGTTCGGCGCAAGGATGCCCAGCGAATTGCCCAATTCGACGCGGAACGACGCGCGGTCAAGGATGACCTTGCGCCTTTCGCCCGTCCAGTAGGACTTGCTGACGTTCCTGAACTCGATCATGCTGCCCTGCTCATTGGACCAATTGCAGAATCTCGCGACTCCACCAGTCCCATTCTCGGCATTCTTTTGGCAACAATATGTCCAAAGCACCAACGGATAATCAATGATCAAAGGTCCGGCGGCGATCCTGCGCGCATGAAGTGTGGCCAAAAGGGCGGGAAAGCGCCGAGATGGCGCTTTCATGGGATCAGCCGATCTGCTTCTCCACGCGAACCAGCTTTCCCACGACGATCGAGATGATCGCGGCCGAGAAGCTGAACAAGGCTCCCATTTTCGCCGCGTCCTGAATCGGCCCCGAATCGAAAGCCACCGACGCGATGAACAGCGAAACGGTAAAGCCGATCGCGGCGACGCACCCGACCACCACAAGATCGATCGTGCGCATCCCCTGCGGCAGTCCAAATCGCATCGGGCGCGCGGCCACCCACCCGAATATCACGATGCCGATGGGCTTGCCCATGATCAGACCGGCCAGCACAAGCCATGTCGGCTCGGCAATCGCGGAGAAGTCGACGCCCGCATTCATCAGCCCGAAAAAGAACAGGACGATCTCGACCGGGTGCTTCAGGATATGCTCGATATGGTTCAGCAGATCGGCCAGGTATTGCTCGGCCTCGCTGAAGATGCCGAATGCGCGGTCGGCGTGCGGGATCGCCGGCACGATGGGCAAGAGGCCCAGCGCCGGGTGCAGGCCGCTTTCCTGAAACCCGTACCAGCTCAGGCAGGCGGCAACGAGGTAGGGCCAGAAACCCAAATGGTTGCGCACCCACGTCGATCGGCGGCGCAACTGGTCGCCCCGGTCCAGCTTGCGCGGCAACCAGTTGAACAGCACGAATACGCCGACGGCAGCGCCAAGCGACAGCACCAGCCACGCCGGCGCCACGTCGCCCGAAGGATAGAAGATCGCCAGGATGATCAGGCCGGCGGCATCGTCCGCAATGGCCAGAAGCAACAGGAACCGCACCGCCGGATGTCCGGCGCCGAACACGACGCGACCGACCATGTAGCTGAAGGCGATGTCCGTCGCCGTTGGAATGGCCCAGCCGTTGGCGACCGCGTCGTAGACGTCCGAACCAAGGATCGTCGCCAGTCCCAGGTAGACGGCCACCGGCCCCAGCATACCGCCCGCGGTCGCGAACAGCGGCGTTGCCGCCTTCTTGCCGCGCAGGCTGCCATTCCTCAGTATCACCGCCTCCCAGACTTCCTTGGCGGCGATGGCAAAGAAAAAGGCCATGAGAACATCATTCACCAGGTAGTGCATGCTCAGGACCTTCAGGGCACCCCCTGCGTCGTCGATATGGAAATCCTCGCCGTGGGAGTTGATCCAATGGCTTGCATCCACGCCCACCAAATCGTTGAACCACAAAGGGTATTCGACCATGTGGTGATAACTCTGCGCGTCCACGTTTACCCAGATCAACGCGACCGCCGCTCCAAGGATCAGAAGAAGCGAGTAGTTGGTGACGAAATTCCAGACACGGTACATCTTGCGCTGCCCCTCCCGGTTCAAGCCCGGATAGAGCACGCGCAGTCGCGGAACAAGATGGTGAAACCGATCAGACGGCCAGCAGTCCCCAGACCAGACCGGCCATCAGCGACCCTGTCATAGCGATGCCCAGGTAGGCGGCGAAAACTCTGGGCTTGACCAGCGCCCAGACGGCGATCGCCGCCGGAATGCAACTGACGCCACCCGCCAGCATGAACGACATCGCCGCTCCGGGCGCCATCCCTTGGGCCAGCAGGGCATCGACCATCGGAACGGCCGCATAGCCGTTCAGATAGGCGGGCGCACCAACCAGGGCACCCAGCACGACCGGCCAGACGCCCTGCCCGCCCAGGACCGACGCAATCATCTCGGCGGGAACATAGGTCAGCATCAGCGACTCGACCATGTAGGCCAGCAAAAGCCACTTGCCCAGGAACAGGGCGTTGTCGACCACGGTGTCACGGAACATCTCGCGCCTCGGCGCCTCCTCCCAGAATCGCCACACCGGCTTTCCCTGGAAGGGCGAGGGTCCACAGCCGCAGCAGCTTTTCTTCGACTGCTGGGGTTTCAACGGATCCGCGAACACGGGCGTCCGGGCAAAGAGGTAAACCGTGGCGCCACCCAACAGGCCCAGCCCTACCGCAGCCGCGGTCTTGGCGACCGCGAAGGGCACACCCAGCGTCCCTGCCGTGATCAGGAACATGGCGGGGTCCATCAGCGGCGATGCCAGCCAGAACGCCATGACCGCCGACAGCGGCGCACCCACCGCCAGAAGTGCTGCGATGAAAGGAATGACCTCGCACGAGCAGAAGGGCGACAACCCGCCCAGAAGCGCCGCCATGAAGATCATGCGCACCTCGCGCCCCTCGAAGGCTTTCGCCGGAATCGCCTCGGACCCGCTGGCCTTCAGAAAGGCGACAGCCAGAACGGCGAAGCCGATGAACCACGCCGTGTGTCCCAGCGCGCCCAGCGCGAAACGCACGGTCTCCAGCGCCTGCCCCGGATCGAATACCGCGACGGCAAGCGGGATCAGCGCCGCGGTCAGCCAGACCTTGTCGATGCGCCATCCGGGTTGAGGGTTCTGAGTGACATCAGCCATGAGAATGTCCCTCCGGAATTGCCGCCGCATCGGCGCAGCATTCGTTCAACAGGAAATCGGATATCGCCTGCATCTCGTCATAGGCGGCGCCGATACAGATGATCCGCCGACCCTCCCTGACCTGGCGCACCAGTCCCGCAGCGGCGAGAATCTTCATGTGATGCGTCAATGTGGAACCGGTCACGCCCGAGCGCTCGCCGAGTTCCCCGATCGACAGCCCGTCCGGACCGGCCCGCACCAGCGTCCGCAACACCGCCAGGCGCTGTTCCGATCCCAGCGCGGCAAAGGTCGAGGCGGCGCGGGCCAGGTTCAGTTCGTTATCCAGGAGTCGCTTCATATCCATATTTCGATAATTCTAGAAATATGAAAATGAGTCAAGGGGGCAGTAGACCTCGATGTCGCCTCAGAGTAACCCCCGCCCATGACAATCAGATGCCTGACCCCGGAAATGTACGATTGCCGACCCGAAGCAGCCATGTCCTGCAGCCGCGCCAACGAGGCGTCACAATGACTGAAACGCCCATTGATCGCGCCCACGCCGGCATGCAGGCGGCACCGGAGAACGACGCGCTGCGTCTCGCCTACTACGAGCGTCTTGCGGACGCAGAGCTGTTCCTGCTTCTCGAAAGCGAAGCCGAAGACGACGCCATCGCACCCCGCATCTTCGATACGGCCGACGGACGTTTCGTTCTGGCATTCGATCGTGAAGAGCGCCTCACCGCCTTTGCCGGCGGCCCCGCACCCTATGCCGCGCTTTCAGGGCGCAGCCTGTCAAGGATGCTTGCCGGTCAGTCGATGGGCCTCGGCCTCAATCTCGGCGTCGCATCTTCCGAAACACTGATCCCCGCCGAAGCCTTGGGCTGGCTCAACGCCACGCTGTCCGAACGCCCCCAGGAAACCCGCGATACTCCGGAAGAGCTGCGCCCACCCGCGGGCCTGCCCGACCGCCTGATCGCAGCGCTCGACACGAAACTCGCCACCGCCGCCGGGCTGGCGAAACTGGCCTACCTCTCGGCAGTCACATGGAAAGGCGGGAAACGCGGCCATCTCCTGGCACTGATCGATCCGCTTCCGGGGGCGGAAACCGCGCTCGCGCAGGCCGTGGGCGAGGCGCTGATCTTCTCCGGCATGGACGCGGGCGAACTGGATGTCACCTTCCTCAAGGCAAGCGACCCTGTCGCGGCACGACTTGCGAAAACCGGATTGCGGTTCGACCTGCCGCAGGCTCCGAAAGCAGAAGCTCCCTCCGCGCCCGGAATGGACCCGGAGAAGCCGCCAAGGCTGCGCTAGTAGCCTGCCTCTCGATCCACGACGTGCAGGAATGGCTCTCCCGCCTCGCCGCGCCGGATGTTCTCGGCGATCACCTCCGCCGCGCTCTCGGCTCGGGTATCCGACGCGATGTGCGGTGTGACAGTCACGCGGGGATGCGCCCAAAAGGGATGATCCTTTGGCAGCGGCTCGACACGAAAAACATCCAGCGTCGCATGCGCAATCCGTCCCGAATCCAAAGCCGACAAAAGGGCCTCATCGTCGATCAGCGGCCCGCGGCCCGGGTTGATCACGAAAGCGCCCTCGGGCATCAGCGCCAGCCGCTCGGCGTTCATAAGATCCCGCGTCTCCGATGTCAGCGGCAGAAGCAGGATCAGAATCTCGGCGCGGTTCAGTGCCCCTTCCAGCCCGTCGTCGCCTGAAAAGGAGTCGATCCCCGGTATCTCCTTCGCTGACCGGCTCCAGCCCGCCACATCGAAATTCAGCCTTTCCAGCGCCACGGCAACGGCCTCGCCCAGCGCCCCCAGACCCAAAACCGTCACTTTCCGGTCGCGTGCCAGCGGCGGCACATGCGGCCGCCACTCGGCATCGGTCCGGCAAATGTCCTGATCCATTCCAAGATGGTGGCGCAGCGTATGACCCACGCACCATTCGACCATCCCTTCGGTCAGTCCGAAATCGACCATGCGGCATAACGGAACCGACAAGGTCTCGTTCTTCACGACGTTCTCGACCCCGGCCCAGAGGTTCAGCACCGCCTTGAGGTTGGTAAACGGACGGAAATCCTGAACCGCGCTGTTCGGTGCATAGACGATGTAGTCAACCGTCTCGGGTGCCGCCTCGGTCACGACCTCGGCCTCGACACCTGCGGCCGCGATCGCGCGGGGCAAGACCTCCTCGTACTCCGCCCAATCGGCGGCCTTGGCTGCGAATAGAACCCGTATCATCGGCTGCGGGGCCTGTGGATATGCGCCGACTGCACAAGACCGAAGGCCGCCAGAAGCACCAGCATGGCCGAGCCGCCGTAGCTGACCAGCGGCAGCGGCACGCCCACGACCGGTGCCAGCCCCATCACCATCGACATGTTGACCGCGAAGAAAAGGAACAGCGTCGCCGCGACGCCCAGCGTCAGCAGAGCCCCGAACCGGTCCTTGTTGCCCTTCGCCGAGACGATGCAAAAGAGGATGATCAGGCCATACAGCGTCAGCAGGGAAAAGGCGCCCAGGAAACCGAATTCCTCGGCCAGCGTCGTGAAGATGAAGTCGGTGTGCTTCTCCGGCAGGAAGTTCAGACGAGACTGCGTGCCCTGCATGAACCCCTTCCCGCTCCAACCGCCAGACCCCAGCGCGATCTTGGACTGCGTGATGTGATAGCCCGCCCCCAAAGGATCGGTGGACGGATCGAGGAAGGTGTCGATGCGGCGGAACTGGTAATCCTTGATCAGTTGCCAGTCGGTCCCGCGCGAGGCGAAGACGGTATAGACCAGCCCCGCCCCGGCCCCGGCGACCGCGATGAAATACCACCACGAAACACCGGCACAGAACATCAGGATGCCGCCCCCCGCGATCAACAGGATAGCGGTGCCGAGGTCCGGCTGTTTCAGCACCAGCGCCGTGGGAATCAGGATCAGCACCACGGGAAAGATAACCCAAAGCGGCCGCGAAACCTTGCTCAGTGGCAGCCAGTCGTAATAAGCGGCCAACATCATCACCAGTGTGATCTTCATCAGCTCCGAAGGCTGCAGACGCAGCGGCCCCAGGTCGATCCAGCGCTGCGCCCCCATACCGATCTCGCCCATGATCTCGACCAGCACCAAAAGTCCCAGCGATCCCAGATAGGCCAGTCCCGACATCGATCGCCAGAACCAGATCGGCACCATGCCGATAATCATCATGACGACAAGGCCCAGCACGAAGCGCTTCATCTGCGGTTCCGCCCAGCGCTCGATGTTCCCCCCGGCGACCGAGTAGAGCATCAGAAAGCCGATCGACGCCACAGCCGTCAGCAGAAGCACCAGCGCCCAGTTGGCATACAGGATCTTCCGCGCTCCCGTCGGGACGGTCTGGACCTTGTACTCAAGATAACTCATGCCCGCGTGGCTTTCGTCTCCGGCTCCAGCCGGGGTCTCAGAACCATTTCCTCGTGCAGCACGCGGATACGTTCGCGCTGATCGCTTGGATAGGCCTCCAGCGGCGGGACATCGCCGTAAAGCGCGTAAAGCAGAATGTCCCGTGACGGCGGCGCCGCCGCAGTCGAGCCGCCGCCGCCATGCTCCACGACCGTCGCGATGGCGTATTTCGGCTTGTCGAATGGGGCAAACGCGACGAACAGCCCGTGGTCGCGCCGGTTCCACGGCAACTGGTCGTTGCTGAACACGCCCCGCGCCCTTTCCGCCGCGGTGATGTTGCGAACCTGGCTCGTCCCGGTCTTTCCGGCCATCTCCAGCCCTTCGGCCACGATGCGGGAACGTCTCGCCGTCCCCCGCTGCGCGTTCGAGACGTTGTACATCGCCCGCCGGACCAGGTTCATAAGGTGCGAAGGCACGTTTATGTCGGGCGCGTCCTCGTGCGGAACCTCGACACCGTTGACCGACTTGATCAGGCGCGGCTTCAGCGCCTTGCCGCTGGCCAGCCGCGCAGTCATGATCGCAAGCTGCAGCGGCGAGGTCAGAACATCGCCTTGCCCGATCGCCGTGTTCAGCGTTTCACCGGGGTTCCAGCGTTCACCGCGCACCTGCGCCTTCCACTGGGTCGAGGGAATGATTCCCTCCTGGACCGCCGAGACCGGAATGTCGTGACGCTCACCCAGTCCGAACTCGTGGCAGAGATCCGATAACCGATCGACGCCCACGCGGTTGGCGGCCTCGTAGAAATACACGTCGCAGGACTGGGTAATCGCCTCGTTCAGATCCACCCAGCCATGCCCGCCGCGTTTCCAGCAGTGGAACCGCCGGCCGCCGAATGACATGAAGCCCGGACAGTAAACGGTCTCGGTCTGGCCGATTACTCCGGCACGCAGGGCCGCAAGGCCGGTCATCATCTTGAAAGTGGATCCCGGCGGATAAAGCCCCTGGACGGCCTTGTTGAACAACGGCTTGTAGATATTGTCGCGCAGGCCGCCGTAATCCTTGCCCGAAATCCCGCGGATAAAGAGGTTCGGATCGAAGGAAGGCGCCGAAGCCATTGCCAGTATGTCGCCGGTCTCGACGTCGATCACGACGGAACCGGCGCTTTCGCCCGCCAACCGGGCCTGGGCGTAATTCTGCAAGCCGTGATCGATCGTCAGCTGAAGATCTTCGCCCGGCGTGTATTCATCCCGCGACAACTCGCGCATGACACGGCCGGCCGCGTTGATTTCGATCCGCTTCGTGCCGGCCTTGCCCCGCAACTGGGCCTCCAGCTTGGTCTCGACCCCGATCTTGCCGATCTGGAACTTCGGGATCTGCAAAAGCGGGTCGGGATCCTCGATCTTCGAAAGATCGTAATCGCTGACCGGACCGACATAGCCGACGATATGCGCAAAATCCTCGCGCAGCGGGTATTCCCGGCTCAGGCCCACATCCGGCGTGATACCGGGCAGCACCGGCGCGTTCACCGCGACCTCGGCCAGATCCTCCCAGCGCAGGCGGTCGGCCAGCGTGACCGGCACGAAGGGGCTGCGGCGATACATCTCCTTCAGCGCCCGGTCCAACTCGGTCTCGTCCAGCGGGATCAGCCGCTTCAGCTTGGCGATGGTCTCCTCCACATCACCGGCGTCTTCCCGCACGATGACGATCCGGTAGTTCTGGACGTTCTGCGCAACCGCGACGCCCTGCCTGTCATAGATGATCCCCCGCGACGGCGGGATCAGCCGGACGTTGATACGGTTCTCTTCGGCCAGAAGCCGGTACTGCTCGGCCTCCTCGACCTGCATCTGCCGCATCCGGAACCCGAGAAGTCCCATGAACCCAAGCTGAACGCCGCCCAGAACCAGGCCACGGCGCGTGACCAGTCCGGCGCTTTCTTCGGTTTCCTTGGGCGAGCGTCTCATTGCCTGTGTCCCAACTGATCGACCTCTCCGGGGACGATCTTTCTCAATCCGACGGCCCTGCCGGCCAGGATCACCACCAGAGGATAGGCCAGAATGGTGGCGATCAGTCCGATCAGCGTCAATCCCAGCCCGGGCTGAATGACTCCGAAAAGCCCCAGGATCAGAGTATTCGCAATGAACACTCCCGTGATCACCCCCGTCACCAGCAACCATTCGACCAGGAACGGCGTGTCACGCAGCGTAAACGACCGGCCGCGCAGAAACTCCGACCCGATCACCACAAGCGCCGTCCACAGGCCCAGCGGGCGCATGAACAACAGGTCGGAAAGGAAGAATATCGCCGCAATCAGAAACACCGGCACGTAGTCAGGGCGCATGATGACCCAGGAAAACGCAAGCAGCATCAGCACGTCCGGCCCCGGAATCTGACCGGGCCCCATATCCAGCGGCAAAAGCTGCACGAAGGCCACGGCCCCGCAAAGCGCGACGAACAGCGCGCGGTATCCCAGAAGACCTGTTGCGCGGTCAGCCATCGGCAGGCTCCGCTTCATCCTCGCTCAGCGCGATCGAAGGTTGCGGCAACAGCGGCCCCACCAACCCTTCGGGCGGTGCGATCGTCTCGCCGGACTGGTTGCGCAGAACCCTCAGGAATTCCAGACGCTCGTAATCCGCGGTAAGCCGCAGCCTCAGCCGCCCGTCGCGAGCCATCACCACGTTGCCAACCAGCAGGCCGGCAGGGAACACCCCTCCATCGCCCGACGAAACCACCCGGTCGCCCGGACGCACCTCTTCCGGAGCTTCGAGGAAATCCAGGATCGGCAGCGCCGAGTTGTCGCCGGTCAGAAGCGCGCGCTGGCCCGAAGGCTGGATCGTCACCGGAACCCGGCTGGCGCTGTCGGTCAGCAGAAGCACGCGGCTGGAATTGCGCCCGACACCCGAGATTCGCCCCACAAGGCCCAACCCGTCCGTCACCGCCCAGCCATCCTTGATACCGTCACGCGCCGCACCGACGTTCAGCAGAACCGACTGCCGGAAAGGCGACCCGCTGTCGGCGATCACCTGTCCCGTCACGACCGTCAGCGCCGGATCCAGACGCACCTTGTTCAGGTCCAGCAGCTTTGCATTCTCCTGTTCAAGCTGAAGCGCGGCCTCTTTCCATGCCTTCATCCGCTGCAACTCGTCGCGCAACTCGCGGTTCTGTCGTTGCAGTGCGGCATATGACTGGAACCCGCGTACAAGGTTAACGGTCTCTGTCACGGGGACCAGCGCCCATTCGAGGTTTGGCACAATCGCATCCACGATCTGGGCCCGGAACCTTTCGGCCCGTGGACTGTCGATGCGCCACAGCAGGAACACCGCCAACAGGACAAGCACCAGCGCCCCGACGGCCATTCGCCTGATCGGGCGGACATAGTCTTCCTGAGAGCCGTTCTGCCGTGC
>JAVJUV010000125.1:0-5995 GCA_040220415.1 Silicimonas sp.
GTCATGCGCCAACAGGGCGGCCACTTGCTGAAATACGTAGCCAAAATTGAAGCCTTAAGCTGAAAAATGATGTGTGCTTACCCCGTATCATCCAGAAATCACGTAATAATCATGTGCTGAAATGGTGAAGAAAATGCGACACCCGAGGAGGAACCGGATGATCTGCCTCCTGGGCCACGGGCGGAACCGCCTGATACCGTGGTCATCGAAGATTGGGAAAAGGCAGAGGGTGCTCATACTGCGCGGCTGGCAAAGGTGGCTGGACGCCTGGGTGCTATGGATGACCGGTTGCTGCGCGGCCCGGAGGGCTGGCGGCACAGACTGGCTCTAATAGAGGCGGCGGATCTCAGCTGGTTCGCAGGCGATCGTGTGAGCCCCGATCGGCTGGCGCTTTGGGTATCCATGCGTTTATCTGGAGTCCAGGATGACTCAGAAGCACTGGCTCGGGCCGGATGGGCTGTGCGACGCCTGACAGGTGGTCCGGAGCCAATGGTAGATTTGGCGGCCTTCCTGGATCGGCGTGATCCTGAGAAATTCGAGGATAATGCCGAGCGCTTTGACGAGCGTGCTGGGAGCTGGCTGGACGTGATGACAGCTGCGGTTGACCTCCACCCGATCACGCGCGCTTGCATGGGGTTTCACCTCTGGAGTCTGGCTGGCCTCGGCCAATATGGAGACCGGATTGAGGCCGCTGTGACTGCTGGCAGGATCGCGGCCAGCGACGGCAATGGAGCCGTCTTTGCGCCGCTGGCCATGGGCGGGGCAGGGGGCTTAGGTGCGTCCGGCCGTCCAGCCGACAGATTGGCCCGCTGGCTGGATGAGATGGAAACTGGTTGCCTGACCGCGATGCGACATCTCGACGATCTCGAAGCATGGGCAACGCGGGCGGAAGCCGAGACGGCGGCGCTCTCGGGTAAAACCCCGCCAAACTTGCTTGTGGCCCTGACCGAATGGCCCCTCGTTTCCGCTCCTATGGCCCAAACCTTGACCGGTGCCAGTCGGGCAGCGGTTCAGCGCAACCTCGCATGGATGGAAGCGCGAGGCCTCATCCGGGAAGTGACTGGGCAGGGGCGGTTCCGGATGTGGCAGGCAGCGACCTGAAGAGGGCCCGAAGGTGATCCAGAACACGCATAAGCACGCATATGTTAAGTTGGCTCTTGGCCAAGAGTGCGCATGACTCGGGCGCACCTGGGACGAATACTTCTCGGGCGAAAGCGGCGCGCCTAAGACCCGCAGCAAGAGTTAAGTCCGCTATCCGCGTCGGACCCGGGGTCATGCCAGCCAAGTTCGCAGAACGTCAGAAGGCCGCAAGCATGTGGACTAGGCCTTTTTCGATGTTCTTCCACGGCTTCTTGCCCACGGTATGTAAGAACCAACATCTGGTACCGCAGATATTTTTCGTAAAGAACTGCATGAAGCGACAACAGATTTTGTGACCCACAGGCCTGGATCAAGGACTTATGGAACTCCCAGTCATATCGGAATCAGGATCGGAGCGACCACGCCCTGCGCCAATGGCTGCGGGAACTGGCGAATAAACGTCGCCGGTTCGGATATCGTAGTTAGGGCATCCTTTTGGCCAGAGAGGGTTTTGAAGTGAACCATTAGAAGCTTTTCCGTCTCTATCGCGAGGAAGGGCTGGCCGTGCGCCGCAGGTGATCACGCAAACGCGCACTGGGTACGCGCAGGCCCATCCTAGTGCCGGATCGCGCCAATCAGCGTTGGTCGTTGGACTTCGTGTCCGATGCCTTTGCTAATGGCCAAAGGTTCCGTGTGTTGTGCATCGTGGATGACTGCACGCGCGAAGCCTTGGCGGCCACTGTGGTGGATCGCTCACTGTCAGGTGAGCGGATGATCCGCGAACTGGATGACCTGATCGGGAGGCTGGGTCAGTTGACTTTCTGACCCACGATCAGATCAAAGCGATGACAACGGCCGACCGTATCGTCAACCTCGGCACTCGTCAGGGGTATGTTACCCCCTGGATCACGACGTCAGCGGAAAAGCGCCCTTAGGGGTGCCACAGCCTCTTGCCAGCTGTCACGCGCTTCTAGCCGGTCGATCCAACTCGCAACTCCTGGGTACTGGTCCAGTAAAATCCCCGCTTGATCGCGATACATGAAGGTGGTCGCAAGATAGAAGTCGGCAAGGCTGAGTGCGCCTGCGATCCAGTCCTTGCCGTCGAGTCCGGTTTCCAGAACGGCAAGGAACTGATCTGTGGCTTTTCGTTCCGCTTCGACCACAGTCGGATCGGGATCGCCCATGCCGAATTTCTCTTTGAGAAACAGCTCAAAGGACAATTTCTGCATCGCCGGGCCAAGGTGGATCGCTTGCCACCAGGTCCATTGATCGACGAGGGACCGCGCCTTGCGGCCCTCAGGATAGAGGCCCGCCTCGGGCCGAAGCCCCGCCAGATAGGCACAAATTGCCCGGGATTCCCAAAGCACGAAATTCCCGTCCTCCAAAACGGGCACCTTTGCATTGGGATTGCGAGCGAGAAATTCCGCCGCGCGGTTGTCCCCGGCCCGGATGTCGACCTGGACGATTTCGAGGTCCACGCCCAGTTCGTGTGCCACCGCCCGCACACGCAGCGCATTGGGCGAGAAATTCGCGTTGTAGAGTTTCATGATTTTGTCCGCCTCTATAGTTACTGCGGCGCCCGAAGAAGCACCGCCCGGTTTTCGGTCAGGAAATCGGTAACCGACTGTCCGGACTTGCCGGTGAGCGTCTTGAGATCGTCGCTGGCCACATCAAGGTAGCCTTCGGCGATTGCCTGGTCGAAAGAGACGAAAACACGCGCCATGAACTCGGGCAGGCCATTTGCGATCATCGCCTGCACCATGTCTTCGGCCGGCATCGGAACGTAGGGGATGTCCTTGCCGGCGATGTCCGACAAAAGCGCCGCGATATCGGCCTGGCCGGTGGATTCGGGCCCGGTGATGTCCAGGACCTCGCGGTCGGTCGCATTCATCAGCGCGGCAGCGGCGGCGCGGGCGCAGTCGGCGCGCGTGACGTAACTCGCCCGTCCGTCCCCTGCCGCGGCAAAGAGCTGCCCCATGTCGATCGCCTGCGGTCCGCTCATAAGCAACAGATCCGTGTAAAGGTTGTTGCGAAGGATCGTGTAGCTGGCGCCGCTTTGCTCGATCAGCTTCTCGGTGTTCTGATGATCCTTGCTGAAAGTGATGGGGCTTTCGGGTACCGGGCTGGCAAGCGAGGTATAGACGATGTGGTCGATACCCGCCTCGCGTGCGGCGGTGATCGCATTGGAATGAGCCGCGAGCCGTTTGCCCGGCTCCAGATCGTCGGTGGAGATGATCAGGATCCGCTTGCCGCCCGCGATGGCCGGACCCAGTGTTTCGGGCGCGTTGAAATCGCCTTGGCGAACATCCACCCCCTTGTCCCTGAACTCGGCGAGTTTGTCGGCGTTGCGCGTGACCGCGATGATCGGACCGGCGCCCGCCTCGATCAGTTGATCGATTACCTGGCGTCCAAGCTGGCCGGAGGCGCCTGTGACGATAAATGGTCCGTTCTGAAAGCTTGCCATGGGCGTATTCCTGTTCTTTGAGAGAGAGTCAGCCGTGGATGTGAACCTGCGCGGGGTTGGCCAGCTTGCCGCGGGCGAAGTCCCAGCTCGTTGTCAGGATTTTGATCATGACGTCGACCTCTGACCCATCGCGCGGCGCAAAGGCCATGACGGCATTTGCCGGGATGTGTCCGGCCGACGCCATCGGGTGCGGTTCGCCCCATCCCTTGGCGATGAGTTCATCGACCGCCGCCAGCGGCAGCATCATGTGCGACGAACCGTCATAGGAGGGATGCACATGGGCAAATTCGCGTCCGATCATGAAGGCTTCACGCGGGCCGCAGGCATGCGCCACCGGCAAGACCAGTGCTTCGGCGCCGGGCACCGAGATGCCCGACCGGCAGCGCTCGACGAAGGGCAGGGCGAAGGCCTTCTCCTTGAAAAATGCGTGGATCTCTGCCGAGGAGTTCTGCGACACCTGCTCATGCGGGGCGCAATCGGTGGTGTCGGGGCGCGGGCCCTGCCGCGGGGGAAGTTCGAAGCTCATGGTTGGTCCTATCCAAATCTGAACGCGCTTTCGACCGCGCCCAACACGTGATCCTCGAGGGTCTTCTCCCCCCGATCCGCAAGCGCAGCCCCGGCCACGACGTGCAACGGGATCAGATGTTCCTCGCGCGGATTGGCATCGCGTGCGCCGGGCGCCTGATCCCACTCGGCCAGCATGGCATGGCGCACTGCGGGGTCTTCATGGGTCACCGCACTCGTGAGCCATCGGTCAAAGTCTCCGCCGTTCACCGGGCCGTCCGGTCCGCCCCTCATCGCCCGCATCATCTTGCCCATGTTATGATAGGTATTGCCGGATCCGATGATCAGCACCCCTTCGTCGCGCAAGGGCGCCAACGCGCGACCGACGGCAAGATGCGCCTCGGGGTCGAGATCGTCGCGCAGGCTCAATTGGACGGTGGGGATGTCGGCCTCAGGAAAAGCCACCTTTAGTGGAACGAATACCCCGTGATCGAAGCCACGCGCAGCATCGGCCCCGGTTTGGAATCCCGCGTCTTCTAAAAGTGCGCGTACGCGGGTCGCCAGCGCGGGCTCGCCCGGCGCGGGCCAGGTTAGCTGATAGGTATGCTGCGGAAATCCCTGATAGTCGAACAGCAGAGGCGGGGCGGGGTTGGTCTGCAAGGTAAAGACCCGCTCTTCCCAATGGCCCGAGATCACGAGGAGCGCCTTGGGCCTTGCCGGCAGGCTCGCAGGCAAGTCCTCAAGGAATTTGCGGTGCCGATCCCAGGCGTCAGGCGGGTTCCAGTCCATGAAGAAACAGGGGCCACCCCCATGGGGAACAAACAATGTCGGCTGCTTTTCAGTCATGTTGTCGTCCTTTTAAACCCAAGTCCGAGGCTATGGGCACCCCCGTGGCAACTCCGCAGCAGATCAGATTGGCGCTGCCGGAACTGCCGGTGCATAGGCCGACTTGACCGCACGCACGCGATT
This sequence comes from Silicimonas sp., assembly GCA_040220415.1. Lineage (GTDB taxonomy): Bacteria > Pseudomonadota > Alphaproteobacteria > Rhodobacterales > Rhodobacteraceae > JAVJUV01. The sequence goes on from JAVJUV010000125.1 coordinate 5,018, forward strand.
GGCGGTCAGCCACGAGACGATCAGGAGTACCCAGGTCGCCAGAGCCGGCGACCAACCCGGATCGCCTGCGCCCACATGGGCCCCGAAGGCGAGCACCAGATGCCAGAACATTGCCGCATAGGCCCAATCTGCCAGCACCGCCGAAGGGCGCCAGAGGATCACAACGGCACCGACGATCTTCAAAATTGCGAGTGGCCAGATGATGTATGTGGGATAGCCCAACACCTCGCGATACATGCCCGCGACCATGTCGTGGGATGAGATGTAGAAGGCCGCCGCACCCAGATAGACCAATGCCACAAGGCCGGTCGCGATCCAGTAGACATATTTTGCCACGTTGTCACTCACTGCCGCTCTCCCGGTTTTCGGCGGGTTGTTAGGCTGCCGTTTTCCATATAGTATCATTAGGTGCCTTGCTTCATCAGTTAAAGTAGGCACTTAAAAGTAACTTACTTTCGTGGGCTGCGAGGGCTATCCACAATGAAAAGCGTCCAACCAGCTTCCTGCCCGATGGAGGCGCTGCTGCGTGTCATCACGGGACCTTGGACGATTTATATCCTTTGGGTTCTGTCCGAACAGGGTCCACAGCGTTTCGGCGCGACCAAACGGCTGGTGCCTGGAATTTCCACCCGGGTCCTGACTGAGAGGCTGAGAATGCTGGAACATGCCGGCGTGGTCTGGCGCGAGCAGGCCATGACCATCCCGCCCGCTGTCACATACGGGCTGACTGAACGCGGCGCGGAGCTGCGCGGTGTGCTGGACACCCTTGGATCCATTGCACGCCGCTGGGAGGCGGAGGGTGCTTTCGACGGGACGGCACGCTCGGCGGAATGATGAGGGACCGTTTAAAACTGTGGGGTCAGGCCACCTTGAGCAATGGTGGTGTAGGGCTGATAAATCTCGCAATGTTGCCCGGGATAGGCTGCTTTGGCACTTCATATTTCGTTCGGTCAGACAGATCTCCGTTCAGCACTGATG
>JAVJUV010000126.1:0-10974 GCA_040220415.1 Silicimonas sp.
CGCTCCGGCCTCGTTCTCCTTCAGAACGCCGATGATCTGCTCTTCTGTGAACCGTTTGCGCTTCATGGGTCTTCCTCCTTCGCTCATTCAAAGGCGGAAAATTCCAGTTCGCAATGGCCCGGATCCAGGGGGAAAGGTCACCATCATGAGCACGATTTCGGCGCGCTGATGGTCGAGGGAGAACGGCTGTTCTTCAAGATCGACTACTATGACTCCACGCTGACGATGGGCTCGTCCGATCCGGCCGATCCGGCGGTCACCTGCCGGGTCATGACGGTCATGCTCGCCAGCGAGTATTGATCGATCCCTTTTGCCCCATCCGGTCCGCCGGATGGGGCTTTCTATGCCCTCTCGCCCCGACCCAACGCGGTTCGATTGACCAGGTTGAGTTTCAGGTTGGGGATGCCCCAATGGTCGCGATAGGCGCGTGACGCGATCAGCGCGTCATAGGCCGCGCGCTTGCGCGCAATCGATGAATGGCGCGCCGACGAACGTCGTTCGGGCGTGGTGTTCTCACATTCCAGGGCCCAGAACCGGTAACGTTTCTCGCCATCGATCTCATATTCGATGCCATAGAGCGCATCGGGAATGATGTGCGTGTGCCAAGGCCGCTTGAGGTCTGACAGCGCGTCCGAGGGCTGCAAGGTCACCGGAGCCGCCAACGGGTTGCGTGCTGTGCGGGTCGCCTCTGGCGCGCGGGTCAGGATTTCATCGACCGGTACGAAGCGTTGGCCCGGGGTTGCCATCGTCGCCAACTCGATCTTCAGCAAGGTCTCGATCACCATCAAGCTGTGCTCCCATTGTACGCTGCGCCGAGCCGATGAGCGGCGTGAGACCGTAACGGCCCTCGGCGGTACCTGATCGCGATATTCCAGCAGCCTCAGCCCGGACGTGGACAGCGCATAGATGAGCGGCCGACAGCGCGCGTCGAAGCCCTGCCATTGTGCGCCTGGGCGGCCAACGAGTCCCGTCTCATGATAAAGGTCGCCAAGCCGCTCGACGAACCGCTTAAGCGAGCGCCGGCGCAGGATGGCGATCAGCTGCGGCGCGGTCAGATACCGATAGCGATGGAGCCAGCGCAGGACGTCCAGATCCCGATCGGTCAGCTGGACGCGCTTGCCAACGCGCGTGCGGGCGAAGCGTGATCGACGACCGAGCTGATCGAGCGGCATTGCCCATCTCCCCTATGTGATAGAGGCTGGGCCGGCAGCGTGGGGCCGTCAACGTTCGGCATTTTTAGCCATTGACTCCTATGCCATAGGTCGTAGCGCCATGTTCAGAGCTCGGGTTCCACAGTTTTTCGCAACGGGACGGTTGGCAAGCGAGGTCTGTAGATGGGGTCAAAGCAAAAGCAGACATTTGACTCAGACAGGCTTTCGGTCCTTGGCCGACCTTGACCTTCGGTCGATTGGAGGACGGATCGACCCATAGCGGCGACCAGCCCGACTAGCCCGACTGGAAGGTCCCAGATCTCAGGGAATCCGTCAGTGCTTCATCATGTAGGCAGCGCAATGCGAGCAGAGATTGTAGCCGGACAATCCTCCTCCCGCATCAACACCTGAGCCAAGTATCGCACTTTGGATTCGATCAGCCGCCTCGGAGGCCTCAGGATCGGCCAAGCCGTAGTGATCGATCGCGGCCTCGGCGAAGTTGTAGGGGTCGATGATCTCGGCGTGACAGCGCGCGCATTCGTCCTTGATGTCCAATGCTTGCGCGAAAAGTCGGGTGCGGTCCTCGCTGCTCCAACTCTCTAGGTCTACGATCAGTTCGTCGACGGTGCCAGGAAGCTCAGCCAGAATCTCACGCCGGGCGATTGCATCGACCTCGTCGAATTCCCGCTGGGCTTTTGCGCGGACGTAGTTAATCGCCTGCTGCTCGCCTCCCGCCAGCCAATAGAACACCGCAACCAAGAAGGTCTCATGGTCGATGTGGATAGGAAGTTTTTCGCTGTAGACCGCGTCGAGTTTGTCGCGGAGAACCTGCGAAGTAAGAGCGCCTGCAAGGGGCTCAAGGTCTTCGAGACCAAGGTCTGCGCATAGGCGGACGGATTCGGTGATGACGTAGTCGGGTAGCGCCCGGCCAAATGCGCCCTGAAACACATGGGCGATGCCGTCTGCGGAGATGCGGTCAGGGCATGGCTGCTCTTGGGAAGGAGTTCTGGCCTGCTGAACGCGATCGCGGATTTCCCCTGCGATCCTGTCCGCAGCTTCAAGTGTGGTGGCTAGGTCCGCAAACCGTTCATGGAGGTCTTGGGGAAGGTCCTCTTGTTTGTAGATGTCCGCATGGGACAGCACGGCCCAAGAGTGCTGAAGGCGCGTGCGGATTTGAACTTCGCAGGGAACGAAGTCGTAGCCGAACATCTCAGGGACATTAACGCGGAAATTGAGATGGAGCGCGCGATATCCGTGGTCTTGCGGAACGGCTATGTAGTCTTGTCGCCCGATGGGGTCGGTCTCGATCGATAGCGACTCGCGCAGCAATGCCTCGACCCGATAGACATCAACGATGTTGTTTACGACGATCCGTCCGCCGACGAGGTCCGGAGTCTGCGTCATAGCTTGGTCGGCGGTCCATGCGTTTCTGCCAACCTTCCGTGTCAGGCTGGACAACTGCTTTATGCGCACGTCGATCGGCCCTGCCCGGACCAATCGGCGATCTTCAATCTGCTCGATGATAACGTGCAACAGGAAGCGCAGATGACTGGCGGCTCGTTCCAAAGCCGGCAGCCTTCTTTCATACTGCTCTTCAAGTTCGCCCATCTCACAAAGGGTTATCACCGAGGAAGGAGAGAAGCATCGCCTTCAGCCGCCCCCTGTCCTGGGCTTCACATTCCCAGATCACCTTGCAGTCCCAACCGAGGGCCTCAAGATCCTGCAGATTTCGACGATCTCTTGCAATGTTGGCTTGGAATTTCTTCGTCCAGAATTCCTCGCGCGTCCGAGGCATCGTCTTCCGGCTGCACCCATCGTGACGATGCCAGAAGCACCCGTGCACGAAGACCACTTTCCGAAGGCGAGGGAAGACGATGTCCGGGCTTCCGGGCAGATCTCTGCGGTGCAGCCTAAACCTGAACCCTAGAGCATGAGCAGCCTTACGCACGGCCAACTCAGGCTTGCTGTCCTTGCTGCGGACCTTGGCCATGAGTTGCCGGCGCATTTCTGGGACGTCATGCAGCAGTTGGCGTGCTATGGCGGATACCCCCTTTGAAAATGAGTGAATCGGTGCAATCACTTGGCCAGACTGGAGCAGTGATGGTCACCAAGTACTTCACCGTCGATGCCGCGCTCCTACAGGAGCTTGGCGAACGCCTGATAGGGCGGCCTCACATCGCGTTGGCGGAATTAATAAAGAACGCATACGACGCGGATGCAACCACGTGCGAGGTCGAGATCGAGCAAGATCGGATAACGATATCCGACAACGGCGAGGGCATGGACGAGCACACGTTCAGTTCTCTCTATCTTCGATTGGGCACGCAGAACAAGCGAGAAGCGGAAACATCGAAGCGCCTGGGCCGACCACTAACCGGCGCCAAGGGTGTGGGGCGCCTCGCGACGCAGTTCTTGGGCGCGAAGCTAAGAATTGAGAGCTGCAGGGAGGAGAGCAATTCTCCCGCGATCGTCGCGAGCATTGACTGGTCAAAGATCGTGAGCGGTGAGGAGCTCACAAAATTTCCTGTGAATACAGATACCAAGGACAGAAGAGATATTGAAGTATTTCCTGATGGCTCGGGACATGGAACGCGAATCATTATCGAAAACTTGCGCGCGGAGCTCGACGATGAAGACGTCAGAGAGCTTGGTCGCGAGGTTTGGCTTCTGCGCCCTCCTTTCAATCAATTCGGACGAGGCATATCTCGAAGAGATCGGGATGATCCCAAGAATTTTGAGATACGGTTTCTTTCGGAAGATGAGAGTTTTGAGAAGCGATTTGATGAGATTTTTGATGATCTGACCGAGAAAGTTTGGAGGGCAAAGATATTTGGAAGGATTGAGAATGGAAGAGAATCGGATGCGGGATTCATTGAAGTAGAATTCAGAGATGGATATCCGACCAACTCACCGTACGAGGTTTTTTCTGATAGCGTCGAGTTATCCCAGCTCAAGGCTTTGGACACTGGGGCCGAGGATTCTACGGGAGACCCGGAACGGTTCGGGAAGCCGTTTCTCAACTCGATTGCATACACAATATACGTTTACCGGCTTGAGAGGAAGCAAGCGGCGTCCGTTCCACTTTCAGAGCTCCGCGAGTATCTGATGAAGTTCGGCAATGTCTCGATCTATGATGCAGGCTTCCGACTACCGTACTATGGGATTGATACGGACTGGCTGCTCAATGGTCGTGACCAAGCAAGACGGCTTTCGGTTTCTTCGCTGCTGCCGTCGAAATGGGGACTGGAAACCAGGTACCTTTTGGAGCTCCCCGCTCCTGGAAGGATTTTTGGCTTCGTGGAGGTGAATACGTCATTAGAGGGTCGCATAGCGGAGAAGTCAGGCGCCAAGCCGGGCGAGTGGTTAGAGATACAAGCCGGTCGTGACCGTCTTCACGACAACCCCGCTTACGACCAGCTGCAAGCCTTCGTGCGTTACGGCCTCGACCTGTATGCAAATCGCTATGCTGCACGTTCGGTGCGGGCGGCGGAATCCGTTGCCGACAGGGAACCTGCGGAGCGCAAGTACAAGCGTGTTGTTCAGGTTCTGGAGCAGAACAGAGATCAGATCTCCGACGTCGTGTATGGCGAGGCCATCAAGGAAGCGAAGGAAGCCGAGAGAGCGGCGAAGTCACAGGACAACCAGTTCACCCAGCGCATCGCGGCCATTGCGCCCCTTGCTGCGGCAGGGATGACGGCGCTCGCTATGACGCATGAACTGAACCGAGAGGTCCGCTTCCTGCAATCGGCTGAACGTCGATTGCGGAGCATCGCGAAGGAGCTCGGACTTTCCAACCTGAGCGATGAGGCGGATCAGCTGCGCTCTTCGCTTGAGCGGCTGCGCGCCCTTCAATCGCTATTCTCGCCGCTCCTCTCGGCGGAGGACCGCGAAGAACGAGCGAGGCTTCGCGTCGACCCCGTCGTCCGTGGTGTGGTGGATGGTATGGCCCCGTTGACGCCTGGACTCGAGATCGTCACGCGGATCGATGAAGACGTGCGTTTCCCGCCTGCTCCATTGGCCGTGTGGAACGCATTGCTCCAGAACGTCATCGCCAACGCATGGAATGCTTGCCTCGCTTCGTCGAACGCCACGGTCGAAATCGTGGGATTCGAGAATGCCAATGACGGGGTTCTGTGGGTGAGCGATACGGGCGCAGGCATCGATTTGGACGACGCGGACCGCATGTTCGACGCCTTCGAACGGAAGCTGGAGGTGCCGCGTGAGCAAGCCTCGCTCGCGATCGGCGGTCAGGGTTTGGGACTTGCCATCGTCCGCATGCTTGCCGAAACACACAAGGCGGAAGTCGCGTTCGTCGAACCCGAAGAGGGATTCGCGACGACATTCCAGTTGAAGTGGAGGAAGTGACCTTGCGTATTCTGGCGATTGACGACCGTGATCCGGAAGTAATCTGCCGCGCGGCGGCGACTGCTGGCATTGACGTCGAGAAACCACAGGGTGACCTAGAGGCACTTCTACGCAATCTTTTTGGGACGGCAAACGCTGCATTTCGCAAAGATACAGCCATTATCGATGTCGAAGGTTTTGAGCAATACGACATGGTCCTCTTGGACTTCGGTCTAACTACCCTACAGTTTGACAATTTTCCCTTCAGGTTGACCGCCGAACATATCGCTGGCTACATTCGAGCTCTAACCAGTGTTCCTTTTGTCGTTTCTCTCAACAAGCTGGGCAGCATGGATTTTGACCTAAAGTACTTGCTGGGAGACTTCGACACTAAAGCAGACCTTGCATTGCATACGGACCTGTTGTCGAACAAAGGGCTTTGGTCAGGCGAGCTTGCCGAAGATCAGTTTTGCCCATGGTACTGGCCTAGATTGAACAAAGCCGCTGAACGTCGAGAGGCACAAATTCAATTTGTTCGAGAGCGGCTCGACAAGCCAATACTTGGAAGCCTGGGGTTTCCCGATGAGGCAATCGAGCAACTACCACTCCAAGCGATCGGCTTCCTGTCGCCCCAGGCTGAAGACAGTGATCCGAACAGTCAAGTGAGCGTGCGGACGGTTACCTTTTGGCAGCACTTTCTTTCATCGAACAGGACGCTGATCCGCGATGATCGCAGTGAATTGTTGGGCGTTCTGCCTCAAGATCTATCGGAAGCCGTAATTCCTGTTGAAGGTGAACGAGCTGAAGCAGTTAAAACGATTGCGGCGCGCGTCGTCGCGGGTGAGCTGGACTTCTGGTTCCGGCGAGACATCCTTGGGCCGCAGCGCCTCTTGATCGACGCACCCCACCTGCAGGCGAAGTATCGGTTCCGGCCGGGAGAGGGCGATGAAGCCAACCCTGCAGCTTGGTCAGCTACGGCGAAGGAGTTGACACCGCCATACGGCCTTGCCGAGGAGTTTTTCAAGGCCATCAAGGCCGCCGAGTTCAAGCAGAGCCATGGCGGCGTCGATCTCATCTGGACCGACAAACCGTGCTTTTGGCTGCCGCAGATCGAGGACAGCGATACATTTATCGAACTCGCGGAGAAGCACCCGAAGCGGCACAATAACTTGGTCTTCTGTGAGGACACGAGGCGTTTCGTCGACACGAAGAAGTCAACGCCACACCGCTTCGAAACGGCGCTCGGACGGGGCATCGATGTTCGCTACATCGAAAAGCTAGCTCAGCTTGAATACTCCCCAAAGAGTCAGCTTGCTCGATAGTCATGGCGCTCCTTACGGATGGCAACAAACCGACTCTTGAGTTCGCGACAAAGACAATGCGTGCGCTTGCAAGAGCAGGCGTTGATGATATTTCTCAACGCGGGACTTCACCGGAGTCGGGATCGCTCCTTGAAACACTTGTGAATTTGTCGGTCGGTGAGACGAAGGTAGGTGCATTCACCTACGCTTTCGCCGAAGCTAACATGCGGAAAGGAAAAACGAGTTTCTGGCCACTTCCGAATATCTCTGGTAGAGATAGTATTTTCGCTTTCTTCAAGCCACAAATAAAAGGAGCTGGCGAGGAATCAGTCTTGGTGGTTCACCTAGTTCTTCTCGATGCATCCGGGAGCGAGAAAATTGCGTTCCGTTTTGAAAAAGAACCACAGCTCAATGATGATGATCGTCATCACTACCTACATGCTCAACTTCTACCGCAGATATCGACAGCGGAAATCGGTTCTGCCTGCATCAGCTCTTCTTTCTTCGAAAGCTGCCCTGGAATACCAATCCCCGCTATTGGACCTTTTGGTTCTTGGTTCGCGGCGGTCACGTCCGTTGCTGGTCATCAGGTTGATGAGAAGAATGGTTTAATTCGCGCTTTCAATGACGCGCGTGATAAGTACATTGGTGATGATTTTGAAGACGCGGAGCAAGCGTTGCGTGAGGTGATCAAGCGAATGCTATGCGACCACTAGCATTTCAATGAATCGCTTATAGCAGCGCACGTAACCACCACTGGCCTTAGGTGCCAGTTTGGACATTTCTTTGGCGAAATAGCCGTCCCCGAGCTTCGCTGCCAGCTCGGCCAATTCCATGTCGGCATCGCTTGCTTCGATGGAATATAGACCGTGTGCAGGGACCGCCCCTGACGTATCGAAAGCCAACCTTGGCGTTTTCGAAAGCTCCGGGACCAGCAGCTTAGGCCCCTTCCAGGTCTCGCCAGATACCTTGTCGATCGGACGATACCAGACCGCCCCATGTTTTCTGACGACAGACCGTTGCTCGAGCTTGTGCCGGTGCCGCGACAGCCACGCTTTCGTCTTTGGAAACCTCTCGATGTCACGGAGCTTTCCCTGGTTGTCGTACATGCAGATCACTACCCTTGAGGCATCCCTGATCGAGCCGTCTTGGACGTCGGAGGGCGACAGCCACGGGCGAAGAAGTTCGGGCTCGACTTCATCCGCATGATCGATCGGCAACACGAATGCCTCCGTGCATCCCAACGCCGGGCCAACGCGAACCTCGAAACCCGCCTGTTTCAGGGATAGCCCTTTCCTAGCTCGACGAACCGGCTTCTTCGGCGCCCTGCGTCTTCGCATCACGACGATGGATGGATAGGTGGAGGCCTTTTCGACATAGGCCTCGGCGGGCGTAATCGGGCGATCCTGCAGGATGTCGACCTGGGGCAGCCGGATAGCCCGGAACCCTTCGGCGAAGCCCATGTATTTCCACCGATCGGTACACAGGAAGCCCAGATACCCGCCAACCTTCAGCGCCTCGATGCCTCGGTCTAGGAACGGCAGGAACAGATCACCCCTTGCCGTTTCCGCCGGTAGAACCTGCTCGTATTCCGCTCGAAGACACGCAGGCAATTTCGACCAACGCATGTAAGGTGGGTTGCCGACGACATGAGTGAAATGTCCAGCCGGCAGCGGATCGCGCAAAAAGTCGCCGGTCCTCACCCACTCCGCCACGATTGCTTGGGCGTCACTCTTAGACAATCCATGTCCCTTGAGCATGGGGATCAGTCGGCCTCTTGCCCGTGCAGCTTCGCCGGGGTGTATCTCATAGGAACGAATTCGCTCGGCTAGGTCGGCCCGTCGAAATGGACGCCGCTTGGCAATGAACGAGCGCAGGAGCCGATCCGCTGCTCTCGCAACGAAGGCACCGTCGCCGCATGCAGGCTCAAGCAGCCTCATGTCGGTAAGGTCCTTTTCGGGACACCAATCTACACTGTCCAGTATCGTGTCGACGATGTCCGGCCGCGTGTAGATGCCACACGCGGCGTGCAAAATGGCCGCATGCTCGTCAGGCCGGGGCGTAGCATTCTGAGACCATGCAGAATCCCCTTCGAATAGGCTCATTTCAGCGGGCTCCTCTTCCAACGAGCTTGCGCCGGATGCTGCTGGGTGTACAAGCCGCGCATGCGGATAGCTGGTCTTTATGCGGGAATCGGTGGCTTCGAGTTGGGATTTCAAGGCGCTGGCGGCACGACTGTGCTACTCGCCGATAAGGATGATTATTGCCGGGCCGTGCTTAAGGCTCGGTTTACCGAGGCCACGGTCGTGGGAGACGTTGCGGAGATTCATGACCTTCCCTCGTCTTTGGATATCGTTACCGCTGGGTTTCCCTGTCAGAATCTGAGCATGGCCGGAGACAAGACGGGGCTGCACGGCTCGAAGACCGGCGACGTCATGAGCATGTTCGAGCTTCTTGGCCGTCACAGGATCGGGACCCTCGTTCTTGAGAACGTCTACTTCTTACTTAACGTGGATCAAGGCCGCGCGATGAGTAGGCTAGTGTCTCTTGTCGAGTCTCTGGGGTATGCCTGGGCCTACCGGGTCGTCGATCTTCGTTCATTCGGTATCCCCCAACGCAGAAGGCGTGTGATATTCGTGGCCAGCTCGGAGTTCGATCCGGCCACTGTTCTCTTTCAAGACGACGATGGATGCGCACCCGAAGCTGCGCTTTCCTTGAAGGCCGCTCTTGGCTTTTACTGGACGGAAGGCCGCTCAGGCGTAGGTTTAGTAGCGGACGCCATCCCGCCGCTCAAGGCGGGATCAACCCTAGGAATCCCATCTCCGCCGGCTGTGCTCTTTTCAGATGGCAGGGTCATGGTGCCAAGCCTAAAGGCTTGCGAGCGGCTGCAAGGCTTTCCGGTGAGTTGGACTGATGTGGATTTCTCCGCCGGCCGGTCCCCACGTTGGAGGATGCTTGGCAACGCGATGCCGGTGCCGATTGCCGAATGGGTTGCCAAGTGCCTGACGACAAGCCAACCTGCCTCGCCTTCACGGGAGTCGGGCGACTTGAGAGCGCACAAGTGGCCAGGCGCTGCTTTTGGCCGTTCTGGGACGAAAAGGGCTGTCTCGGTATCGGAGTATCCAGTGGCTGCCCAGGCAACCAGCATCGAGGCTTACTTGGATGATGACTGGCGCCACCTATCTCGGCGGGCGTTGGATGGCTTCATTAGGAGGGCGGAGGCAAGCACGCTGCGATTTCCTGATGGCTTTTTGAACTCGCTAAGGAGAGCACGCGCACATGCGAGCTGACTTTTTTTGCCCGCCGTTCAATGTGCATCCATCAAAAACAACCAGTGAGTGATATACCACTGGTGTGACAAGAGGGGGCCCGGTCAGTGTACTCACTCCCAGCGCATCGGCTCGCCAGAATCCTGCGCGCAATGTTCCTCAGATGCAGATTTGGGATTAGGTTCTTCATCCACTTCAGCCGTCTCAGGCTTTGGTGACGCGGCACGGTCCACTTTGGAATAGTGCACGGCGTACCGCTCGCGCATCGCACCACGCAGGGCGTCACGCTCATCGTCGCTCATGCGCGGCCGGGCTTCCATCCGGCCCGCATCGATCCCGATGGAGACGGCCCGCTTGGTCGTGCCGCGCACCATGGCAGCGAAATTGAGCTTGCCCTGGGCCTCGATGAAGCCGGCGTCGGTCCGCAAATCGCCGGCAAGCGTGCGGGCGTCTTTTGCCGAAACACCGCCCGCGAACTTGATTGCGGTGTTCGCGGCAATGGCTTCGTAGAGCCTTGCGTCGAGCTGGCCGAGGAACTGGTGGGCGAGGATCAGCCCGATGTTGTATTTGCGCGCCTGGCTGAGGATGACACCGATCGTCCGGTCGAAATAGTCATTGGCCTCGTCGACATAGACGAAGGTGGGCACGCGCTCCTCGCGGGACAGGACCGCCCGTTCCTGCGCGGCCTGGGCGATCATGGCGATGAAGAAGCGTCCGAAGATCTCGGTGCCGTTCTCCTTGAGGAGATCCTTGGCCGTGTTGATCAGGATCACCTTGCCGGCGTTCATCTCGGCGAACAGGTCGAGCTTGCTCTTGGGATGGGAGAACATCCGCTCGAAGGTCTGGTTCTCGAGGATGCCGTAGAGCCGGCGCAACACCTGTTTGCGGGTGGAGACGAACTCGCGGCTT
>JAVJUV010000127.1:0-7028 GCA_040220415.1 Silicimonas sp.
CCTGTTTCTCGTTGGGGGGCATGCATGGCCGTCGGAACGCGCAGGGCGCGTCCTGCTCCTGGCCGTGGTCCTGGGCGTCTCTTACACGATCTTCAGCGAGTGGCTGAACATCGTGATCCGGGCGGCCTGGGCCTATCGCGACATCATGCCGGTGGTCCCCGTCATCGACGCCGGTCTCACGCCGCTGCTGCAATGGATCATCGTCCCGACCCTGGCGTACTGGGCCGCTGCCAAAGTCCCCCTGCGCAAGCTTTTTAGGGGTGAACGTGAAGCATGGTAGATATCTCGCTTCTGGGCCTCACCGCCGCCCTCCTGGCCGGTACGATATCGTTTCTGTCCCCCTGCGTGCTGCCTCTTGTGCCAGGTTATGTCTCCTACGTGGCCGGACGCACAGCCGCTGAAGGGGGGGCGGCTGCAGCTTCGCCGTTGCGTGCGGTCTGGCTGAGCCTTTGCTTTGTCCTCGGCTTCTCCACCATCTTCATGGGACTTGGCGCATCCGCGACTGCAATGGGTCAGGCCCTGCTTCGGTGGCGGTATGAACTCAACCTCGTTGGGGGCGGCATCATCATTGTCTTCGGGCTCTTCATGATAGGAGCCGCGCGTGTTTCGGTCATGGAACGCGACTTCCGATTCAATCTCAACATCCCCGGGGGCCAACCCGCTGCGTCCTACGTCCTTGGGCTTGCCTTCGGTTTCGGTTGGACGCCGTGTATCGGCCCGATCCTCGGCGCAATCCTGACAGCCAGTGCGGCGAGCGCCACGATGGGCGAAGGCGTCATGCTGCTTGCCGTCTATTCCGCAGGTCTCGGGATACCGTTTCTGATCGTGGCCGGATTCACCGATCAGATCGCGGGCCGCCTCAGGGCCATCGGCCGGGTTGGCCGCCGCCTCCACCAGATTGCAGGCGTCGTGATGATCCTTATGGGCGTGGCGATGATGACTGGACAGTTGAGCGCGCTGTCATACTGGATGCTCGATGCATTTCCGGTTCTTGGACGAATCGGATAACAGCTCATGCGGTTCTACGAAAACCATATCCTTCCTGGCCTCACGCATCTCGCCATGCGTCAGGACCAGCTTCTTCCTTACCGGCGCCGTGCCGTCTCCGGTGCAAAGGGACGCGTTCTGGAGATCGGGATCGGCTCGGGCCTGAACCTCGCACTCTACCCCGAGGCCGTGCATCTGGTTGTCGGCGTGGACCCATCGCCAGAACTCCTCCGTCGGGCCGCGCAGGCTTCTCAGGGCTTGATGCCGACAACGAAGATGATCGAGGGCGTGGGCGAAGCATTGCCGCTGGAAGATCGCAGCGTCGACTGCGTGGTTGCCACCTGGACGCTCTGCAGCGTGTCGGAGCCGGAGAAGGTGCTGGCCGAGATCCGGCGCGTTCTCAAGCCTGACGGCGTCTTCCGCTTCGTCGAGCATGGAATGGCGCCGGAACCAGGCGTCCGGCGCTGGCAACGCTGGCTCACGCCTGCCTGGAAGCGTTGTGCCGGAAAATGTCACCTTGACCGCCCGACAGCCGCCTTGGTCGAGAAAAACGGCTTCCGCATGGATCGGCTCGACACCGGCTACGCGACAGGTCCGAAGCCCTTTGTTTTCATGTATGAGGGACAGGCTTGCCTCTACTGAGGCAGCATAAAATCAGAACGCCTTCGGCTTTCGATTAGCGTCGAATTACTGATGGCAAAGTAACCAATACTCGCCTCGAACTTTAGCAGCGAGTTCCGCGTTAACTATATGTTATGAACAAGCAGAAGAACGATAGACAATCCAATCTGACCCGCGGCATCCGCGTCGAGACCGCGAGCCTTGTCTACAACCTCATCGAGGTTGTTGTTTCCGTGACCGTGGGACTTCTGACCGGAAGCGCGGCACTGGTGAGCTGGGGTCTCGACAGCACGGTCGAGGCCACTTCGGCTGCGACGCTGATCTGGCGCTTGAAGGGTGAGAAGGATGGTGGCGACAAGCGCACGGTCCTGCATCGCAAGAAGGTCGCGCTCTATGTGGTCGCCTGTGCTTTCTGGATTGTCGTCGCGGCGATCCTCTACGAGGCGGTTTCCGCTTTCATCTCACAGGAGACGCCGGGCTTCAATTGGTGGGGGATCGTGATCCTGTTTGTCTCTTTGGTGGTCAATCCGCTGCTGGCCTGGGGCAAATATCGCTACGGCAAGCGGCTCGATTCACCTGCGCTGAAATACGATGCCAAAGATACCCTGATCTGCGAATACCAGACCATTGTCGTGTTGGTCGGAATCGGTCTGACGCAATGGATGGGCTGGTGGTTGGCCGATCCGGTCGCGGCGCTTCTGATCGTGCCCTACGTTGCGTGGGAGGCGTTCGAGGCCACGAAGGATGCGCGGTCAGTCGATCCGGACGAGGCCGAAGCTACCCCCGGCGCCTGACGTTGCGCATGATGAACCGGTTCTCGGGCAGGGGTGGCAGCTCTCCCGTGCCCAGCTCCAAATCCTGATCCCGCACATCGTATTCGAAGTCGTTCACAAGATATCTGCAAAACGCCTTCATCTGGCTGATCGCGATCCACTCGCCCGGACAACGGTGGTTCCTGTGATGATCGCCACCGCCCTGCGGAATGAAGTCGTAAGGGTTCTCGGCGCGGCTCCGAAACCGTTCGGGCCGAAACTCAAGTGGCTCATCCCATGAACGCGGATCGGTGTTCGTGCCATAAAGGTCAATCAGAACCCTGCATCCTTCCGGAAAGCGATACCCCCGCCACTCGAAAGCGCTCTTCACTCGTGCCGCGACCGCAGGAAAGAACGGATAGAGGCGGCGGACCTCCTGCACGAAGGGTTCGAGCAGTCCTTCCTCGTTCCGCAGTTTTTCCTGCCATTCCGGATACCGGTGCAAGGCGTGGGCCGTCTGAACAATGAAAACGGACACCGCCACGGTCGGGCGCAAGACGTTCAACAACTCCACGGCGGCGACTTTCTGGGTCAGCATCGCGCCGTCGAGATCACGCCATGTCGCGATGACATGAAGGGCGCTTTCCTGCGTCGGCTGAAGCTCGCCTTCACGCACCTGTCGGATCATCCCTGCTGCCCATTTTTCCAGGCGGTGGCGCGCCAGACGTGCAGCCCAGTGTTTCGGGCCAATGGCCCCGGCGTCCTGAAAAAGCGCTGTAAGTTGCGCCGTTCGAGTCGCCACCTCCGCCTCGGGAAGCGGAACCCCACACCAGGCGCAAACGGCTCTTGTGAGCATTTCGCGCACTTCGTCGTAGAAAACGACTTCGTTCCTCGCCTCCCAGTCCGGCGAATAGTTGTCCAGCATGTGAAGCGACATGCCCTGAAGCGCGGCTATATGCTCGGTCCCCATCATCGACATGAACATCTTCTTGCGGTGCTGGTGGGCAGCGCCGTCCAATCCCTGAACGCCGCCTTCACCCAACAGGGTCTTCTGTATGCGGCCTGGCATCGAGCCTGCGCGGATCAGCCGGTCTTCCCGATAGAAGGCTTCTGCCGCCGCCGCGCCGGTCATGCAGATCGTCTCTTGAAGGAGGATGCGGGTTTCGAACAGGTCTGTGTCGAGTGCGCGGCAGGTCTCCGAAATGAACCCATACGGATTTCGCAGCAGGGTGAGTGTGCTGTCAAAGCCTTTCGCAGATGGTATGCTGAACATGGGTTACATCCCCGTTGTGTTTTCCTTGCGTTGACCCTGACCAGGCTTGTCCTTCGCAGAGCGGAAGCTGTCCCAGAACAGCAGGGCCGCGCCGCAGAAGATTGCTACGTCCGCGAGATTGAAGGATGGCCAGTGGTATGACCCGTAATGGAAGTTGAGAAAGTCAGGGACGGCCTGATAGCGAAGTCGGTCGAGGATATTGCCAAGCGCGCCTCCGATGATCAGACCGAGCGCCGCACCTGTCAGCCTGTCCGGAGCCTTCCACAGCCAGATCAGCAGCCATGCCACGATCACGGCAGCAAGTGCGATCAGACCCCACCACGGCACGACCCCGCCGAGCATGCCAAAACTGACTCCATTGTTCAGAACCCGAACCAGATTGAGGAAGGGCAGAACCTCGACCCCATTCTCTAGCGCCGGGGTGTTCAGGGCAAGAGCCTTGGTGCCCTGATCGAGACCGAGCGCAGCGATTGCGCAGAGCCCACCGAGAACGCGAGTGTTCATGCCGTCACCTTCAGATCGGCCCGTGCGTCGCGGATGATCGCCCATGACGAGTGCAAGAACAGTCCGGCGATACCGAAGGCGACGATAAGGTCGGGCCACGCGCTGCCCAACCACGCCACGAGACCGGCGGCGATGACGACCGCCGCATTGCCGATGGCATCGTTGCGCGAGAATAGCCAGACGGCCCGCATGTTCGCGTCGCCCTTACGGAATCGAAGAAGCGGCAGAACGGAGACGACATTGACGACAAGAGCGATCATGCCGAGCAGGCCCATGAGGCCCGCATCCGGCGTCGTTTGTTCGAAGACCCGGACGATGGTCGTGCCGAGAACGCCAAGGCCGAGGAGCCCGAGGAAAACGCCTTGGATCAGGGCCGACCGCGCCCGCCAGGCGAGGCTCCAGCCGATGGCCAGCAGACCGAGGAAGGTGATCGCGCCATCGCCGATGAAATCGAGCGCATCCGCCTTCACGGCCTGCGACCCGGCGATGAACCCACCGATCATTTCAAGGACGCCATAACCGACATTCAGGATCACGACGATCCAGAGCGCGCGTCGGTAGGCCGGGTCCTGATGGGCCGGATTCGGCGGAATGTCTCCATCGCCCTCGATCCGGTCAAAGCCGTAGCCGGTCACCGCAACGGCCTTTTCGATGTCCGGCAGACGCGCTTCGGGGGCGTTCAGTGTCATGATGTGCGTCGCGGCCGACACCTTAACATCGTTAGGCGCGACCCCCGCCGCCTGCGCCGCCCGCTCGATCTGTGCGGCATCCTTAGCGCAGTCCATGCCGGAGACCCGGTACCGGACGGCCGAGACTTCTAATAGTGTGTTTTCTGCGTTGGCCATTATCGCGGCTCTCCTGCTAAAGTGGATGGAGAACTAATACATCAGTGAGAAATGATATGACGCAGTTTGCTGTGGACCACAAGACCGCCACTATTGAACAGCGCGCAAAGTTGCTTCGCGGCTTCGCGGACCACAGTCGGTTGGCAATCCTGGACGTCTTGTCAGAAGGTCCGATGGTCGTTCACGAACTCGTCGCCCGCACGGGTCTATCACAACCCAACGTCTCCAATCACTTGCGATGTTTGCTGGAGTGCGGGCTTGTTGCCAGCGATCGAAATGGCAGGTTTGTCCGTTACCGCATCAGCAGCCCGCGCATTACCACGCTATTGAGCGAAGTAGATGCGCTTCTCGATGTCGTCGCTGCAGGGGTTGAAGCTTGTGAGAACTATCGCGGGATGTGACTCAAGATGTCGCGGCCTTCGATCAAGTGCCAACATCGCTGTGATTTGGCCCTTATTCAGCTAATTGTTCTGTTTAACGTCAGACAGAGGCGTGATATTCGTCAATAGTCTGTCAACCAAAGAAGAGCACCGGCCCCGAACACAGAGCATCGGGCCCTCCCGCGGAAGGCGTCCAAGTTCTCGGCTAGGACGCTCGTCGCGAACATCCCTTCGACTGCGACAGCGCACGCCACCTTAGTTTTTCTGAGCAGGATTTGTGGTGCGCCTCCTTTGGGATTTCGACCCCGAGTGTCTTGGGTCCGAGCTGGCGTTCCAACTCGCGGATGTGGTGTTCCATACGTCGCACAGCGCGATTTTCAGAACGACATCGTCTCAAGGCACAAGCACAGTTCCTCTCTTCAGCACCAAACGCGCCGACAATGCCGACAATATAGCAAGTTCGGCGCCTCGCCATCGCGACGGTCCACGGCATAGTTGCTGGCGATATCGTCTGTCCTTGCCTAAGTGAGAACACGAAAGCACGTGTGACATCGGTATTTATTCTTGAACCTCTAGGAGCTTTAGGAGTTAAGCCACCGACAAAGAACGGCACCATGGAGCAAGTTGCCAATAACGCCTCACTCCTTCCCGGGCGAACAACACTGCGTTCGGGGTAAGGTTCGGTTTGCCGTCCAATGCGTGAACGGAGCAATCTATATGCTGACAAGACGACATTTCATCCAGACGACCACCGCGCTGTTTTCGGCATCGATATCCAGCCCGCTCCTTGCAGACACGTGGCCTACCGATGCGCAGAAGGCAGCTTGGGACGCACAGGTTACACCTCCCGGCTACGACCCGGCCACGTCCAACCCTTGGGGCCTTCACCCTCGCTTCCTGCCACAGCGGGTCCTCGCGAAGGACGGACTTGTACCCGGTGATATCCATGTCGATGCTGTTGCGCGCTATCTCTACCACATCGAAGAAGGCGGCACGGCGATGCGCTATGGCGTGGCGATCGCGCGCGGTAAACTTTACGAACCGGGCACCTATACGATCAAGCGCAAGGTCAGGTGGCCGCATTGGCAGCCGACACAAAACATGATCGACCGCGACCCAGAGCTCTACGCCGATATCGCTGACGGTATGGAACCCGGACCTGAAAACGCGCTCGGATCGCGAGCCCTCTATCTCTTCGTCGGCGACCGAGACACCTATCTAAGGATTCACGGGACACCGTATCCAAGAAGCATTGGCGGCCGTGCGAGTTCCGGCTGCGTCCGAATGGTCATGGCACACATCAATGATCTCTATCCCAACGTCGAGATTGGCTCGACGGCATTCCTGTACTCGGCGGAAGACAGCGTCACCCCGAGAAGTTGACTGGCGCATCATGTGTTACGCGTGGGCTTGACGCATCTATGGGCTGATCAGGACTGGCGCGAAGTGCAGATGGGGTTGCCACCTGCCGAGCGTAGCGGAACCAAGGTGTTTTCCACCGGACCGCTGTGTTCATACCAATAACAGCCATCCTCGGGACGAAGCCGCGCCGTGGTGAGATCCTGACCAGGCGCAGCAAGGGCAATGACGGCCTCGGGAACACTTCCCACTTCGTTACGAGCGCCGCCGTCGTCCAGCGTTGGCACCGCGCAGCCAGCAAGCACCA
>JAVJUV010000128.1:0-13608 GCA_040220415.1 Silicimonas sp.
CCACTCGGTTGCCAGTTTCGGGATTAGCGTTCCGTCGGTGTCGACCTCGGTCAGTGTGTTGGTAACGGCATAGTGCGTCGCAGAAAGAAGCCCGTTCAGCACCTTGCCGGGATCGAGCACGTCGGTGGTGCTTCCGTGGGCAAAACCAAAACGGAAGTGACCGCCGGGCAGCTGCGTTGCGGCCACCGCCCGGCCGGCATGTCCCGCCCCCATAGACAGGGCCGCACCTGCTGCGAAACCGGTTTGCATGAACAGACGGCGAGTCATCGCGCCGGAGCGCAGGTGTGATACGTTGATTTTATTGGTTTTCTTAAACATATTCTCCTCCAGTTGGTTTTCTAGGCGGCGTTTCTCTGGTGCCGCAGCCGTTTGGCCTGCGGGTCAGCCGGGGGCGCATTCCCGTCCGTACACGGTGATGTTGACTTCGGGGTCGCCGACGACGCCGGGCTCGCGTTCGTAGACAAAAACGCCCATGATGCGCATAGATTCCCCTTCCACGGGCGACACCCGATGCAGCGAATTGCAGCCGCGGAAGATGCAAAGTGCGCCGGCGGAGCGCGCGACGGAAACCGTGTCCTCGGGGCATTTCCCTTCAAGCACGCGCTGGACGTAGCCATAGTTCTGGTCGTCGTCTCTGCGCGTGTTCGGCACCATCTCGAAGTCACCGCCGGTCTCTGAGGCCTGAAGCATCAGCGTCATGGTGAAGGCGTTGACGGAATCGAAATGCCAGGCCGATCGGTCGCCGGTCTGGTAGCAGAGCAGGTTAACCGGCTGGCAGGGATCCTCGTTGTCATAGAGCTTTTCGGTGCCGACGATCTCGGCAACGAACTGTCGCATCGGCTCCCAATGATAGAGCGTCTTGACCGGGCAGTCGGCGGAAAACTGATCATAGGCCAGCATCCGTGTGCTCGCTTCCATCATAAAGTTGCGCGGGTGGTCTTCGGGCAGCGATGGGTCACCCTGCCGTTGCAGATAGCAGTTCCGGCGCGAACTGTTGTGATGCGCGTTCGGCAGCGCGGCTGTTGCATCCGCCGCGGCCCTTTCGCGCGCGATCGGCCTGATGAAATCGGGCAACGAGACATACTGGTTTTCGTCCAGTTCCCGTTTCAGCCGCGCGACCAGAGCGGCGCGTTCGGGGGTCCGATCCACGATCGGATAAAGGTCGAGATTGATGACGTCTTCCGGGCTCATTCCGGCACTCCTTCGGGTTCGGGGTTTCAATTCGGACTAAGCACATTATAAAAGTTGGACGTTCAACAAATATTTTGCCCTCTTGCAACTGTTCGCTATTCTGCTCCCGTCCGCCAACAGGAGCCCGACGTGCCGATCCAACCCGCCAGACATTCCGAAAAACGGCCCAGAACCCACGCTGAGATCAATGAATACAGGCGCAGAACGCTGATCGAAGGCGCGCTACGGTCACTCGCCGCGCGTGGTGTTGCAGGCACGACGGTATCCACGATCAGCAAGGAGGCCGGTGCCTCCCGCGGACTGCTCGGCCACTATTTCGACAACAAAGACGACGTTATGGTTGCCGCGCTCGAATACCTGTTCGGTAAAATTTCTGCCGCGGTTCGCAGCACCGTCGACAGCATGGAGGGTAGTTCGATGGACAGGCTGCTGGCCGTGCCAGCTGCGCTTTTTGCCAAGTCCACCTTCACGGAGCTAAACCGCACCGCCTTCCTCGCCCTTTGGCATGAGACGCGTTTTAATACCAAGGTGCGCATGGCCAACCGGCAGCTTTACCGCGACTACGTTATCCGGATGGACAGGATGGTGCGCGCGGCGGCAGAAGAACAGCGTGTGACCGTAGAGCCAAGAAAGGTGGCGCTGTCATTCATCGCTCTGTCGGACGGGCTCTGGCTTGGTCTGTCGATCCATGACGACGTTCTAACCGGCGATCAGGCAGTGGACATTTGCCAGAACCACCTGAAACGCGAACTAATGATATCTGGCGGGACGACAAGCTGAAGATACTTGGCGATCAGTGGATCAGTGACGTTCGGGATAGACATGCATTCGCAAGCTCAATGCCCTCGAGTTTCTGAGGTATCGAGTTTGGCAGCCCGCGCGGCATCGTCCTCGATAACGCCGAGAAGCAGGTCAACGCTGGATCTCGGATCATGCGCGTCGACCTCTCCATCGGCCGCCTATTGCGCAAGCGCAGGGATCAGCAGGATAACCTGGGAAACCAGAATACGTGCCAAAAACCTCAGGGTATTCCATTGTGTCCACCTTGTTTTGGTTATGAACCGAAGTTCAGTCCTTCCGGGACGGCCAACAGCCCGCTTGACCCACTAGGCAATCGCATTTGTTCGCAGCATTATGAATGGTGAAGTATTTGGAAGTGCTGGAGCGTCAAGAAATGGATGTAGTGAGCAATCGCGAGAGGTGCGACCACGTCGAACACGGCCGTCGTGGTTTACATACGGTTTACATAGATCCGGATTTTGTTTCCATTTGGTTTCCATGACGTGGAAAAATGGCCGAAAAACACATGTTTTTGGTTTACATGAGCTGAAAATCTGGACGAGTTAGTTTCCCTATGTAAACTGATCAGGTCAGTAAAATAAAGGATTTGCGCAACAATTGGTTTACATAGAACGCCGAAATCGGTGTTTTTTGTTGTAACGATGGCCCCTTTGACCTTGAGGCGGGCTTGTGACTTGCTCTCCCCCAGAAAGAGCAGAACCGGCTGGAAAGAGCTGTATAGCTTTAGCGGCATGGTGAGCGAATGGTCAGTGCAGTTGCGAGGCACGGACCACACGTGGCCAGCAAGATTGACAAGATCGGTCTGTGCAACCGGTGTCCATGCCGAACTTGGTAAAGGAGCCTTGATAGCTCGGCACGATCCTCTTTGCCCTGCCTGCCAGATACCTATCTTCCCACAGCCAGGCGAAAAGAGCATCGTCGTCGAGTTAGGCACGGGCGGGTCGCATACATTCCCGATCTTGCGCTTGTTGACGTCGGTTGATGCGATCCATTGCAGACCGACACATGCCGCGAGCTGCCAAGTTGTGGGTTATCGAACGCATATGGCCATCCCCTGCAGGTGGCATCTTCCATAGCACCTCCCGTGCGAGCGCCGGCACGTCTATCTTGATTTCCGGATGACAGGCCCCGGTGCACGACATAGCCTGGCGAAATGAGTGCAACCGCCTGGTCAGACGAAGAGAACGACGCGATCGTCGCGGCGTGGTTCGCTATGCTGATGGATGATCTCGGCGGACGCCCTGTAAACAACGCCGCGCAGAACCGCGCGTTACAGGAGCAGACCGGCCGCAGCCGTGGGCGCTTGAATCCAGGCACGCAGATATCTTCGCCTCTAAGGCGTTCGGCCTGCCGAAACTACGTGGCTACCTGCCTCGTTTCGATTTCCAAACATCACTTGCCGAGGCACTCTCGGCTTCGCCGACTATAATTGAAACGCCATACACATCAATTTGATGTGGGCTTACGCTGTCGCAGGTGAGAAAGTTGAATTCCCTAGGACTTTACGCTTTTCTGGGTCAGCCAATAAAAATCGTTGGGTTCGCAACTTCCGCATCAACAGATAGGTAGCCAGCGCCTCTCTGAGCGCCGAAGGTGTCTACAAGATGGACACTGCTTTCTATGCCACCCATAGTAGCCAGGATGTCAGTCCAGGAGCGCTCGAGGTGGCGAAAGACAGCTTTCCGGAGAATCTTCGGCTGCTTT
Source organism: Silicimonas sp. (assembly GCA_040220415.1). Lineage (GTDB taxonomy): Bacteria > Pseudomonadota > Alphaproteobacteria > Rhodobacterales > Rhodobacteraceae > JAVJUV01. The sequence continues at coordinate 3,697 of JAVJUV010000128.1, forward strand.
GCAGCTATGCACATTCGATCACCGAAGTGTGCGAGAAGCTGTCGATCAACCGGCAGCAGTTCCACAGGTATCTGAACGGACAGAGCCGCCCGTCGCACCGGAACCTGCGGAATATCTGCGATTTCTTCGGGGTGGAGCTGCACGAGATCTTCATGGACGCGGGCAGTTTCAGTGCCCTGATTTCCCTGCGCCGACCGCGTGGGCCGGAGATCGACCCGTTCGGCAGCTTCATCGCCAAGCTGCACCGGGTGAACCCGAACGCGCGCCGCGACATGGCAGAATACATCGGGTATTACAAATGCCATTTCCGGCCGGTGGAGTTTCCGGGCATGATGCAGCGCTCGCTGATGCGGATGTTCGCGGACCGGGGGTTCGTCTATATCTGGAATGTCGAGAATTACGGAGCGTCGAAGCGGCGGGCACGGAACCTGTTGTTCTATACCGGCATCGCCTTTCATAACGGCGAACGGATCATGGTGCACGAGCGCGAAAAGCGGGCCGGGCAGATGATGTGGACCTCGATCCTGTATCCGTCGCGGATGGATCAGGCCTCGTTGATGACGGGGTTGAGCCTTGGGATCAGCAGCGCGATGTCGCGGGATATCGCCTGTTACCGCGTGGTTTGGGAGGCCCTGGGGCCGAGGGTGAACGTGCGGGCGGAAATCCGTCAATGCGGGTTGATCAGCCTCGACGATCCGTCGATCCCGGCCGATATCCTGGATGCGACGCGGAACGATTCCGACCCCGAGGAGCAGGTGTTCACCGGGCGGCCGTGGGACGTGTTCCGATCATGAGCGACTGTCGCGACCTGTAGCTTTTTGCGCGACATAGAGAGACTTTCAATCATTCCGAAGCGGCGCATAGTGAGCGCATGAAAGCCGGATCAGGGTCTGGGGCCGAGAGGGTGTGCTTCGCACGTTCCAGCCATGGTCACCGGGAAATGCGCCAACTCAGCAGGGAGAAAGTTATGAATGTCACGCAGAATTCGATCCGGGTCCTGGCGGGGGCCGCATGCCTTGCCGCCGCTGGCCCGGCGCTTGCCACGGACAGAACCGAGCCAGTCGTGATCCCCATCGTGAGCGATACGTCCACCGACCTGATCTCGACCATTCTGGGCGCCACGCTGGAGAAGGCCGGCTACAACATCGAGTATGTAGATGCCGATTACGCCGCCAGTTTCTCGGGCATCCGGACGGGGGATTTGCATTACACCGTATGCTGGCAGTCGACGATGGAGCTTTGCGAAGGGTCGACCGAAAGCGGCAAGGCCGTCAACGCGGGGTCGACCGGAATAAGCACCGCCGAGGGCTGGTGGTATCCGATGTCGCTGAAGGAGGTCTGCCCGGGCCTGCCAGACTGGAAGGCATTGAAGGAGCCCGACTGCATCGAGGCGCTCGCCACCGCAGAGACGGCACCCAGCGCGCGGTTCGTGGAAGGGCCCGCCGACTGGGTGATGCCGGTCGAGGAGATGGCCACCGCCTTCGATATCGACGTCGAACCGATCGCGTCGGGCAGCGCCGCCGCGCTTGTCGCGACGGTCTCGGCCGCCGCGCGCCGGGGCGAGCCGGTGATCGCGTGGGGTTACACCCCGCATTGGTATTTCATGAGCGACGAGGGCGAGTTCGTTCAGTTCCCGGAATACGAGGAAGGTTGTCACGACGATCCCTCCTGGGGGTCGAACCCGGATGCGACACATGACTGCAACGTCGAGACCGGGGTGCTGTGGCTGTTTGCCAACAAGGCGTTCATCGACGCCGAGCCCGAGGCCGCCGCGATCATCGAGAAGTTCGAGCTGGAGGACAGCCAGTTGACCGATGGCTACCGCCAGGTCGATGTCGATGGCGTTCCGCTCGAGGCCGTCACGGAGCAGTGGATGGCCGAGAACGAGGCCGTCTGGCAGGCGTGGCTGAAGTGACGCCGGCCTGACATCGGCGCGGCCTGCCCGGGCGGGCGGGTCGCGAAACGGCACAGAGGGCCGGTTCGGATTTTCGCCAACCGGTGTAGGATGAGGTGCGGGGTCGCATGAAGGACTTGCAGAGCTCAATGATGACGGAAAGTTCGGAAGACGTCGTTATCCGGTGCAACGCCGTATGGAAGCTTTACGGCGATGCCGCGCATGGCCTGGCGCGGGACGGGGCCGCGTCGATCACCGACGACATGCTCGCGGAACGGGATGTCATCGCCGCCGTGCGCGACGTCAGCCTCGAAGTGCGGCGGGACGAGATATTCGTGATCATGGGGCTTTCGGGCTCGGGCAAGTCGACGCTGTTGCGGTGCATGACGGGGCTGGTGGAAGCGACGATGGGCGATCTGACCGTTGCCGGTTACGACCTGGGACGGGCCAGCCGGCAGAAGCTGATCGAAATGCGCCGGCACGCGGTCAGCATGGTGTTTCAGGATTTCGCGCTGTTGCCGCATCTGACGGTTCTGGACAACATCGCCTTCCCCCTGAGGATGCAGGGCGTGGCACGCGCCGAACGGCACAGGAAGGCGCGGGAGCTGGTCGATCTCGTGGGCCTGTCGGGGCGGGAGGGCTATCTTCCGCACGAGCTTTCGGGTGGTCAGCAGCAGCGCGTCGGCATTGCCCGGAGCCTGATGACGGAGCCCGAAATCTGGTTCCTCGATGAGCCGTTCTCGGCACTCGATCCGCTGATCCGGGCAGAGATGCAGAACGAGTTCCTGCGCATCCAGGGCATGCTGCGCAAATCCATCGTGTTCGTAACCCATGATTTCGAAGAGGCGGTGCGGCTGGCCGATCGCATTGCCATCATGCATTCCGGCAAGGTCGTCCAGATCGGCACGCCGGAGGAGCTGATCACCAGACCGGCCGACGATTACGTGGCGAAGTTCACCCTCAAGATCCCGCGCCGGCAGGTCGTGAAGGTGGGGTCGGTGATGACGCCGGCCAACGGTGTGGCGAAAGGCAATCCGGTCAAGGCGCGCGACGTCATCGGAGATGTTGCGGCGCAGGTGGTGAATGCCACGGAGCCGACCGAGGTGGTCGATGACACCGGCGCGCTTGTCGGGATGATCGACGCGAAGACGGTGATCCGGCTGCTGCTGAATGAAGACGTGACATGATCGCGAATTTTGACATGCGGGCTGGCGGAAGCCAGATCGGGGCGGGCGTGGTGACGCTGGTCGTGCTGCTGGCCATCGTGGCCCTTGGGTGGATCGGCCTTCCGGCATGGCTGGTGGATTATCCCGCAATCATGGTCTGGAACTTGGCGGCCTGGGGAACCGATGCGATCAAGTATGTGGTCAATGACCTGGCCCTGGCCGGCATCACCCTTTCGGAAGTCTCCCGCATGTTCGCGGGCCTGCTGGAGATCCCCGTGGATCTCACGCAGGGCTTGCTGGCGGAGGGATTTGAATTTTATCGCGCCGACGGCACCGCGACAACGTTGCCGCCGCTCCCATGGCCTGCGGTCTGCGCTGTCTTCACGTTGTTCGCGTGGCGGCTGGCCGGGCCGGGCGTTGCTCTCTTCACGGGTATCACGCTGGGATATTTCCTGATCTTCGGACTGTGGGTCTCGGCAATGCTGACGCTGTCTTCGGTCGTCTTTGCCGTGCTGATCAGTCTGGTCCTTGGCGTTCTGCTGGGTATCCTCGGTTACCGGAGCGAAGCCGCCAACCGCATCCTGACGCCGGTCTATGACGTGATGCAGACCATCCCGACCTTTTCCTACCTCGTGCCGGTGCTGCTTCTGTTCGGGTTCAACCCGGTGGCGGCGATCATCGCCACGGTGATCTATGCCATGCCGCCCATGGCGAGGGTGACGACGATCGCGCTTCAGCGGGTCCCCGCGAATATCGGTGATTTCGGATCGATGGCCGGCTGCACACCGCGTCAGAAGATGTGGAACGTATTGCTGCCGGCGGCGCGCCAGCATCTGCTGATCGGGCTGAACCAGGTGATCCTGCTGACATTCGCGATGGTGATCATCGCCTCGGTGATCGGCGCGGGCGGGCTTGGCGGCGAGGTCTACAAGGGGCTCAAGGCGCTACGGATCGGCGAGGCTGTCGAGGCGGGGATCGCGATCACGCTGATGGCGGTGCTGCTGGACCGGTTGTCGAAGGCAGCGGCGCTGCGGCGCCCGTCCCATGCCGAAAAGGTGGCGTCGGTCTGGGTGCGGCACAGGGCATGGTGGCTTTGCCTTGCGTTTGCAGCCGTCCTGATCGTGCTGGCGCCCTTCGTGCCCGTCCTCGGCGAATACCCGGCGGCGTGGACGGTGTCGACCGGCAGTTTCTGGGACGACATGGTTCTCTGGATCGGTGACACCTATTACTCCGAGATCAGGACGATCCGGGATACCAGCATCCTTTACGTGATGCGCCCGACCAAGGATTTCCTGCTGGCGGCGCCATGGTCGGCGGCCGTCGCCGTGGTGGCGCTGCTGGGTTGGCTTCTGAGCGGCTGGCGGCTGGCGCTGGTCTGCGCCGCGCTTTTGGGGTTCATCGTGGTCACCGGGTATTGGGACGCGGCGATGACCTCGTTCTACCTGGTGTTCCTGGCCACGATCGTGACGCTGATCATCGCCTTGCCCGTCGGTATCCTGGCCGGGTTGTCGGATTGGGCCGATCGCTGCGTGACCCCGGTCATCGACACGCTGCAGACGATGCCGAATTTCGTCTACCTGATCCCGGTCGTGATGCTGTTCAGCGTCGGAGAGTTTTCCGGCCTGATCGCCATCGTCGCCTATTCGCTGCCGCCCGGCATCCGCTACACGAAGGAAGGGATCAGGGGGGTCGCGAGGTCCAGCATCGCGGCGGCGGAGATGTCGGGCTGTTCGAGATGGCAGAAGTTGTGTCACGTGCAGTTGCCGCTGGCGGTGCCCGATATTCTTCTGGGCGTGAACCAGACCGTGATGTTCGCCTTCGGAATGCTGGTGATCACGGCGCTGGTGGGCACGCGCGGGCTGGAGCACGACACGCTGGTTGCCATCTCGAAGGTTCAGCCGGGAGAGGGGATCGTTGCCGGGCTGGGGATCTCGTTCCTGTCGATCATCATCGACCGGCTGATCCGCAGCGGCAGCGCGCATCTTCGCATCAGGAACACCAGGGCTGCATAGCCGGGGAAGACATTCATGAATACCTTGACGACCATGTTGCCCGGCGACGAGCTGTGCCGGCTCCCGGCGACGGAACTGCTCCGGCTTTACCTGAAGCGGGAGCTGTCGCCGGTAGATGTTGTCACGGCACAGATCCGGCAGGCGGAGCGGGTCGAGCCCACGATCAACGCGTTCACCGAGACGTTCTTCGACGCGGCGCTCGCCCAGGCGCGGGAGGCGGAGGCACGCTATGCGCGCAGAGGAGAGGTCAGGCCGCTCGAGGGGCTGACCGTGGCGATCAAGGACGTCTACGACCAGCGCGGCGCGCGGACCACACGCGGCAGCCAGGTGATCGACGCCCGAACGGCCAGCCGCGATCATCCGGTGGTGCGACGCATACGCGAGGCCGGCGGCATCCTTCACGCGCGCACCACGACATCGGAATTTGCCATGGGCTGGATCACGGCGACCAAGGCCTGGGGGGTCACGCGCAACCCGTGGAACACAGACATCACGCCGGGCGGGTCGTCGGGCGGGTCTGCGGCCAGCCTGGCCGCCGGCACCAGCACGCTGGCCATAGGTGGAGACAGCGCCGGATCGGTGCGCGTTCCCGCCGCGATGTGCGGTGTGGCCGGCTACAAGCCGCCGCATGGACGGGTTCCGGACCCGGACGAGGGGCATGACGTCTATAGCGTGATCGGACCGATGGGGCGGACTGTCGGGGATTGCGCGCTGCTGCTCAATGTCATCTCGGGATGCGACGGAGCGGACAGGCACAGCCTGCGCGAGCGGGTCGAGGTTCCGCTGGCCTTCCCGGAACACCATGAACCGCACTTTGCCGTCAGCTTCGACCTGGGGAAGACCCTGCCCTCGCCGGAGGTTCGGGCCGTTCTGGACGAGGCATTGCGCCGGCTCGAGGCGTGCGGTGCCGTTCTGGCTCGCCCGTCAATCGAGTGGCCGGACGGCCTGACGAAGGCTGCGCAGGATCACGCAGCCATCATGTTGGGTGCAGAAATCACGCGGTACTTCCCAAATCATTCTGAAGAACTGTCTGACTACCTAGTCTGGCAGAAGGATCAGCTTGCAAGCGTCAATGTCTCGGTCCTGGCCCAAGGCCGCGACTGTGCCGGGCGCCTTTACGCCGGGTTGGAGCCCATCCTGAACACGCACGACGCCCTGCTATGCCCCACGACGCTCGTCAACGACGTCGGTGCCGAGCAAATGCCCTGGGAATGGATGAGCGTGAACGGCACCAGTTTGAACAGCGACTACGACTGGGTGACGACGCATGCCTTCAACATGCTCGGTCAACTGCCTGTCCTGACGGTTCCGGTCGGCAGAGCGGCCAACGGGATACCTGTCGGAATGCAGATCGTTGCGCGAAGTTTCGATGATGTGCGTGCGTTTCAGGCTGCGGCGTTTGTCGAGAGAGTGGTGCAACGCACTTAATGAAACATCAGATTATTTCCTGTCGACAGTAGTAGTGGCGCGCATAGGACTGCGGAAAGGCAGCTACGCAGAAGAACGACAACTTCGGAGCAGCCTAAGTCCCTAAAAGTGGCCGCCTGGCTGCGCGACGTGAAAGTGGATGGCAGTATCGCGAGCGCTTTTTGCCCCTGCCGCCAACCGTCGCTGCCACTGGCCAGGTAGAAGGCTGGATCCTCGGGGCTGAATTCGATCCGACGCCGCGCCGACAGAGCCGCTGAGAGCGCCCAGGACAAGTGATGTGCTCCCCCACATGGAAACGCTATGGGACGCGCTACTCGACTTATGTGAGTTCCTCAGCCAGCCTGGCGGGTGTCTGGTGCGTTATGGTCCACAAGGTCGCCAATGTCATGAACGAGTTCCCGAAGTTCATGCAGCCGACGGTAAAGGTCGATCTGCGCGAGATCTGGCGAGCCGACACCCGCGCCGCGGCGGAAACCGCCATGGATACCTTTGCCGAGATACACGGGACCAAACACGTGAAGGCGGTCACTTTTCTGACGAAGGACAAGGAGGCGTTACTCACCTTTTGCGCCTTTCCGACCGACCACTGGGATCACCTGCGCACGGGCAGCCCGAAAGCGTGTTCGCCACCGTCCGCCATCGAATCGTGCGGCCCATGGGGGCGCTGTCACAGAAGACCGCGAAGCTATTGGTCTTCAAGCTCGTTCAGGCCGTCGCGAAAACATGATGCTGCCTGAAGGGGGCGAACCAGTTGCCATTGGTCAACGAGGGTGCCGCTGAAAACGAAACCAAAACCGCGCCGCTTGATCAGGCCGCGTCACCCAAAACCACCCATAGCTCGCTTTTTAGCGTGCGTATCTCGCCAATGCTGTGTCGTAGACCGGCTCTTTATAGGCCGGCATCTCGACACGGCGCGGCACGTATTCCCCGGACTCCGTGACTTTGCGAACATGGTCGGCAATCTCTTCCAACGGCGCGAACCAAACGTCGCCATTGTCAACCACGCTCTCGAGGAAGCTGGCCACGACGTCCCAGCGGGCAAGCCTGCCCGTGGCGAAGGGATGCACGACAGCCACCCAAAGCCCCCCGTACTTGTGGATGGTGTTGAACTCCTGGATATAAGGTTCGAACCCCATCGTGGGGGCCATGATGTTTCCCATAAAGCCCAGGTCTTCCGACTGAACGAATTGCGGCCAGTCATCCAGGCCCCAATGCGTCGGCAATTCCACGAGACTGCCCTTGGGCGTGTCGAGCATATAAGGCTGGTCGTCGCCCATCAGCGAGGCATCGTAGGAAAACCCGCGCTCTGCCAGCAGGCTGCAGGAGATGTCCGACATGTTGTAGAGCGGCGCGCGCCAGCCACGCGGGGCGGCGCCGGTGGCGCGTTTGAGGATGTCCATGCCCACATCCAGCCAATGCGCCTCCTCCTCTGGCGACAATTCATTGGGGTGTTCATGGATATAGCCATGGTGCCCGATCTCGTTGCCGCCTTCAAGAATCGTCTCGACCGCGCGCGGATAGCGTTCGACGCACCAGGCCGGGATGAAGAACGACTGCCTTATGCCGAGCCGTTTGTAGGTCTCGACGATGCGCGGGATCGCCACCTCGGGGCCGTATTGCAGCATCGAGGTGGTCGCAACCTTGCGGTGGCTGTCCCTGGGGTGGCCGATATGAACAAGGCTGTCGGCATCCATGTCGAAGGTGACACAGGCGGCGCATTTGGCCCCGTTCGGCCAAGGTACCGGATTGGCAATCATGGCATGATACTCCCACCGTTCACACCGATCCCCTGACCGGTGATGTATTTTGCATTCTGCCCTGCAAGGAACAGGGCCATCTGGGCGATTTCTTCTGGCCGTCCGAACCGGCCCAGCGGGATGGCAAGTTCCTTCTCCCGCCATTCCGGCGACATGTGCTCGGCCGCCAGCATCGCCGTGTCGATCGGGCCGGGGCAGAGCGCGTTCACGAGGATGTCGGGGGCGAATTCCTTGGCCCAGGACCGCACGAGCCCGAGGACACCGTGTTTCGAGGCGACATAGGGCGAGAAGGTTTCCCGGCCGTAATAGGCGAGGTCCGAGGCGACCATGATGACCCGGCCCTGCCGTCCTTTCATGGCCCGGAGCGCCTCGCGCCCGACAAGAAACGATCCGCGAAGGTTGACGGCGATCATGCGGTCGAACTGGTCGGCGGAGGTGTCGAGCAGGGGGCGTTCGTCGATGATCCCGGCACAGTTGACCGCGATGTCGAGGGGGCCCGCCTGCGCCGCCGCCTCGAACAGGGCGAGGACCGAGGCTTCGTTCGAAACGTCACATTGCACGGCTCGGCCCCTGCCGCCGGCCTCGCCTATGGCATGAATGGTATCGGCCGGATCGTTCAGGTCGGCGCAGATCACCTCGGCCCCGGCCCCGGCGAAGGCCCGCGCGCAGGCCGCGCCGATGCCACGGCCCGCGCCGGTTACCACGGCGGTCTGCCCGTCGAGGACGCTCACGCCATCACCTCGCCGCGATCTAGGTGATAGGCCTGCCCGGTAATGTCGCGCGCGCCGTCGGAGGCGAGAAACAGGTAAATGGCCGCCATGTCGTCGGGTTCCAGCAGACCGTCCAGTACCTGAGCGCCGATGATGTCCTGCATCAGCTCGTCTTCGGACCGGCCGGTGCTGTGTACCATGCGGTCCAGCGTCAGCACGGCGGCCTCGGTCTTGACCCAGCCCGGGCAGACGGCGTTGACGTTGATGCCGCGCGGCCCGAGTTCATGCGCGATTGAGCGCATGAAGCCGAGATTGGCGTGTTTCGAGGCGCAATAGGCGGAGAATTCGGCCACCGCCGTGCGGGCCCAGATCGAGGCCGTCAGGATGATTCGGCCCCCCGTGCCCATCCGGGGCAGGGCGCGGCGGGTCATCAGGTAGGTGCCCATTACGTTGATGTCGATGATGCGGCGGAAGGTATCCTCCACTGCTTCGCCCGGCTCGGCAAGCGGCGTGGTGCGCTCCAGCCCGGCATTGTTGATCAGCACGTCGAGCGTCGCGATCCCCCCGAGTGCGGCGTCGAGCTGGGCCGTATCGGTGATGTCGCATTGCAGGGGGCTGACCGTGTTGCCGGTTTCCGAGGACAGCGTTTCGGCCGCTTCGAACACGCCGTCGTCATCGGCAAGGATGGAGAGGTTCGCGCCCGCCCGTGCGAAGCCGCGTGCAACGCCCAGCCCGATGCCCCGGCTGGCGCCGGTGACCAGCACGGACCTGCTGGTGAAATCGTAGCTAACCCGCCCCATCACGCGGTCGCCCTGTTATGCATGATCCGTCCGATCGTGTTCATCAAGATTTGCGCGGCGAGGATGGCGGTGGTGCCGGTCCGGTCGTAATCGGGTGCCACCTCGACCAGGTCCATGCCGACGATATCGCCCCGTGTCGTCAGCC
>JAVJUV010000129.1:0-2645 GCA_040220415.1 Silicimonas sp.
CCATTCGCTGACGCTCCCGGGTTGACCATGCCCGGGCGGCTTATTGCGTCCACCATTTCCTCCCGCGTCCCGCACAGGGACAAGACAATGGAGGATCACATGGCAAAGCCCGACATCTACACCCGCGTCACCGAGAAGATCATTGCCGATCTCGAATCTGGCACCCGACCCTGGCACAAACCCTGGAGTACCGAGCACCTCGCTGGTCGTATCACCCGGCCTCTGCGCCATAACGGGATCGCTTACCGCGGCCTCAATATCATCCTGCTATGGGCTGCTTCCGTCGCCCATGATTACGCCCCCCCCCCCACATGGATGACCTATCGCCAGGCACTCGAACTCGGCGGGCAGGTCCGCAAAGGCTCCAAGGGCCAACTCGTCATCTATGCCGGCAAGATGCGCAAAACCGAAACCGATGATGCGGGCCAGGACCGCGAGGTCGAGATCCCCTTCATGAAGGGCTTCACGGTTTTCAACGTCGATCAGATCGAGGGGTTGCCTGAGACCTACTACGAAGTGTCTGAGCCGATGCCCGAAACCGCCGAGCGTGATGCCACCGCCGAAGCGTTCTTCACTGCAACCAACGCCGATATTCGCCATGGTGGCAATCAAGCCTTCTATGCGGTCGATGCCGACTACGTGCAGATGCCGCCCTTCGAGACGTTTGAATCCCCTGAGGCGTACTACTCAACCCTCGGCCACGAGATTTGCCATTGGACGCCCCATCCGAAGCGCTTTGATCGCAGCTTCGGCCGCAAACGCTGGGGCGACGCAGGCTACGCCCAAGAAGAGCTGGTTGCCGAACTTGGCGCCGCGTTTTTGGCGGCTGATTTAGGTTTGTCACCTGAACCGCGCGATGAGCACGCCGCCTATATCGCGCATTGGCTCGAAGGTCTTCGTAACGACAAGCGGTTTATCTTCCGGGCGGCTGCTCACGCTCAGAAAGCCGTTGATTACCTGCATGGGCTGCAGTCAGATACAGACGAGGCCGCCATATAGGTGGCCTCGAACTATTGGCAGTCAAAGCAAGAAATCGATTGTCTTTTTCAAGCCCGCAATGCCTTGGCAGAACTATCGTCACTTCATCCCGAGTTGCACACGCAGGGTTTCAGCAAGGTCGTCGATCGTCGGCTTGACTTCAGCACCTTCGGTCAGTTCCACCAGCGCGGCCGCGATCAGGTCGGTGACGGCAACGCCTTCCGCGCCGGGATAGGCATACCAGGGACCGGCATGGGCGGCGACCTGTGCATGGCCCGCTTTCGCGTTCGGGTTCGCCTCATAATAGGCGCCAAGATAGCTTTCATCATTCAGAACGATCTCATTCGCCGGCGCATAACCGGTGTTCTCCACAATGATCTTCTGACCCACGGGGCCGGTGACGAAGGCGATATAGTCCCAGGCCGCCTGCTGCTTTTCCGCATCGTCAGTCAGCATCACGATGCCCGAACCGCCGGTGGGGAAATAGACGTTTTCCTCTGCGACCACCGGGGTGCCCAGAACCTCGAGTTCGAAATTGCCGGTCGAACCTTCCTCGAAGCGCGTCAGCAACGAAGAGCTTTCGAAGAACAGGCCCAGAGTGCCGGCCGGGAAGGCCTGGCGCGCATCGTTTTCCGACATCGAGGACATGCCACCCTCAGTGGCGAAGCGGCTGTAGAGACCTGCGGCCTGCATCCCGGCATCGCTATCAAAGGTGATGTCGGTTTCGTCCGCGTTCAGCGGACGGCCGCCATAGGCCCCCAGCAGCGACTGGAAGCGCCAGTCGTGACGGCCGATCCAGACGCCTTCAATGTTTTCCCCAAGGGCGTCGACCTCGGCGGCCAACTCGATGATCCCGTCGAAATCTGTTGGGAAGTTGTCCATCGAGCCGCCGGCCTGTTCGACCAGATCGGGGTTCACATAAAGCACCAAAGTCGAGGCCGAGGTGGCCAGAGCCCATTGCTTGTCCTGATACTGGCCGAGCGACAGTAGCGCCGGGGTGTAACCAACGGCCATCGGGTCCGCGGGCAGGAAGGCGTCGAGCGGCTGGGTCAGCCCGCGGTCTTCCAGAACACGCCAGCGGTTGAGCCCGACATAGGCGACATCGGGTTCGGTCCCGGCGACCGCTTCGCGCAGCAGGCGCTGAACGCCCTCGGGATAGCCCTCGGCGGGGCCGTCGAGCACGATCTTGACGTCGGGGTGCTCCGCCATGAAGGCGTCGGCCAGTTTTACCTGGGTTTCGGCCCAGATGGTCGGGATCGCGTAGTGCACGCGAATTTCGGTTTCGGCCATGGCAGTGGTTGCAGCCAGGGCCAACCCTGCAGACAGGATAAGGGATTTCATTGGACCGCGTTGCACGAATAGGGCTCGGGCCGCATTTACCCCTTTCCCGGTTTGTCACGAGACACGTTGATAGACCGCACGACCCAAGCGGCTCATGCGGTTGAGAACTTTGACAGCAATCTTGGTTTCGGTCGTTTGGCTCTCCATCTTGCGGCTGCGCAGCTGTGGTCCGATGACCTGTTTGTAAGGGTCCGTTGCATTAACTGCCCGACCACCGCAAGTTCCTTGGGTTAGTAATGATGGGGGGTCCTATGGGACAGCGCAAGAATCCGTTCAAGCGGCATCGTTTTCCGCGGGAGATCATCCTTCTGGCGGTGCGCTGGTAC
>JAVJUV010000130.1:0-13048 GCA_040220415.1 Silicimonas sp.
CGCGCGGCCTCTTTCGCCATGCTTCCGCCGGAAACCGGGACAGCGATCGATGACGGACACGACGCCCGATCCGGCCGACGCGGCGGTGCCGAAGCTCGATCCGGAGGATCTGACGCTGCGAGCCCGTCCGCGCCCGGTCACACGCCTCAATCGCCGCGTGCTTGCTGGGCTTGTCGTCATTGCCGGTCTTGGATTGTTCGCCGCGGCACTGATCGCGCTCGATCCGCCAACGTTCCGAGACGTCGAGTCCGGGCGCGAGCTCTTCAACACGGAGCGTGTGCAGACCGCCGAAGGTCTGGAAGGCCTGCCGCGCGATTATGGCGAGCTGGAGCCGCCGCAGCTGGGTCCGCCGCTCCCGGGCGATCTCGGGCCTGGTATGGTCGAGGTCGAGCGCCAGATGGGCATCACCGAGCCTTTGCCGCCAAGCTTGCCCAATGCCGGCTTCCGGCCCGATCCGGAAGAAGAAGCCGCGCGCCAGGAACGGTTGATGCTCGCTCGCGAACTCGAAGAGGCGCGCACGTCGCGGCTGTTCTTTGCGATCGATGCCGAAGCGCCAGGCAGCGCGCTGGCCGAAGCCGCGGCAAGCGTGCTGCCGTCGCCGGTGGCGCCGGAAGTCGTTCCAGTGGCCGCTGGTGGCAATGAAGAATCGCCATTACCGGACGGCGCTGCTCAGAACATGCAGGATCGCAAGCTGGATTTCCTCGAAGACGGGCCGGATCCGGACATCTACAACCCGCATGCGCTGCAGGACCCGGCCTCGCCCTATCAGGTGATGGCCGGCACGATCATCGCTGCCAGCCTGGTCACCGGCCTGAATTCCGATCTGCCAGGACAGGTGATCGCCCAAATCACCGAGCATGTCTACGACACGGTGACCGGAATGCATTTGCTAATCCCGCAAGGCACGCGGCTGATCGGCCGCTACGACAGCAACATCGCCTACGGTCAGGAACGCGCCCTCGTTGTCTGGCAGCGGCTGATCCTGCCGAACGGCACCTCCATCGTCGTCGATAATCTTCCCGGCGTCGACGTTGCCGGACAGGCGGGCCTGGAAGACGAGGTCGACTTCCATACATGGCGGCTTTTGAAGGGCGTCGCCCTGTCGACGCTGCTCGGCATCGGCAGCGAGCTCGCCACGCGAGACGACGAGGACGCGCTGATCGCCGCCGGCCGTGAAAGCGCGTTCGAGAGTGCCAACGATGTCGGGCAGGAGATTACACGCCGCAATCTCGACATCCAGCCGACGATCCGTGTGCGGCCGGGATTCCCGCTGCGCGTGATCGTCAATCGCGATCTGATCTTACAACCATACCCCGAGTGAGCCCGCAGATGCCCGACCTGAAACTGCCCAAACTGCCCAAGACCGATACGGTGCGGCTGACGATAGCCTTGCCGGCCGAGTGAGTTGCACGACCGGCTGGAACTGTACGCGCGGGTCTATTCGGAGACCTACGACGAACCGGTCGATCTCAAACGGCTCCTGCCCCACATGCTTGAGCGATTCCTGTCAAGCGACCGCGGGTTTCAGCGGCGCGTGGTGAAACTGAGCAAGAATGAAGCAGCCGGAAGTCTAGATCACGGGCGGGATGCTGCGAACGAGGACGACGATTAAAGGCCTGCTTCGTCGCAAGCTCTGTTCAGTAGACGCAATAGCTCTGTCGCTCGCTCGTCGTCCCTGACGGCGGCAGCGATCTGGAGTTCTGGTGCTGGGGGCGCGAAGGGACGAACTGCCACAGGCGCTGACTTGTCGATCTCCAGTGATGACGGCACGAACGCAACTCCGTAGCCGTGGCCGACAAGCGCCATGCTGGATTCGCGTGAGAAAGTGTATTGGTCGGCCGTTGGCGGCTTTCCATCCACGATCAGCGCTTCGACGATCTGCTGATACGAGCCACTGCCGAAGTCCGGATGCGGAAGGATAAGCTTCTCGCCTGCCAGTTGCTGCGAACACAGTGCGGCCTCGTTTGCCAAGGCATGGTGCTCCGGAACCAAGACAACCAACGGCTCGCGCCATAACGGTTGAACAATCAGCCCGGGTTCATCGACCGGTGGGATAACGATCCCCGCGTCTAGACGGCCGTCTAGGAGAAGCTGGACCTGCAGCGACGTCGGCAGTTCGGTCGTTGTGGCATTGCCAGATGGTACGAGCCTGCAAAGCGCCTGGAGAAACCGATCGACCGATCGGCTCGCGCCGCTTCCTGCAACGCCAAGTCTGATGACAGGTGACACATCGACCGCAGCATCTCGCGCTGCCACACCGGCCCGATCGATCAAACGCAATATGATCCGGGCGTCGCGCAGCAACTGTTCCCCGGCAGCTGTCAAACGCAGTCGCCGCCCGGAACGGTCGAACAGCGCAGTGCCAACATCAAGCTCGAGGTTTGAGATTGCCCGGCTCAAGGGCGGTTTCTGAATGCCCAAGCGGCCGGACGCTTTCCGAAGATTAAGCTCCTCTGCTGCAGCAAGGAAGTAACGGAGTGTGCGAGTTTCCATTTAATACGATTCATACATCTTGTCGGTCCGTAACAATTATTGATATTTGACGCTTCAAGAAATGAATATATAGATATGAATATTTTGTATTTATCTGACTAAGTGATGTTTTTTCAGTTCTCTTTTTTAAGTGCGGGATCAACAGTGGGTCGTTGCGAACAACCCCCGCTGAGATTGGAAAAGGACGGCTGCTTGGCTCGAAAATGAGCGATTACACGTGCTGTTCGATCCATTCCCTGAGAAGATCGGCGGTCTTGTCGGGCTGATCGAGCATAAGCCAGTGTCCGGCCTCGTCGATCTGCTCGAACCGCCATTGCGCTTCCATGAAACGTTCGGAGTCCGCAATCTGGGGCCGCCACATAAGTTCGTCCTGCCCGCCCCACAGGCCAAGTGTCGGCACGGCGACGGTGACAGGCTCCGGTAGTTGGCCGGTGAGCGCCGCCAGCAGGATGTCGCCGACCGGGTGCGCCAGTTCGATCCGCCGCGTGGCCTCAAGATAGTCCGGCTCGGCGACCATGCGGTCGACGATGGCACCGCCCTGCGGATGGCTAGCTAGGTAGAACCGCATGAAGGCGCCGTCGTTGGCCGCGAACAGTTCCCGCGCTGGCTCCGTCTGGGCGAGCAGGAAATACCAGAGGTTGCTCAGCTTGCCATGGTCGAGATCGAACAGCGCCCCGCTGTGGCCGACCGAAAGGGCGGCGTAGGAGGCGAACCGGTCGGGAGCGGAGGCGACCATTTCCCAACCGGCCACCGCGCCCCAGTCATGGGCGGCCAGATGGCAGCGGGCGATGCCCATCTCGTCCAGCATCATCAGCAAATCCGCGGCAAGGCTTGCGCCCGTGTAGCGTTGCACGTCGGGGTGCCGTTCACTCTGCCCAAAGCCGAGAAGATCGGGTGTGATGACCCGATAGCCGGCATCGACCAGCACAGGCACCTGATGGCGCCACAGGTCGCCATCGTCCGGCCAGCCGTGGAGGAGGACAACGACGCTCTCCCCAGTGCCATGGTCCCTGACATGATACGCCGCGCCGTTCAGATCGATGTTCATGATAACCCTTGTTCGTGATTGCGCCCCAACGTGCGCAAGGCGCACGCGGCTGTTGCAGGATACCGAGGAGCATGACACCCTGAACATCATTAAAACAATTACCTTAAGGTCATCATTGTTGTGACAGGGTTGCCTCCATTCTCGATCCAGCTCAAGGCATTGCGCCAGGAACGACGCCTGTCACAACTCGACCTTGCCATCGCGGCTGAGGTCAGCCAGCGGCATCTCAGCTTCCTGGAAAGCGGCCGTTCGAAGCCCGGTCGCGGCGTGGCTGCCCGGCTGGCGACCGCCTTGGACCTGGCGCCCGAGCTTGCAAACGCCTTCATGGCCGACGCAGGTTTCGCCCCGCTGTTCCCGGCTCTCAGGATCGACGATCCGGAGTTGGCCCCGCTCAAGAGCGCCGCCGCGCATGTCCTGCGGGGACACATGCCGTACCCGGCGGTTGTCATCGACTCCGTCGGTGACATTCTCGATGCCAATCCGGCCTTCGAAGTCGCCATTGCGCTCTTTGGAGACCCGTCCAGCCTATGGACGCGCACGCACGGCGGCAGGCCGAAAAACCTGTACCGGTTGACCCTTCATCCTGCCGGCACTGCCGGAGCGCTCGTCAATTTCGAGGAAGTGGCTCGCGCGGTACTGCAGCGTATCGCCCGTGAGGCGCAGGCCGGGCCGCGACAGCAGGCCCTGATCGACGACATTGTCAGTTGGAAGACCATCGATCCGGCTTGGGTCAGGCCGGCAGGTGGTTGGTCTCCACCCCCAAGACCGATCGTTGCAGAGCGATACAAGATCGGGCGCGAGATACTGGGTGTTTTCGCTGTTACGACCAGGCTGGGCGCAGCCATGAACGCGGTGGCCGGAGGTATCAGGATCGAAAGCTATTTTCCGGCCGACGACAAGACGCAACGGGTGATGGAGCGGCTGGACCGGTGAAAACCGCATGCCTGCTCCTGCCTGTACGACGGTGCATCGGCCGATAGCGGCACAGCACACATATCGAGTTTCAAACGATGCGCTGCGCATGAGCGGGCAGAAGCACGCGGCCGCCCCGGGATAGGGAAACGCTTCGTTGGTTAACAAGAATATCTTCGGCACTTCTTAAGAAATGGGAACCGGGAACTGATATGTACAAATTGGTCTATGTAGATCAGTAATTTTGATTGAGATACACGGGCTTAGATCAGACTTGGAAGATACAGGGTTAGCTGCGGCCAAAAAACAATGATCGCCAGCGCCAGGATGTCCATGGCGATGAACCACAAGACTCCGCGATAGATCTCGGACATCGAGATCAAGTCGCCCAAAGCTCCCCGGATGACGAAGATGTTAAGCCCGATGGGAGGTGTGATCAGGCCGATTTCCAGCAGTTTGACGATGATGATGCCGAACCAAATCAAGTCAGCGCCGACGCTATCTGCGATGGGAAGAAGGATCGGCAACGTCAGGAGCATGAGTCCGATCGAATCAACAAACATGCCCAGGAAAATGTAGATTAGGGCAATGATCAGAATTAGAACCAATGGATCATGGGTTATCGATCCGATTGCGGATGTCAGGCTCGCCGGCATGCCACTGAGTGCGATGAAGCGGGTCAGCAGCACCGTGCCGATAACGACCAGAAATATACTCGACGTGCTCCGAAGGGTGCGCGCTATGGCGTTGTTCAAGACGGTCCAGGTCAGTTGGCCGCGTATCAGCGCGACCACGGCGGCCAAAACCGACCCGATCGCACCTGCTTCGGTCGGCGTGAAGAAACCCCAGACAATGCCGGAGAACACGCCGGCAACCAGCACCGGCAAGGGCCAGACGTCCGCAACGGCACTGGCGACATCCCGTATGCTGATCTTCTCCTCGTAACGCGGAGCGAGTTGTGGCCTGATCGATACCCGCACGATGATCATGGCGATGTAGACCAGCGCAGACATGATCCCGGGCAAGACGCCAGCCAGAAACAGCTTGCCGACGGATACTTCCGCAAAGTAGCCGTAGAGGATCAGCAAAATGCTGGGTGGAATGAGTGATCCCAGCGTGCCCGACGCCGCAATCACACCGGCCGACAGGCTGCGATCGTAGCCATATCTGAGCATTTCGGGAGTGGCGATGCGTGCCATTGCAGCGGCGGTGGCAACGCTCGAACCCGAGGCTGCCGCGAACATGGCGCTGGCACCGACGCTGGCAACGGCCAAGCCGCCGGGCAGCCATGCCAAAAGGATGCGGGCTGCCCGGAACAGTCCCGAAGTAAGCCCGCTCTCCGATGCGATAAAACCCATCAGCAAGAAAGTCGGGATCGCCGTCAAGTTCCAGTCGCCCACGAACTGAAAAGGCACGGCGGTGATGATCCCGTTCGCGGCCTTGACGTTGAGAAGAATGGCGATGCCGAAATAAGAGACAAGCGTCAGCGCCAGTCCGATATGCATGCGCATGGCGATCAGGGCGAAGCCTATCCCAACGCCCAGCGTTCCGATGGCGACGGAACTCATGAGGCGTTCCCGTCGCCGTGGTGACGGCTGCTTTTTTTGTCAACGCTTTTTGTGGAACCGGGCGTGTTGCAGCATCGCTGGATGGCGCGCATGGTCATCGCAATGGCCAGCAGGGCGAAACCAATCGGCAGCAGCCAGCGTCCCGGCCAGATGACAAGCAGGCCGGTACCCATGACGACTTCGCCTGATTTGGTGGCGCGCAGCGCGTCAATCCCGGTCCTGTAGGCAAGGAATGCTGCGACGGCCACACCGAGCAGCGAGGTGAATGCACCGACACACGTCTCGGCACGGGCCGGGAGCGCCTTGAGGATGAAATCGACATTTATGTGTTCTCCTTGGCACTCGACGTTCGCCAAGGGCAGGAAAACTATCGCCACCATGTAATAGTAAGAAGAAATCTCTATTGTGTATTTAATGGGATAGTTCAGAGTTCGAGATAAGATAACGTCGAGTGTCACATGAAGCACCAAGAGTGCCAGGCAGATGCCGGCGACAGCAAACGGAATACGATCCAAGAAACGGATCAATCTGGACACCGGAGAGTCCTCCGAACTCTGTGTTTCCCAAGAGGCCTTTATGACTGCGATGCACCGGCTTGCGGCAAGTCGCAGCCGGTGATCAACTGCCGCCTTTCAGGCGGGCTATCGTCTTCCGATCACAGTCCGTACGAAGCCGGATCGATCTTGCTGTAGATCTCTGTCTTCAGCAGATCGAGCAACGCCGTGTCATCGCTGCGGTCGACGCCTTCCAGAAGCCCGACCCATTTGGCATAGATTGCCTCGAACTCGCTGACGATCTTCTCGGGATCGGCCAGATTAAACTGGCTTTTTCCGACTTCGATCGCTTGGCCGCGAACCGCCTTCTTGTGCGCTTCGACCGAACCGGCAAGGTCGGCCCCGGGTTCGAAAACGGTAATGCCCAACTCATCGGCCGAGGTGACTGCACTTTGCACCTGGCCAACATAGAACTGCAGTTCATCAACGATGCCTTGCGGGATCGTATCGATGAACGCCTGGCGCTGCTCGTTGCTCAGTCCGCTCCAGAAGTCCTTGCTGATCGCGTACTTCGCGCCTGAGGCATATACACCGAGATCGACCATGGTCACGGCGCTGGCAACCTCGTTGAGCGAGCGGGAGACGACCTCGTCGGCCGGCACCACCGTGCAGTCGAGGATTCCTTTGTCGAGGCCGGAGTACATCTCGCTGGTCGGCACATTCACCGGCACAGCCCCGACGCTTTCAATCCAGTCCGAATAGGCCGCGCCGGGTGCCCGCACCCTCTTGCCCTTGATCGCGTCAAGGGTTGTTACCTCTTCCTTGCAGATCATGTTGTACGTCGGCGTAGAATAGCCGCCCATGTACACGACATCGAACCGTGCCCACTGCGCCTGCAACTCGTGAATGACGAAGTTGGCCTCGGTCAATGCGAACGCTGCCGCATATGCGTCGGAGAGGTTGAAAGAGAGCTGCGCCAGCGTGTTGTCCTCGGGCAGGTCCGCCGGCGTGTAAGTGCCGGCAACGAACGCCACTTGCACGACGCCGTCGCGCAAACCGGACAAGTTGGCCGCAGCGGCGAGCAGCGAGCCGGAGGAAAAGAGCTTGCCTTCGATCGTGCCTCCCGAAGCTTCCTTCAGGCGGGGCAGCCATTCGGTGAAAGAGTATCGGGCCAACGGGTGGTTTTCCGGAACGAACGTGCTGACATTCATGTCGACGCTCTGCGCAAGTGCCGGTGCGGCCATTGCTGTGACGATGATGCTTGCGAGACTAAGCGAGGTTCTCATGACCTACTCCACTGTTTTCCTGTTTGACTGCCTTCACCGAAGCCCAAGCTCCCGAGACATTGCGCCGAGTGTCCGGCTGAGACGGCCGCAAAGCTCGTCGACCTGCGACCTTGTGATGCTCAGAGGGGGTGACACCATGAACCAGTCGCCAAAGGCCCCTCCGCTTGTGCGGCGCGAATAGATTATCAATCCCTGTTCAAGTCCGTGGCGCCGCACCATGTCTGCAGGGTTGAGCGGCTCGGAGAATTGCGCCTTTGTCGTCCGATCCGAGACCAACTCGACGGCAAAGAGCAGACCTTGGCCCCGCACATCGCCGATGATCGGATGTTCGGCCTTGAGCAGTTCAAGCTTGTCTCGCAGATAGGTGCCAAGCGCCGGCACATGCTCGATCAGTTTTTCTTTTTCGTAGACATCGAGCACGGCCAGCGCCGCCGCGCAGGAAATCGGATTGGCCGCATAAGTGTGCATGACACTGTAGCCGGTCGTTGCAGCCAGTTCGTCGACCATCTCGGCAGGGAAGAGCGTTGCCCCTAGCGGCGCGTATCCCGCCGCCAACCCCTTCGCCAGGACCACGACATCGGCCGCTGCGTCGCGATGCCGGTGCGAAGCCAGAAAATGGCCGGTACGCCCCATGCCGCAAAGGACTTCATCGTAGATCAGGAAGATGCCATGCCTTCGCGTGATCTCCCTAATGCGCTCGAAGTACGACACCGGCGGCACGATACATCCGGTGGCGAGCCCGCCGACAGGTTCGATCACGAATGCGAGAACGCGAGCCGGACCGACTTCGAGGATCTTGCGCTCGAGCGCCTCCGCGCATTCGGCGGCGTAGTCCCCGGCGCTTTGCGCTTCCGGAGTGCGATAACTTAATGGCGCGGGAATCTTGTGGGAGACCTTTGCGAAACCTGACAGGAATTTTGCCTGCCGGACGTCCCCGGAAACAGCCAGCATCCCAAGTGTCCCGCCGTGATAGGATGGCAGGCAGGAAATCAGCTCCGTGCGGTCGGGCTGCCCGGTGGCAAGGCGATACTGGCGCAGGAACTTGATCGCTGTTTCAACCGCCTCGCTGCCGCCGGACGAGAAGTAGACGCGCTCGTACCCCGGGCCCGCAAGCCTGCTTAGACGTTCGGCCAGTTCGACATTGGGTTTGTGCCGAGCGACCCGCGGATAGGCGAAATCGACGGTGCGGGCCTGGTGCGCGATGGCGTCAGCGACTTCAGCGCGCCCGTGACCGATATTGGAAACCACGGGACCGGACGAGACATCAGTGTAACGATTGCCCGCATCGTCCCACAGAAAGATGCCATCGCCCTTGACGATCAGCGGGAGCTCAATCGCCTCGCTGCGCGCGGCAAAAACATCCATTGGGGCGCCGGCAATCGCAGACTGTGAGACATCTTCACCCGTCGCCGTGTTTCCAGCCGCACATGTTTCCAAGTCTCGGTACCTCACGGCGTCTTCAAGCCAGGCGACGTTCGACATGACAATGCCGTTCATCTGCTCCACGCACCAAGGTGCTCACCGGTCTCAATCGAACCGCCCTCGAACGCCTGGATCCAGCTTCGGCTTCCACGAGGCGATTGAAGCACCTTGATGATGTTTGTAAAATTAATTATTGCGATATCTATTATAAATCTGATTGATGAATTGGAAGATAGCCATTGGATGATCTGGATCACTTCGTGCTTGACCCGATCGTTCGCCAACTGGACTGGAACCTGCTGCGAACGTTCATCGTCATCGTTCAGGAGAAAAGCCTCACCGGGGCGGCAAACCGCCTTTTGCTGACCCAGCCGGCCATTTCATCTGCCTTGAAGAAGCTCGAGACGCGACTTGGGGCAAAACTCATCGAGCGCGGCGGGAGAGCATTCTCCGTAACGCCGGAGGGACTGGCGCTGTTTGCTGAATGCCTCGCGGTCTACGGCCAGATCGCGGCTTTGCCTGCCCGGTTGGACGCGGTGCAGAAGAAGGTCACGGGCACGGTCAACATTGCTGCGGCCAGCGGCGCCGCCTCAGACATTCTCGACGAGGCACTGGATGTGTTCCATGCCAGCTATCCCGACGTAGCGCTTTCAATCAACATCTCAAGCAGTGTGAACGCGACACAGTCCGTGCGCGCGAACGTGGCGCCGCTTGCGATCTGCTATGCTCAATCGACGTTCGAGACACTGAACTACGACCACCTGCGCGAGGTCGTTTTCGGCCTTTATTGCGGACCGCGCCATCGCCTATACGGACGGTGGGATGTCGATCTTTCCGATCTCGCCGGGGAATCCTTTATTTCATTTCAGACCGACAGGCTGGCTGACGACCAATGGCCCGAAGAACTGCTTCGATTTCGCCAGAAGATGTCATTCAGGACAATTGGCAACTCGTTCAATCTCAGCGAAGTGTTCAGGATGGTGTCGGCGAATTTGGGGATCGGATTGTTCCCGGTCTCAACCGTTTTGCGCGCCGAGGAAGATGGCCGTTTGTGGCGCCTGCCGCCCCGTGACGACAGTTTGAAGGCGAGCGTCTATCTGATCACGAACCCAGCCAAACGCGTAACGATTGGCGAAGCCGCGTTCATCGACGTTGTGCGCCAACTTGCCCGAAGGCCGCGGATTTCGGAGCGCGCCTCCCGGCATCGAGTACCGATCAAATCGAGCGACTGACATCGCTTTGCGCAATCTCCACACCTTGTGTGACGTCCGGCACGATGGTACGGAGAAGACGCTCACCGATCTCATCCGTCCGCCTTCGAATGCGAAAACTCTTTTGCGTCATAGGTTTATGCAAGCCTCGCATAGCTGACGCCGGGGTTCTGTCCGCTAACGCTCTCCACGTATTTGCATCGTGGCATGGCTAACCGCCATCGCCGAAATGGAGCGCATTGGAACGCGGATGTTAGAGATCACAGGCTACTCCAACCGGCTTTCTGTCAAAACGGGTGAGACAGTCGACTTCAAGATCAGTAGTACTTCATGCGAAGAGTACAGGGCCGATCTCGTGCGGATCGTCTCCGGTGACCCGAACCCCGAAGGACCGGGGCTGAAGCTCGAGCCCATCCCCGACGCGTCGTTCCAGGGTAGCTATCCGTCCCGACAGCAACCCATCCATCTTGGTTCCTACGGGATCGTCGAGAATGTGGACCGGCTCAAGCTAGCCAGTCAGCGTGTCGTGACAATCGCCATCGCAGTCTTCCCCACCATGCTCGGCAGGACGACGCAGACGCTCATCTCAAACAGGGACGACGAAAACGGATGCGGGTTTTCGCTATCGATCCACGGAAAACGGATATCGGCGCTTGTCGGCGGCACAGATGCCGTCCCGCAAGTCTGTGAGGTCGCAACGCTCGAAGAACGGCGCTGGTATCTGGCGTGGTTGACGATCGATAGGGATCGGTCAGAACTTGAACTCGGGTGTCACCTCTTGCACGCACCGGGCCGACCTCGTTCCGTCACGGTCTCATTGCCGGGTGAGGCCCGGTTGAGTTCGGGCCAGCCGCTTTTCCTTGCCGCGTCCCCGGCCGCTCCAGCCACCAGTCATTTCAACGGCAGGCTGGAACGACCGGCAATCGTCAAAGGGCCCATCGGGTCTGCGAACATCCTGACCGCATGGCGTGACGCGCCCAGCAATCAAACCCTTGCCTGCTGGGACTTTGCGATGGGCATTGCTACCCAGGAGATCACCGACATCGGACCCCAGCAGTGCCATGGCAAGCTGATCAATCTGCCCGTGCGGGGCGTGACCGGCGCCTCCTGGAGCGGACACGAAATGTCGTGGCGGCATGCGCCCGACGAGTATGCCGCTATCCATTTTCACGAGGATTCGCTGTACGATTGTCAGTGGAAAACCGATTTCTCCTTCACCGTGCCGGCTGATCTGAAGAGCGGGATCTATGGCGCGCGCGTTCGCGCCGGCGATGAAGAGGACATCATTCCCTTCTTCGTTTCGCCAGCCAGGGGGACACCAAGCAATGCCGTTGCAGTGCTGCTGCCGACCTTTACCTATGCGGCCTACGCCAATCATGCGCGCGGCAATGCCGACGAAGCCTACATGCGGTGGGTCGGCAATTGGGGTGCGCGTGAAGCCAATCCCGACCAGCACCCCGAATATGGCCGGTCGACGTATAATGTCTACAGAGACGGCGCCGGCATCTGCTTCTCGTCGATCCGGCGTCCGATCCTGACCATGCGTCCGGGCTTCCTGACCTTTGCGGGAAAAGCCGCAGGTTCAGGGCTGAGACACTTTCCGGCCGACACGCACATTGTCGATTGGCTGGAAGCGAAGAACATCGCTTATGATATCATCACCGATCACGATCTGCATGAAGCCGGTGTCGATCTGCTGCGTCCCTACAAGGCCGTTCTGACCGGTTCTCACCCTGAGTATCACACCGCACAAACGCTTGATGCACTGCAGTCCTATGCTGAACGATTGGGCACCTTGCTCTATCTCGGCGGCAACGGCTTCTACTGGAAGATCGCGGTTTCCGATGCAGTCCCTGATGTCATAGAAGTCAGACGCGCCGAGGGCGGTGTGCGCACCTGGGATTGCGACCCCGGCGAATACTACAACATGTTGGACGGCGAGTATGGCGGACTGTGGCGCCGTAACGGACGACCGCCTCAAACGTTTGCCGGCATCGGCTTCCGGGCACACGGGGAGTTCGAGGGAAGTTACTATCGGCGCACGGAAGCCTCGTTTGCTCCCGAGTTTGCATGGATGTTCGAGGGCGTTTCCGGCGAAGTAATCGGAGACTTCGGACTGAGCGGTGGTGGCGCGGCCGGGTTCGAACTCGATGGCGTCGACGCCAGGCTCGGCTCACCCGGCAACGTTACAGTACTGGCACGCTCCGAGAACCACGGCTGCAGCTACGTCGTCGCCAACGAGGAACTTCTGGCCTATCGCAAGACCGTCAACGGTGTGCCGCACGACGATCTGATCAGCGCGGACATGACTTGGCTCGAAAACCCGCTGGGTGGCAGCGTCTTCTCTGCGGGTTCAATTACGTTTTGCGGCAGTCTCTATCACGATCGCTACGAGAACAATATCTCGACAATTGTCGGGAATGTCATCGCGCGCGCCCGGCAAGGCTTGAACAAGACCAAGCGAAAGGCAGACCATGGCAACCCGCATCGGGGTCGATATCGGCGGCACCTTCACCGATCTTGTCTATTTCGATGAAGCGCAGGGTCGGTCCTTTGTCGGAAAGGTGCCCACCGTCCCCCACGCGCCCGAAGAGGGCGTCATCGATGCGATCAC
>JAVJUV010000131.1:0-10219 GCA_040220415.1 Silicimonas sp.
GCGCTCGGATTGATCGATGGCTGGTTCGAGGATTACAACGAGAACCATCCGCACTCAGGGTTGAAATGGCGCTCGCCCCGCGAGTTCATTGCAGCTCAAAACGCAACTGCCTGAGTGTCCGGTGAAATGGGGGCAAGATCACCCCGGCTGCCCCGTTTCAAGGCGTACACGAACTACGACAACTATGTCGGCGTCGGGACCTGGACGAAGATCGGCCTCAACAACACCGACTACAACGATCAGGGCGCCTTCGACGCCGCGAACAACCATTTCGTGGCGCCTGTGGATGGCACCTACCTCTTCGGCGCGACGCTGCTCTACAAGGTCAACGCCAGCACGACCGCGCGCATGCGGGGCCGTCTCGTGCTGAACGGCACCACCGAAATCCGCGGCTCGTTCGGCGAGATCAGCGGCGCGCATGTCTCCGAGGTGACGGCGCTTTGGTTGCAGACTATGGCCCCGCTCACCGCCGGCGATACGATCGAACTGCAGGGCAATTTCCGCGCCGCGGACGGCTACTTTGCAGCCAACCACACGTCCTTCTGGGGCGCGAAGATCGGCTGAGCATAGTCAGTCTGACTTCAGAACAAACCGGCGCCCATGGTTGCAAACATTTGGCGGTAGCGCGTCGGCGTCGTCCCCACGTCACGCTTGAAGATGCGCCGGAAATAGACCGGGTCCGCGTAGCCTACAGCCTCCGCGACTGAATCGACGGCGATGGCGGTTGTCTCCAGCATCTGTTTGGCTTCCTCCAGACGCAATGCCTGCACGTATTCCACCGGACTGTAGCCTGTCGCCTTGCGGAAACGACGTGAGAAAGTGCGTTCAGGCAGACCCGCGACTTCGGACATTCGGGTTACCGGACTTTCAACTGCGTAGTTGTCCGCGATCCAGATCTGCGCCCTTTCAATCGCGGCATCTTCATGCTGGCGCGGGCGTGCCATGGCGGCGAAGGGAAGCTGGCCGTCGGACTTGTCGCCGAGCACGAAGACCTTGGCCATGCGCCGCGCCTCGGTCTCGCCGGCGAAACGCGCCACGAGGTAAAAACCAAGCTCGCTCCAAGTCGAGGCGCCGCCGGCGGTCACGATGCGATGCTCCGGCCCCGCAGGACAGAGGATGCGTTCGGGGCGCAGCTTCACCGACGGATAATAGTCGCGGAAGAGCGGCGCGACCGCCCAGTGCGTCGTCGCCTCGATCCCGTCCAGCAGGCCCGCCTCGGCCAGGAACAGCGACCCCGAGCAGATCGAGCAGACGACGGCGCCACCGGCATGCATCCGGCGAAGCCAGCCGGCCTCCTCTGCCCATTGGCCCCGCGGATCGAAATCGGCGGGCAGGCCGAGATCGGTGACGATTACGATGTCCGGGTCAGGACGCGCATGCAACGGGGCCTCGACGGCGATGACCGGCCCCGCGGGCGACGGCGCGGGCGTTCCTGTCACCGACACCATGCACGGGGAAAAGCGGCATGTGGCGGCCTCGGGTTCGCCCGTGATCGGCTCCCACGTCTGGCCCGCCTGTCCCAGCAGTTCGTGCAGGCAGTAGAGCGCGCCGGGAAAGGATTCCGGCAGGACGAGCAGGTTGACGGTCAGGGTGCGTGTCGGATCGGACATTGGCCCGATCATGGCCGAAACCTCATCGAAAGTCGAGACGGGAGGGAATGCAGATTGGCCGAAACGACACTATTTCGGCCAATCTGCCCCTCACGCCCGAATCGGAATCGGCTCTAGGAAGGCCCCCAAGCCAATTCCATCGGGGACGAAAGCGATGAACGTTCAGAAAAGGCACGAATTCGATACCGCCGCGGCGGAGGCCTTCGCAGGCCGTGTCGCGGACATGCTGGATGCCGGCGCGGCGGCGGCGATGATGTCGCTCGGCCACAGGCTGGGCCTGTTCGAGACGCTGGCCAGCCTGACGGGTCCTGCGGGCAGCGCCGAGATCGCCGCGGCGGCGGGGCTGTCGGAACGCTATGTGCGCGAGTGGCTCGCCGTAATGGTCATGGCCGGGGTCGTGGACTACCGGCCGGAGACGCGAGACTACCGCCTGCCGCCGGAACATGCGGCCTGTCTGGCTGGGGATGCGCCGTTCGGCAATCTCGCGGTCTATGCTCAGCACGTTGCGCTGTTCGGCAAGGTCGAGGACCGGACCATCGCCAATTTCAGGACCGGCGGCGGAACGCGCTACGACGACTATCCGTGCTTCCACCAGATCATGGCCGAGGACAGCGGCCAGACGGTCACGGCTGGCCTTTTCGACCATGTCCTGCCGATCGCGCCCGAACTGCACGAACGGCTGACGGCCGGGATAGACGTGCTTGATGCAGGGTGCGGCCGCGGTGCGGCCTTGCTCGCCATGGCGCGGCGCTATCCCGCCAGCCGGTTTGTGGGCTACGACCTGTGCGCCGACGCCATCGACTTTGCGGCGCAGCGGGCCCGCACCGAGGAACTAACCAATGTCCGGTTCGAGACTCGCGACCTCACCGGCTATGCCGAACCGGGCCGTT
This sequence comes from Silicimonas sp., assembly GCA_040220415.1. Taxonomy (GTDB): domain Bacteria; phylum Pseudomonadota; class Alphaproteobacteria; order Rhodobacterales; family Rhodobacteraceae; genus JAVJUV01. Next base: position 2,501 of record JAVJUV010000131.1, read on the forward strand.
GGGATTTCGTGACGGGCTTCGACGCCGTCCACGACCAGAAGGATCCGCTCGGGCTGGTGGCCGGCATCCACGCATCGCTCCGGCCCGGAGGCGTCTACCTGATGCAGGATATCGGCGCCTCGGCCGATCTCGAGAAGAACCGGGATTTTCCCTTCGCCACGCTGCTCTATGCCGTGTCGACCGTTCACTGCACGCCCGTGTCCATCGGCCAGGGCGGCGAGGGGCTCGGCACGATGTGGGGATGGGAGACCGCCGAGCGGTTCCTGCGCCAGGCGGGCTTTGCCGAAGTCGAGCGCCATGTGCTGCCGCATGACCCGATGAACGTCTGGTTCGTCGCCCGCCGCGGCACCGCAATCTGATCTGACCAATACCGACAAAAGGAGAGAAAGAATGGAAACGTCAGAACGAAACACCCGAAAACGAGGTCGCGCCGTGCGCGCGCTGGCGGCGGGTCTGACGGCGGCGACGCTCTATCAGTCGGCTGCGCTGGCCGATGAGGCTATGGCCGAGAGGCTCGATGCCGTCATTGATCGCTGGGTGAGTTCCGAGCGGATCGTCGGGCTCACCGCCATCGTCGCGCGCGACGGCGGGGTGATCTATCACCGCAACGCCGGACATGCTGACCGCGAGACCGGGCGTCCGGTGACCGACGGCACCATCTTCCGCCTCGCCTCGATGACGAAGGCGATGACGTCTGCCACGGCGCTCGCGCTTGTCGAGGAGGGGCGCCTGTCGCTGGACGACACGGTGGCCGAGTGGCTGCCTTATTTCACCCCGGCGCTGCCCGACGGGCGCGTGCCGGACATCACGGTCCGCCAGTTGATGACCCACACCTCGGGCCTCAGCTATCCGTTCTTCGAGCCGGACGCGGACCCCTCGATCTACGGTCACTTGCCCGCAGGGCTTGAACGCTCGGAAGGAACGCTGGAAGACGCCATGCGCGCCATCGCGGGCGCCCCGCTGTTTTACGAACCGGGGACCGAGTGGAGATATTCGGTCTCGACCGATGTGCTGGGTGCAGTGATCGAAGCGGCCTCGGGCATGACGCTGCCTGATGCTATCGATCGCTACGTCACGGGCCCGCTTGGCATGTCCGAGACGGCCTTTGTCGCGGTGGATGCGGAGCGGCTGGCAACGGCCTATCGGGATGGCCCCGCAAGGGCGGAACGTCTCGATGACGGCGACATGATCCCGGTCGGTGTCAGCGTTTGGCCCAGTCGCACGCTTGACCCTTCGGCCTGGCCCTCTGGTGGCGGCGGCATGAGCGGCACTGCACGCGACTATCTGCGTTTTCTCGAGGCGATCCGGAACGGCGGCGTGCCGATCCTGTCCGAGGAGACTGCGAAAATGCTGACGTCGCACCAGATCGGCGACCTTCGCGCCCTGTCCGAAGGACCGGGCTGGGGGCACGGTCTTGGCGCCGCCGTTCTCCTCGATCCGGAGGCCGCCGGGTCGCCTCAGAGCGAGGGAACCTGGGCCTGGGGCGGCGTGCTCGGCACGCACTGGTTTGTCGATCCGGCCGAAAACCTGACGGTGCTGGTGATGACGAACACCTCCGTGGCCGGTGTCATCGGCGCGTTCCCAGCCGAGATCCGTGATGCGGTTTATGGGGTTGATGCCCTTTCGACCAATTGAAAGACGAAACGGGCGCCGTCCCGAGAATGGGTCGGTGCCCGGACGCATTTCATGGGGGAAATCTGAGTATGTCTATTGGGAAATCTCCACGGGAAGTGGTCGAAGCGTTTGTCGAGGCCGTGAACGCGCAGGACTGGCGGGCGCTCGAAGCGCTCGTGGCATCCGGTTTTGTTCGTCACGCGGCGGACTCCGGTCCGCCTGTACTGTCGGACCGATCTGAGCTGGTCGACTTCCTGCGCCAGGAGTTTCGTGTCTTTCCTGATGCTGTCGAGACCATCGAGGATCTTCTGTGCGAGGGCGACAAGGTTGCCGTGCGCCATCGCTTCTCTGGCACTCAGAACGGGCCGCTTGGCGAATTTCCCGCGTCAGGGAAGCGCGCAACCGCCGATTACATCGCCATCTACCGGATCGAGGGCGGCATGATCGCGGAGTCCTGGGTGGCGTGGGACAACCTGAGCGTACTTCGACAATTGGGCCATGGGTGAGGGCGATCATGCCACCTCGAGTTGGCCGTATCTTGTGCGTGAATCCGAGGAAAGGAAAATGGAATGGCCAAATTGATCGAAGAACCTGCGATCGTCCAAGCGGCCGGTACGCCGCCTAAACAGATCGAAGAATTCGTCGGACGTGCCAGAACCGGATTTGAGGCGGCGAGCGCAGCGCGGATGATCAGTCCGTCAGGCTGGACCGAGCCGGGTCAGACGCCAGAACTCGATGAGATCACCGTCGTTCTGGCCGGCGAACTAACGGCGGAGTTCAAGGACGGGGAAATTCGGGTTGGCGCCGGGCAGGCTCTGCATGTTCGCGCCGGCGAATGGGTGAAGTACAGCACTCCCGGTTCGATTGGCGCCGAGTATGTCGCGGTGTGTCTACCGGCGTTCTCACAGGATCTAGTCTGTCGCGATGAAATGGCCGAAACCGCGGTTCGGCCGATCAAACGAATCTGAATTTTGCAACTCCCGTGACACGAACCACTGCGAACTTTGAGAGGGCGCGACGTGACTGTTGATCTTCTGCTTGCATTTGCGTTGACCGAACTCGTGCTTTGGTTGAGCCCCGGCCCCGCGGTTTTGCTCGTCGTGGCAACCACACTCAGTTCGGGGAGGCGATGTGGTGCAGTTGCGACTGTAGGAATCGTTCTTGCAACGGCCGCGTACTTCTTGCTGTCAGCAAGCGGCCTGATCGCTCTCCTTCATGCGTCAGCGACGCTATTCGAACTGGTTCGATGGGCGGGAGTCGTCTACCTGGTCTATCTGGGCGTCCGCATCATTCTTGGTGCGGGAAGCGGGAAAGAGGGGGCAAACCAAAGACCAGTGCACCGGTATGGAGCGGGCAGCAATTGGCATTCATTCAAGCAAGGACTCGCTTTACAGGCTTCCAATCCAAAGGCAATCGCGTTCTTTGCGGCCATACTACCTCAGTTCGTATCTCCCGGATCGCCGATTGCCCTCCAGTTCTGTGCGCTCGCTCTCATATCAATTCTGATTCAAGTGCTCGTACTGCTGGGGTACGTGGTGATCGCCACGGCGGCATCTGACCGCCTTCGCCCGCGTGTCAAAGCACGTTTGGAGTACAGTGCAGGAGCAATCTTAATCGGTATGGCCGGATTGTTGGCTGCCTGTAGGCGAACCTGAATTCTTTTGAGTTTACTAATTGGACTTGTTCGGGCTCGCTGAATTTTTCGGACTTGGCGCGGAGGTAAGAATATTGACGTCAGACCACGTGAGAAAGAACCGCGACTACTGGAATAGCGTCGCCCACCATTGGGTCGAAATGGGCGAACGGCAGTGGAATTCCCCGCCTAACTGGGGGTTCTGGGGCGAAACCGACGACTCTTTCAACCTGCTTCCCACGGACATGACCGGGATGAAGGTCATCGAACTTGGATGTGGCACCGCTTATGTGTCGGCATGGATGAGCCGGCGAGGTGCGAATGTCACCGCCATCGACATCTCGGGGGCACAGCTCGCCACGGCACGTCATCTGGCCAAAAAACATGACGTGGAGATCGCGCTTATTGAGGCGAGTGCCGAAAACGTTCCGCTCGATGACTCACTCTTCGACTTCGCAATCTCAGAGTATGGCGCCGCGATTTGGTGTGACCCTGACCGCTGGATACCGGAAGCAGCCCGGTTGTTGCGGCCGGGCGGCACACTCGTCTTCATCGGCAATCATCCAATGGTATGGGTCGAGACGCCTCCGGACGGAAGTCCCTGCGAGGCGCGCTTCCATCGACCGTACCGGGGCCTTAACCGGGCGGACTGGACACATGTCGAATTTGATCCCGGAGGGATCGAGTTCAATCGTACCATGGAAGACTGGCTCGCTCTCTTTCGAAATACCGGCTTCCAAATACTTGATTATCGTGAGCTTTATGCTCCCAACGATTCCGAGGGGATAGCCTTTTCTGTTCCTGCCGATTGGGCGCGGAGTTGGCCGGCTGCTCAGGTGTGGAAACTACAAAAGCAGGTGTGAGCATGTGAACACGTATGTTGGCGGTCAGATGCGCAGTAACTGCGATTTCGGCATTGACTGTTGGCGTGCGGAATTCAAGTGGAGAACGTTCGCCCCCGGTCCCGTCCCCTCCGCCATTTGCCCTAGAGAAACGTTTTTCTCATCCGGCTACGGTCGGATTTTTCCGTTGTATTAAGGGTCATGCCGGTGGGGCTGAGCACTGGGCGTGCTGACACAGCGCGAGATGTTCAAGTTGAAGTCGCTGGCCTCAATCCCGACCATCCCGACGCATCTGGCGTAGCGCTCGATGTTCATCGGACGTCGCTGGTAAGTGCTGGTGATCTTTTCGATATGCCCAACGGACAAATAGTCCTGTCGCTTGCCCCGTTCAAAGAACTCTCCCTGGCCGCGGCGTGTGCGAATTTCCCTTGCCGTCAATAGGCCGCATGGTATCGGGCGCAGATTTCCTCTTCCGACAAGCCTTCCATTAGGCCGATTTCAGTACGCTTATGACGATCTATCACGTCAACGAGCGTTTCACCGAAGGCGCGCGCCGCCCACTCGCTTGACGTGAGTGCGGACAGGGCTTCATCGAGGCTTCCCGCAAGGCGGCGACACCCGGTCGCTTCCAGGTCCGCCACATCGAGCGCGGCAAGGTCAGTTTCGGTGGGCGTGGGCGCGGACAGGCCACGGTCGAGCCCGTCCAGACCCGCATTGACCAGAGCGGCCAGCAGAAGATAGGGGCTTGCGGCGGCATCGGCGGCGCGGAACTCGAAGTGGAATTTGCGCGCTATGGCCTCGGGGGTCTTCGCGCCGAAGACCGGGCAGATGCGGACGGCGGATTCGCGGTCCTTGTTGCCGAAATTGTTGAAGGCCGCGCTCCAGCGATGCGGGGTCAGGCGCAGGTAGGACGGAACCGACGGCGCGGCGATGGCAAGAAACTCAGGCAGCCGGTCGAGAACACCGGCCACGAAGGCCCCCGAGTGTTGCGCGACGCCATACGGTTGATCGGGGTCATGGCAGACAGGCGTGCCGTCAAGCGTTTCAATGCTGAAATGGACATGCACACCGTTGCCGACGCCTTCGGGATCAATGATCGGCGCGAAACTGGCCCGTTCGCCCTGACCACGGGCCGTGGCGCGCACCAGATCGCGCAGGATGGCGGCTTCGTCCGCCGCCCGTAACGCCGGTTTCGGGCCGACCGTTACCTCGCACTGCCCGGGGCCGTATTCGGGCATGAAGGTGTCGATATCCATCCCGGCGGCATCCAGAACCATCATCAACGTGTCGGGAAAGACGCCAAGCCGTCGGAAACTGCGCAAGGTATAGCCCAGCCCGCCCTGCTCGGGCAGGCCGGAATAGTGAAACTCGTGTTCGAACGCGGCGTTGATGCGCAACCCGTGCCTTTCCTCCAGCCGTTCCAGGGCGGTTTTCAACTGGCCGCGCAGGCAACATTCCCAGCGGTCGCCGTCGAGGGTATGGATATCGCCGATGGCAAAGCTCTCGTCGATGCCGGCCTCTTCCATCTGAAGGTCGATCAGGGTGTCGGGATCGGGCCGGATCGCAAGATCGCCCAAGGCGCCCCAAGGGGAGGGGGCGATCGGGCCGAAGGATGTTTGCAGCACGTTTGTCGGCGTCCAGCCGATGCCGTTTTCCCGGCGGGATGCCCACGCGCGGCGTGGCACGGCCTTGCCGCGCATCTGGCCTGCCACATCACTGGCGCATATCATGATCAGGTCGGTCTCGCGGCGTGTCACGTCATGTCTCCGAACAGTTACTGGATTGCGGGTCAGAAATGTGTGCCTGCATGCGGCTGAGCTCTTCGCCCAGTTGCAGGCGGTCATGGAGGGATGCGCCGATTTCGGTGGCCAATCCGCCGACAAGCGCCTCGGCCAGCAGAAGCTGGCCGCAATGGCTGTCTATGGGCGAGGGTGACGAGGACGGCATGCGAAACAGCAGTTCGGCACCGAAGCTACGTTTCTCCGCCCAGGCGTCCGAAATGGCGATAACATGTGCCCCCCGTGCCGCGGCAAGCGTGCCGAACCGCTGCAGTGAGGGCTGGTAGCGACGGATATCGGTGACGATCAGCACGGTTTGTGCGTTCATTTCCAGCAAGTAGCGCGCCCAGCCTTCGGATGGGCCTTCGATCAGTTGCACCTGCGGCCGCAGCAATCCCAGATACTCGGTCAGCAGTGCCGCCACATGACGCGATCGGTGCCCCCCGGCGCAATAGATGCGATGCCGCGGATTGGCGAGCAGCGCAATCGCACTGCGGAAGTCGGACTCCATGACGGTGTCATGGCATTTCTGAAGCTGCCGTGCAGTGCTTTCGAGAAAATGGCCCAGCGCCGTGCCATCCGGCTCGGCGTCGAGCGATTGCGCAGACAGCCGTTGCAGCGGGGTTTCGAGCAAGCGCGAGACATCCGTCTTCACCGCCTCCTGAAACGCGGCATAGCCGTTGAGATCAAGTCGCTGAACGAGACGGAGCACGGTTGCGGTACTGACATTGGACCGCTCCGCCAATGCGGCGACGGTGCAGAGAGCGGAAATGGGATATTGCCGCAGGATTTCGCGCGCGACGTCCTGCTCGCGCCGGCCCAGTGATTCGAAAATCTCCTTGATGCGGTACGCGATGTCCCCGGAATGGGAGACGGGGCGGTGATCATCCGCCCTTTCGTCGGTTGGCTGAAGGTCGGACTCTGCCATGCGAAAAAAGTAATGATATATATGGCGCTCGACAAGTTGAAAATGTCAAAAATTGTTGACGCGAAGAATGAGTATCCACTAGCCTTCCGAAGTAGGCATAACATCGCGGCGACGAAGCCGTCTGAACTGCACGCGCGCCCATCGGGCCACCACGGCGGACGCCGTCAATGGGCGCATCGGAGCGCCGCGCGTCGCGTCGATATTTCAAAAACCAGGGAGTGATATGCAATGAAAGCGTTAAAGACACTAGCAGCGGTGGCGGCCGTGACGGCCATCGGCATGACGCCGGGACTGGCCCAGGACGAGCCGATCAAGATCGGCGCACTCTACAATTTGACCGGTGGCATGTCCTCACTGGACGGGCCATCGCTGAAGGGGGCGCAGCTGGCCGCCAAGATCGTGAACGAAAACGGCGGCGTTCTTGGCCGCCAGATCGAATTGCTCGCGCCGGACACCCGGACCGATCAGCAAGAGACGGCCAAGGCCGCCCAGCGCGTCCTGTCCGAAGGGGTGGTCGCGGGGATCGGTCAATCCGATACGACCTTCGTGATGGCAGCGGCGCCGCTCTTCCAAGAGGCCGGGGTTCCCTTCGTGACCTCGGGGGCGACCCACCCGGAACTGCCCCAATGGGTTGGCAACTACATGTTCATGACGCCTTTCGGGGACGACGACCAATCCTATGCCATCGCCGATTACGCGACCGACCAAATGGATGCCAAGACAGTCGTGGTCTGGACCGACCAGTCGATGGATTTCACCAAGGCGCTCAGCAAGTTCTTCAAGGAACGGTTCGTCGAGCGCGGTGGAGAGATCCTGGCGGAGGATTCCTTCATGATGGGCGACACGGATTTCTCGGCGCAGATCGCACGGCTCAAATCAACCGAACCCGCGCCCGATATCGTTTTCGTTTCGGCCATCCCGACC
>JAVJUV010000132.1:0-16956 GCA_040220415.1 Silicimonas sp.
CTACCAAACCCCAATGGAGGTCCTGACCAACAACACCGCGTCAGCGCCCGAGACTCTTGCGGTCTCAGCGCTGCCGCTCAGAGCAATCACACAACCGGAGAACTCCAGCTCAAACTGGCCCTAACTGAGGGGAAAGGTCAATGGGGATCATTGTCCGCATCGAACGCGTCAAATGCGGCAACGGCGGCCATCGCCCGGGACACGAACGCCGGTCCCAGCGCTTGCACGCCCGAGGTGATCATGACCCGGCCGTCGCTGCCGCTCTGCCTGAAAATGTCATTCAGGATGCGGATGCGTTCGGCTTGAACAGCCTTTGGTCTTTGCTTTGGCATTTTGGTGCTCCTTTCGCTGGTCACGCCCGAGCCGATCTCGGGCGCGCCCGGCGAAGGGAGCGGTGACGCAACGTCGGAATACCCAGCTCACCAAAAAGCAGGCCGGGGGGTCTGCGATCTGGCCGCCGTGCCAGCCTGCCTGGCCGGGCCCGTCCGGGCGGCGCAACGGCTCCGCCGTCCTTCGCTGACGCTGCGGCCATCCGGTGCGCCGCCGGCCGCTTCCCGGCCCGATCGGCAGGGCACAGCGGCTCCGAAAAGCAGACCCGTCAGACCTCTGTGGGCCCGTCGATCACCGCCAAAGCCAGCGCCACCGCCTCGAAATACGTCGTCTTCAGCGGCTCCTTGTCCCAGATGCGGCGCGGCTTTGGGGTCAGCGGGGCGAGTTCAGAGAACCGCTCGGCCAGCGCAGCGGCTTCCTCATACTTGTTGGCAAACAGCTGCCGGCGTTCGACGCCAATGTCATGGACCGCATGCTGGGCCGCCTCCCACGTCAACGCCTCGATCAGCGCGATCGTCCGTGCGCCCTTACGGCACCGGCGATCAGCTCGGCTTCCATCGCATCCAACGCAGCGCGGTCCAGCACGCGGCCGCCTGCTATTACTGTACGCGGTTTCCGTAGGGTCGCCAGACTGTCAAGCGGGTTGGCATCGAGCAGCAAGAGGTCGGCGCGCCCTCCAACAGTGATCGTCCCGTCCTGGTCGGACAGGCCGAAGAATCGTGGCGGGGCGACGGTGGCCGCAAAAAGCGCCTCTTGGGGCGTCAGCCCGGCGGCGACATAGATGTCGAGTTCGTCGAGCAGCGAAAAGCCATGGAACAGGTAGGGATTGGCGAAAGAGGCGTCAGATGAGGCGAGGATCGGCACCCCGGCCGCATGGGCCATGGCGAAGGTCCGCCGGTCGAGCGCGATCGAGGCGTCGGCCAGCGCGCGCACCTCGTCCGTCATCGCCTCCAGCCGGAAGTCCGGCCGGTCCCATCCCGCGCGCACCTCCGCAGGGAGCATCCGCATCCGCGGTGCGTCCGGTTCGGGCCAGTTGCCTGTGTAGAAATCGGCGACGACCAGTGTCGGGCTGACATGCATCCCGGCCTCGGCCATCTGCGCAAGCACATCCTCACAGAGCATCTCGTCCCAAGTGTCGAGGATGATGCGGTTGTGCCCGGCCATTCGGGCCATGATTGCCTGTAGGTCCATGCCATGCAGAAGGGCGTCCCGGATTTCGCCGACCATCTCGGCCTCGCGCGTTGCGCAGGCTTTGGTCACGCGGCCGAAATGCTCCATACCGTCCTGCCCGGCCGCGATCGCTGTACCCAGTTCGATCTGCTCGGGGATATGTCCGACGAACGGCAGGCCGTGCTCCTCGGCCGCCTCGGCTAGGGCCAGATAGGTTGGCGTGTCCAGCATCGAATACGATTTGACGGCGGCCCAGCCTTCCTGCGCGATGCGGTCAACCACGGCGCGGGCCTCGTCCGGGGTGTCGGCGAGAAACATGCCGGGCCACGAGCCGGGGCTTGCGTCGACCCAGGCGCCTGCCAGGATCAGGTGCGGCCCGAGCACCTCGCCCGCCTCGATCTGCGCCTGCAGAGCCTGCTGTTCCTCAATGGGCCAAAGCGCACCCATGTCACGAATGCCGGTAACGCCGTTGATCAGGTATAGCGGCAGGGCAGTTTCGGGCTCGGTCGGCGACGAGAAGATGTGGACATGGCTGTCCCAAAGGCCCGGAATGAGGAAAGCCCCTGAACCGTCTATACGCTGTATTTCCATTGCCGGATCCAGGCCAGGGCCTATTGCGGTAATCGCGGAGCCTTCGATGAGCACGGACTGGCCCGGGGTCAGGTTACCGGTTTCTACGTCGACGATTGTCACATCCCTCAGAAGCGCGTCGGCTTGTGCTGCGGCGGCAGCCGCGACCGCCAGGCAAGTGCAGATGATATGGGGAATTATCCGTTTCATTGTTCGCCGGCCTCGTCCGTCAACTCTATCGCCAAATCTGCAAGCGCGGCTTCCAGCGCGGGTACGAGATCGGTGCTGTCATCGGCGATCCCGACATCGGTGTTGATCTGGAATGCGACGGTCACGCCGTGATCCGAGTAGTGCCTGAGGCTCGACACATAGCCGGGAATCCAGCCACCATGACCAAGGACCGGGCCACGAGGTGTTTCGGCATAAACCGCGACGCCAGCGCCATACTGAATGCTTGGGGCATCCGGCGAAACAGGAATGCTATCGAGCAAGCGGTCGAGGTAAGGCGTCTCCATCGCTTCGCCACCAAACAGCGCATGGCCCCATGCCGCAAGATCGCGCGAGGTCGAAACCAACCCTCCGCCGGTCCATTCCATCGCCGGATCCCAGACCAGCCTGCCGTCTTCGTCCATAGTGCGCGGTGGCAGACCGAACGGGTTGTCTATGGCTACATAACCCACGGCGAGACCCGGTAGCGCGGGTGTGTCTGATGGCGTGGTCGCGTTCAATCCGAGAGGCCCGAGAAACCTGTCGGTCACGAGGTCGTAGTAGGTGGCCCCGCTCGCCTCCTCGATCACGAAACCAAGAAGGAGATAGCCGGTATCCGTGTAGGCCCAACCTTCGCCCGCCGGAAAGAGCGGCTCGGCATCCACGACAAAGGCAATGGCGTCTTCAGACGGAATTGCGTCAGTCCCGCCGTACATCCGTGCCGCCATCTCGGCCTGGAACCGCTCCAGGTGAACGCGTTTGGGCAATCCCGCCCCGTGGCGCATCAGATCGCCAACCGTCATCGTTGCATGGTTCGGCAGCCTGCTGAACCAGCTGCGATCGCCGAGATGGTCCGAGACGAGGTCCGACCGAGCGAGGACGCCATCGCTTTCGAGCAGCAAGGTGGTCATGGCGACGAACGTCTTTCCAATGCTTGCGGCCAGCATCCGGGTCTCAGGGGTCATCGGCGTCCCCGCCTCGCGGTCGGCATGCCCTGAGGCAACCGACACGACGTTTCCATCCGGCAAGGCGATGGCCGCCGTCGCTCCGGGAAAGCCGTAATCTTGCTGAAATCCGTCCAATAGGACCTGCATCCGAGTTTCGAGGGTTTCGGCACATGCTGGTCCGACCAGCGAAAGGCATGCGGCTACAGAAGCTGCGAGGAGGCGTCGTGTCATGACCGCACCTCGCCGGGGATGACTTCCGTCACCGCACCCTCGCGCGAGAACATCATGTCGCGCTTCCACCAGACAATGATTGCCGCAACGCCCACCAGCAGCCATGTGTCCCAGGGCTGCGCGTCGGGCCAGAAGGGGTTGATGAGCTGCCAGTGGAACAGCATCGGCAGAAGCAGGCTGCCGCGTGCGCTGTTGAAGATCGGCGTCACCAGAATGGCCAGCGTGATGTTGCCGATGAAGAAGGGCAGGATGTTCCAGTCCGCGAAGACCACCCCCGCAAGGAAGAACGCAGGCAGGTGCCAAAATCCCCAGACCGCACCGATGATCACGGCGGCCCAGAACGGTGCGACGTGACGTTGCAGAAGCGGCTGCGCCACACCCCGCCAGCCCAACTCCTCGACGGGGCCGAGGAAAAGCATCATGAACATCAGCGAGACCATAGCGCCCACCCCCTCGGGCGGGACCGGCGCGAACAGAGGCCCGCCCTTGATCAGCGATCCGGCCATGAAGACGAGCGGGATGCCCACAAGGATAAAAAGCCACCAGACCGGGGCGCAGCGCCACAGAAGAAGGCGGGAAAAGAAGGCGCGCAGCCCGCGCAAGCCGCCGAAGGCCAGCGCGAGAACGATGCCCGCGATCCCGGGTGCCCAGGTGGCGAGGAAGTAAAGGGGATGGCCGCCGCTGATCTCTCCAAAGGTCGCAGCAGCTTGTTCTGGGAAGTAGAGATAGCCGCCGAGCACGCTCCAGGTAATGAAGAATGTGAATGCGAAAAACGCGAGCAGCGCCGGTGCGGTGAATCGCATCGTCTGGTCTTCGGTCGAAACCGTCATTCGATTCACCATTGATTGTGGAAGCGCGGGAAAAGTCACCATCGTCACTTTTCGCGCTGGCGTCCTTGTTCTGTGTCAACCGGTTGGGCTGACATAGCGGCTCATCCGCGCGACCATCTTCAGATCGATGCGAGAGGCCCAGCGGACGTGTCGGCCAAATCAGGGCGCTGGCAGCCCCATGTGTGATTTCCTTGTGCAACCGACCTTGAAGGCCTGCAAGGCACTTGTAGCAGGCGTTCTTATCCGCTCACCAAACGGCAGGAGGTCCGCACTGCTGCCCTTTGCTTGCTCCATATGCTGCGCGGTCCACGAATGACCGGTTCGGTGACGCTGCAAAGCAGTTTCCGAACAGACGACGAGTGTCCGGTCTGGGCCGTAAGTGTCGCGGTCATCAGGCGATTGATGCGATGCCTCGAAAGGCCGGGAAGAGCCCAAACCCACAGATGCTGCGGTATGCACGAATGACAGCTTCCCCAGATGGCGCTGGATTCGCAGCATAGCGATTCGCATGATCGTAGACCTGCCCGTGGGAGCGTTTCGAAAGGCGGAAAGGAAGCCACTGCAACGGCCAAACCGTTTCGTTCGGACACTACGCATGGGCGCACTTGGCGAAACGTCTACCACTTCGACGAAGCGACCGGGCATCGCGTTTACACGAACGTCGGCGTCGGCAGAGCCTCTGCGGCTATGGGGCCAACAGGGCGATGCCGAAGCGGACGAAGTCGACGAAAAAATGGTAGCCGACCGCCCATTCGAACCCGAGCCTCGCGTAGATCAAGCCCATCGGCACGCCGAACAGAAGCGCGGCGAGGCCCATCTGCAGGGCGGCGGGACTGAACACCATCGCGGACGGAAGATGCGCCAAGGCGTGGACGAGGGCGGCGATCAGGACGGCGGTGAACAGCGCCCGTCCCGCCCGATCCGGCGATGCGGCGCGCAGTACCGCGTAGAGCAGCGTCAGCATGAAGAGACGCGCCCAGGTTTCCTCGGCGATGCCGGGGACCAGCGCGACGAGCGGCTCCCAAGGCCGATCGACCCAGGCATCGCCCAAATGCGCGCCGCCGCTCACGTTGAGAAGGGCGGCGGGCAGCGCCAGCGCGCACCCGCCTAGGAACCCCGCCGCCGCCTTGCCCCAGTCCCCGTCCGCGCTGTGCACCCAGGCCGCCCCGGTGGCCGCCGCCAGCATCGTGCCGCCGACGAAGAGGACCGGGATGCATGTCAGGTAGAAAGCCATAAAGGGATCGAGACGTTCGCTCAGATACGACAGCAGGAGGCAGGCGCCACCAAGCCCCAGTCCGGTCCCTACCCATCGCCCCGGGACCTGGCTTCTGCGTAGGACGATCAGGCCGGCTGCAGCCACGGACAGGGCGGCGACCAGAACGAGTTGAGGGTGCGCGGCGAAGGCGATCGCGAACAGCGCCAGGACTGCGCCCAATATCCCGATCAGGGTTCGCGCGAACCCGAGGCGCGGAAACGCGATCGGCCGGACGGTCGGCGTATAGGCCACGACGCGACGCGCGACCCAGAGCCAGGCGACAAGCACGAGTATGAAGGCGATCCCGAGAGCCTGGCCGTAGAAGCCGAGGTCCACGCTCGGCAAAGTCCATGGCGCCATCAGGGCGGCACTCGCCCCGAGCCAGAGCCCGAAGAGGAGGACGGTCAGACCGACATCGGACACCCGCATCATGTTCACGACCAGGCAACCGTCCATTCAGACGCAAGGACGCAGAGGCACGTCAGGCTCGAGGTGATCGCGAAGGTGAGTGGGGCGCATGGGAGAATCGCGGAGGACGGGACGCGCCCATGGGCCGCGTCCTCTCCGGGTGTGAGGTCCATGTGGGTCTCCAGCGTCCGTTCGTGTCTCATCGGCCGTGGTATGGTGACACGGGTACTGTGACACGGGGTCGACCCGTTTCGATTGATGGAAGTCAAGGAGGGCGGACCGGCGCCAAAGTAGCATCGCCTGCAGATGTCGCGTCTTGCCTGCCAGCGGGCGCGGGTTCGAAAGAGGATCAGATGCCAGATCGAACGGAGGTCGAGTCGGTTGGGACGCGCAGTGCCGACCGAACGCGGGCGGCCCGTCGGCTCTACGCAATTGCCGCCGTGTCGATCGTGCTGTTCTTCCTGACCGGGTTCGTCGGCCCGCAGGCGCTCCTGCAGGCAGTCGACTATGACACCGAACTGGCCGGGCGGGAGCTGATCGAGTTTATAGGGCAGCATCGTGTCTGGTGGTTTGCATTGCAGAACCTGACCATGGGGTCGATGGTGTTCTTGATCGTCCCGCTGATCGCGCTCTGGCCCGCGCTGCGGCACGGCGATGCCGCGGTCGCGGCCGTGGGGATCGTCCTGGCGGTCTCCTGTCAGGTGTTGTTCATGGCTTATTTCCCAGTGGTGAACGGCCTTCTCTGGATAGCGGACCGCTATGCGGAGGCGACCGACCCAGATTTGCGCGTCGCGCTCATCGGAGGGGCCGAGGCGCTCGTGGCGATGAACAACGCCTACGGGACAAGCGACGGCATCTTCGCGGCTAGCGTGGGGATCATCGCCCACGCGATGCGCCGCAGTGTCTTCTCCGGGTGGGTTATCGCCGTCGGCTACGCGACGGGCGTCGTCGGGGTACTCGCCGCCTTCCTGAAGCCCGCTCTCGGCATCCATTATCTCTGGTGGTGGGTTCTGCTGATCGTCTGGCTCGTCGGCGTAGGCCTCGCTTTCTGGCGGATGGCAAAACCCGAAAAGGCCTGAGCGCCGCCGTTCGCGGCGCGCCGTCCAGGACGCTGGGCATCCGATTACGGAGCACGACCGGCGCGACCATTGCCTGGTAGAGGCAGCAGGGCGCGACAGGTTCTCCTATCCATGAACCGGACAGGCCTCGGGATCAGCAGGCAAAGACGGTGGGATGAATTCGGACAATGATAAGGCTGCAGTTTGGGACCGGGCCGCACGACCGACCCGGCCTCCGGCGCGGATAAGGTACGCCAAGAAGGGAATGTTTCACCGGGCATGCGCAGCTGAAACAGACCTTCTTGCCCGGCGCAGCGAACGACCGGATCTTCCGCATTGCCGTCATTTGGTTATGTCTGGAATGCCGCCACAAACAGCCATTACAAAGGAGCGGTTTGAACCCGAAGTACCCGAATGCTGCGCACGGGACGAATTTCCCCTTCCAACAGTTATGGAAGGGTCACACTGCGACGTGGCAAGCAATCAGTACACCTACGAGGGGCTCTTCTTGAACCAGGCCCGAGTGGCATCGTTTGCCGGCAGCAGTGTTTCGATGCGAAGATCATCAAGGGTCGCGTCCGCGCTCATGCCTATTGTCGCGATCAGCGAGAATAGCTCCAGAACCACCTCGCCGATCTGAAACTTGATCGTGAGAACAGGCGCATTCGGCAGTGTTGAAGGTGTTTCCATGAGCGTCCGCACGCCCTCGATGTCCAGAAGTTCGGCCAGCAGTGTATGGGCCTCGATATCATGGGGGCGCCTTGCGACCTCCAGTTCAAGCAACCGCACGAGCCCGCGGGCCGTCTCATCCCAGTTCACGATGCAATCTCGCACCTGACCGGGCGCCAGGATTTCCCGCAACAGGTTGCGATCGCCCCGCACCCCAACGCGCGCAAAGAAGCTGCGGGCAGCCTCATTGGCTTTCATCAGGTTCCATATCCGGTCTATCGCGACCGCCGGGTAGGGCGCATGGCCTTGCAGAACATGATCAATCGACATGTCGATGGCCCGCTGGATGTCATCGTCCCAGCCGTGTCGCGAAGAACGCGCCGCGAACCCGGCGGACAAGAACATGGCGTCGGCCTCCGCCGCAGGCATCTCCAGGGCCTCGGCGAGTTGGGCGATGGCGAACCGGCTTGGCTTGGAGCGTCCGGTTTCAAGAAAGCTGATGTGACGTTGCGACATGCCCGATTGTAGTGACAGCTCCAGCTGGCTCAACCTTCGGCGCTGTCGCCAGCTCTTCAGGAAACCCGGAAAGGCCGGATCGGGCACGTTCGGATTGTAGCTCATGCCCAACAGTGCCGGACACAGACAGGCAGGTCGATTACGTGCGACGTAATTGAATCGCGTTGCCCAAGGATCAGGATCGTCGGTGAACACCAACTGACGAAAAGGATCATCTCATGGCAAACGCGAAAACCGTCCGAACCTTCCTCGGGCTGAATGCGCTGTTCTCTTTGTCGGTGGGCGCCGGCTTCCTGATCGCGCCTGGCCCTTTGGCCGATGCGCTTTTCGCTGAGCCCGCCGAGTGGCAACCTATCGTCCTGCGCATCCTGGCTGTCGGCCTGATCCTCTTCGGATCGGGTCTGGCCGTGATTGCCAGAAATCGTTTCCTGACAGCGAGCCAGGTCAAATTCATTTCGGTCATGGATTTCGGGTGGATTCTGGCAAGCGTGCTCTTGCTGATCGTCGGTGGCCATGTGTTCACGGATTTGGGGCAAGCCACGGTCATGGCCGTTGCCGGTATCGTGGCCGTCTTTGCAGTTGGACAGCTGGTCGGCGCACAAAGGATCGTGCCGCCCCTGAGCCAGGCATCCGTGACAACCTCTGGCGGAAAGATCATGGCGGCGGTGAGCCGAACTGTCAATGCACCGGCGGATGTCGTCTGGCGCGTGATGAACGATCATCCCGGCTACGCCGACGTGGCCGGCAATCTCTCTAGGGTCGAGGTGGTGACGGGCGGCGGCCTTGGCATGCAGCGCCGCTGTTACGGCCCGAAGGGTGAAAACTGGCTGGAAACCTGTGATCTCTACGAAGATGGACATGCGTTCGGTTTTCGCATTCACACAGAAGCCGAAGACTATCCATACCCGATGTCCGATCTGCAAGGAAAATGGTCTGTCGAGGACAATGGCAACAGGTCGAAGTTCGCCATCCTGATCGAAGCTGAGCCCAAGGGGAACCTCATGACGCAAACGTTGTTCAAGATGGCAGCCAAGCGGCAGTTTAAGGTCATCCTGATCGACCTGGCCGATGCCTGGGCGGCCAGGATGGAGCGCGAGGCCCGGGCGTAGTTGATCGCAAGGCGCTTCGGCCATAGCGCCATCTAATGTTCACGCCGGCGGCGCGGACCTGTCCAGCGGAACTCCTTGCCTTTGACAGGATATCCATGCAGTCAAGCCGGGCTGAATGAGGCCATCGAACCGAACGTGCGCAAAGCCGCCATGGGCGAACGCTGCGTGGCAGGTCGATGACATTGCTTACTTTTGGAACCGACCTCCGGCCTCCCGAGGATTGGCGTCGTTCAGCAACTTTGCCAGCATGCAAAAGCGCATCAACCGTTGCCAAACCGATGCCACGGCCTGCCAAGAAGAGAACTCCACTTGGTTGCCAGGTTCTTCACGGCCGCCCAATCTCCGACACGTTGGCGATGAAGAACGGAAAATAGTCCGGCGTGCCGAAATGGTTGCCGCCCTCGACATGCGTCGGCAGCCGGTATCCGTCGAACACCTGATAGCCGGACGGGTATCCCCCGAAGGGCTGTTCGCGAAAGGCTCTTTCGGTGTTCTCATTGCTCCAGCGCTGAATGACGACTTGGGTCGGCGCGCCCGACGCATCGACGGTGATGTCCACGGCCTGCGTGAAGCCGCCGAACTCAACGATGGCCCGCGCCGTGTCATCGTCCACCGCCTCCCAGTGGACATGTTCGCCCGGAAGTAGGCTGGCCGGCGCCCAGAAGGCGGCTTCGGCGACAACCCGTCCGAACGCCGAGTGGTGATGATCGCCGCCGCCCGCGCGCACGATCGGCAGCAGGTCGAACAGCCAGAACCGTGTCCACGATCCATCCGGCATGGCGCCATCCGAGCCGCTGAGCGCGCTGGCCTTGACTTTCCAGACAAGTCCGTGGGGCGGTGCCAGGATCTGGCTGGCCTGCATCTTCTGGTAGTTGGGCGCGTCTTTCGAGCCGTTGCCGAGCTGCCCCGTCATTTCGATGCGGAACGCCGTCCGGATCGGCGTGCCGGGAGCGATTGAGAAGGTGAAGTATCGTTGTGCGGGCTCCGGCAGGTCAGCAACCATCGACGGATCGAAATTCTCGCCCTCGCCTTCGGCCAGTTCCACGAGCGTGTTCCACGCAACCCGATCAGCACGGTGGTCCAGTTGCCGCCATGCGAACAGCGCTGCAACCACCAAGACCAATGTTGCCAGACCATAAGAGAGGATCGTCACCAATCTCATCTCCGCTGCGCCTCTGACCCGACTCGCTCACTCGGCCGCCGCCAGAAGCGCGTCTACCATTCGATCCAGTTCTGCTTTGTCCAGGACAACGCCGCCGACAATCACCGCGCGCGGCGCGCGCAATGTCGCCAGCCCGTCCAGCGGATTGTCATCAAGCAGCACGAGATCGGCGCGCCGTCCCGGAGCGATGGTGCCGTCCTGATCGGTCAGCCCGAAAAAGCGCGGCGGCGCAACGGTGGCCGTATAGAGCGCTTCGCGCGGGGTCAGACCCGCGTTGACGTAGATGTCCAACTCGTCGAGCAGCGAGAAGCCGTGAAACAGATACGGGTTGGCGAAAGACGCATCGCTCGAGGCCAAGATCGGCACACCCGCTGCGTGCGCCATCACAAAGGTGCTTCGATCGAGGCCGATGGACGCGTCGGCGAGCTCGCGCACATCGTCTGTCATTGACTGCATGCGGAAGTCGGGCCGGTCCCAGGCCTCGCGAACAGCGGACGGCAGCATCCGCATGCGCGGCGCGTCCGGCGTCGGCCAGTTGCCGGTGTAGAAATCGGCGACCACCAGGGTCGGGCTGACGTGCATGTCGGCCTCGGCCATCTGCGCCAGCACGGCTTCACAGAGGCTCTCGTCCCACGTGTCGAGGATGATCCGGTTGTGCCCGGCCATCCGCGCCATCACCGCCTGCAGATCGGCACCCGATTCCAGCGCATCGCGGATTTCGCCGACCATTTCGGCCTCGCGCGTGGCACACGCCTTGGTTACGCGTCCGAAATGCTCCATCCCGTCCTGGCCGGCCTCAATGGCGGTGGCGAGCGGGATCTGTTCGGGAACATGGCCGATGAACGGCAGATCGTGCTCGGCCGCGGCGTCGGCGAGCGCGAGATATGTCGCCTCGTCCAGCATCGAGTAGGCCTTGACTGCCGCCCATCCTTCCGCGTCGATGCGCTCGACGACCGAGCGTGCTTCCTCCGGCGTATCGGCCAGGAACATGCCGGGCCACGAGCCGGGGCTGGCGTCGACCCATGCGCCGGCGAGGATCAGGCGCGGCCCGAGCACATCGCCGGCGTCAATTTTCGCCTTCAGTGCCTGCTGCGCCTCGATCGGCCAGAGCGCACCCATGTCGCGAATGCCGGTCACGCCGTTGATCAGGTAGAGCGGCAGCGCCGTGTCGGGCTCGTCCGGCGTCGAGAAGATGTGCACGTGACTGTCCCAGAGACCCGGGATCAGGTAGCCGTCCGCTCCGTCCACGACAGTATCGACATCGTCGGCGACGAGATCGGGGCCGACCTCGGCGATCACGCCGTCCCGGATCAGGATGGACTGGCCTGTCTCCAGGCTCCCGATCTCGACATGGACGATCGTGACGTCGCTTACCAGCGTTTCGGCGCTTCTTGCCGGTCCCGGACCAAGCGACAGTGCGGCGCATATTAGAACAAGGAATATAGGTTTCATATGAACTCTTCCCTCTTGGTTTGGCCGGATTTGCAGGCTCGCCGACGGCCGATCAGGCGTCCAATCGGCGCTTCCACCAGTAGACGGCCGGGAGCAGCGCCAAAAACAGGACCGCCTCGGCAGTCGTGAAGAAAGCAACCGTCGAGGCGCCCGAGATCGTCGTGATGTGAAACACGTTGAGCGCTGCGTTGTGAATCGTGTGGGCGATGATGGGTACCCACAGGCTGCGGAACCAGATGAAGAAGCACCCCCACACGAAGCCCATGATCGTCGAGACGAGCACGAATCCGGTGCTGTAGACCATGGCGGCATCAATGCTCATGTCGCCGTCGACCACGGCGCGGATCGGCCAGACGATATGCCACAGACCGAACAAAACTGCTTGTATGATGTTGGCGCGCATCGCCGACATTGCCATGGCCACATGCGTGATGAGCAGCCCACGAAACAGGCTCTCCTCCATCAAGGCGTTGACCAGATTGAAAGAGATCAGGCCGATGGCCGGACCCGTGCCGACGCCGCCGTCCGGCTGATCGCCAATCGCAAACCCCTCAACTCCCACGATGAATTGCGGGGCCTGACCCTGGGCTGCGAGGACGAAGAACTGAAGCGCGAATGTCGCGGCCATCACCGCCACGGTGAGCCCGACGCCTACGCCCAGAGTTGATGCCATCGAGGGTCTTCGGAAACCCAGCCTTGCCAGGCCGAAGCCGGACCAGATCACGTATGCCAGCACGATCGCCAGTCCCAGGACCTTCGTCAGCACCTGCTCGCCGATCCACTCGTCGGAGCGGACGACGAAGACATCCAGCACACGGACCGCAACGCACAGCAAGAAGACCGCGGCCGCGAACAAGATGTGGTTTGAACCGGATGTGCGCTTGGACATGGTGACCTTTGCCGGGCACGGAAATGCGTCCGCCATCGCCGCGACGCTTGCTACCACGGTCCCACCTGGAAGAGGTTGCTCTCGATCAATGCAGTGAGCGCCGACAATGCCGGCGAACACAGCGCTCAGTTCTCGTGCGTGATCTAAAAGAGCAAATCGCCGAGACGATCACTGCATCTTCAGCAATTGTCCGCAACAGGCATTCGAACCGGGGTGCCGAAGGTCGGCTTCAGATCGACCTATACCGAAAGGCCAACTGCAGCTTATCCGCCACCTCCGGTCGAAGTCGACGGCCGGGTCAAGCTGGAACTTCGCTAATTCATGAAACTTCGCACAATTGCAACTCACGGCTACAAGGAAGCGTATTCACAACGAATCCTGTAAACCTATCGTCTGCAAATTCAGCCTTGATATTTTTGGCCTAGTTTGACTTCATAAGTTATTAATACAATACGGTAGATGATATCGCTGTGGGGCTCTACTAGAGAGGATTGCATGAGCTCTACCCCGTACATGAAAGAGACTGATTCTTCCGGCAAGACAAATTATCGCCCTTGGAGCGTCGTTGTCGCTCCCGACTATGAACTGCACCGCGACCCTCTTGCAAATGGACCGGGAGCGTCTCTCCAAATTAGTCTGGACACATTTCCGTTGGCTGACACTTCGTTGACGGTGGCCGAGCGACTCAACACCTGCTTCGCCCCACGATGGCAGTTCCATGGTGACCACCCACATTCTAACGATGATGTCTGCCAAGTTTGTAAACTGACGGACGAGCCACCGGTGAAGGCGGGTGGCCTCCTTTATATGTGCGGAGCGCCACACAATGGAGCTTGACCCGCTGACAGGGCTGCCGAACCGCACTTCGTTCAAGCAAAAACTCGAAGCCGTCACCGCGCAAGCATTACCCAACGCGACCGCCACAGTTCTTTGCCTGATCGATGTGGACGATCTTCGGCAGGTGAATGATCAATACGGCCAGGCTGTCGGTGACCATGTTCTCCGAGGATTCGCCCAACGTCTCCCAGAAAGCCACGAATGGTATGTCGCGCGCATTGGCAGTAACGAATTCGGTCTCATAGCTGAAAGCATTGAACAGCTCGAAGTCTTCGCTCGGCACTTGAGTGCCCGGCTCAATGGAATGACTTTGGATGTGCCGTTGCACAGTCTAACGGTCGATATCACAGCAAAGGCGGGCTACGTTGTCCTGACCGAAGATGGGGGCGACTCTGATACGTTATTGAGGCGCGCCGATTTGGCGTTATGCGATGCGAAGCGCACCCAAGCTGACAGAGCGTGCCGGTTCAAAATGGCAATGGAGGAAAACTTCCGCCGCCGGGTTGTCGTCGCCAAAGAGTTTCGCGAGGCACTGATCGACGGCAATATTATTCCGCACTATCAGCCAATCTTCAGATTAAAAACCCGTCAGGTTGCTGGATTGGAGGCGCTTGCGCGTTGGGACCATCCGGAAAAGGGCGTCCTATCACCAACTGTATTCATGGAGGTGTTCGAAGATCACGAGGCGAGCATTATGCTGACCGATATCATGCTTGATCGGGTTTGTCGCGACATGCGCGAATGGCTCGACCACGGCATCTACTTTGGACGAATTGGGTTGAACATCACGGCCGCCGACTTGCAGTGTCCAGAGTTTGCCCAGCGCGTCGCCAGTAAGCTCGCGCACTACCGTATACGTCCCCACCATCTGACGCTTGAGATGACGGAGACAGCTGTTTTTCAGTCTGGCGATTCAAGGTTCAGAAACCAGATGCACGAACTCCGCGAGGCTGGCGTCGCCATCGCCCTCGACGACTT
The DNA here is from genome assembly GCA_040220415.1 of Silicimonas sp. GTDB lineage: Bacteria > Pseudomonadota > Alphaproteobacteria > Rhodobacterales > Rhodobacteraceae > JAVJUV01. Next base: position 14,619 of record JAVJUV010000132.1, read on the forward strand.
CGGTACCGGTTACTCCTCGCTAATGCATATGAGATGCGTACCATTCGACATCCTCAAGATCGACAAATCATTTGTGAAGAGCATGCGTCATTCGCAGCCTGACCAGGTCATCATCGAAGCGCTCATTCGACTCGGTCAAGACATTGGGTACACGACCGTGGCGGAGGGCATCGAAGTTAAGGCCGAGGCTTCCTTTCTGAGCAAAATGGGTTGCACTTATGGTCAGGGCTATTTCTTCCAGAAGCCACTGCCGAAGTCGAACGTGACGACCGTACTTGCCGGGGGCTCCTACGCTGCGGATACGCTCGAGTCTGGTAAAGCTCATGCATAACCGCAACCGCGTGATGATTATCGAGCATGACGGCTGTAGCCGTCGGACCTTGTGTGATGTCGCAGAGGAAGCAGGCTTCGTCGTCGCAGAAATCGGCAGCATGTCTGAAGTCATTCCCACGCTCACGGAGTTTCGGCCAACGGTCGTATCTCTCGGCTTGGCTATGCCAGACGCGGATGGAATCGAGTATCTGCGTGCTCTGGCAAAGGCGCGCTGCGCAGCGCCAGTCATCGTTTCCGGCGAAGTCGAAGCAAAGATCCTCGCCGCGATCGAGCACGTTGGACGCAGCTTTGGACTATCCATGCACCGCACCATCGGCCAGTCGCTGGAGCCGTGCCTTTTTCATGAAGCGCTTACCGAGGTGGAGTTACCAGAAGAAGAGGAAGACGCCTGGTGCCCCCGCGAGCAGGAGATAAGAAACGCAATAGCGAACGGTGATCTTCTCGCCTTTTTTCAGCCAAGAATGAACCTTCAACATCACGATTTTCCCCATGTTGGGACCGAAGCCGTGATGCGTTGGCGGCACCCGGAGCATGGAATGGTGGCGGCTGAGGATTTCTCGGCGACTGCCGCGCGATCGGGCCTGATCGGCCCTTTGACCGAAACCGTGCTCATTTTTGTCATTCAGCAGTTGGCACGTTGGAAGAACGTTGGCTTGGGCTTACCGGTCACGATCGACATTTCGGCGCTTCAGTTCGATGAAAAAGCGTTGCCGGAGCGAATAACTCGTATGATTGCTGAGGCCGATCTCGAGCCAGATCTGCTGCACTTAGAGATTTCCGAGTCTGCCGCATCAAAACAGTTAGACGCTGTTTCAGTATCGCTTACCCAGTTTCGTTTGAATGGCATCAGCGTTGGTCTTAGAAGTTATCGTGGACAGCATTTGTCGCCCTCGGAACTCTGCAATCTTCCGCTTAGTGCGATCAAGCTGGATCGGCACCTAGTGAATGGAATTGAGCGCGACAACGATGTGCAGATGGCAGCCCGGGCGACCATTGCCATGGCCCGGGAGTTGAATGTGACGATTCGTGCCGAGGGCATCGACACAGCACCTGTCGCGCACCTACTGCAGTCGTTTGACTGTGATGAGGGCGCAGGCTTCTTTTTCGGCAAACCTCAACATGCAGAGCAGTTCACGTCGTTTATGCAGCAACGGAGACTCCGGAACGAAACGAACCCCGGTGGATCGTTCCCCATTACAATCTAGCGGACTTGGTAACCACCAGCTGCGCGATGTTTGATTAGTCCGAGCGGACCGACGTCCGTCTGCAGTTCATCGATCCGAGCAAGCCTGTGCGGAATGCCTTCATGGAGAGCTTCGATGAAAAGCTCAGAGACGAGGGCCTGGACCAGCACTGACCCTGAGCCGCGCTGGCGAGGAGATCGCTGTATGACCCATTGTAACCCCAGGCATCTGCATTTGGCTCTCGGCAAGAAAATCCAATTGAGGTCCTGACCAACAACACCGGGTCAGTTCAAGACCCGTGCGGTCTCTGCACAGCCGATCAGAGCGAGCACACAACCGGAAAATCCCAGATCACACGGGCCCCAACCAACACGGACGATCAAGCGTACGGGCAATTGGCCCTCTGGAAAGCGCACAGTTGCGATTGGCCCGCGTTTTTTGAACGGCTGCATGAATCGGAGGGTTGATCGCAACCGCGTACATCGTTGCGATCGTTTTTCTCGTGCCTAAGCTCGGCGTTGGCGTTACGGCAATCTTGATTATCGCGGGGCAGATCGTTGTGGCGCTGGCACTCGATCATTTCGGGGCATTTGGTGCTCCGCAAGACCCGCTGACTGCTGCGCGGTCGGCCGGCGCTGCGCTGGTGCTTGCAGGAGCGGCTTTGGTGAAACTGACGTGAACGCACAACACAGGACGCGGACGCACAATGAGCCTCAAGGATACAACTGCCATTGGTCTGTCTGATTTGCGTGAATACTACTTCTATTACAGCATTGCGTTATACCAAGCACTCAGGGTTTGAGGTCGAAAACGCTTAGCTA
>JAVJUV010000133.1:0-27888 GCA_040220415.1 Silicimonas sp.
GACCGGGCCCATCGCGTAGCGGCGATAGGGCGTCGGCAGGTCGTTTCGGTGCTGTGCGTAGACGCGGGCGAGCGGCGCGGTCAGGTCGTAGCGCAGCGCCAGCCAGGCGCCGTCATCGTCCTCCTGCCAGGCGAACACCCCCTCGTTCGGGCGGTCGACGTCGGGCAGGTACTTGCCCAGCGCCTCGACCGTTTCGACGGCCGAGGATTCCAGGGGATCGAAGCCATAGCGATGATAGACCCCGGCGATGGCATCCAGCATCGCCTTGCGTTCGGTCACGTCTGCGCCGAAATAGTCGCGGAAACCCTTCGGCGTTTCGGCCTTGGGACGCGGGGTCTTTTTATCCTTGGCCATGGGCCTTCCCTTTGGTCTGGTCGCGCGGGGGTTTAGCCCGAAGGCCATTGGTCGGCAAGGAGAACGGCGATGAGCGAGAAGATCGAGGAACGGCTGGCGCACCTGGAACGCCTGGCCGACGACCTGAGCGGGATCGTGGCGCGGCAAACCGGCGAGATCGACGTGCTGACGCGCCGGGTCGCCATGCTGATGCAGCGCGAGGCGGCACGCGAGGCCGAGGGCGGCGGCGGCGTGGTGATCGGAGACGAACGCCCGCCGCACTACTGAAACGGGCTGTCACAGAATCGATTCCTTCGCCGTCTAGGCTGGGTGTCGGGCAGGTTCCCCGATCTGCCCTTGGGTGGCCGGTCCTATCCCCGTCCCAAAGGTGCCTGTCCGACGGACACGCGCCTGACCCGCCACCGGCCCTGACGGCGCCGACTTTATCCTGCGCCAGGTTCCCCGGCCCCGTGCCGGGGAACCTTCTTTGCATGAATGCACAGAACCGGTTCGCCCATATCCATTTTGTGCGAACATCGGGTGGCCTATGTTGCAGGGACAAGGAGAATGACAATGTCCTACTCGGCAGACCCCGGCATGATCGTCGGGCACGCGCATCTGAAGGTGTCCGATCTTCAGCGCTCGATCGCCTTTTACCGCGAGGTTCTGGGCTTCGAGATTCAGCAGCTTTACGGAAACCAGGCGGCCTTCCTGTCGGCGGGCGGCTACCACCACCATCTGGGACTGAACACCTGGGAGAGCCGGGGCCGCCAGCGCCCGCCCGCCGGGACCACGGGTCTTTACCATGTCGCCTATCTCTTTCCCGACCGGCTGGCGCTGGGGCGCGCGGTGGCGAACGTCGTGGAGCGCGGCGTGCCGATCACCGGCGCGGCCGACCACGGGGTCAGCGAGGCGGTCTATTTCGACGATCCGGATGGCAACGGGATCGAATTGTACCGCGACCGCCCGCAAGCGGAATGGCCCCGCGACGCCGACGGAAAGCTGGAGATGTTCAATGCCCCGCTGGATGTGGCGGCTCTGATCGCCGAGGCGAATGCCGCGACCTGACGGGCGGACCGACGGCTCTGGACTGTCCGGAAACTCGCGCCTAGGGTCGCCGCGTTGAGGAGGAACCGACGATGGCGACCGGCACGAATATCCGCACCTATTTCGAAGGCACATGGTATGACGGCGACGTGCCGATCATGCGGGCCGCCGATCACGGTGCCTGGCTGGGCTCGGGCGTTTTCGACGGCGCGCGGTATTTCGAGGGCGTCGCCCCGGATCTGAAAGCGCATTGCGAGCGGGTGAACAACTCGGCCCGCGCGCTGATGCTGACGCCGACGGTTTCGGCCGAGGACATGATGGCGATCGCCTGGGAGGGGCTGAAGGGCTTCGACTGGGACGCCGCCGTCTACATCCGCCCGATGTACTGGGGCATCGACGGCGACATCACCGCCATCGTTCCGAACGAAGACAAGACGGGCTTTGCGCTGTGCCTTGAACAGATCCCGATGGCCAAGGCCGACATGACCGCACGCCTGACCCGAACGCGTTTCCGCCGCCCGGTGCTGGAAGACGCGGTCGTCAACGCGAAGGCCGGATGCCTTTACCCGAACAACGCGCGGATGCTGGTCGAGGCGCGCTCGAAGGGTTTCACCAACGCGCTGGTGGCCGACGCGATGGGCAATGTCGCCGAGACCGCGACGGCCAACATCTTCATGGTGAAGGACGGCGAGGTCTTCACCCCCATCGCCAACGGCACCTTCCTGGCCGGGATCACCCGGTCGCGGCACATGACGAACCTGGCCCGCGAGGGGATGCCGGTGCGCGAAAGCGTGCTGACCTTCAAGGATTTCGAGGACGCCGACGAGGTTTTCATGTCGGGCAACATGTCGAAGGTCACGCCGGTCACCGAATTCGACGGCACAAACTACCAGGTCGGCCCGGTGACGCGGCGGGTGCGCGAGATGTACTGGGACTGGGCGCTGTCCGAAAAGGCGTAGACCCGTGATCCGCCTGGCCCGCGCCGCGCTTGGCCTGGCCGCCTTCCTGACCTTAGCCGCGTCGATCTGGACGCTGGCGCAATCGCCCTTCGCGGCGCCCTACCGGGATCGCACAGAGGCGGAACTGAAGATGGCGCTTGAGCGGGCTTTGGAACCTCGGATGACGTCCGGGCGGCTGGCGGGGCGCATCGGCGAGGCGCTGGAGGCCGGAGAGGTGGACGAGGCGGCAGCCCTTGCGCGGATGGCCGGGGCGCGCGGCATACCGCTGCCCGAGCAGACGCAAATCGCGCTGCAAGAGGCCGACGACGCGTCCGGCGGTGCGACGGCCTGCCTGGCATGCGCCTGGGATCCGGCGAACTGCGCGGACTTCTCGCAGGTCGCCGCCTGCAACCTGCCGGCCGAACTGACGCCGCTCGGCGACTTGAACGCGATCCGGCGGGGCGTGCAGGACTGGCTGGCCGGGGACGAGGTCGACCGGATCGACCTTTCGCTTGGTATCGTGGGCCTTTCGGCGACGGCCGCGATCCTTGTCACGGCGGGCTCCAGCGCGTCGATCAAGGCCGGGGCGACCGGGCTTCGCGTGGCCCGCCGGGCGGGCGCCCTGACGCCTGCCCTGGGGGACGAGGTGGCGAGCCTTGCGGCGCGGGCGATCGACTGGGATGCCCTGGGCAGCGTCGCGCTGCGCCGTGGAAACGCCGAAACCCTGTTGACACCTTCCGCCGGGCGGCTTGCCGGCATGGCAGCCGATGTGGGCCGGATCGGGGCGCGCACCGATCCGGGCGATACGCTGGCGCTGTTGCGCCATGCCGACACCCCGGACGAACTGGCAAGCGTGGCGCGGGTCGCGGAAGCCGCCGGGCCCGAGACCCGCGGTGTGTTCGCCGTCCTGGGCAAGGCGCGGGTGATAAGGGCAACCAAAAGGCTGACCGACATGGCCCTGCTGGCCATCGGGTTGCTGGCGGCGCTCGCAGCCCAGGTCCTGGCGCTGGCGTTCTGGATGCTGCGCCGCCGGCTCCGGCGGGTGGACAGAGGCCGGCAGGGCCGCCAAGGTGCGGGCTGAACAAGAGGACAAAAATGCATCTGACCGACGATTTCCTTTACCTGCCCGACACCACCCTGGAAGGGCTGGGCATCGCCCCCGGCGCAGTGGCGGACGCCATCGAGGCCGCACTGATCGCCAAGGAGCAGGGCCGGCTTCACACCAGCCCCAAGGCGGCGCTGCTTCCCGGCGGCGGGCGCTACATGATGTCGACGCTGGCGGTGGGCGACGATGGGTTCATCGTGGTCAAGCAGGTCAGCGTCTGCCCGAAGAACCCGGGCCGCGGCCTGCCGGCGATCAACGGAGCGATCATGGTGCTGGATGCCGAGACCGGCAAGCTGCGCGCCATCGTGGGCGCGAACTGGGTGACCGCCGTGCGGACCGCTGCCCTGTCGGCGGTGGCGGCGCGACGCCTGGCCGATCCAGCCTCGGAAACCGTCGCCTTCGTGGGCACGGGCGTGCAGGCCCATTCGCACCTTGCGGCCTTCGCCGGGATGTTTCCCCTGAAGCGCATCCGCGCGGTCGGGCGCGGCAGGGCCAATCTGGAAAGACTGTGCGATGCGGCGCGGGGCATGGGTCTGGAGGCCGAGGCCAGCGCTTCGCCGGAAGACGCGCTGCGCGGGGCGGATATCGTGGTCACGTCGGTCACGCTTGATTATTCGATCGAACCATTCCTGGACGCCCGCTGGCTGAAACCGGACGCCTTCGCCACGATCACCGATCTTTGCATTCCCTGGCACCCCGAAGGCATGGACGCCTTCGGCACGGTCATCGTCGATGACAGGGTGCAGGAGGCCGAGAGCGAAAAGCCGATGCTGCCCTACGAACGGATCGCGGGGGACCTGACGGAACTGGTCTCGGGTGGCGCCCCGCCCCGCATCGAAGGAAAGCCCGCCGCCTTCGCATTCCGGGGCATCGCGCTGGGGGATTATGCCGCCGCGGTGCTGGCCGTCCGCAAGGCCGAGGCCGAGGGCGCGGGTCAGCACATCGACGCATGAGGATGGACAGATCTGCCGGTTCGCTTCATGATCCGGCGGCAAGAGGGAGATGTCATGCGCAAGTTTCTGGTCATTCTGGATGACAGCCGCGAGTGCCTGAACGCGATGCGTTTCGCCGCGATGCGGGCGGCGCATACCGGCGGCGGCGTGCAGATCCTGTCGGTTATTCCGCCAGACGAGTTCAACCACTGGATCGGCGTGGGCGACATCATGCGCGAAGAGGCACGCGAGCGTATTCACGCGCATTTCGAGGTGTTCGCCAAGTGGATGCGCGACCGTCAGGGCGTCGACCCCGAGCTGGTGGTCCGCGAGGGCGAGCCGGTGGCGGAAATCCTGCGTCAGATCGAGGAGGACGGCGATATCGGCGTCCTGGTTCTGGGCGCCTCGGCCGAAAAGGGCGGACCCGGCCCCATCGTCTCGGCGCTGTCGCGGCAGTTCGGGCTGCTGCCGGTTCCGCTGACCATCGTTCCGGGCGAATTGTCCAAGGAAAGACTGGAAGCGATCACCTGAGGCTGCCCGCCGGTGCCGATGCCATGGACATACCGCCACCCCGAGACCGAGTGGCGCGGATTTCTGGAGGACATCCGCGAGATTCTGGACACGCCCTCGTCGAACGTGGCCTACACCGCCGCCGAAGGCGTGCTGACGGCGTTTCGCCACCGGCTGACACATGAAGAGGTGCTGGCTTTCGCAGACGCCCTGCCCTGCGTGATACGGGCGCTTTTCGTGCAGGGCTGGCGGATGGAAAAGCCCCGGCCCTGGGCATCGCGGGAAGACTATACCGCCGAGGCCAGGGCGCTGCGGCGCGATCACAATTTTGCCGGCGAACGGGTTGTCGAAGCGGTGTCCTACGGGCTGCACCGCGCTATCGGCGCCGACCGGTTACGGAAGGCGCTGGCGGCCATCGGGCCCGAGGCGCAGGCGTTCTGGGAGCTGACCGGCCATGCCGAGGACGACCTGGCTTTCCGGTTTCGCCGGTCCCCTTAGAATGGTTCTAATCCTTGACTTGACGCACGCCGAGGCGCATATCCGACTGGAACAGTAAGGAAACGCGCAAATGTTCATCCAGACAGAATCCACACCGAACCCCGCCACCCTGAAATTCCTGCCCGGCCAGACGGTGCTGGACGCGGGGACAGCCGATTTCCCGACACCCGACACGGCCGGCAAGTCGCCGCTGGCGACGCGGCTTTTCGGGGTCGAGGGCGTCACCGGCGTATTCTTCGGCACCGATTTCGTGACCGTCACCAAGGCCGAGGGTGTGGACTGGGACGTGATCAAGCCGGCGTTGCTGGGCGCGATCATGGAGCATTTCCAATCCGGCCAGGCGGCGATGGAGGGCGACAATTCGGCCTCGGGCCATGCCGAACACAGTGGCGAAGATTCCGATATCGTGAACCAGATCAAGGAATTGCTGGACACCCGCGTGCGCCCCGCCGTGGCGCAGGACGGCGGCGACATCGTCTTCCACGGATTTGAACGCGGCGTCGTCTATCTGCACATGCAGGGCGCTTGCGCCGGGTGCCCGTCTTCGACGCTGACGCTGAAGATGGGGATCGAGAACCTCTTGCGGCACTATATCCCCGAAGTGGTGGAAGTGCGGCCCGTGGCGGCCTGACTTTCCCGCGCCGGCCTTGCCGTCGCGATAGGCGGGGGCGCCGCCCCCGCACCCCCGGAGTATTTCCGAAAAGAAGAAGATGAGCGCCACGCCCCGGATACTGGCCTTCGACACGTCCGGCCCGCATTGCGCGGCGGCCGTGCTGATCGGTGACCGGATCGTGGCCTCGCGCTGCGAGGAGATGGGGCGCGGCCAGGCCGAACGGCTTTTTCCGATGCTGGAGGAGGTTCTGGGCGAGGCCGGTATCGCCTGGAAGGACCTGGATGCGATCGGGGTCGGGACCGGGCCGGGAAACTTCACCGGCATCAGGATCGCGGTGAGCGCCGCGCGGGGTCTGGCGCTGAGCCTCGAGATACCTGCCGTCGGCGTGTCGCTGTTCGATGCGCTGGCCTGCGGCGCGTCCGGGCCGCTGCTGCTGGTCCTTCCCGCACCGCGCGGCCAGGTTTACATCTCGGGCCGGGGCGGTGTGCCGCCCGACGGCATCGAACTGACGGCGCGCGACCGGCTGCCACCGGTTCCGAAAGACACCGTCGTCATCGGGGAAAGCGCCCAGGCCATCGCGGAGCAACTTGGCGTGCTTTCGGCGCCGGCGCTTCATGCCCCGGCCCATGCCATCGCCCTGATTGCCGGCGAACGCTGGCAGGAACCGACGACACGCCCCTCGCCCCTGTATGTTCGCCCCGCCGACGCGGCGCCGTCCGCGGACCCGCCGCCGGTGATCCTGCCGTGACACCAGGCGAGATGGCCGAGATCCATGCGCGCGCCATGACCGTACCGCCGCCCTGGAACGCGCCGACGATGGCCGGATTTCTTGCTGCGGCGGGCGCCGTCTGCGTAAGCCGGGACCGCGCCTTCGCGCTGGGCCGCGTGATCGCGGACGAGGCCGAATTGCTGACCATCGCCGTCGACCCTGCCGCGCAAGGCCGGGGGCTTGGCCGGGTTTGCCTGCGGGAATTTCTTCGCCAATGCCGCAAGGCCGGCGCCCGGCGCATCTTTCTGGAGGTCGCCGCCACCAACGAGGTCGCTCGCGGCCTCTATCGCTCGGAAGGCTTTGCCGAGGATGGACATCGAAAGAGCTATTACCGCGCCCGCGGGGCGGACCCGGTCGACGCCATTCTCATGAGCAGGTCGCTGGACGCCGCCTAACCTTGCGTCAGACAGGGGAAATTGTCCGTCCCCTCGCCCAAGACTCCTATTGACGGCCTCGCGGGACTGCGGCCTTAATCGCACATGATCTGAGACAATTCAGACAGCGATCGGGCGCCGGGGGGTGTCTGCCCCAGCGCTCTTCCAGTTGTAACAGGGAGACCCTAATGACCTTTTTGCAGAAATTCCTCGGCGGAGCCGCTGCTCTTGCGTTGACCGCAGGCGGCGCGCTGGCCGAACCGGCGCTGATGTACGACATGGGCGGCAAGTTCGACAAGTCGTTCAACGAGGCCGCCTACAACGGCGCCACGCGCTGGGCCGAAGAGACCGGCAACAGCTACCAGGAAATCGAAGTCACCGCCGAAGCGCAGCGCGTGCAGTTCGCCACCCGTCTTGCAGAAGCCGGCTACAACCCGATCGTCGTGCTGGGCTTCCAGAACGCGGCGACGGTCGAGGAAGTGGCGCCGAAGTACCCCGACACCAAGTTCGCGATCATCGACGTCAACTGGCTGGACATCCCGAACCTGCAGCAGATCAGCTTTGCCGAACATGAAGGCAGCTATCTTGTCGGCATGTTGGCCGCGATGGCTTCGGAAACCGGCACGGTCGGCTTCATCGGCGGCATGGATGTGCCCCTGATCCGCCACTTCGCCTGCGGCTATGCGCAAGGCGCCAAGGCGGTGAACCCGGATATCAACATCGTCGCCAACATGACCGGCACGACGCCGGCCGCATGGAACGATCCGGTCAAGGGTGGCGAGTTGACCAAGGCCCAGATCAGCCAGGGTGCGGACGTGGTCTATGCGGCCGCTGGCGGCACCGGCGTGGGTGTTCTTCAGGCGGCGGCCGATGCCGATATCCTGTCGATCGGCGTCGACTCGAACCAGAACTACCTGCACCCGGGCGAAGTGCTGACCTCTATGCTGAAGCGCGTCGACAATGCCGTCTACGACGTGTTCGAGGCTGGCGTGGAAGGCTTCGAGCCGGGCGTGCATGTCATGGGTCTGGAGAACGAGGGCGTCGGCTATGCGCTTGACGAGCACAACGCGGCCCTGATCACCGACGAGATGAAGGCCGCCGTGGACGATGCGCGCCAGAAGATCATCGACGGCGAGATCGAGGTCGTCGCCTACTACACCAACGACAGCTGTCCGGCGCTCGACTTCTGATGAGCGACGGGACGGGATCGGAGGGGCGGCCGGCAACGGCCGCCCCTGCCATCGAGCTTCGCGGGATCTCGAAAGCCTTCGGCACGGTACAGGCCAACAAGGACATTTCGATCCGCGTCATGCCCGGGACGATCCACGGGATCATCGGCGAGAACGGCGCGGGAAAATCGACGCTGATGTCGATCCTTTACGGATTCTACAAAGCCGATCAGGGCCAGATACTCATCAACGGAAAAGAGACGCAGATCCCCGACAGCCAGGCCGCCATCGCCGCCGGCATCGGGATGGTCTTCCAGCACTTCAAGCTGGTCGAGAATTTCACGGTCCTGGAGAACGTGGTCCTGGGCGCCGAGGAAGGCGCGCGGCTGATGCCTTCGCTGAGAAAGGCCCGCACGCTTTTGACCCAGCTGGCCAAGGAATATGAACTGAACGTCGATCCCGACGCGACCATCGAGGAACTGGGCGTGGGGATGCAGCAGCGCGTCGAGATCCTGAAGGCGCTTTACCGGCACGCAGACATCCTGATCCTGGACGAGCCCACGGGCGTTCTGACGCCCGCCGAGGCCGATCACCTGTTCCGCATCCTTCGCGGACTGCGCGACGAGGGCAAGACGATCATCCTGATCACGCACAAGCTGCGCGAGATCATGGAGGTGACGGATACCGTCAGCGTGATGCGGCGGGGCGAGATGACCGCGACGGTCAAGACACGGGACACCAGCCCCGAAGAACTGGCCGAGATGATGGTCGGCCGCAAGGTTCTGCTTCGCGTCAGCAAGGCGCCTGCCACGCCCTATGCCAAGGTTCTCGAGATAGAGAACCTTCGGGTCACGGACGACGAGGGTGTGGAGCGGCTGAAGGGCATCGACCTGAGCGTGCGGGGCGGCGAGATCCTGGGGATCGCCGGCGTGGCCGGAAACGGGCAATCCGAACTGCTGGAAGTGCTTGGCGGGTATCGCAAGGCAACGGGGACCATCAGGCTGAACGGACAGGACATCGACCTGACCGGCAGCAAGTCGGACGGCCAGACACGGCGTGCGCGCGGTATCGCCCATGTTCCCGAAGACCGCCACCGCGCCGGGCTGATCCTGGATTTCCAGGCCTGGGAAAACATGATCTTCGGCTACCACCACGCGCCCGAATACCAGAAGTCGCGGTGGTTCATGGACAATGCCGCGATCCGGAAAGAGACGGCGGGGAAGATGGAGCGCTTCGACGTTCGCCCGCCGATCCCGACGCTGCCGGCCAAGTCGTTCTCGGGCGGCAACCAACAGAAGATCGTCCTGGCCCGCGAGATCGAACGCGACCCCGAGCTGTTGCTTGTCGGCCAGCCGACGCGGGGTGTGGACATCGGTGCGATCGAGTTCATCCACCAGCAGATCGTGGAGCTGCGCGACATGGGCAAGGCGATCCTTCTGGTCTCGGTGGAACTGGACGAGATCCTGTCGCTGGCCGACCGGGTGGCCGTCATGTTCGACGGCCGGATCATGGGCGAGCGCATGACGGACCAGACCGACGAAAAGGAACTGGGCATGCTGATGGCCGGGATGACCGATACCGGTCGCACGGCTACGACGCCGGCTTCGACCGGCGCGGCGCGCATGAACAATCCGGGACAGGGAGCGTAAGCACATGGACGTCATGCCGAAGTGGGTCGACGCCGTTCTGATCCCGCTGATCTCGATCATCCTGGCCTTCGCGATTTCGGCGCTGGTCATCCTTGCCATCGGCGAAGATCCGATCCGGGCCATCGGTATCATGATCGAGGGCACTTTCGGGAATTCTACCGGCGTCGGCTATATGCTTTATTACGCCACGAATTTCATGTTCACCGGCCTGGCCGTGGCCATCGCGTTCCACGCGCGTCTGTTCAACATCGGCGGCGAAGGCCAGGCGACGCTGGGCGGACTTGGCGTGGCGCTGGTCTGTCTGGCAGTGCCGTGGCCGCACTGGCTGGTCGCTCTGCCTTTCGCGATCATCGGCGGCGCGGTGTTCGGCGCGGCCTGGGCGCTGATCCCGGCCTATCTGCAAGCCAGGCGGGGCAGCCATATCGTCATCACGACGATCATGTTCAACTTCATCGCCTCCGCCCTGCTGGTCTATCTTCTGGTCGAGGTTCTGAAGCCCCAGGGGTCGATGGACCCCGCCAGCGCGCGTTTCGGCGAAGGCGCGATGCTGCCGCGCATGTCGGACATCCTGGGCTTCTTCGGCATCTCGTTCTCGTCGGCCGCCCCCGTGAACATTTCGTTTTTCGTGGCGGTTCTGGCGTGTTTCCTGTTCTGGCTTCTGATGTGGAAGACCCGGCTTGGCTACGAGCTGCGCGCCTACGGCCACTCGGAGACGGCCGCGCAATACGCCGGTATCTCGCCCACGAAGATCATCATCATCGCCATGCTGATATCGGGGGGACTGGCCGGAATGATGGCGATCAACTCGGTCATGGCCGCGAACCGGCTGGTGCTGAACTCGGTCGAGGGCGCGGGTTTCATCGGGATCGCGGTCGCGCTGATGGGCAGGTCGCATCCCGTCGGGATTTTCCTGGCCTCGCTGCTCTTCGGCTTTCTCGTGCAGGGCGGGGCCGAGATCGACTTCTGGACAAGCATTCCCCGCGAACTGATCGTCGTGATCCAGGCGCTGGTGATCCTGTTCACGGGCGCGCTGGACAACATGGTCAGGATGCCGCTGGAACGGCTGTTCCTGATGTTCCGCCGAAAAAGTCCGGAGACCTGATCCATGGATTTCCTGACACTACTGCAAATCCTCGACTCGACGGTCCGGCTGGCCACGCCGCTGCTGTTCGCCTGCCTGGCTGGCCTGTTCTCGGAGCGCGCGGGCATTTTCGACATCGGGCTTGAAGGCAAGATGCTGATCGCCGCGTTCTTCTCGGGCGCGCTGGCCGCGACCAGCGGGTCGGTCTGGATCGGCCTTCTGGCGGGTGTGGGCGCGTCGCTGGCCCTGTCGATGGTGCACGGCCTGGCGTCGATAACCTTCCGGGGCAACCAGCTGATCTCGGGGGTTGCGATCAACTTCCTTGCCGCCGGCCTGACGGTGCTGATAGCGCAGGACTGGTTCCAGCAGGGCGGACGGACGCCTTCGCTGACGGGCGCTGCCCGGTTCAACGCGATCGAACTGCCGTTCGCCAAGGCCCTTGCGGACGTCCCCTGGTTCGGACCGATCTACAGCGAACTGATCTCGGGGCATTCGATCCTGGTCTATGTCAGCCTGCTGACGGTTCCGCTGACATGGTACGTTCTGTTCCGGACGCGGTTCGGACTGCGGCTGCGCGCGGTTGGCGAGAATCCGGCCGCGGTCGACACCGCCGGCATCTCGGTGATCCGGCTGCGCTATACCGCCGTGGCCATCTGCGGGGTTCTCTGCGGGCTGGCGGGCGCCTACCTGGCGACGGGGCTTCAGGCGGGTTTCGTCAAGGACATGTCCTCGGGGCGGGGGTTCATCGCCCTGGCGGCGCTGATCTTCGCGAAATGGCGACCGTGGTATGCGCTGTCTGCCTGCCTGCTGTTCGGCTTCCTGCAGGCGCTGTCGCTACGGCCGGACGCGGTTCAGGCGATCGTGCAGATGCGTGTGCCGGGGCAGCTTCTGGATGCCCTGCCCTACATCCTGACGGTGGTGATCCTTGCCGGTTTCGTCGGCAAGGCGATCCCGCCGCGCGCAGGCGGTGCGCCCTACGTCAAGGAGCGGTGAACCGGCCCTGTTCCGATTTGTCGCATCTGGTCTTACGCGCGCCGCGCAATTGGCCGTTGAACAGATCGAGTGTGCGGGCGTAAGGGAAGCCCATGCAGATCTACCTCCCCATTGCCGAGGTGTCGGTCAACGCCTTCCTATTGCTGGGGCTGGGGGGAATGGTGGGCGTGCTTTCCGGGATGTTCGGCGTGGGCGGCGGGTTTCTGATGACGCCCCTGCTGTTCTTCATCGGGATTCCGCCCGCCGTGGCCGTCGCCACCGAGGCGAACCAGATCGTGGCGTCGTCCTTCTCGGGCGTGCTGGCGCATCTGAAGCGGCGAACGGTCGATCTGAAGATGGGAACCGTGCTGTTGATCGGCGGCCTTTTCGGCGCGGCGCTGGGCGTTCAGATCTTCAACGCGCTGAAGGCCATCGGCCAGGTCGATCTTCTGGTCACGCTGTCCTACGTCGTCTTTCTGGGCATCATCGGCGGGCTGATGTTCGTCGAAAGCCTGAACGCGATCCGCAAGTCGCGCGCGGGACGCCCCGCACCGGCACGGAAGAAACACACCTGGATCCATAACCTGCCCTTCAAGATGAAGTTCCGCACCTCGGGGCTTTATATCTCGGTCATCCCGCCGCTGATCGTTGGCGTGTTAGTCGGCATTCTGGCGGCGATCATGGGCGTGGGCGGCGGTTTCATCATGGTGCCCGCGATGATCTATCTGCTGGGGATGCCGACGAAAGTCGTCGTCGGCACCTCCCTGTTCCAGATCATCTTCGTCACCGGCTTCACGACGCTGCTGCACGCCACGACCAACTTCACGGTTGACGTGGTTCTGGCGGTGCTGCTGCTGATCGGCGGCGTCATCGGAGCGCAGGTCGGCACTCGGCTTGGCGCGCGCCTGAAGGCCGAGCAACTGCGCATCCTGCTGGCGCTCATGGTGCTGCTGGTCTGCGGCAAGCTGGCGCTGGACCTGCTGCTGCAACCTTCCGAACTTTATTCGCTTGGCGCGGCGGCGGGGCACTGATGCTGAGGCTGACGCTGATACTCTGGCTGACCGCCCTGCCCGCGCTGGCCGAGGAAGTGGTCGCCGGGTTGTCGCAAAGCCGGATCTCGATCTCGACCAATTTCGACGGGTCCGAGATTTTGATCTTCGGCGCGGTGAAACGCGAGAATCCCATCGTCGAGGAGCCGCCCATTCATGTGCTGATCACCGTCGAGGGGCCGAAACGGCCGGTCTCGGTGCGGCGCAAGGAGAAGCGTTTCGGGATCTGGGTCAACATCGACGCCGTGGAAGTGGACCGCGCGCCGACGTTCTATGCCGTGGCGACCTCGGGTCCCTGGGCCGAGGTGATCTCCGATACCGAAGACCTGCGGCACAGGGTCTCGACGCTGCGGGCCATCCGCTCGGTCGGCGCCACGATACAGGGTAGCCAGGATTTCACCGACGCCCTGATCCGGATTCGCGCGGGGAACGACCTGTACCAGACGAACATCGGCGCTGTGGCGCTGAGCGAACAGACTTTGTTCAACACCTCGGTCCGGCTGCCCGCGAACCTGACCGAGGGCGACTACAAGGCGCGGTTCTTCCTGACCCGCGGCGGTCGCGTGATCGACACCCACGAAACCGTCATCGCGGTTCAGAAAGTCGGGCTGGAACGTTTCCTGTTCCGGCTGGCCCATGATCAGCCCCTCATGTATGGGCTTATGTCGCTGGCCATAGCCATCGCCGCCGGTTGGGGCGCGTCCGCACTGTTCCGGTTCCTGCGTAACTGACGCAGGTCAGCCCCTGCCGATATAGGGCATCTTGGTTGCCATGATCGTCATGAACTGGACATTCGCCTCCAGCGGTAATTCGCACATCTGAAGGACTGCGTTGGCCACGTGGTTCACATCCATCGTCGGCTCGGGCTTCATCGAGCCGTCGGCCTGCGGTTTGCCGGACGCCATGCTTTCGGTCATGTCTGTCAGCGCATTGCCGATGTCGATCTGGCCGCAGGCGATGTCGAACGGACGCCCGTCCAGCGAAAGGCTTTTCGTCAGACCAAGCACCGCATGTTTCGTCGTCGTGTAGGGAACTGAACACCAGCGCGGGACATAGGCCGACACCGAGCCGTTGTTCACGATCCGCCCGCCCTGCGGGGATTGTGCGCGCATGTGGCGGAAGGCGGCGCGGGCGCAGTTGAACATGCCGGTCAGGTTGACCGCGACGACGCTGTTCCAGGTGTCGTCGTCGATCTCGTCGATGGGCACCGCGGCGCTGCCCCGACCTGCGTTGTTGAAAAGCGCATCGATACGGCGCGTCCTGTCGGCGAACCGCTGGAAGGCCGCTTCGACGGCTGCCGGGTCCGCGACGTCGGCGGGCAGCGCGATGGCGCTTTCGCGGCCCGCGCAGAAGGCGTCGAGCTTTTCGGCGTTGCGGGCCATGCAGCCGACTGTCCATCCGGCGCTCAGAAAGGCATTGGCCGTAGCGGCGCCGATGCCCTGGCTTGCGCCGGTGATGATGATGCTGCGGGTCATTCGAAGTCGTCTCCTGTCAGTTCCAAGGGCGCGGGCGGCGCGTCCAGATCGCGTGTCGTCAGCGGTTCGTCGGGTTTGCCAAGCCGGTATCGTGTCACCCAGTGAAGGCGTTCCTCGGCCCGGGTGATCGCAACGTATGCGAGACGCTTCCAGAGGGGAAGCCCGGCCTCGATCCGCCCGGCGCGGCTGGCGGCATAAAGATCGGGCGCGAAGACCTGCACCTCGGGCCACTGCGAGCCCTGGGCCTTGTGGATCGTGACCGCGGCGCCGTGCAGGAAGGCAGCACCCATGTTCGCGGCGAAGGGAATGAACGGTTCCTCTTCGCCCGGAGATTCGATCTTCACGATCGACGCGGCCGAGACCTGCGGATCGGGCGCACCGATGACGTGAAGCTTCGAGAAACCAGCACGCTTGCCGGGCCCCAGGTAGATGACCTGCGCGCCCTTGATCAGCCCCCGGGCTTCCAGATCCAGACGCTTCTTTCGATGCTTCAATGGCAGTTCGATCCCGTCGCAGACCAGCGGCTCACCCGGCAGCAACGCGTCCACCGGTGCATCATAGGCCGCGCGGAAGGCCTGGATCAGCCGGACGCGCGTCGCGTTTCGCCAAACCAGGACCGGGGACCGTGCCATCATGCCCGCCTCGACGCGGGGCGCGACGACGACCCGGTCGTCCGTCGCCGCCTTTTCGTCGATCAGTCTCTCGAAATCCTCGAACCGCAGCGCATCGTCTGCCAGAGCATGGGCCAGATCCAGAATCGGGCTGTCGAAATCCTGCCGGTGGATGCGGCTGAGAGTCAGCTTCCGCGGTGCCGGAAGCTGGTCGAAGACCATCGCCCCCGACTGGTTCACCGGCGCCAGCTGCGCCGGGTCTCCGAACAGCAGAAGCGTCGGAAAGATTTCCTGAAGATCCTCGAACTGGCGCTGATCCAGCATCGAGGCTTCGTCCACGAAACCGATGTCCAGAGGATCTTCGCGCCGCTTCCAGCCGAGGATGAAATCCGACCCCTTCAGCCCCGCGGCCGCCAGCGCGCCCGGAACCGAGCGGATCTGCCCGAAGAAGGCGAACGCGCGATCCAGCGCGGCGTCGGACAGGCTTTCGACTTCGGGCCGCTCGGCGTTTCCGACCAGCCATTCGGCGATCTTCTCGTATTCCGGATCGTAGATCGGCGTATAGAGGATGCGATGGATCGTCGTGGCCGGTACGCCCCGATTGCGCAAAACGCTGGCCGCCTTGTTCGTTGGCGCAAGAATGGCCAACGTGCGCCGGTCCTTGCGGCGGCGGCCTTCGTAGTCGCCCGAGACGGTATCCACCCCGGCCTCGGTCAGCGCCTCGGCCAATCGCGCCAGCAGCATCGTCTTGCCCGAGCCCGCCTTTCCGACGATGGCCAGGGCGCCCTGCCCATCCTCGGTTCTGGGCAGGGTCATGCTTTCCTCGATATCCACGCCCGCAGACTTCAGCACCTCGGCGATGCGGTCGAAGGCTTCGGCCTGATCTTCGGAAAAAGAAATGAGGGGCAGTGACATGGCCGGACCCTAGCGGCAAGGATGCCGGCCTGCCAGTAGGCACGGGCCCGCCCGGCGACTTTCGCGATCAGGCCGACTTCGAAAAGATCGGGGCATCCCCGGCGCCGAAAGCGCGGGCGTGCCAGAGGCGCGACACCTCGTCCGAAATCCCTGCACGGGACAGAAGACGTGGGCGAAGACCGGCTTCGAAGCACCACAGACCGACACTGATCCTCTCGCGGCCTTGGCCCTTGCTTCCAAGGATGATCGGGCCCCAGCCAAGCCGGCGGTAGATGCGGATCATCCGCGCATCGAAGACGCCGACGGCATGTGTCAGGTGCGCGCCAAGACCCAGTTCAAGCCCGCCCAGCATGAGTGCCGCCGAGACCCGCGCATCGGCGCCCGGCGCCAGGCAAAAGCGGGTGCATTCCCAGATGAACGGGCTGCGAATTTCGACACCGTCGGTCAGGTCGCGGAAATGATCGTTCACCATCGTTCGCCCGGTCGTCGGCAGAAAGCGCATCGATCCGCCGTGGCGACCCATCGCGTCTTCCCGGATGACATAAAGGGGGTTGAGCCTGTCGTAGTCGTCGCGCTCGGTTCCGTCGGGATGAACCGTGACGTCCCAGTTCAGGCGCGTGCGGAACTGCCGGGCGCGGTCGCGGAACATGCTGTCGGCAAGACGCGGAAACTGTTGAAGCTGGTCGGCGTAGAGATAACGAAGCATCGGGCCCCTCCTGCGCTTGATGGCAGAAAGGGTCGTAGGCGGCTGGACTTAAAGAGGCGGGAACTGCCCGTCCGGTCCGGTTGTCAGAACATTAACAATCCGGACGACAGCGCACGCGCCACGGCGTGCGTGGTATTGGAGGCAGCCAGCTTGAATCGCGCGCTCTCGATGTAGACGCGCAGGGTATGCTCGGAAATCGAAAGGGCCTCGGCGGCTTGGGCCCGGCTGTAGCCAAGGGCCAGCATGGTCAGCGCATCGGTTTCCCGCGGGCTGAGGCTGGGGGCCTCGAGGATGTCCGAGCCGCGCTCCAGCTCCAGCGCCTTCTGGTTGATGTAGTGCGAAACGAGGATCAGCTCGGCCGTGTGTTCCTTGGAGTATTTCTGCCAGGCATCGTCGCTGGCGTTGTCGCTGACCGAGAAAAGGGCAAACTGACCGGAAGGACCGCGGATCGGAACCGAAAACCCCTGGAGCCCGACGCCGTTGTCGACGGCTTCGCCAAGAAAGTTCCGGGCTATCTTGCCGGACCAGTCCAGCTGCTTCCATTGCACCGGATGAAATCGCCGATAGCAGGACTGAACCACCGGATCGATGCGCGCATAGTCCTGCGCCAGGTATCGCTCCACCCAATCGGGAGAATAGGTCAGAGCCGCGTATTGTTCGCCTGTCGAGTTGACCGAGTGATAGACGACATGCTCGACATCCAAGACGTCGCGCAAGGCGACGACGCAGTCATTGAGTTCGCCTAGGGTTTGCACCCGCTGCAGCTTTTCGATGTAGTCTGCCAGCATCGGCAACGCCCTGATGCGCCATTGCGGGCGCCATCCCCTTGACCGACGCGATCTCGGCGGCTGCGACAGCCATCGCGAGATCTATCTGCTTTCCGGTAACGGTCAGACCGTTCTCAACCGAGAATGTCCGTAGGTCCGCAAGAACGTCGAGCATCCATTCATTTGTCATTGGCACTCTCATTTGCAAAGGTTAACGAAACCTTAATACAACTTTAGCATGTAATTTGCTGATGCCGAATTCACCAAATACAACTCCCCTAAAATAGCGAGGAAGAATTCCTCAAAAGCCTGAAAAGGCTTATTTCATTGATATTTATCCACAAGGGGAAACGCGCCGCACTATGGGTGCGACGCGAATCAAAGGCCCAGAAACAGTCTGTTTCTTATCTGGAAACACTCGCTTCAAGCGTGTCTTCCAGGGTGCGCAATCCAGTTCGCGGGGCCTGCACCAGAACCGCCATGTTCCCTGGTTTGTGCTCGTTCCGGCGCATCTTCACATGCGCCGCCGGAATGTCGGCCCACGAGAAGACCTCGGACATGCAGGGGTCCAGACGCCGGTCGACCATCAGTTTGTTCGCCGCAGCTGCCTGCTTGAGATGCGCGAAGTGGCTTCCCTGGATGCGCTTCTGATGCATCCAGAGATACCGCGCATCCAGGGTCAGGTTATAGCCCGTCGTGCCAGCGCAGATCACGACCATGCCGCCCTTCTTCACTACGAAAGTCGAAACCGGAAAGGTCGCCTCGCCGGGGTGTTCGAAGACCATGTCCACGTTCACGCCCTTGCCGGTGATGTCCCAGATCGCCTTGCCGAACTTGCGGACCTCGGCGAACCATTCCTTGTATTCCGGCGTATTGACCGTGGGCAGTTGGCCCCAGCAGTTGAAATCCTTGCGGTTGATGACGCCCTTCGCCCCCAGGTCCATGACGAAGTCGCGCTTGTCCTCTTCCGAGATCACGCCGATGGCGTTGGCGCCGGCGGTATTGATCAACTGGATCGCATAAGACCCCAGGCCGCCCGACGCGCCCCAGACCAGGACGTTCTGTCCCGGCTTCAGCTCGTGCGGGTGATGACCGAACAGCATGCGGTAGGCGGTGGCAAGCGTCAGCGTGTAACAGGCGCTTTCTTCCCATGTCAGGTGCTTCGGACGCGGCATCAGTTGCTGGGCCTGCACGGTAGTGAACTGCGCAAACGAACCGTCCGGCGTCTCGTAGCCCCAGATCCGCTGGCTGGGCGAGAACATCGGATCGCCGCCGTTGCATTCCTCGTCGTCGCCATCGTCCTGGTTGCAGTGGATAACGACCTCGTCACCGACCTTCCAGCGCTTGACCTTGTCGCCCACGGCCCAGACGATACCCGAGGCATCGGAACCGGCGATGTGATAGTCGGCGCCGTGCACGTCGAAAGGGCTGATCGGAATACCGAGGCCCGCCCAGACGCCGTTGTAGTTGACGCCGGCGGCCATCACGAGAACGACAACCTCGTGGCTGTCCGGTTTCTTGACGTCCACGACTTCAAGCTGGAAGGACTGGTCGGGCTCGCCGTGGCGTTCGCGGCGGATCGCCCAGGCGTGCATCTTCTCGGGCAGATGGCCCAGGGGAGGCATCTCGCCCACGTCGTAAAGATCCTTCACCGGCGCGTCATGGGTCGCAGTCGTCGCATTCGTATCCAAGGCCATCGCTCCCTCCTGATCGGCGCTGCTGCGGCGCAGAATCGCCGCTGTGTTGCAGAATCAACTAGAGATGGCCGCGCAACTTTGCAAACAGAAAATTAGCACTTTTGTAATTTTATGTCTTTTCCGTTCCCTTGGCGGGAAACACATCTGGAATGGCCGATACCGTTTCCGCGTCCAGATGGGCCTTGATCGAGTTCGCGTAATAAGCCGCAAGATGCACTTCCGCGATCCGGTAGGTCTGACCTTCCTTCGCCAGGATGTCCCGCAGAACGAGGATATCCAGTTCACGCTGCCATGCGGCAAGATCTCCGGCGGGAAGGGCAAAGTCGGCCGTGCCCTCGGGCATTCCCGCACGCAGTTCTTCGGTCTTCGTCAGGATCGCGTCCAGGTCGCCCGATCCGCCAAGCGCCAGAAGGGACGCGGTCAGCAACGGTGCGTTGACCACGGGGATGGCCGACCTGATATCGCGGATCAGCCTCTCTGCCAGGACATCCACAAGATCGTGCGGCGCTTCTTTCTCCATCTGGCTCAGCGACACCGGCCGCCCGAAGGTTACGCCGGCGACGCCGAACCGTCCGACCTTTCCCATCATCCGGCGGCGCAGATAGCGCAACGAGAACACGATGCCTTCGGGGATGGACGCACGGAACCGCCGCTTGCCGGTCCGTCCGGCGGCGACCAGAACCCGGTCTTCGACCACGCGGTCGTAGTTCAGTGAGATCGGGATGAAAACCACGTCATGCCCGTCCCGCCGCCAGCCATCGACGATGTAGCTGAGGATGCCCAGCTTCGGCTCGCCCACCGCACCGGTGCGGGACAACCCGCCCTCGGGGAACACGGCCTGGGTGACTCCGGCCTCGGTCGCGCGCTGCACGTAGATGGACAAGACCTTGCGATACAGCGCGTTTCGCGACTGCCGCCTGATGAAATAGGCTCCCATCGCACGGATCAGCCGCGACAAGGGCCAGATTCGCGCCCACTCGCCCACGGCGTAGGACAGCGCCGATTGCTGGGCCGCCAGGTAGGTGACCAGAACGTAGTCGAAGTTCGACCTGTGATTCATGACGAAAACCACCGTCGCGTTCCGGTCGATCCCGGACAGCGCGGCCTCGTCGACGCGGTGCAGCCTGACGTCGAAAAGCTTGTTGGCGACCCATCGCGCCAGCCGGATGGCCACGCCGAAATAGGCACTCGCGCTGAAGGACGGCACGATCTCGCGGGCATAATCGCGCGCCTTTTCGAACCCGACGTCCTCTCGCACGCCGCGCTCGTGCGCATAGTCACCCGCCGCGCGCACCACTTCGGGATCGTAGATCACGCGCTGGATCATGTCCTGGCGGCGCAACAGCTTGAACGGCTGGATCGGACGCTCGAGCCGCTTGTTCAGTTCGGCCACGATCCGCTCGGCCCGGCGACGAAAGAACCAGCGGACCGACGGGAACAACAGATGGGT
Source organism: Silicimonas sp. (assembly GCA_040220415.1). Lineage (GTDB taxonomy): Bacteria > Pseudomonadota > Alphaproteobacteria > Rhodobacterales > Rhodobacteraceae > JAVJUV01. Next base: position 20,661 of record JAVJUV010000133.1, read on the forward strand.
CGACGCAGTGACCGCGGCAAAAAGAAGAATCAGGATCAGAAGCCAAACTGGCAACTCTACGGTCTGCGTCATCCGCAAATATTTGCAGGCAAACCGCTTTTCCCGCAATCCGAATGTAAGGCCGTCGTGCCGGGCAAGTGTTTCGCCGGGCGGTTCCGCACGCCTGCCACTGCATCGCAGCAATGCCGACGCAGCATCTTGTCGCGCAAGATTATTTCGGATATGGCTGCATTCTGTAAGATTTATTGCTCTCAGGTTTCGTCGATGCCCGTACAGAAAGATCGCCCTTGGCTTTTCCGCACCTACGCCGGCCATTCGACGGCCAGGGCGTCGAATGCGCTCTATCGCGGCAACCTTGCCAGGGGGCAGACGGGCCTGTCCGTTGCCTTCGATCTGCCGACGCAAACGGGATACGACAGCGATCACCGGCTGGCGCGCGGCGAGGTCGGCAAGGTCGGCGTGCCCGTGGCGCATCTGGGCGACATGCGGACATTGTTCGCCGATATCCCGCTCGACCAGATGAACACCTCGATGACGATCAACGCCACCGCGCCCTGGCTGCTGGCGCTCTACATCGCGGTTGCGGAAGAACAGGGCGCGGATGTCTCGAAGCTGCAGGGCACCGTTCAGAACGACATCATCAAGGAATACCTGTCGCGCGGCACCTATGTCTGCCCGCCCCGCCCCAGCCTGCGCATGATCACCGATATCGCGGCCTATACGCGCCAGAACCTGCCCCGCTGGAATCCGATGAACGTCTGTTCATACCACTTGCAAGAGGCGGGCGCGACGCCGGAACAGGAGCTGGCCTATGCGCTGGCTACGGCGCAGGCGGTGCTGGACGATCTGAAAGACAAGGTTTCGCCCGAACACTTCCCCGAGATGGTGGGTCGCATCAGCTTTTTCGTGAACGCCGGCATCCGTTTCGTGACCGAGCTCTGCAAGATGCGCGCCTTCACGGAACTCTGGGACGAGATCTGCCGCGAGCGCTACGGCGTCGAGGACGAGAAGTTCCGCCGCTTCCGCTATGGCGTTCAGGTCAACTCGCTGGGCCTGACCGAACAGCAACCCGAGAACAACGTCTACCGCATCCTTCTGGAAATGCTGGCCGTCACGCTTTCGAAGAATGCCCGCGCCCGCGCCGTGCAGCTTCCCGCCTGGAACGAAGCGCTGGGCCTGCCCCGCCCCTGGGACCAGCAATGGTCGCTTCGGATGCAGCAAATCCTGGCCTACGAGACCGACCTTCTGGAATACGGCGACCTGTTCGACGGTAATCCCGTCGTCAATGCCAAGGTCGAGGACCTGAAGGCAGGAGCGCGCGCCGAACTGGCCCATATCGACGCGATGGGCGGTGCGGTCGAGGCGATCGAGTACATGAAATCCCGGCTGGTCGAGGCCAATGCCGAGCGGATCGGCCGGATCGAGGCCGGGGCAACCGTCGTCGTCGGGGTCAACAAGTTCGAAACGGGGGAACCCTCGCCCCTGACCTCGGGTCCCGAGGCGATCATGGTCGCGGACGCGGATGCGGAAGCCGACCAGGTGGCGCGTCTCGTCGCGTGGAGGGAGGCACGTGACGAGACCGCCGTCAAATCGGCGCTGGACGACCTGCGTCGCGCCTGTGCCGAAGGCCGGAACGTGATGGAACCCTCGCTGGCGGCCGCCCGCGCCGGGGCGACGACCGGCGAGTGGGGCGACGTGGTGCGCGGCGTCTTCGGCCAGTACCGCGCGCCGACAGGCGTGGCGCGCGCGCCCTCGAACCGCACAGAGGGGCTGGAAGAGATCCGCTCTGCCGTGGACGCGGTGTCGGCGAAGCTGGGCGAACGGTTGAAATTCCTGGTGGGCAAGCCGGGTCTGGACGGTCATTCCAACGGCGCCGAACAGATAGCGTCCCGCGCCCGCGACGCCGGCATGGACATCACCTACGAAGGCATCCGGCTGACACCCTCCGAGATCGTGGCCGCTGCCAGAGAGAAAGGCGCCCACGTGGTCGGCCTGTCGATCCTCTCGGGCAGCCATCTGCCGCTGATCGAGGAAACGCTGGCTGAAATGAACGCCGCGGGCCTTGGCGAAGTGCCGCTGGTGGTGGGTGGGATCATCCCCGAGGTCGACGCCCGCCGGCTGCGCGCGATGGGTGTTGCGCGCGTCTATACTCCCAAGGATTTCGAACTGAACCGGATCATGTTCGACATCGTCGCGCTGGCCGATCCGGCGGCTGTCGCGGCGGAATAGTCACTTTCGTGGTGGGGCGCCCGGTTTGCGGATCAGACCATTCCTGGGCTCGACCGTCGATTTCACGTCGCCGGTATGATGGGTGAAAAATCATCCGAAGACGTATGAAAAATAACCCTATCAAGGTAAAAATTTAAGGAATTGTTCAGAATCGCTGCCTGGGTCAGATTGGGTGCATCGGACGGGTAGATGTTGTGTTCAAGAGAGTAACGAGTTCAGACGAAAGTCTGGTACCTGCACGGATGCAGACGCGAACATTCGGGTGGAAATGTTCGCGTCTGCCCGGGGTTTGTGAGTGAGTGTGTGTGAGTAACTGCCGGTTCTGACCTTGTGCGGGTCGGTTTCGAGGTTTGTTAATAATGGTGTCGACAATGCGGCGCATTGTCGGCATTTTTTTGTTCATGCCGTCCGGCCGGGAAAAAATCCGGTTCGCGAAAGCGTACAAATGGTTCCGGGTTTGCCGGGCTCCGGTTCCATCTCAGGTCGATCAATCCGAATGATTCTCCAGTCCGCATTGCGCCGGGCCAAGGCCGGCACAGGTTTGGACACCAACGTTCCGCATACAGACGGTTTCCCGCCCAGTCGGACCGCGTTAGGCTGGTGCCGAAACCCTGACGGAGCCCACACCCCATGACAATCCACATCGGCGCCGCGCCCGGCGATATCGCGGAAACCGTTCTGATGCCGGGCGATCCCTATCGCGCGCGCTGGGCGGCCGAGACGTTTCTGACCGATGCGCGGCTGGTCAACGACGTGCGCGGCATGCTGGGGTTCACGGGCACGTGGAAGGGGCACCGGGTGACGATCCAGGGCTCGGGCATGGGGATGCCGTCGCTCTCGATCTATGCGAACGAACTGATCAAGGACTACGGCTGCCAGACGCTGATCCGCATCGGCTCGTGCGGGGGGATGCAGGAACAGGTGAAGGTGCGCGACGTGATTCTGGCGATGACCGCCTCGACGATCTCGACACCGTCCAGCGGCATCTTCCGGGAACTGAACTTTGCGCCGGCGGCGGATTGGGGGCTTTTGAAAGCCGCTGCCGACGCCGCCATCCGGAAGGTTGTGCCGGTACACGTGGGCGGCGTCTATTCCTCGGACGTGTTCTACGACGAACGCTCCGATCTCAATGAACAGATGACGCGCCACGGCATCCTGGGCGTCGAGATGGAAGCGGCGGAACTCTATATCCTTGCCGCCCGGTACCAGCGCCGCGCCCTGACGGTTCTGACGGTCAGCGATCACCTGATCACGCACGAGGCGCTGCCGTCCGAACAGCGTGAAAAGAGCTTCGGGGACATGGTGGAGATCGCCCTGGAAGCGGCATTCGCCGGGGCGTGAAACAGCCTTCGGTCGCCGCGCCTCAGCGCCCGTGGCTGCGGTCGTACCCGTTGACAGGGGGCGAAACCCAGCCTTCCGGCGGCGTGCCGTCCAGAATCTCGACCTTCAGGGGATGACAGGATGCTATGTCCGAGGAATGCTCGGACCCGCAGTCACCGCCGGGACAGGCCGACAGCGCGCCCAGAAGGTCGATCTCGGCCAAGAAAGTGATGTGGTCGCCCGGACGCACCGGCGAGGCCTTCATGAAATATTGCCCGGTGTCGCGCGTGAACCCGGTGCACATGAAGACGTTCAGCACGTCGTGGACGTGCATCTCGGCCTCGGCCAGCGCCATGCCTGTGGCATCCGCAAAGGCGCGGGTCAGGTTCGAGTGGCAGCAGTGGTGATAGTCGTCCCCCGACAGAAGCCGCCCGGTATAGGGATCGCAGCGGGTGCCGATCACGTCGTGCACGCCGCCGCCGTAGGCGTCGATGCCGTACCAGTCCAGCGTGTCCTCGACGATCGTCGCCATCGGCCGCAGGAACGGCAGGGTCGACCAGAGCCGCTCACCGGTCGTGACGTGGGTGCCGTGCAGCGCGCGCGTCTTGCCGGAAAAGAAGCGTTCGGTCGGATCGGCCACATTCCAGAGGTTCAGATCGCCAACCTGCGGACCTTCGACGGATGTGATCCGAAAGGCGCCGCCCGCCGGAACGCGAAACGCCCTTGCCTCGCGCGGCGGAACGATGACCCGATCCACCACGCGATAGGCCGCGACCGCCTGAACATAAGCCGCCATGTCAGGTTGTGGCAAAGTATCGGTCGGATAGCAGATAACGGGTTCGATGGCGCGGCGGGCGTCGGCGTCAGGGGGTTCCGGTGTGGTCATCGCGTTTCTCCTCGGACTTCGAGTGAGCCACATCGGCGCCGGGCTTGGAAGCCCCGTTCCAGCCCTTTCGAAAGCGCCGCAGGTCCATCGCGGCCACCGCGATGCCCAGCGGGATCATCCAGAACCCCAGGACCGGCAGAAAACCAACCAGCCCCAGCAAAATCAGAACGACCCCCAGGGGAAGGCGCCAGCCAGGCGACACGCGACGCCTGACAAAGTGACGGCCCCTCGCGACACTGTACCGGATTTGCGATCTGAATGACGTGTTCATGGACGCGTCCGTATTCCCTCGTGCCTCGATTGCTGTCAGATACTTATGAACGCACCGTCTTGCTTGAAAGGTCCGGCCCCTGGAAGAGATCGTTCTTGGCATCTGCCCGGAAGGGTTCCGTGAATGGGACGACGTGCTGGCGCTGCTCGCGCAGGCCTTCGCGGACATGGAGGGCCGGATCGATCCGCCGTCCTCGCTGCACCGGATGACGGCGCAGACCCTGCGGGAGAAGGCGTCGCGGGAAATGCTGGCGACCGCGCACTGCGGCACGACGATCATCGCCTGCGGGTTCGGCGCGGTGGAAGGGACGGACCTCCATCTCTCGAAACTCGCCGTCGCCCCCGCCTGGCAGCGCCGGGGCATTCTGCGGCGGCTGGTTCTTCTCTTCGAGGACGAAGCACGACGGATCGGACTCGTGGCGCTGACCCTGCAAACCCGGATCGAGCTGACCGGGAACCACGCCGCCTTCGGGGCGCTTGGGTTCCGCAAAGTGGCCGAGACGGCGCACCCGGGCTACGAGCGCCCGACAAGTTTCACCTTTCGCAAGACGCTGTGAAACGGGTACGCCCGCCCGGGGGAGTGGCCGGGCGGGCGCGGATGGCGTCAGGCGCTGGGCTCTGACACCGGGGGACTTGGTCTTCGGAACAGCGACCAGCCCCTGCCTGACCGCTCGGGCCCCTGCCAGTCTTCGTTCCGCGTTAGCCACATGGTCAGCGCCAGGGCGACGAAGGCCAGCGTCGAGCCTGCCAGAAGCGCATAGTCGGCACTGCGCAGAATAAGGAACAGCACGCCGTAAACCGTGACCAGCACGGCGGTCAGCAGCCCGTTCTTCTTCCCGAGTTTCAGCGCGGTCGCGCCGAAGACGGACAAAAGTCCGATGGTCGCACCCGAAGCCACCAGATAGGCCCAGCCGAACCCGATCTGCTCGGCGTAGGCGACCATCAGCAGGACGAAGACCGACTGGGCAAGTCCCACCATGAGATACTGGACGGGATGCGCGGGGCGCTCGCTGGTGCGCTCCAACATCAGGATCGTCAGGAAGGTCAGCGCGATGAACAAGATGCCGTAGCGGGCCGAGCGCCAGGCCTTCTGGTAGAAGTCGTTGGGCGTGATGAACCTCACACCCATGCCGGCCGACTGTCGCGCTGCCGTGTCGGGATAGCTGCGCGAGATTTGTGGCAGCGACCGGGCAAGATGCGGCACGACCCAGGTGGCTTCGAACCCCGTTTCGGTCACCGACGAGGTGTCCGGCAGGAACGCGCCGTAGAAGCTGGGATCGGGCCAGTCGCTTTTCAGCGTGAACCTTGTGGTGCGTCCCGTCGCGGCAGCCGCCAGTGTCTGCGCGCCGTTGATGCCCAGTTGCAAACGGAAGCCCGAGATGTCGCGCGGATCGCCCACGCGGGCGATGATGCCGGTCTGGTCCTCTCTGCCCGAGGCGATCGGCTCCAGCCGCAGCACGCGGCCATCGGCTTCCAGCAGCGTCTCGCCGCGAAGTGCCTTGTTCGACGACAGGAACACGCGCAGGTGCGCGTCGTCCCAGTGCGCAACCTCCTTGCCCGTCAGCATGTCGCCCGCCGACGACAGATCGAAATCGAAGGTCATGCCGATATCGGCGGTATAGACCGGCACTTCGAAGATACCGCGATAGCGGGTCTGGGTTTCGGTCGTCATCTCCATGTCGAATGTCTCGGCATAGAGATAGATCGGCTGGCGGTCCTCGGTCACGGTTTCCTCGTAGTGCTCGAAGATCGGATTGCCCTTGTCGTCGCGCAGCGTCAGCCCGGTCAGGGCATCGACAGCTTCGCGGCGCCGGTCATAGGTGACCTCTTCGGTCACCGGGATGCTCAGCAGCGGTCCGCTGAACAACTGCTCGCCGCCCCATTCGGCGCTCAGCGTCGCCACGGTCTCGCGGCTGTAGTCGGCGCGGTCCTGCACGACGCCGCTGACCAGCGTCAGTGGCACCGACATCAGAAGCGCAAGCGCGCCCACCGTGATGAACCGCAATCCTGAAGATCGAGACATGGTGTTCCCTTTTCTGTCTGCCCTCGTTCGCCCTTGTTGTGAGCGAAGCGCGCGCAGGCAGCGTCGTGCGACCGTCAAGCTTTCGCGGACGGCACGTGCAGAAGCCATTGAATATCGCTAAATTTTGCGCAGACAGACAGTCGGGTGCTTGCCGCCGCGGGTTTCGGTCCGCGCCCCGCAGGCCGCGCAGACCCAGTCGCCCGCCGTGCGGTCCTGCCGCCAGCGGCACATCGCGGTCAGCGTGGTATGGCGCCACTTCCACCAGGAATAGGCAAGAACACCAAACAGCAAGACGACAAGAAGCGGGACCATGCCCGCATCAATGCCGCTCCAGCACCTCGACGGCAAGGACAGTCGGTAGGTGGCGGGCGATCTCGGACCAGGTCTCGCCCTCGTCGGTCGAGGCGAAGACCGATCCCGAGTTCGTGCCGAAGTAAAGGCCCGCGGGATCCGCGCTGTCACCGGACATCGCCTGGCGCAGGACCGTGAAGTAACAGCCC